>NZ_JBIRRA010000045.1:0-1042 GCF_044333485.1 Streptomyces sp. NPDC020983 | reverse complement strand
CTCCTGACCCCCACCGACCCCACCGCCCTCGACGGCCCAGCCCTCACCCACACCCCCACCTTCCTCGACCAGTTCGCCGAACAGGTCCGCACCCGCCCCGACGCCATCGCCGTCACCAGCGGCAACCACCACCTCACCTACGCCCAACTCGACGCCCGCGCCCGCGAACTGGCCACCACCCTCCCCCACCACCGCATCATCGGCATCCGCCTGGGCCGCACCCCCGACACCATCACCGCCATGCTCGCCACCTGGCACGCCGCCAGCGCCTACCTCCCCCTCGACCCCGACTACCCCCAGCAACGCCTCGACTACATGACCCACGACGCCGGCGCCGCCCTCGTCCTGACCCCCGACGGACCCCAGCACCACCCCGGCACCACCACCACCGACGCCGCCTACGTCATCTACACCTCAGGCTCCACCGGCACCCCCAAAGGCGTCACCGTCAGCCACACCGCCCTGGCCACCCGCATCACCTTCATGCGCCACCACTACCAACTCACCCCCCACGACCGCATCATCCAATTCGCCTCCCACAGCTTCGACACCCACATCGAAGAAATCTTCCCCGCCCTCGCCTCCGGCGCCCGCATCGACCTCCTCCCCGACGGCCCCCTCACCCTCACCGACCACCTCCACCACACCACCGTCCTCGACCTGCCCACCGCCTACTGGCACCACCTCGTCGACGACATCGACCACATCCCCTGGCCCGACACCCTCCGCCTGGTCATCCTCGGCGGCGAACAAGCCCACCAAACCGCCCTCACCCGCTGGCACCACCACTTCGGCAACCGCATCCGCCTGCTCAACACCTACGGCCCCACCGAAGCCACCGTCATCGCCACCACCGCCGAACTCACCGAACCCCACACCCACCCCACCCCCGGACAACCCCCCATCGGCCACCCCATCGCCAACACCCGCATCACCCTCCACGGCCCCCACAACGAACCCGTCCCCCCCGGCACCCCCGGCGAACTCCACATCAGCGGCCCCGGACTCGCCGACGGCTACCTCCACCGCCCCGACCTCACCC
>NZ_JBIRRA010000044.1:0-1218 GCF_044333485.1 Streptomyces sp. NPDC020983 | reverse complement strand
TGCGTAAGCCGTTGCTGCATTTGCACACGCAGGCGAATGTGGAGTTGCCGTGGTCGAGTATCGACATGGATTTCATGAATCTGAACCAGGCTGCTCATGGTGACCGGGAGTTCGGGTTTGTGCAGTCGCGGTTGGGTGTGGCGCGCAAGACGGTGGCCGGTCATGTGTCGGATCCGGTGGTGGGGGAGCGGATTCATGCGTGGATGCGTGCGGCGGTGGGTGCTGCGGTGTTGCGGTCGCTGCGGGTGGCGCGTTTCGGGGACAACATGCGTGATGTGGCGGTGACGGAGGGGGACAAGGTCGAGGCGCAGTTGCGGTTCGGGGTGTCGGTGAACACCTATGGGGTCAATGATCTGGTGGCTGCGGTGGATGCGGTGGGGGAGGGGGTGGTGGGTGAGTTGGTGGAGGAGTATGCGGAGGTGTATCGGCTTGCTCCTGAGCTTGTTGCTGGGGGGGAGCGGCATGGTGCGTTGCGGTATGCGGCGCGGATCGAGGCGGGGTTGCGGGCGTTTTTGGTGGAGGGGGGGTTTGGTGCGTTCACCACGAATTTCGAGGATCTGGGGGGGCTTCGGCAGTTGCCGGGGCTTGCGGTGCAGCGTTTGATGGCTGACGGTTACGGTTTTGGTGGTGAGGGGGACTGGAAGACCGCGACGTTGGTGGCGACGGTCAAGGCGATGGCTGCGGGGTTGCCGGGTGGTACGAGTTTCATGGAGGACTACACCTACCATCTGGTGCCGGGTGAGGAGTTGATCCTGGGGGCGCACATGCTGGAGGTGTGTCCGAGTATTGCGGTGGGGCGGCCGAGTTGTGAGGTGCATCCGCTGGGGATCGGTGGGCGTGAGGATCCTGTGCGGCTGGTGTTCGACGCGGCGGGTGGTCCTGGTGTGGTGGTGGGGCTGGCGGACATGGGTGACCGTTTCCGTCTGGTGGCCAACACCATCGAGGTGGTGGCTCCGGTGGAGCCGTTGCCGGCGCTTCCGGTGGCGCGTGCGGTGTGGCGTCCGGAGCCTGATCTTCGGACCTCGACCGAGGCGTGGCTGACGGCGGGCGGGCCGCATCACACGGTGCTGTCCACCGCGGTCGGTGCGGAGGAGCTCACCGACCTCGCCGACATCCTGGGTACCGAGCTCCTCCTGATCGACGCCGCTACCACCCCGCGGCAGTTCGCCAACGAGATCCGCTGGAACCAGGCCTACTACCGCCTGGCACGCGGCCTGT
>NZ_JBIRRA010000043.1:0-1609 GCF_044333485.1 Streptomyces sp. NPDC020983 | reverse complement strand
CGATCTCCCACAGGCCGTCCGGAACTATCCAACTCCACGTACCCCGCCCCATGCACAGCCCAACGAACGATCACCACATAGGACACGGTCTAAGACGTCGTTTCTTATGGTTGCCTCTCGCACGAGGTGCTGAGTGCCGTCAGCGCGTCCCAGCCGCTTCCGTGGGGGAGGACCTGTAGGGCGACGCCCTGCTCAGCGTCCAGGATGACGTACTGCTCGGGGGTGTAGGACAGGTCGCCCCAGGGCTCGCGGGTGTGGGCTCGTGCCAGAGCCCGACCACAGGCTGTGCACCTGATCCAGGGAATCAGGAGGAGGCGATCGGGCAGGCCGACTGCGGTTCCGGGCAATGGTGTTCTGGCCCTGTCTTCGATCAGCTTGAGGGCTGATGCGGTTCCCTTGCCGGGGCACTGGGAGAGAAGCGGCGCCAGCGGCAGGGGCCACATTCCCCAGGCTTCGCCGAGCACAGCGATCTCGGCCCGGGTGTTGTCATCTATGGCCACCTGGTGCTGCAGCAGAGCAGTAACGAGCAGCCCGAGGCCGCCTTCCTGTTCGCCGATCCCCCAGAAATCCAGCACTTCCCGGGCGTCTTCGGGCGGAAGCAGAGCGGCGAGCCGGTGCCACACGACAGCTTCACTGGTCACGCTGGGAGGCTAGTACGGGCGGGCGCGAGGCGAGGCGGCGGTGGCAGATGAGGGCTGCTGCTATGCCGACGAAGGCGAGGAAGTGCTCGGCTTTGCGTTCGTAGCGGCGGTGGAGCCTGCGGCAGCCGGCCAGCCAGGACACGGTGCGTTCCACTACCCAGCGGTGACGGCCGAGCCGCTGGGAGGACTCGATGCTCTTGCGGGCGATGCGGTGGCGTATGCCGCGGGTGCGGAGCCATCGGCGCAGGTGGTCGTAGTCGTATCCCTTGTCGCCGTGCAGCTTTCCGGGCGGCCTTCGGCGCGGGCCGTGATGGGAGCGGATGGGCGGGATGCCGCGCACGAGTGGCTGCAGACCCTGGCTGTCGTGCAGGTTGGCGCCTGAGATCCCGAGCGACAGGGGCAGCCCGTTCCGGTCGGTGATCAGGTGAATCTTCGATCCGGGTTTGCCGCGATCGGTCGGATTCGGTCCCGTCAGAGGCCCCCCTTTGTGGCCCGGACGCTTACGGAGTCGATCGCACATCGGGACCAGTCCAGCTCACCACGGGCACCGAGTTCGTCGAGGATGACACGATGCAGCCTGGCCCACACCCGGTCCCGGCTCCACTGCGCAAAGCGCCTATAGACCGTAGGCCACGCAGGGCCGAACACCGGCGGGAGCTGCCGCCACGTACAACCCGACGTCGCCACGAAGATGATCGCCGCCAGCGCCTCCCGGTCACCTGCCCGCCGTCGGCCTCCGCCCTGAGGACGTATGACCTCCGTGGGAGGCACCACCCGCCGAAACAGATCCCACAACTCGTCCGGCACCAGCCGCTGGACCAGGTCTGCCATGCCCTGCTCAACGACCACTCAGGCCAAAAGAAACGGCGTCTAAGACCGTGTCCTATGTGGTGATCGTTCGTTGGGCTGTGCATGGGGCGGGGTACGTGGAGTTGGATAGTTCCGGACGGCCTGTGGGAGATCGCCGA
>NZ_JBIRRA010000041.1:0-1846 GCF_044333485.1 Streptomyces sp. NPDC020983 | reverse complement strand
TACCCTTTAGGAGGCAACCGCCCCAGTTAAACTACCCACCAGACACTGTCCCTGATCCGGATCACGGACCGAGGTTAGACATCCAGCACGACCAGAGTGGTATTTCAACGACGACTCCACAATGGCTGGCGCCACCGCTTCACAGTCTCCCACCTATCCTACACAAGCCGAACCGAACACCAATATCAAGCTATAGTGAAGGTCCCGGGGTCTTTCCGTCCTGCTGCGCGAAACGAGCATCTTTACTCGTAGTGCAATTTCACCGGGCCTATGGTTGAGACAGTCGAGAAGTCGTTACGCCATTCGTGCAGGTCGGAACTTACCCGACAAGGAATTTCGCTACCTTAGGATGGTTATAGTTACCACCGCCGTTTACTGGCGCTTAAGTTCTCAGCTTCGCCCTGCCGAAGCAGAACTAACCGGTCCCCTTAACGTTCCAGCACCGGGCAGGCGTCAGTCCGTATACATCGCCTTACGGCTTCGCACGGACCTGTGTTTTTAGTAAACAGTCGCTTCTCGCTGGTCTCTGCGGCCACACCCAGCTCACCAAGCACGTTGGATCACCAGACATGGCCCCCCTTCTCCCGAAGTTACGGGGGCATTTTGCCGAGTTCCTTAACCATAGTTCACCCGAACGCCTCGGTATTCTCTACCTGACCACCTGAGTCGGTTTAGGGTACGGGCCGCCGTAAAACTCGCTAGAGGCTTTTCTCGACAGCATAGGATCATCCACTTCACCACAATCGGCTCGGCATCAGGTCTCAGACTATGTGCCACCCGGATTTACCTGGATGACGTCCTACACCCTTACCCCGGGACAACCACCGCCCGGGCTGGACTACCTTCCTGCGTCACCCCATCACTTACCTACTAAGACTCTGGTTCGTCGGCTCCACCACTCCCCCTCACTCCGAAGAGATCAGGGGCGGCTTCACGGACTTAGCATCGCTCCGTTCAGCATTGGGCGCTTTACAGCGGGTACCGGAATATCAACCGGTTGTCCATCGACTACGCCTGTCGGCCTCGCCTTAGGTCCCGACTTACCCTGGGCAGATCAGCTTGACCCAGGAACCCTTAGTCAATCGGCGCAAGAGTTTCCCACTCTTGTATCGCTACTCATGCCTGCATTCTCACTCGTGAACCGTCCACCACTGCCTTCCGGCGCGGCTTCACCCGGCACACGACGCTCCCCTACCCATCACAGCCCCCGTTAGGAGTATTGCTGCAATGACACGACTTCGGCGGTACGCTTGAGCCCCGCTACATTGTCGGCGCGGAATCACTTGACCAGTGAGCTATTACGCACTCTTTCAAGGGTGGCTGCTTCTAAGCCAACCTCCTGGTTGTCTCTGCGACTCCACATCCTTTCCCACTTAGCGCACGCTTAGGGGCCTTAGTCGATGCTCTGGGCTGTTTCCCTCTCGACCATGGAGCTTATCCCCCACAGTCTCACTGCCGCGCTCTCACTTACCGGCATTCGGAGTTTGGCTAAGGTCAGTAACCCGGTAGGGCCCATCGCCTATCCAGTGCTCTACCTCCGGCAAGAAACACACGACGCTGCACCTAAATGCATTTCGGGGAGAACCAGCTATCACGGAGTTTGATTGGCCTTTCACCCCTAACCACAGGTCATCCCCCAGGTTTTCAACCCTGGTGGGTTCGGTCCTCCACGACCTCTTACAGCCGCTTCAACCTGCCCATGGCTAGATCACTCCGCTTCGGGTCTTGAGCGTGCTACTAAAACGCCCTATTCGGACTCGCTTTCGCTACGGCTACCCCACACGGGTTAACCTCGCAACACACCGCAAACTCGCAGGCTCATTCTTCAAAAGGCACGCAGTCACGA
>NZ_JBIRRA010000040.1:0-2008 GCF_044333485.1 Streptomyces sp. NPDC020983 | reverse complement strand
ACGACCGCGCCACCACCCACGGCTACCACTACGGCCCCACCTTCCAAGGCCTCCACACCCTCTGGCACCACGGCGACGACCTCCTCGCCGACATCACCCTCCCCACCACCACCCCCCACACCCACACCCTCCACCCCGCCCTCCTCGACGCCGCCCTCCACCCCCTCATCGCGACCGCGGGCAAGCCGGCGGGTGAGATCTGGCTCCCCTTCAGCTGGAGCGGCGTCGTCCTGCACGCCCCGGGCGCCACCGACGTGCGGGTCCGCATCACGCCGCGCGGCGACGACGAATACCGCGTCGTCCTCAGCGACGCCGCCGGGCGTCCCGTCCTCACCGCCGAGGCCCTCACCAGCCGCCCCGTCGACACGGCCCGCCTGCTCGCCCCCCAGGGCCGGGGCGACGGGCTCTACCGCGTGCGCTGGACGCCGCTGCCGCCGCCCTCCACCCCGGCACCGGACACCGACGAGGGCTGGGTTCTCGTCGGCGACGACGGGACGTACGCCGAGGCTTTCCCCGGGGCCGCGCGCCACGCGGATCTCGGCGCGCTCGTCGCGGCCGTGGACGGCGGGGCGCCCGTTCCGCCCGTCGTGCTGCGCCACACGCCCCGGGCGGACGGTGACGACGCCGGGCCGGCGGCGGACGTGCTGGCGGCGGCGCAGCAATGGCTGGCCGAGCCGCGCTTCGCCGGGTCCCGGCTGGTGGTCGTGACGCGCGGCGGCACCGCAGCGGTGGCGCCCGGCGAGGAAGGACCGCACGGCGGCGGCACCGTCGATCCGGCCGCCGCGGCCGTGTGGGGACTGGTGCGCAGCGCCCAGACCGAGCACCCGGACCGCTTCGCCCTCCTCGACCTGGACGCCGATCCGGCGCCCGGCCTCGTCACCGCGCTGGGCGCGGCGTTCGCGGCGGACGAGGGGCAGGTGGCGCTTCGCGGAGGTACGGCCCTGGTGCCGCGGCTGGTGGGGGCGGACGAGACCGCCGGTGTCGCACTGCCCGTCAAGGCCCCGGCCTGGCAGCTCGTGGTGGCGGAGGAGCGGACGGGCACGGTCGACGACCTGGTGGCGGAGGAGCGACCGGAGGCGCTGGAGCCGCTGGGGCCGGGGCAGGTGCGGGTCGGTGTGCGCGCGGCGGGTGTCAACTTCCGCGACGTGATGGTGACGCTGGGCGTCGTGCCCGACCGGCGGGGGCTGGGCGGCGAGGGCGCGGGGGTGGTGCTGGAGGCCGCGCCCGACGTGACGTCGGTCGCACCCGGGGACCGGGTGCTCGGCCTGTTCGAGGGGGCGTTCGGCCCCGTCACGGTCGCCGACGCCCGCACGCTGGTGCCCGTACCGCCCGGCTGGACGGACGCCCAGGCCGCCGCCGTGCCGATCGCGTTCCTGACGGCGTGGTACGGCCTGGTGGAACTGGGCGGGCTGACCGCGGGCGAGCGCGTCCTCGTCCACGCCGCCACCGGCGGGGTGGGCACGGCCGCCGTGCAGATCGCCCACCACATCGGCGCCGAGGTCTACGCCACCGCCAGCCCCGCCAAGCACGCCGTCCTGGAAGAGATGGGCATCGACGCCGAACACCGCGCCTCCTCCCGGGACCTCGACTTCGAGACCGCCTTCCGGGACGCCACCGGGGGCCGCGGCGTGGACGTCGTCCTCAACTGCCTCGCCGGGGACTTCACCGACGCCTCGCTGCGGCTGCTCGGCGACGGCGGCCGGTTCCTGGAGATGGGCAAGACCGACATCCGCGACCCCGAGCAGGTCACCGCGGCCCACCCGGGCATCCGCTACGAGGCGTACGACCTGGTGAGCCATGCGGGACCGGCGCGGACGGCCGCCATGCTGCACACGCTCGCCGGGCTCTTCGCGCAGGGGGCGCTCACCCCGCCGCCGGTCACGGTCTGGCCGCTGGCCCGGGCACGGCAGGCGCTGCGCCACATGAGCCAGGCCCGGCACACCGGCAAGATCGTCCTGACCGTGCCACCCCCACTCGACCCCGACGGCACCGTCCTGATCACCGGCGG
>NZ_JBIRRA010000039.1:0-2581 GCF_044333485.1 Streptomyces sp. NPDC020983 | reverse complement strand
CCACACCACCGGACTCACCCCCACCTGGACCCCACACCCCACCCCCACCACCACCGACCTCCCCACCTACCCCTTCCAACACCACCACTACTGGCTGGACACGGACAGCGGCCCCGGCGACCTGACGGCGGCGGGACTCGCGGCGGTGGGGCACGCGCAGCTCGGTGCGGCCGTCGAACTCGCCGACGGCGGACTGGTGCTGACGGGCGTCCTCCCGGCGGCGGGCAGTGCGGGATGGCTGGACGACCACGCGGTGGCCGGCGTTCCCCTGGTGCCGGGCGCCGCCCTGGTGGAGTGGGCGCTGCGCGCCGCCGACGAGGCGGGATGCGGCGGCGTCGACGAACTCGCCCTGCACACCCCCCTCGTCCTGTCCGGCACCGGCACCCTCCGCCTCCAGATCGCCGTCGACGCCCCCGACCCCCAGGGCCACCGGTCGATCCGGGTGAACTCCCGTCCCTCCGGCGACGACTCGCCCTGGACCTGCCACGCGACGGGCAGGCTCGCCCCGGTGACCGCGGCCGCGCCGGAACCGGCAGCCGCCGGGACATGGCCGCCGCCGGACGCCGAACCGGTGGAGACGGCCGGCTTCTACGCCCGCGCCGAGGCGGCGGGTTACGGCTACGGACCGGCCTTCCAGGGCCTCGTGGCCGCCTGGCGGCAGGGCGACGACCTGCTCGCCGAGGCGGTGCTCCCCGAGCAGGCCCCCGGCGGCGCCGCCGGGTTCGGCCTCCACCCCGCGCTCCTGGACGCCGCCCTGCACCCGCTCGCCCTCGACCGCCCCGCCGGTCCCGGCGGCGACGGGGAGGTGCTGCTGCCCTTCGCCTGGAGCGGGGTCACCCTGCACGCCACCGGCGCCACCCGCGTCCGCGTCCGGCTGACGCCGCTGGAGCACGGTCTGCGCCTGCTGGTGGCCGACGCGGCGGGCGGCACGGTGCTGCGCGCCGAGTCGGTGACCGTACGGCCGACGAGCGCACGGCAGTTGCGCGGCACACGGACGCGGCCGGTGGACGGGCTGTTCGCGGTGACCTGGACACCGCTGCCCGAGCCGTCCGGCACGGCCGGTCCGGCCGCGGCGGACGGCTGGGCCTGGCTGGGGGAGGCGCCGCTGCTCCAGTCCGCACTCCCGTGCCACGCCGACGTGGCCGCGCTGCTCGCGGCCGCCGGCCCGCCCCCGGCGACGGTGCTGGCCGCGGTCGCGCCGGTGGCCGGCGGCCCCGGGTCCGGGGCCGACGCGCTGGACGCCGTGACGCAGATGCTCACGCTGACCCAGCAGTGGCTGGCCGAGCCGCGGTTGGCGGAGTCGCTGCTGGTGGCGGTGACCCGCCGGGCCGTGGCGGCGGAAGGGACCGTACCCGACCCGGCGGCCGCCGCGGTGTGGGGCCTGCTGCGCAGCGCGCAGGCGGAGGAGCCGGGCCGCTTCGTCCTGTGCGACCTCGACGACGCGGCGGACCCGGCCGCGCTGCTCGACGCCGTCGCCCGCGCGGTGGCCCACGACGAGCCGCAGGTGGCGGTGCGGGGCGGGCACGTCCTCGTACCGCGGCTGGAACGGGCCGCACCGCCGGAGCCGGCGCCGCCGGACGGACGGGCCTGGCGGCTGGCCGCGGACGGCTCCGGGACGGCCGAGGGAGTGTCGGCCGTGTCCTGCCCGGAGGTGCTGGAGCCGCTGGCGCCGGGGCAGGTGCGGGTCGGTGTGCGCGCGGCGGGCGTCAACTTCCGCGACGTGCTGATCCTGCTGGGGATGTACCCGGACGAGGGTGTCTTCCGCGGCAGCGAGGGTGCGGGCGTGGTGCTGGAGGTCGCGCCCGACGTGACGTCGGTGGCGCCGGGCGAGCGGGTCTTCGGCCTGTTCGAGGGGGCGTTCGGCCCCGTCACGGTCGCCGACGCCCGCACGCTGGTGCCCGTACCGCCCGGCTGGACCGACATCCAGGCCGCCGCGATCCCCGTCGCCTTCCTCACCGCCTGGTACGGCCTGGTCGACCTCGGCCGTCTGCGGGCGGGGGACACCGTGCTCGTCCACGCGGCGACGGGCGGGGTGGGCACGGCCGCCGTGCAGATCGCCCGCCACATCGGCGCCGAGGTCTACGCCACCGCCAGCCCCGCCAAGCACGCCGTCCTGGAAGAGATGGGCATCGACGCCCGGCACCGCGCCTCCTCCCGCGACCTCGACTTCGAAATTGCCTTCCGGGAGGCCACCGGGGGCCGCGGCGTGGACGTCGTCCTCAACTGCCTCGCCGGGGACTTCACCGACGCCTCGCTGCGGCTGCTCGGCGACGGCGGCCGCTTCATCGAGATGGGCAAGACCGACATCCGCGGCACGGACGAGATCACCGGCACCTACCCCGGCGTCGACTACCAGTTCTACGACCTGGTCCCCCGCGCGGGACTGGACCACGTCCACCGCATGCTGACGACGCTTGCGGGGCTCTTCGCCGACGGCGCCCTCGTCCCTCCCCCGGTCACGACCTGGCCGCTGGCCGACGCCCGCGAGGCACTGCGCCACATGAGCCAGGCCCGGCACACCGGCAAGATCGTCCTGACCGTGCCACCCCCACTCGACCCCGACGGCACCGTCCTGATCACC
>NZ_JBIRRA010000038.1:0-2750 GCF_044333485.1 Streptomyces sp. NPDC020983 | reverse complement strand
GCCCTCTTCGCCGTCTACTCCTCCGCCGCCGGCACCCTCGGCAGCCCAGGACAGGCCAACTACGCCGCCGCCAACGCCTACCTCGACGCCCTCGCGATCGGGCTGCACCGCGCCGGGCGCCCGGCGTCGTCGCTCGCGTGGGGGCTGTGGGCCGCGGCGAGCGGGATGACCCAGCAGCTCAGCGACACCGACCACGCCCGGATGAGCCGCTCCGGGACGACGCCGCTGTCGACGGAGAAGGCCCTGCTCCTCCTCGACGCCGCCCTCCGGCACACCGACCCCGCGCTCGTCGCGCTGGACCTCGACCCGCGCGCCCTCGGCCGCCGCCCGGCCGCCGAGACACCCGCCCTGCTGCGGGGGCTCGCGGCGGCCGGAGCACCGGTGCGGAGGGCCGCGGCCACTGCCGAGTCCGCGGGCTGGGCGGACCGGATCAGCCGGCTCCCGGCCGACGATCGGCTGCGCGAGCTGGTGGCGCTGGTCCGCACCCACGCCGCGACGGTGCTCGGGCACAGCGACCCGGCGGCGGTCCGTACCGACAGCTCCTTCAAGGAGCTGGGCTTCGACTCGCTCACGGCGGTCGAGCTGCGCAACCGGCTCACGTCCGCGACCGGGCTGCGGCTGCCGGCCGCGCTCGTCTTCGACTACCCGGACGCGGAGAGCACCGCCCGCTTCCTCGACGGCAAGCTCGCCCCGGACGGGCAGGCGGCGGCCGCCGCCGACCCGCTGGCGCCCGTGCTCGGCGACCTGGCCCGGCTGGAGGCGACGCTCGGCGGCCGGGAGGTCGACGGGAGGGCCCGCGAGACGATCGCCGGCCGGCTGCACGCCCTGCTCTCCCGGCTGGAGGGCGGTTCGTCCGGTGCGCCGGACATCGACGGGGAGGCCCTGGGCTCCGCGTCGGACGACGAGATGTTCGCGCTCATCGACCAGCAACTGGGCTCGTCCTGAGGGGATGCGGAACCGATGCCGACGACCACCGAAGACAAGCTGCGCCAGTACCTCAAGCGCGTCACCCTCGACCTCGGCCAGGTCAGGCAGCGGCTGCGGGAGACCGAGGAGAGGTCGCGCGAACCGATCGCGATCGTGGCCATGGCCTGCCGCTACCCCGGCGGGATCGACTCCCCCGAGGCGCTGTGGGACCTGGTCGCCTCGCGCGGTGACGCGATCGGCCCCTTCCCCACCGACCGCGGCTGGGACCTCGACGGGCTCTACCACCCGGACCCCGACCACTCCGGCACCAGTTACGCCCGTGAGGGCGGCTTCCTGGCGGGCGCCGGGCAGTTCGACGCGGAGTTCTTCGGCATCAGCCCGCGCGAGGCCACGGCGATGGACCCGCAGCAGCGCGTCCTGCTGGAGACCGCCTGGGAGCTCCTGGAGCGCGCGCACATCGACCCCACGAGCCTGAAGGGCACCGCGACCGGCGTCTACACCGGGGCCGGCGTGCCCGGTTTCGGCACACCGCCGGTCGACAAGGACGCCGAGGGCTTCCTCCTGACCGGCAACGCCCTCAGCGTCGTCTCCGGCCGGATCTCCTTCACGCTGGGCCTGGAGGGACCGGCCGTCACGCTGGACACCGCGTGCTCGTCGTCGCTGGTCGCGATCCACCTGGCCGCGCAGGCGCTGCGCACCGGGGAGTGCGATCTCGCGCTCGCCGGCGGCGTGACGGTGATGGCCACGCCCAACGTCATCGTCGAGTTCTCCCGGCAGCGCGGCCTCGCCCCCGACGCCCGCTGCAAGGCCTTCGCCGCCGCCGCGGACGGCACCGGCTTCTCCGAAGGCGCCGGACTCGTCCTGCTGGAACGGCTCTCGGACGCCCACCGCAACGGCCACCGGGTACTGGCCGTCGTCCGCGGCTCCGCCGTCAACCAGGACGGCGCCAGCAACGGCCTGAGCGCGCCCAACGGCCCCTCCCAGCAGCGCGTCATCCGGCAGGCGCTCGCCAACGCCGGGCTCGCGGCCTCCGAGGTCGACGCCGTCGAGGCGCACGGCACGGGCACCAGGCTCGGCGACCCGATCGAGGCGGAAGCGCTGCTGGCGACGTACGGCCAGGACCGCCCGGCCGGCCGGCCGCTGTGGCTCGGCTCGGTCAAGTCCAACATCGGCCACGCGCAGGGCGCCGCCGGGGTCGCGGGTGTCATCAAGATGGTCATGGCGATGCGCCACGGCTCACTGCCCGCGACCCTGCACGTCGACGAACCCACCCCGCACGTCGACTGGACGTCGGGAGCCGTGCGGCTGCTCACCGAGCCCGTCGACTGGCCCGCGGACGCCGCCGCCACCCGCCGGGCGGGCGTGTCGGCCTTCGGCATCTCCGGCACGAACGCGCACGTCATCCTTCAGGAGGCGCCCGAGGCGCCGGCCGCGCAGGCGCCCGAACCCGCCGCCGCGGACACGGACGCGGCGCCGCTGCCGTGGGTGCTGTCGGCCCGCAGCGAGGAGGCCCTGGCCGCACAGGCCCGGCGGCTGGCGGCGATGGTGGCCGGGCGGCCGGAGGTCCCCGTCGCGCAGGTGGGCCGGTCGCTGCTGACCACCCGGGCGTCCTTCCCCCGCCGCGCGGCCGTCGTCGGGCAGAGCCGGGCCGAACTGCTGGAAGGGCTCGACGCCCTGGCGGAGGGTGCGGAGCACCCCGGCGTGGTGCGGGGGACGGCGCTGGACCCGGGTGCCGGTCCGGTGTTCGTCTTTCCCGGCCAGGGATCGCAGTGGCCGGGCATGGGCGTGGACCTCCTGGACGGCTCACCGGTCTTCGCCGCCCG
>NZ_JBIRRA010000037.1:0-3416 GCF_044333485.1 Streptomyces sp. NPDC020983 | reverse complement strand
GCCACCAACGACGACGAACACCCCGTGTCCACCGTCACCGCAGGACCCTCCAACCCCAACACGTACGACACACGCCCCGACACCACACACCCCAGATTCCCGGTGCCCGTGTAGCCCTCCATGTCGGCGCTGGAGAGCCCGATGATCGACAGGTAGTCGAAGATCGTCGCCCCGACGTAGACGCCGGTGTCGGTGCCCTTCAGCGAGGCGTGGTCGATCCCGGCACGCTCGAAGGTCTCCCACGCGGTCTCCAGCAGCAGCCGCTGCTGCGGGTCCATGCCGACCGCCTCGCGCGGCGAGATGCCGAAGAAGTCCGCGTCGAACTCCCCGGCGTCCGCCAGGAATCCGCCCTCCAGGACGTAGCTGGTCCCGGGGCGGTCCGGGTCGGGGTCGTAGAGCGTCTCCAGGCGCCAGCCGCGGTCGGCGGGGAAGGGCGTCATCGCGTCCCGGCCCTCGGCGACGAGTTCCCACAGCGCTTCGGGGCTGGTGGCCCCGCCCGGGTAGCGGCAGGCCATGCCGACGATCGCGATGGGCTCGTCCGGGGACCCGGCGGGCTGCGCCGGCAGGGCGGCCGGGACAGCGGCGGTCTCCGCGCCGCCGGAGATCTCGGCCAGCAGGTGGCGGGCCAGGGCGCCGGCCGTGGGGTGGTCGAAGATCAGCGTGGTGGGCAGGGACATCGCGAGCGAGGTGCCGAGCTTGTTGCGCAGTTCGACGGCCGTGAGGGAGTCGAAGCCCAGCTCGAAGAAGGGCGCGGTCGCGGAGACCGCGTCGGGCCCCGGGTGCCCGAGCACCCCGGCGGCCAGCGCGCGGATGTGCTGGACGAGGATCTGCTCGCGCTGCCCCGCCGCCGCTGCGGCCAGCCGGCGGCGCAGCGGGCTCTCGCCGGCGGTGGCCTGCCCGGGCTCCGAAGCGGCCTGCGGGATCTCGGCGAGCAGCCGGCCGGCGCGCTGCCCGTGGAAGGTCGCCGCGAAGCGCGGCCAGTCGAAATCGGCGACGGTCAGCACGGTCTCGCCGCGGCCCAGGGCCTGGCCCAGCACGCGCAGGGCGAGGCCGGACGGCATGGCGGTGAGGCCGCGGTCGCGGAAGAAGGCGGTCACGGCGTCGTCGGCGGCCATGCCCGCCTCGCCCCACGGGCCCCACGCGACGGACAGCGCCGGGAGGCCCGCGGCGCGGCGCCGCTCGGCGAGGGCGTCGAGGTAGGCGTTGGCGGCGGCGTAGGCGCCCTGCTGGCCGCTGCCCCAGCTGGATGCGCCGGAGGAGAACAGGACGAAGGCGTCGAGGTCCAGGCCGCGCGTCAGCTCGTCGAGCCACCGCGCGCCGCCCGCCTTGCCCGCGGCGACCTGCGCCAGCCGGTCGCCGTCCAGGTCCCGCACGGGGGTGTAGTCCCCGACGCCCGCCGCGTGGAAGACGGCGCGCAGCGGGTGCCGGGCGGGGACGCGGGCGAGCAGCGCGGCCACCTGACCGCGGTCGGCGACGTCGCAGGCCGCGATGTCCACGGTGGCGCCCAGCTCGGCCAGTTCGGCGGCGAGGGCCTGGCTGCCGGGGGCGTCGGCGCCGCGCCGGCCGGCCACCACGACGTGCCGGGCGCCGCGCTCCACGAGCCAGCGGGCGACGCGGCCGCCGATCCCGCCGGTTCCGCCGGTGACCAGGGCCGTGCCGCCGGTCCGCCACTCCGGACCGGGCGGCGTCGCGGGCAGCGGGCGCAGCCGCCGTGCCAGCGGGCCCCGCGCGCGCAGCGCGACCTGGTCCTCGCCGTCCGGGCCGCCCACGCCGTCCTGCGCGAGAACGGCCGCGAGCAGCCGGGCCGTCGCGTCGCCGTCCGTGCCCGGCAGGTCGACGAGCCCGCCCCACAGCCGCGGGTACTCCAGCGCCACGACACGGCCCAGCCCCCACACCTGTGCCTGTGCGGGGCTCACCTCGGCGCCGCCTTCCCCGGCGGACACGGCGCCGCGGGTCACGCCCCACAGCCGGCCGCCGAAGTCCGCGTCGTCCAGCGCCTGGACGAGCCCGAGCGTCGAGGCGAGCCCGGCCGGCAGGTGGGGGTGGCGCGGGTGCGGCTCCTCGTCGAGCCCCAGCAGGCTGACCACGCCGGTGACGGCGGTGCCGGTGGTCAGCGCGTCGCGCAGCAGGGCGGTCAGCACGCCGCGCTCCAGCTCCCCGGGCGCCAGGGCCAGCAGGGTGCAGGCCGCGCCGTGGCCGTCGAGGGCGCGGGTGGCGGTCCCGACGGCGGGGTCCCCGGCGAGCCTGTCCGGCACCACGAGGAGCCACCGCCCGGCGAGCCGCGGCGCGGCGCCGAGCCCTTCGGCGGGGGACCAGGCCGCGCCGTAGCGCCACGCGTCGATCCGGCCCTGCTCGCGGGTGCCGCGCCGCCACTGCGCGAGGACGGGGAGCGCGGTGTCCAGCGCCTGCCGGGTGTTCTCCGCGGCGGTGTCGAGCCCGGCTCCGAGACCGCTGAGGTCGCCGGACTCGACGGCGTTCCAGAAGGCCTCGTCCTCCCCGGCCGCCTCGTCCCGGGCGCCGGGCCAGGTGCCGGGCTTGAGCCAGTAGGGCTGGTGCTGGAAGGCGTACGTGGGCAGGTCGACGGTCGGTGCGGCGGGGGCGCCGGGCTCGGCGCCGTACCAGGCCTTCCAGTCCACCGTCAGACCCGCGGTGAAGGCCTGGGCCAGGGCCCGCAGGAGCTGGTCCGCACCGCCCTTGTCACGCAGCAGGGTCGGCACGGTCGCCACCGCGAGGTCCAGCGCCTGGGCCGTCTCCTGCACCCCCGCACCCAGCACCGGATGCGGACCCGACTCGACCAGGACGCGGTAACCGTCCGCCAGCGCGGCCCCGACGGCGTCGGCGAAGCGGACGCGGTGGCGCAGGTTGCGCACCCAGTAGCCGGTGTCGAGGTCGCCGGTGTCGACACGGCCGCCGGTGAGGGAGGAGTAGAAGGCCACGGTCGTCCCGGCGGGAGTGACCGTGCCGAGCAGACCGGTGAGTTCGGCGGCGATCTCGTCGACCTGGGGTCCGTGCGAGGCGTAGTCGACGTCGACCAGCCGGGCCCTTCCGCCGTCCGCCCCGACCTGCGCCACGACCTCCGCGACCGCCTCCGGCGGGCCCGAGACCACCGTGGACGAAGGGCCGTTGACGGCCGCCACCGCCACGTCCGGATGACCGGCGAGCACGGCCTCGGCGGCCTCGGGACCGAGGGCCAGCGAAGCCATCGCGCCACGTCCGGACAGCGCCCGCAGCGCGCGCGAGCGCACGGCGACGACGCGGGCGCCGTCCTCCAGGGTGAGGGCGCCCGCCACCACGGCCGCGGCGATCTCGCCCTGCGAATGGCCCACCACCGCCGCCGGACGCACCCCGTACGCCTCCCACACCGCCGCCAGCGACACCATCACCGCCCACAACGCGGGCTGCACCACGTCCACCCG
>NZ_JBIRRA010000036.1:0-3743 GCF_044333485.1 Streptomyces sp. NPDC020983 | reverse complement strand
ACAACAACCCCGGACGTCGTCATCGCCGCCCACAACGGCCCCACCTCCACCGTCATCTCCGGACCCCCCGACCAAATCACCACCACCCTCACCGCCTGCCACACCGCCGGCCACCGCGCCAAACCCATCAACGTCGACTACGCCTCCCACAGCCCCCAGATCGACCAACTCCACGACCACCTCCTCACCACCCTCGACGGCATCACCCCCCAACCCACCACCACACCCTTCTACTCCACCGTCACCACCCAACCCCACGACACCACCACCCTCACCCCCGAATACTGGTTCACCAACCTCCGCCAACCCGTCCACCTCACCCAAACCATCACCACCCTCCTCCACCACAACCACCACCACTACATCGAAATCAGCCCCCACCCCGTCCTCACACCCCACATCACCCACACCACCGACCAACACCCCCACCCCACCACCACCCTCCCCACCCTCCACCGCAACCAAGGCACCCCCCACCACCTCATCACCGCACTCGCCCACGCCCACACCACCGGACTCACCCCCACCTGGACCCCACACCCCACCCCCACCACCACCGACCTCCCCACCTACCCCTTCCAACACCACCACTACTGGCCGCGCACCACTCCCCCCGCGGGCGACGTCGGCGCGGCGGGGCTGCGGGCCGTCGCCCACCCGCACCTTTCGGCGGTCACCGGGCTCACGGACGGCGGGCTGCTCGTCACCGGCCTGCTCACGGCCGCGGACAGCGCCGGGCTGCCGCCCGGAACGGCACTCGTGGAGTGGGCGCTGCGCGCCGCCGACGAGGCAGGAGGCGGCGGCATCGGCGAACTCGCCCTCCACACCCCCCTCGTCGCGCCGGCTGACGGCGCCCTCCGCCTCCAGATCACCGTCGACGCCCCCGACCCCCAGGGACTGCGGTCCTTCCGCATCGCCTCCCAGGCCGACGGGGACACGCCGGACGACCCGTGGACGGTGCACGCGGCGGGCACCCTGACCCCGCCCGGACCGGCGGACGCGGTGCCGGACGCGGAGGATCCGGTGACGGGCGCGGCAGCCTGGCCGCCCCCCGGGGCCGAGCCGTTGGACCTCGCCGCCCTCCACGCCTCCGCCGAGGCCGCGCACGGCGCCTTCCCCCGCCGGGTACGCGCGCTGTGGCGGTACGAGGGCGGGCTGCTCGCCGAGGTGGAGCTGCCGGAGGCCGCCGGGGAGGAGGCGGAGGACGGTTTCGGCGTCCACCCCGCGCTCCTGGACGCCGCCCTGCACCCCCTCGTCCTCGCAGGCGGCGGACCGGTGCTGCTGCCCTTCGCCTGGACCGGCGTCACCCTGCACGCCACCGGCGCCACCGCCGCCCGCGTCCACGTCCTGGCGGGGGATCAGGACGCGGCCGGCGGCCGCACGGTGGGCCTCGTCCTCGCGGATCCGGACGGGGCGCCCGTCCTCGCCGTCGACGCGGTCGCGCTGCGTCCGGCGACGGACGCGGCCCCGCAGACCGTAGAGGCCGCGTCCGTCCCGTCGCCGCGGCCCGTACGCCCCGTACGCCGCCGGGCCGCGGCGCGGCAGCCGGTGGGGGGTGCGCTCGGTGGCCGCCTGGCCGGGCTCGACGCGGCCGGGCAGCACGAGGAGCTGCTCAGGCTGGTCCGGCAGGCGGCGGCGGTGGTGCTGGGACACGCGTCGCAGGCCGCGGTGCGCCCGGACGCGGCCTTCAAGGAACTCGGTGTCGACTCCCTCACGGCCGTGAAGCTGCGCGACCGGCTCGCCGCCGTGACCGGGCTGCAGCTGCCCGCGACCCTGGTCTTCGACCACCCCACCCCGCAGGCCCTCGCCGCCCACCTGCGCGGCCTGGTGACCGGTGACCCGGACGGCTCGCCCGCGCCCGCGCGCCGCTCCCGTCCGGGGCTGGGCCACGACGACCCGATCGCGGTGGTCGCGATGGCGTGCCGCTTCCCCGGCGGCCTGACCTCGCCCGAGAAGCTCTGGGAGCTGGTGGCGGCGGGCGGCAGCGTACTGGGGCCCTTCCCGGCCAACCGCGGCTGGGACCTCGACAACCTCTTCCACCCCGACCGCGAGCACCCCGGCACCACGTACGCCTCGCAGGGCGCCTTCATCTACGACGCGGACGGCTTCGACGCCGCCTTCTTCGGCATCAACCCCCGCGAGGCGCTGGCGATGGACCCGCAGCAGCGGATCGTCCTGGAGACCGCGTGGGAGGCCCTGGAACGCGCCCGCATCAACCCGCACACCCTCAAGGACAGCCTCACCGGCGTCTACACGGGCGTCATCTACCACGACTACGCGGCGGGCCTGGCCCCCGGCGACCCGCGGCTGGACGGCTACACGATGCTCTCCGGCATCGGCAGCATGATCTCCGGCCGGGTCGCCTACACCCTCGGCCTCCAGGGGCCGGCCGTCACGGTCGACACCGCCTGCTCGTCCTCACTGGTGTCGATGCACCTGGCCGCGCAGGCCCTGCGGCAGGGCGAGTGCGATCTCGCGCTCGCCGGCGGTGTGACGGTCATGTCCACCCCGGACGCCTTCACCGGCTTCTCCCGGCAGGGCGGGCTGGCTCCTGACGGCCGCTGCAAGCCCTTCGCGGCGGCGGCCGACGGCACGGGGCTGAGCGACGGGGCGGGGCTCGTCGTCCTGGAGCGGCTGTCGGACGCGCGGCGCAACGGTCACCAGGTCCTCGCCGTCATCCGCGGCTCGGCGGTCAACCAGGACGGCGCCAGCAACGGCCTGACCGCCCCCAACGGCCCCTCCCAGCAACGCGTCATCCGCCAGGCCCTCGCAGCAGCGGACCTGAAACCCGCCGACGTCGACGCCGTCGAGGCACACGGCACCGGCACCCGACTCGGCGACCCCATCGAGGCCCAGGCGATCCTCGCCACCTACGGCCAGGACCGGCCGGACGAGCGCCCCCTGCTGCTCGGCTCGATCAAGTCCAACATCGGCCACACCCAGGCAGCCGCCGGAGTCGCCGGCGTCATCAAAATGGTCATGGCCATGCGCCACGGACGCCTCCCCGCCAGCCTCCACATCGACGCCCCCAGCCCGCACATCGACTGGGACAGCGGCGCCGTGGAACTCCTCACCGACGCGGCCGACTGGCCCGACACCGGACGCCCGCGGCGGGTCGGCATCTCCTCCTTCGGCGCCTCGGGCACCAACGCCCACCTCGTCCTCGAACAGGGCGACCCGGAGCCGCAGCCCGCCCCCGCGGACGACGACACCGGCGACCTCGTCCCGTGGGTGCTGTCGGCCCGCGACCCGCAGGCGCTGCGGGACCAGGCGACGGCGCTCGGCGGCTGGCTGGACGGAGCCGGCGCGCAGGCCCCGGTCACGGACGTCGCACGGTCGCTGGCCACGACCCGCGCCGTCTTCGAGCAGCGGGCCGTACTCCTCGGGCGGGACCGTACGGACTTCTCCGCCGCGCTGGGGGCGTTGGCCGCCGGGTCTCCGCACACCGCGCTGGTGACAGCACCGCACAGCACCCCGGCAACCGGTCAGACCGTGTGGCTGTTCTCCGGCCAGGGCAGCCAGCGACCCGGCATGGGCGCCGAACTCCACACCCGCTTCCCCGTCTTCGCCGAAGCTTTCGACGAAGTCTGCGCCCTCCTCGACCCCCACCTCCACCACCCCCTCCGCGACGTCGTCTTCGAACCCCGACACGCCGAACTCCTCGACCACACCACCTACACACAAGCCGGACTCTTCGCCCTCCACGTCGCCCTCGCCCGGCTCCTGCAAGCCCACGGACTCCA
>NZ_JBIRRA010000035.1:0-11614 GCF_044333485.1 Streptomyces sp. NPDC020983 | reverse complement strand
CGTGGGTGAAGGGTTCCAGGACGGGGTCCATGAGGGGGGAGTGGAAGGCGTGCGAGACCTTCAGGACGCGGGCCTTGCGTCCCTGTTCCTTCCACGTCCCGGCGAGGATGCCGACGATGCCGGCCGGTCCTGAGATGACGGTGCTGGTCGGTGTGTTGTAGGCGGCCACGCCGATCTCGTCGCGGTGGCCGGCGAGCAGTTCCGCGGTCTCCTCGGGTGTGGCCTCCAGGGCGGCCATGGCTCCGCCGGGGGGGAGGTCGCCCATGAGGGTGGCGCGGGTGGCGACGAGGTGGGCGGCGTCTTCGAGGGAGAGGACGCCTGCGATGTGGGCGGCGGTGATTTCGCCGATGGAGTGTCCGGCGACGGCGTCGGGTTGGAGTCCGTGGGCTTGCAGGAGCCGGGCGAGGGCGACGTGGAGGGCGAAGAGTCCGGCTTGTGTGTAGGTGGTGTGGTCGAGGAGTTCGGCGTGGCGGGGTTCGAAGACGACGTCGTGGAGGGGGTGGTGGAGGTGGGGGTCGAGGAGGGCGCAGACTTCGTCGAAGGCTTCGGCGAAGACGGGGAAGCGGGTGTGGAGTTCGGCGCCCATGCCGGGTCGCTGGCTGCCCTGGCCGGAGAACAGCCATACGGTCTGGCCGGTTGCCGGGGTGCTGTGCGGTGCTGTCACCAGCGCGGTGTGCGGGGACCCGGCGGCCAACGCCCCCAGCGCGGCGGCCCTCTCCTCCGCGCGCGCGCCGAGAACGACCGCGCGGCGCTCGAAGACCGCCCGGGTCGTGGCGAGCGACCGCCCCACGGCCGCGGCGTCCACGGCCGGTGACGCGCCCTCCGCCGCGAGGCGCTCGCCGAGCGCCGCGGCCACGGCCTGCAGTGCCTCGTCCGTACGGGCCGAGACCGGCCAGGGCACGATGTCGCCGGTGTCGTCGTCCGCGGGGGCGGGCTGCGGCTCCGGGTCGCCCTGTTCGAGGACGAGGTGGGCGTTGGTGCCCGAGGCGCCGAAGGAGGAGACGGCTGCGCGGCGGGGGCGTCCGGTGTCGGGCCAGTCGGTGGCGCGGGTGAGGAGTTCCACGGCGCCGCTGTTCCAGTCGACGTGGGGTGTCGGTTCGTCGACATGGAGACTTGCGGGGAGGCGTCCGTGGCGCATGGCCATGACCATTTTGATGACGCCGGCGACTCCGGCGGCGGCCTGGGTGTGGCCGATGTTGGATTTCACCGAGCCGAGGAGCAGGGGGAGTTCCCGGTCCTGGCCGTAGGTGGCGAGGATCGCCTGGGCCTCGATGGGGTCGCCGAGTCGGGTGCCGGTGCCGTGTGCCTCGACGGCGTCGACGTCGGCGGGTTTCAGGTCTGCTGCTGCGAGGGCCTGGCGGATGACGCGTTGCTGGGAGGGGCCGTTGGGGGCGGTCAGGCCGTTGCTGGCGCCGTCCTGGTTGACCGCCGAGCCGCGCAGCAGCGCCAGGACGCGGTGGCCGTTGCGCCGCGCGTCCGACAGCCGCTCCAGGACCACGAGCCCGGCCCCGTCGCCGAACCCGGTGCCGTCGGCCGCGGCGGCGAAGGGCTTGCAGCGGCCGTCGGGGGCGAGCCCGCGCTGCCGGGAGAAGCCGGTGAAGACGTCCGGCGTCGCCAGTACCGTGACGCCGCCGGCGAGCGCGAGATCGCACTCGCCCTGCCGCAGCGCCTGCGCGGCCAGGTGGATGGTCACCAGCGAGGACGAGCACGCGGTGTCGACGGTGACGGCCGGGCCCTGGAGGCCGAGGGTGTAGGCGATCCGGCCCGCGATGATGCTGCTGGTCCCTGCCAGGTTGCCGTAACCGTCCAGCCGCGGGTCGCCGGGCGGCAGACCGGTGCCGTAGTCGTGGTACATGACGCCCGTGTAGACGCCGGTGAGGCTGTCCTTGAGGCTCGTCGGGTCGATGTGCGCGCGTTCCAGGGCCTCCCACGCGGTCTCCAGGACGACCCGCTGCTGCGGGTCCATCGCCAGGGCCTCGCGGGGGTTGATGCCGAAAAAGGCGGCGTCGAAGCCGTCCGCGTCGTAGATGAAGGAGCCCTGCGACGCGTAGCTCGTCCCCGGGTGGTCGGGGTCGGGGTGGAAGAGGTTGCCGAGGTCCCAGCCGCGGTTGGCCGGGAAGGGCCCCAGCGCCTCGCGGCCACCGGCCACCAGCTCCCACAGGCCCTCCGGCGAGGTCACCCCGCCCGGGAAGCGGCACGCCATCGAGACCACCGCGATCGGCTCGTTGGCGGTGCGCGCGGCGGACGGGACCGGGGCGCGCACCGTGGCGGACGTCCCGGCGGACAGGCGCTCCGCCAGTTCGGCGGCGAGGGCGTGCGGGGTGGGGTGGTCGAAGACCAGGGTCGCGGGCAGCCGCAGCCCCGTCGCGGTCGCGAGCCGGTTGCGCAGCTCCACCGCCGTCAGCGAGTCGAAGCCCAGCTCCTTGAAGGCGACGCCGGCGGGAACGGCGCCCTGCGAGGAGTGGCCGAGCACGACGGCCGCGGTTCTGCGCACGGTCGTGAGCAGCAGCTCCCGGCGCTGCGCCGCGTCGAGACCGGCCAGTTGCCCCGCCAGCGCGGGTCCCCCGGCGCCGTCGGGGTCGGCGGCGCGGCGGCGGACCGGGCGGGCCAGCGCGCGCAGCACGGACGGGCCGTCAGGGCCGAGCCGGGAGGTGTCGAGGTCGGCGGCGACCACGACCGGGTGGCCGGTGCGCAGTGCGGCGTCGAAGAGCCGCAGTCCGTGCGGTGTCGTCAGCGGGCGCATGCCGAGCGAGCCGAGCCGGGAGAGCCCCGCGCCGGTGAGGTGCCCGGTCATGGCCGACGTCTGCTCCCACAGCGACCACGCGATGCCGGTCCCGGGCAGCCCTGCCGCCCGCCTGCGCTCCACGAGGGCGTCCGTCCACGCGTTGGCGGCGGCGTATCCGGCCTGCCCGGCGTTGCCGACGACGCCGGAGGCGGAGGAGAAGACAGCGAAGAGCCGCAGCGGCGCGGTACGGGTCAGGTCGTCCAGGTGCCGCGCCGCGGTGGCCTTCGGCGCCCACACCCGGGCGAGGCGCCCGGCGTCCCAGGACTCCACGAGCGCGTCGTCGATCACACCCGCGGCATGGACGACGCCGATCAGCGGCCGGTCGTCCGGTACGGCGGCGAGGACGCGGGCGAGCGCGGCGCGGTCGGCCACGTCGACCGCGGCCGCTTCCGCCCGCGCTCCCGACTCCGCGATGCGGGCCAGCAGTTCGCCCGCGCCCGGCGCGTCGGCGCCGCGCCGCGACAGCAGCAGCAGGTGCCGTGCGCCGTACGCGCGCACCAGGTGCTCGGCGACCGCGCCGCCCAGCACGCCGGTCCCGCCCGACACCACGACGGTGCCGCCCGACAGGTCCACCGGCCCGGCTGCCGCGGGGGCGGCCGTCCGCACCAGGCGCGGGACGAGCGTGCGGCCCGCGCGGAGCGCTGCCTGCGGCTCGGCGGGGTCCGCGGACGCCGCCGCGGCGGCCAGGCCCTCGGTCGGATCCGTCCCGGGGGCGAGGTCCACCAGGGCGAAACGGCCCGGGTGTTCGGCCTGCACCGCACGGACCAGGCCCCACACCGCGGCGCCGCCCGGCTCGGCGGCCGGGTCACCGTCGCCCGTCGCGACCGCCCCGCGGGTGACCAGCACCAGCCGTGAACCGGTCCAGCGGTCCTCGGCCAGCCACTCGTGCACGAGGGCCAGAACGCCTTCCGCGGCGCCCGGCCCGCCGTCCGCGTCCTCCGGAACGGGGTGCAGGACGAGCCGCGGCGGTTCGGCGCCCGCGTCCACGGCGGCGAGCAGCCCGCCGAGACCGGCGTGGGCTCCTTCCGGCCCGGGCGTGTCCTCCGGCCCGGCGCCCGGCCCGGCGCCCGGCCCGCCGTCCGCGGCGTCCGCCCAGGCGGCACCGGTGTCACCCGGGGGCCGGGCGTGGGCCGTCCACGGGTCGTCGTGGCCCACCACGACCCACTCCTCGCCGGGGGCCGCGCTTCCTGCGGGCCGCGGCACCCACTCCACCGCGAAGAGCCCTTCCACCGCCCGCTCGCCCGCCGCCCGCAGCTCGTCGGCCCGTGCGGGGCGTACGGCGACGCACCCGGCGGTCAGCACCGGAGCCCCCGAGGGGTCGGTGAC
The DNA here is from genome assembly GCF_044333485.1 of Streptomyces sp. NPDC020983. Classification (NCBI taxonomy): domain Bacteria; kingdom Bacillati; phylum Actinomycetota; class Actinomycetes; order Kitasatosporales; family Streptomycetaceae; genus Streptomyces; species Streptomyces sp. NPDC020983. The sequence continues at coordinate 7,503 of NZ_JBIRRA010000035.1, read as the reverse complement.
GGTCAGGCGGCGCCCGCCGGGGGCGGGGGAGAGGCGGACGCGGACGCGCCGCGCCCCCGTCGCCCACACCGTCACGCCGCTCCAGGCGAAGGGCAGCAGCACCTCCCCGGGCCCGGCCTCCGCCCGCCCTTCCGTGTCGAGCAGCGCCGGGTGCAGGGCGGCGTCCAGCAGCGCCGGGTGGATGCCGAAGCGGTCGGCGTCCTCCCCGGCGGCCTCGGGGAGCAGGACCTCGCCGAGCAGGTCGTCGCCGTCCCGCCAGGCCGCCGTCAGACCGCGGAAGGCGGGGCCGTAGCCGTAACCGTCCGCTGCGGCGCGCCCGTAGAGGTCCGCGGTCTCCAGCGGCCGCGCGGCCGGCGGCGGCCACGCGCCTTCCGGGTCCTGCGCCGGTACGGGTTCGCCCGCGGGGGCGAGCGTCCCCTCGGCGTGGCGTGTCCAGGCCTCGGGTGCGGGCGTGCCGGGGCCGTCCGGGCAGGTGTGGACCTCGACCGTGCGCCGCCCCGCGGCGTCGGCGGGGCCCACGGTGACCCGTACCCGCAGCGCGCCCGCGTCCGGCACCACGACCGGCACCTGGAGCGCCAAGTCCTCCACCCCGCCGCAGCCGGCCTCGTGCGCGGCCTGGAGCGCCCATTCGACGAGCGCGGCCCCCGGGAGCAGGGCGGTGCCGCCCACGGCGTGGTCCGCGACCCAGCCGGACCCGGCGCCGCCGCGCAGCCGCCCGGTCAGCACCAGCCCGCCGTCCGGGAGCGGCACCGCGGCGGGCAGCATCGGGTGGTCCACCGCGCGCACCCCGGCGGTGGGCCCGCCACCCGTCGCGGCCGTCCCGGCGGGCACCCAGTAGCGGCGCCGCTGGAAGGGGTAGGTGGGCAGGCCGACGGGCCGGCCCGGGCGGGCACCGCGGCGCAGCCACGGGCGCCAGTCGACGTCCAGCCCGGACGTGTGCGCCTGCGCGAGCGCGAGGGCGAGCTGCCGCTCGCCGCCCTGGTCGCGCCGCAGGGTGGCCAGCGCGGTGGCCGCGGTGCCGGCGTCCTCGAAGACCTCCTGGAGGCTCGCGGTCAGCACCGGGTGCGGGTTGCACTGGAGGAACGTGCGGTAGCCGTCGGCCAGCAGCCGGCCCACGGTGTCGGCGAAGCGGACCGGGCGGCGCAGGTTGTCGAACCAGTAGCCGGGGTCCAGCGCGGCCGTGCCGAGCCGCTCCGCGGTGACGGTGGAGTAGAAGGCCACGGCCGGTTCGGCGGGTGCGATGCCGTCCAGTGCCGTCATGACGTCGTCGCGGACCCGGTCCACGTGCGGGCCGTGCGAGGCGTATTCGACGTCGATCGTGCGGGTGCGCGCGCCGCGCTCCTCCGCCGCCGCCAGCACCGCGGCCACGCCCCCGGGCGGCCCCGAGACCACCGTGGAGCGCGGCCCGTTGACGGCGGCGACGGCGACGTCGGCGGCGGCCGGGCCCAGCGCGCCGATCAGCTCCGCGGTGTCGCCGGCGCCGAGCGTGAGGGACGCCATCGCGCCGTGCCCGATGAGCGGGCCCAGCGCCCGGCCGCGCAGCGCGATGACCCGCGCCGCGTCGTCCAGGCTCAGCGCCCCGGCCACGCACGCGGCGGCGACCTCGCCCTGGGAGTGCCCGACGACGGCCGCCGGGGTGACGCCGAAGCTCTGCCACACCGCCGCCAGCGACACGTGCATCGCCCACAGCGCCGGCTGGATGACGTCCTCGCGGTGCGGGGCCCCCGCCGTGCCCGAACCGCGCAGCACGTCGGTCAGCGACCAGTCGACGTACGGCGCGAGGGCCTGCTCGCACTCCGCGACGCGCGCGGCGAAGACCGGTGAGCAGTCGAGGAGCTCGCGGCCCATGCCGGGCCACTGCGCGCCCTGGCCGGGGAAGACCAGGACCGGGCCGGGGCCCGTGGCGCCCGCCGTGCCCGTCACGACCGCCGGGTCGGGCTCGCCCGCGGCCAGCCGCTCCAGGCCGGCACGGAGCCCTGCCCGGTCGCTGCCGAGCACCACGGCCCGCTGCTCGAAGCGGGCCCGCCCGGTCGCGAGCGCCCATCCGGCCTCCGCCACGTCCTCCTCGCACCCGGCGAGATTGCGCGCCTGTTCCGCGAGCGCGGCCGCGTCCCGCGCGGACAGCACCCACGGCACCAGCGTGCTCCGCACCGCGGCCGGGACCGCGGCGGCGTCCGGTCCCGGCTGATCCGGGGCGTCCCCGGCGGCCTCCTCGACGGCCTCCTCCACGATCAGGTGCGCGTTGGTGCCCGAGACGCCGAACGACGACACCCCGGCCCGCCGCGGGTGGTCCGTGCGCGGCCAGTCCACCGGCTCGGTCACCAGCCGCACGGTCCCCGACGTCCAGTCGACGTGCGGGGTCGGCTCGTCGACGTGCAGCGTCGCCGGGAGGACCCCGTGCCGGATCGCCATCACCGTCTTGATGACGCCCGCCACACCGGCCGCCGCCTGCGTGTGCCCGATGTTGGACTTGACCGAGCCGAGCAGCAGCGGCCGGTCCGCATGCCGCTGCGCCCCGTACGTCGCGTGCAGCGCGTCGGCCTCGATCGGGTCGCCGAGCCGGGTGCCCGTCCCGTGCGCCTCCACCGCGTCCACCTCGGCGGACGACAGGCCCGCGGAGACGAGCGCCTGGCGGATGACGCGCTGCTGGGAGGGGCCGTTGGGCGCGGTGATGCCGTTGCTGGCGCCGTCCTGGTTGACCGCGGAGCCGCGGACGACCGCGAGCACCGGGTGGCCGTTGCGCCGGGCGTCGGAGAGGCGTTCCAGCAGCACGAGCCCGGCGCCCTCGCCCCAGCCGGTGCCGTCGGCGGCCGCCGCGAAGGGCTTGCAGCGCCCGTCCGCGGACAGCGCGCGCTGGCGCGCGAAGCCGGTGAAGACCGCGGGCGTCGCCATGATCGTCACCCCGCCCGCCACCGCGAGGGAGCACTCGCCGCGCCGCAGCGCCTGCATCCCCAGGTGCATGGCCACCAGCGACGCCGAGCACGCGGTCTCCACCGTCAGCGCCGGGCCTTCGAGACCGAAGGTGTACGACAGGCGCCCCGACAGCATGCTCGGTGCCGCGCCCGCGTAGCCCTCGGACTCCTTGAGGACCGGGGCGCCCGAGGTCGTCGTGCCGATGGTCGCCGCGCCGACGAAGACGCCCGTACGGCTGCCGCGCAGGCCCGTCGCGTCCAGGCCCGCCCGCTCGAACAGCTCCCAGCCCAGCTCCAGCAGTTTGCGCTGCTGCGGGTCGACGGCCAGCGCCTCGCGCGGGCTGATCCCGAAGAAGCCGGCGTCGAACCGGTCGGCGTCGTGCAGGAAGCCGCCCTCGCGGGTGTACGTCGTCCCCGGGTGGTCCGGGTCCGGGTGGTACAGCCCCGCCAGGTCCCAGCCGCGGTCGGCGGGGAAGGGACCGACCGCGTCCCGGCTGGCGGCCACCAGCTCCCACAGCTCCTCCGGCGACGCCACCCCGCCGGGGAAGCGGCAGGACATCGCGACGATCGCGACGGGTTCACGGTCCCGGTCCTCCACCTCGCGCAGCCGCCGCCGCGTGTCGTGCAGATCCGTCGCCACACGCTTGAGGTAGTCGACAAGCCTCTGGTCGTCGGGCATGGTCGGTCACGGCCTCCACACGTGTCGGGGCGGGCGGTGTCGGTGCGGTTCTCGCAGTCGCAGTCGCAGTCGCAGTCGTCGGTTCGGTCCTGGTCGTGGTGCCGGTCCTGGTCGGTGTCGCGGGCCGGGCGTCAGGAGGAGCCCAGCTCGCGGTCGATGAACGCCAGCACCTCGTCGGTGCCGGCGAGCGCGAGCCGGTCGGCCGCGCTGTCCTCGGCCGGCGGCGCGGACGCCGCCTTCCATTGCGCCAGCAGCCCCTCAAGCCGACCTGTCACCGCCCGCGCGTCCGCCTCGGGCAGGTCCAGCTGCGCGAGCGCCCCCTCCAGCCGCGCCAGCTCCCCGAGCACCGCGTCCGCGCCCGCCTGCGCCCCGGACTCCCCGTCCGGGACCAGCAGGCCGAGCAGGTGGTCGGCCAGCGCGCCCGCCGAGGGGAAGTCGAAGACCAGCGCAGCCGGAAGCCGCAGCCCGGTCGCCGCCGACAGCCGGTTGCGCAGTTCCACACCGGTCAGGGAGTCGAAGCCGAGATCGGTGAAGGGCGTCTGCTCCAGCACCCCTTCGGCGTCCGCGTGCCCGAGGACCGTCGCGACGTTGGTGCGCACCAGCGCCAGCAGCTGCTGGCGCCGGTCGGCCGCCGGGAGCCCGGCGAGCCGCCGCCCCCAGTCGTCGGGCTGCTGCCGGGCCGCGGCCGCCCGCCGGGTGGCCCCGCCCTGCCGCGCGGCCAGCCCCCGCATCGCCGCGGGCAGGGTGCCCGCGGGCTGCGCCGCGAGGGCGGGTACGTCGAGGCCGACCGCAGCCAGCTGCGGGCTGCCGTGCTCCAGGGCGGCGTCGAAGAGCGCGAGGGCCTTCTCGGACGGGAGCGGGGTGACCCCGGTGCGCGCCATGCGGGCGAGGTCCGCCTCGCCGAGCCTGCCGGTGATGGTGCTGGCCGTGGCCCACAGGCCCCAGGCGATCGAGGTGGTGGGGTGGCCGGTGCTGCGGGTGGCGAGGGCGTCGAGGTAGGCGTTGGCGGCGGCGTAGTTGGCCTGTCCGGGGTTGCCGAGGGTGGCCGAGACGGACGAGAAGTGGGCGACGAAGGCCAGCGGGAGGTGCCGCGTCGCGCGGTGGACATGGGCGGCGGTGGTCGCCTTGGCGGCCCAGACCTCCGCGAGGGTCTGCGGGGTCTGCGCGGTGAGGACGGCGTCGTGGGTGGTGCCCGCGGTGTGGATGATGCCGGTGAGGGGGTGGGTGGGGTCGATGGTGTTGATGAGGGTGTGGACGGCTTGGGGGTCGGTGGTGTCGGTGGCGGTGATGGTGACGGTGGCGCCGAGTTGGTGGAGTCGTTGGGTGAGGTGGGTGGCGCCGGGGGCGTGGGGGCCGCGGCGGCTGGTGAGGTGGAGGTGGGTGATGTTCCAGGTGGTGACGAGGTGTTCGGCGAGGAGGGCGCCGAGGGTGCCGGTGCCGCCGGTGATCAGGACGGTGCCGTCGGGGTCGAGTGGGGGTGGCACGGTCAGGACGATCTTGCCGGTGTGCCGGGCCTGGCTCATGTGGCGCAGTGCCTGCCGTGCCCGGGCCAGCGGCCAGGCCGTGACCGGCGGCAGCACCAGGGCCCCGCTCTCGAACAGTTCCACCAGTGTGCCGAGCATGCGTGCCACGCGTTCCGGGCCGGCGTCCGAGACCAGGTCGTACACCCGGTAGTCCACCGGTCCGAAGTCCTTCGCCACCTGTTCGGGGTCGCGGATGTCGGTCTTGCCCATCTCCAGGAAGCGGCCGCCGTCGCCGAGCAGCCGCAGCGAGGCGTCGATGTACGCGTCCGCGAGGCTGTTGAGGACGACGTCCATGCCGCGGCCCCCGGTGGCGTCCCGGAAGGCGGCTTCGAAGTCGAGGTCGCGGGAGGAGGCGCGGTGCCGGGCGTCGATGCCCATCCCTTCCAGGACGGTGTGTTTGGCGGGGCTGGCGGTGGCGTAGACCTCGGCGCCGATGTGGCGGGCGATCTGCACGGCGGCCGTGCCCACCCCCCCGGTGGCGGCGTGGATGAGGACGCGCTCGCCCGCGGTCAGCCCGCCCAGTTCCACCAGGCCGTACCACGCCGTCAGGAAGGCCACCGGAACGGCCGCCGCGCGCGTGAAGTCCCAGTCGTCCGGTATCCGCGTCACCATGTGCGCGTCGGCGACGGTCACCGGCGCGAAGGCTCCGTCGAAGACGCCCATCACCCGGTCGCCCGGCGCGACCGACGTCACGTCGGGTGCGGCCTCCAGCACCACGCCCGCGCCCTCGCCGCCGATCCGGGTCTGGTCCGGCACCATGCCCAGACTGATCAGCACGTCGCGGAAGTTGACGCCCGCCGCCCGTACCGCGATCCGCACCCGCCCGGGCGCGAGCGGCTGTTCCGCCTCCGGGAAGGGCACCGGCGCGACACCGTCGAGCGTCGCCGTACCGCCCGTCCCCGCGGCGTCCAGCCGCCAGGCCTCCCGGCCGAGCAGCGGCACCAGCGAGGGCGTCGCGGGGGCGCGGACCAGCCGCGGTACGAGGACGCGCCCGCCGCGCAGCGCCACCTGGGGCTCGTCGAGTTCGACCGCGCGGCGCACCGCGTCGGCGATCGGCGGATGCGCCCCGGGGTCGGCGGGCAGTTCGGCCCCGGCCTCCAGGTCGAGCAGGACGAAGCGGCCCGGGTGCTCGGTCTGGGCGCTGCGCACCAGACCGGCGACGGCCGCGGCCGCCGGCACCGCCGCCGACTCCTCGTCCACGGCGGCCGCACCGCGGGTCAGCACCACCAGCCGCTCCTCCTCCGCCCGCGGCGCGGCCAGCCACTCCTGGAGCAGCGTCAGCGCGCTCTGCACACAGGCCAGTTCGTCGTCGTCCCGCGTCTCCGCGGCCGCGTAGACCACCGCGAGGCCCGCGTCCGGCGCCCGGTCGGCGAGCGGCGCGGCGGGCGTCCAGCGGAGCGCGAACAGGCCGTCGGGCACGGCCTGCCGGGGCGTGCCGAGCCGGGCCGGGCGGGTGGTGACCGCCTCCGCGGTGAGGATGGGCCGCCCGGCGCCGTCGGTCAGGGTGAGGGCACGCCCGCCGTCGCCCCGCCGGCTGATACGGACCCGCGCCTGCGTGGCGCCCGTCGCGTACAGGGTGACCCCGTTCCAGGAGAAGGGCAGCCACACGCCCTCCTGGGCGGTGTCCGCGGTCGCGATGAGGGGGTGGAGGGCGGCGTCGAGGAGGGCGGGGTGGAGGGTGTGGGTGTGGGGGGTGGTGGTGGGGAGGGCGATGTCGGCGAGGAGGTCGTCGCCGTGGTGCCAGAGGGTGTGGAGGCCTTGGAAGGTGGGGCCGTAGTGGTAGCCGTGGGTGGTGGCGCGGTCGTAGAAGTCGGTGAGGTCGACGGGTTGGGCGCCGGGGGGTGGCCAGGGGGTGCTGTCCGGTGCGGGTTCGCCGGCCGAGGCGGAGGCCGGGGTGAGGGTGGCGGTGGCGTGCCGTACCCACTCCGCCGCCTGGCCGGACGCCGGGCGGGTGTAGATGTGCACGCTCCGGACGGCGTCGTCCTCAGGGGCGCCGACGACGACCTGCACGTCCAGCACCGTGGACTCGTGCAGCGTGAGCGGCTGCTCCAGGAGCAGTTCCTCGACGCGCGCGCCCCCGGTGTGTTCGGCGGCCTGGAGGGCGAGTTCGAGCAGCGCGGTGCCCGGCAGCAGGACCGTGCCCGCGATGACGTGTTCGCTGAGCCAGCCGCCCTGCCCGGCGGGCGGGACGCGCCCGCTCAGCACCGCCCCGCCGTCCGCGAGCGGGGCGACGGACGAGAGCAGCGGGTGGTCGATCCCTGTTCCGCCGCCTGGGCCCACCGCACCCGGGGTGCGTCCGGTGAGCCAGTAGGGCTGGTGCTGGAAGGGGTAGGTGGGGAGGTCGAGTGGGGTGGTGTGGTGGGTGGGGTGCCAGGGTGTCCAGTTGATG
>NZ_JBIRRA010000034.1:0-14298 GCF_044333485.1 Streptomyces sp. NPDC020983 | reverse complement strand
TGCGCGCTCACTGCTGTCCACCTCCGCCGATCGCTCCGCTCGCGCCCTGGACGGCGTCGTTCACGCCGTCCAGGACCGCGATCCCGATACCCACCGGACCCGCCGCCGCAGCAGCGGCGCCCCCAGCTGCCGCTCCGCCACCGGCCGCACCGGCGCCGGCCAATGCCTCGCCGCCCGCCGCGCCGGCGCCCGCGGCACCCGCGGCGCCGTCGGCCCCGGCCTGGGCGGGCACCTGCGCGGCGTCGTTCCGGGCGGCCTGCGCCTGGGCGTCGCCGCCCGCGCCGCCGTTTCCGTCGCCGCCGCCCTGGCTGCCCATGCTCTGCTCGACGTACCGGGCGTGCTCCACGGCGCTGCTCGGGCTGTCTCCGCCGCCGTCGCCGCCGCCCCCGCTGCTGTCGCCGTCGCCGCCGACCTTCCCGGCGAAGTAGCCGCTGGCCGCCGACAGGGCGCCGCTGGCGCCGCCGGAGCTGAGTCCGCCGCCGACCGCAGACCCGAAGGGAGCGAAGATTTTCGTGAGCGGCCCGGGCGCGAGGACCGCGAGCAGCAGGGTGGCGCAACCCCGCAGCCACTCCACGAGGTTGCTGGCGTGCCCGAACTCGCTGAAACCCGTGCAGATGATGATGGCGACGATGGGCTTGTACGCGATGATGACCATGCCGGTGGTGATCAGGGTCGGCGCCCATTTGCGGGTTGCATCGCCGCCGGTCCGCCCGCCGCCGGCGACCGGCAGCAGCAGGCAGATGATGGGGATCGCGCTCTGCCGCAGGAAGATCATGACCATCTGCACGAAACCGATCAACAACAGGACACCCACGATGCACAGCACCGTGACCGGATTGGTCAGCGTCTCGGGCAGCAGCACCGCGATGATCCGCTCGTAGGCCGAGTTGTCGTCGGAGAACGTCTTGTCGACCAACCCGCTGCTCAGGGCGTCGCCCATGGCCAGCAGGAACGCGAACAGCGACACGCCGACGGCGGAGATGAGCAGGTTCTCCACCCATCCGCCCAGCGACCGCCACAAGTGCTTGCTCTGCCCGGTGACCGCCATCCTGCCGAGGTTCCACATGATCCCGGCCGCGGCAATCACGAGCCCGAGCCAGACCAGCATGCCCGCGAGCGTGGCGTTCTTCCCCCACAGCCCGGTGCCCGCGAGGTCGACCGACGGGCCGAGCAGCGAGACGGTCAACGTCTCCTTGATGGCCCACTTCGTGGCGTCCTCAGCGGACGTGATGAGGTCCCCGAGGACGCTGTTCCACACGCCCTTCCAGGCCTTCTTGATGCCCTTCTCCGTGACCGATCCCAAGGAGTGGCACATGTTCGAGGTACTCAGGCCGCCGATGCCGGTGACCTTCGCCAGGCCGCCGCTGACCACTCCGAGGACCGGGCCGGTGCCGACATCGCACGCCCCTTCCACGACGGTGCCGACGACGCCGTCGGCCGCGGCCGGCTGCGCAGCGACCGACGCCACCCCGAACACCGCGCACAGTGCGAGCAAGAGCCCGAGCAAGCGGCGCTTCACGACGCCTGCCTTATGGCGGTCCAGCCCGCCGCGTTGAAGCCGGGGTCGCCGGGGGCTGCGATCGTCGGCTGCGCCTTGCCCTGGACGGCCTGCTGCGCCCGGTTGGTGGCGGCCCCGGTGAGCCGCCAGTCCCCATCCATCCACTGCGCCCCGGCCAGGGTGCGGCTGTAGGACGTGGCCTCCTTGGTCATCTCGCCGTCCTTCTGCACGACGCGAGACAGCAGCCAGGCGCTGACCTCGGTGCCCGACCTGCTGATGACCTGGTAGCCCACGACGGCGCTGCGCAGGTAGGCGCCGGACGGCAAGGGCTGCCCGGGCTGGACGTGCATCTGCTGCGCCAGGCTCGCGTCGCTCGCGGTCGCGTTCTGCTTGATCTGGTCGGCGTACTGGTCGGTCTGCTCCGGCTTGTCGATGTAGGAGTGGAAGATGCGCAGCTGCTCGTCCACGTTGGACGTGCTGCCCTGGATGGCGGTGCTGTTGGCGGCCACCATCATCGACACCGCCCCCTCGGTGGTCTGCGGGAAGCCGACCGAGCTGCCACCGCTGTCGGTGCGCTGCCCCCGCGGTAGCGCAGTCCACCGGTCCGGCTCGGTCCAGTCGTCCGGCTCGGAGTACGTCGCCGTCGCCGACGGGCTGACGGACGGCTGGCGCGCGGTCGACGTCGCCGTCGGAGTGTCCTTGGCCGTCGGCTTGCCCTTGTCGTCGTCGCCGCCGCTGAGCACCGCGTAGCCGGTCAACGCGACAACGACCGCCAGCGCCGCCCCGGCGAGCCAGGTGCCCTTGGTGTTCCATCCCCTGCTAGTGCGCGCCATGTCCCCCGCCTCAGCCTGCGATGCCGTTGAGAATCGCGATCAGGGAGCCGGACAGAAGGATCGCTGCGATCCCGCCGCCCATCCATTTGAAGGGCTCGGACCCGCCGCCGTTGCGGCTCTTGTCCGCGGTGGCCAGCTTGTAGATCCCGAAGCCGACGCCGCCGGCACCGGCCAGCACCAGCAGCCACAGGCCGTAGCCGAAGACCTGGCTGACCGGGCCGTCCAAGCCGGGGATTTTCGTGGGCTTGGCGCCGGGGATCAGCCCGCCGCCGCCGTCGCTGGGCTTCGGCGTCGGCAGCGCCAGGTACAGCCGCGCGGCGACCCGCTCCATGGCCATCTTCAGTTCCCTTCGATCGTGCGCCGCAGCTTCTCGCCCGCGGCCTGGACGTCTCTGTACTCCAAGGCCTCGTCAGGACCCTCAACGGCCCGCAGCACCGGCAGGTACGGCACGCGCGCCACCCCGGCCAAGCGCCCCTCCAGGGCGCGAATGAGGAAGCGGGCGTCCTGCACCGGCCGGATCGGCGCGTCGGCCACCCACACCAGCCATGGCCGCGGCCTCGGCCCCCACACCTGCAACAGCCCCTCCAGCCGCCTCGCGCTGAACAGGCTCGTCTCGCCCACGAGGACCGGGGCGGCGCCGTACGGGAAGGGCTCCCCCGGCGCCAGCACGCGGGCGCGGGCACCGCCGGACCCGTTGTCGAGCATCGCGGTGACCGTCGCCAAGGCGATGTCGTAGCCGCCGTTGATGGACGCCAGCGCGTACCGAAGGGCAACGGGCTGGCCAACGTTGTAGGTTGACGCCACTGGTTGGGCGGTCATACCGCAACTCCCCCCTGCATGCGATCGTTTAAGTCACGATATTGGGTTCTTGAAGTGACTGAGGTTATCGTGACCTGCCGTCAAGGCCGCGTCGGGTTTTCGCGCAACGGGAGGTCGGGTCACCATGCCGTGCCGTCCCGCATTGCGCGATCCCGGCGACTTCACCGAAGGACGCCAACCGGCCCCCGGGAACGGCTCATTGCCGCAGCCGTGTCCGCTGCCCATCGGCTTCACCCCCCGGCTGCCAACGGTCCTGCACAAAGGGCGCCATTTCGCCGTGCGCAATGAAGCGGCCGTCATTGCGCGACGCGAAATCAACTTTCGAGGTACCTCTCCTGAGCTTACGTGAGCGGGAATCCTGCGTGCGCCCTGGCCCTTCCCAATGCGGACGCGCGGGCCAATCGGCACGTGATTCAGTAGGTCTGAAAGTCGTACAACGTGCACGGCGGGAAGAGACCGGGCAACTGGGGGGATGCGCGTGAAGGCTCTCGTGGGACTTGTCATTGGTGTCGTCTGCGTCGCCCTGCTGGGTCTGGTCACCGTGGTCGGCGTGGTGGCATCGCAGGAGAAGGCTGCGGCTGCGACGACCGACGGCGGCGAAGGCCTGCAAGGCGTGCCGGAGGAGTACCTCACCTGGATTCTCAAGGCCGATGCCGACTGCGCGGAGCCGGAGATGACCCCGGCTCTGCTGGCCGCTCAGCTCTATCAGGAGAGCGGCTTCAACGCCGACTCCACCAGCTCCGCCGGCGCGCAGGGTCCAGCCCAGTTCACGCCCGATACTTGGGCCACCTGGGGACGGGACTCCGACGGCAACGGCACCGCAAGCCCGACCGACATAGGCGACGCGGTGATCGCGCAGGGCCACTTCATGTGCAGCCTGATCAAGCAGGCGAAAAGCTCCAGCTACCCGGGCGACGTCCGGGCGCTCGCGCTGGCCGGGTACAACGCAGGCTGGGGCGCAGTGGAACGGTTCCAGGGAGTGCCGCCGAAGTCGTACTCCGGCGGCCAGACCTACAACTACGTGCAGGCCATCATGGCGAACATGGCGCGCTTCCAGGGGCCGGGCCTGCTCCAGGTCTCCGGGCACGGCGCCGGGCCGGATGCACTGCGCAAGGCGGCCACCCGGCTGGGCACGCCGTACTCCTGGGGCGGCGGCGGCCCGGGCGGTCCGAGCACCGGTTTCTGCGACGGAACCAACGGTTACCTCAATGGCAAGTGCGCCGCCTCCAGCACCGTGGGCTTCGACTGCTCGGGCCTGACGCAGTACGCCTACTGGCCCGCGGTGAAGCTGCCCCGCACCGCCGCCGAACAGTACGGCTCCACCTCCGATCATCCGGTCTCCCGCACCGACCTCCAGCCGGGCGATCTGCTGTTCTGGGCGCACGGCAGCAGCATCTACCACGTCGCTCTCTACGCCGGTGACGGCAACATTTTGGAGGCGCCGCGCACTGGCGAGAACGTCAAGCTCGCCTCGATCACGTCGGCGATGCCCGCAGGCGACTACTACGGTGCCACCCGCCCCTGAGCCCACCGTGAAACGACGTGTGCCGCAGGCCGGTTTCGGCCTGCGGCACACGTCGGTCGGGGCGGCTGCTACTTGCTCCTGCCGCTCCGTGGCGCAGGCCCGGACTGCCGGTGAGGGGCCACGGCCGGCCCGGCGGGTGCCGTCCCCTTCGCGGCAGGGGCCTTAGTAGGGTCCACGCTCGGCGACTGCGCCCGTGCCGCCGCGGTGTTCACCTTGGACGGGGGGCCGCCGACCGGTTTGCGCAGCGCATCGTTGGCGGCCTGGACCAGCCGCCGCCCCACCTGCGACTGCGGCCCCTGCTCCCACGAGTTGTCCGCCGACAGCCGCGCCAGGTGCTCGGCCACCGGCTTGCCCTCGCGTTCCATGTCGGCCATCCGCGCGGCCAGCAGCGGCCACTGCCGGGCTGTCACGAGCAGGTCCGCTTCACGCTCGTGGCCAGGCATCGCCTCGCGCACCATCCGCGCGAAGCGCTGGTTCTCCGTCTGCGAGATGGCCAGCTGTCGAAGTGCCCGCTCGCGGTCGGCCAGGTCGAGATCCTGGGGGACGTCCAGGCCCGTCGTCAGCGGCCCGTACGACAGCAGCGCGTCGCGGCTGGTGGTCGGCACCTCGGCCGCGGTGAGGACTTTCGCCACCGCCTGGTCGACGCCGATTCCCTCCTCTTGGGCGGAGGTGAGGATCGACCGCACATCGACGCCGCGCTCGTCCAACTGCGCCATTGTGGCTGCCATCTCCGGCCATGCCGGAGAGGACAGGATCGCCTCGCGCACCGGTCCCGCCGGCAGCGTCTCGCGCAGCATCTTGGCCCACGGGTCCGTGCCCTCCCGGATGGTGCGCTCGGCGTTGGCTGCGACCGCGTCCCGTACCGTCGCCGCGATCTCGCCGACGCGCGGGAGCATCGCCTCTACGTCCACGCCGGCGTGTCGTAGTGCCATGAGTTGCTGGGCGATCTGCGGCCAGTCGGCCACGTCCAGAAGTGCCGCTCCGATGTCCGGCGGAAGGAGCTTTTTCACCGCCCCGGATGCCTCGCCGACCGACTCCTCGGCGGACGGCAGTGCCTCCTCGGCTCCGCCCTTTTGGCGCTGCTGCTGGCGCCGTACGGCGTCTGCGATAGCCATGACCAACCGGAACGCCATCACGGACGTCTGCACCGCCTCGGCGGCGGCCTCGGCGAATGCCCCTGACGCTTGCTCCTCCGGTGAAGGTGTTGTCATCTCAAGCTCCCCTCGTTAGCGGGTCCTCCTCGGACCCCTGCCCTGCTCATCACCGGGCGGCCGACGTGTCGGCCCGGCCGTGCCCCTCGTGCGGGCTGCGCCCGAAGACCCGGTGTCCCCCGCGGACGTCGCCGACGGGCTCTTGCCCTCGGCGTTCGGCGCCGCATCACGCTGGCGCTTCCAGCCGTCCAACCGCCATGTAAGCACTTCTGCCACCGAATCCGCAGACGCCAGCTCCCGGCGCGCGGCCACCGCCGCCAGGACTTCGGCCGGGTCCTCGCCCGCACGCTCGACCTCCACCAGGCGCGTACGCAGCGCGGGCCAGGCCGTATCCGTGAGCACCGCGCTCGCGTGATGCGGAATGGCCTGCTGGACGACACCGGCCATCGGGCGCTCACCGGATTGGGGTACCGACCGGCGGGCGGAAGTGGCTACAGCGGGCCGCTTGGTTGCACGTCGCGGGCGCGGTCGGTACTCGCGTGCCGCGCTCGCACCGGCGGTCACCTCGACTGCCTCGCGCAGCAGCCGACCGGCACGCCCGGAAGCCTCCGCCTGGACGCGGTGTTCTTGCGCCTGGTGCCAGCGCCGGGATGCCTCGATCGCCGTCGCCAGCGCCAGCAGAAAGCCGAGTGCGGCGACCGTGTCGCTGTGCCGCGATGCCGCCACGGCGGATCGGCTCAGCAGCTGCGTGGACTCCTGGTAAAGCCTGCGTGCTTGGCCCTCCAGGGCGCGGTCGCCGGGAGCACGAGAGGCACGCTCGAACTCGTAGGCGGCCTGCCGCATCCGGTCGCGCACCATGCGCGGTGAGATCACGGCCGCTACCACGATCAGGTCACCGAGTGCGGCCACGTCGCCGGCTCCCTCGCGCAGTCCGCCGGCGCCGAGCTGGTCCGCGGCGGCGCGCACCCGGCGCTCGGCCTCCTGCCACATCTCGGCTGCCGCGACCGGCGACACGTGGGTCGGCCGCTGCCACCGTTCGCGGACTCGGGGAAGGGACAGATCCGGGGCCAGTCGCGCACCGGGAAACCACACCGCGCGCTGTCCGCCGTCGCGGTCCCCGGGCTGGGCAACTGAGTAGCCGGTGATGTTCCCGTCCGGGGCGATGCGCTGCTTCACCCGCAGCCCGGATGCGGTCAGCCGGGCGAAGAAGTCGGCGTCACTCACGGCGGCTGCCGCTGCCTGGCGAACCGTCCGCTGGAGCGTCTCGCGGACCGGCTCGGGCAGTCCGCGTCGGACGGCCTTCTCCTGCTCCCCGGACTTGGGCCACTTCCTCGCCGTCTTGTCCCCGTGCGTCAGGCGGCGCAGTCCGAACTCGACCTCGAACTCGCGGGCTGCCGCGTGCATCTTCACGATGTCTTGCCGCAGGTTCGGCTGCCGACCGTCCTGCCTGGCCTTGGTCGCCACGATGTGGATGTGGTCGTCGGCGTGCCGGATCGCCACCCACCTGCATGCCTGGTCGTCCCCGTGCTCGGCGATGCCGGCGGCGTGCATCATCTCCCGGGCCACCTTCGCCCATTCGTCGTCCGTCAGGGTTCGGTCCTCGGGCGCGTTGCGGACGGCCACGTGGTACACGTGCTGGGGCGGCTTCTTGCACGGCAGCGCGTACACCGGGGCGTCCAGGATGAGCGCCAGGTCGGGGATCGTCATGTCCAGTGAGACCGCCGGGTCCTCCACGTACGGGTCGTCCCAGGAGGCCACCATATGGGGGTCGGTGTGCTCGTCCCGCTTGCCCGGCCCGTACAGGTACTCCAGCAGCCCGCAGGTGTCAGATCCCTCCCGGGCCTTCTTCGGCATCATGACCGCGGCTGCCGTTCGCGCATCACCTGGCGGGTCGCCTCGTCCATGCGTTGGATGGCTCGCAGCGCCGTGTCCAGGACCGCAGTGATTTGGGCCGCGGTGACCTCGCCCTCCGCGTTCAGCGTCCTGGCGATCTGGTTGACGTTGTTGCCGATGCGCGAGACCTGGTTGCGCGCCTGGATGAGATCAGCGACGACGTCGCGGGCGTCGGCGGAGACAGGGACGACCTTCTCGGTGGCCACGTCCAGGGCGGCTCCAGCGACCCATGCGGCAAGGGCTTGGTTGTCTCGGGCGGCAGCCTCACGGACGATCGTCAGTTCGCTCTCGCTGTACGACACGAGGAAGCGCTTGGTCCGGCGTCCGCCGGTCTCGCGCTCGCGCCGGCGCACCGGGGCTCGCCCCCGGTCGTCTGCTGCTGGTGGCTCTGCCACGGCAGCCCCCTTCTGCACGCACCGGTCCGTCCTCGGACCCAAGATCATCCGCCGCCACCCTAGTGGAAGACCGGCGATGATCCCGCTTACTGATATCAGTAAGCACTAACTCGCTGCCGTTGGTTACTGCTATCTGCGGGGTGCACCGTACTGCGTGGTGACCCGTCAAAAATGCTCTGACCTGCGGTAGTCGGGTGTCCCACCCGGCCGCATTGAAGGGGTGGCCAGTACGATCACAGCATGGCGACTGCACACGAGATCAGACAGCGGATGAAGCAGATCCAGGAAGCCCGCGAGGAGGCGTTCGAGCCGCTCGCGCAGGTCCTGGAGCAACGTCAGGAACTCCAGCGGCAGCTGAACGAGCTGGACGAGCCCTACGCCAAAGCCTACGTGGCTGCGGAAGCGGCCGGTTGGACCGCGGAGGAACTGTCGGCCATCGGTGCCGAAGAACCGGCAAGGCGCCCGAAGGGTCGCCCCCGCAAGCGCGTGGCATCCAAGGCGGCGCCTGCGGACGCTGGCTCCGCCTCGCCGGCCACGGTGCCCGCACAGGGTGGCGACGGAGAAGGTGCGACAGTGGAGGCGGGCGGCCTGACCGGCTGACCGCCTCAGCACGCAGGGACAAGGGCACCGCTTCGCGGTGCCCTTCGTGTTGCTGCTGCATCCCTCCCCGGCCTTTCCAGCGTCCGGCCAGGCTCCTCCGCGTCAAGGTCGTACGTCCACTCCTCGCCGCGTCACTCGTGCCTCGCAACGCGCCTGCGGTGCGGGCGCTCCACCTTGACTCTCCGTCCCCCGACCTTGGGTAAGGCCTTGACGGGGAGGGAGGAAAAAGGGTCGGCGCCCCCGGGTCCGGAACAGGGCTCCGGCCGTCGTGCGGGTGCGGCCGGGAGGGTGGGGGATTCCAGAAATCTGGAACACGTGCCGGTGCCCGGCACTCCCGTGAGGGGGTGCCGGGCACCGATGCGAGCAGGGCGTCAAGCTGCCTTCGCTGTGGACAGATCCCGCAGCATGACGACGAAGTTCGGGGAGTCCGGGAAGGGCTGCCGGTTGCCGACCTTGCGGTATTGCCACGTCTCGTAGAGCGCTTGCACCTTCGGGTGGTCGGGGTCCACCAGGAGCACCGCCAGGGCTTCCGGGCGGCCCTCGATCAGCGCTTCGTGCAGTCGCTGGGCGGTGCCGGTCTTCCGCCACCGCGGGCGGACCATCAGCTCGGAGAACGAGAAGGTCGACTCGTCCGCCGGCGGCTGGTCCAGGTGCTCGCGCCACCACTCCCGCCCGGGTGTGGCCGGGGCTCCGTAGGCGAAGCCGACCGGCTCGTCGCCGTCATAGCCGATGACGCAGGCGAAGCCGGGATTGCCGCCCCAATGGTCCACGAACCAGGGGAAGCGCTGGTTGAACTCGTCGTCCATCTCCTCGGCGTAGGCGTCCTCGTGAACGTCCAGGAGAACCTGCCGGATACGGGGCAGGTCCTCGTGGCCGAAGCGGCGGATCTCAACAGCTGTGGTGGTCAAGAGCTGCTCCATTCGGTCCGGTAACGGTCGGTCCACTCGTGCGCGATGCGCGCGGAGGGAGCACGGGCGATCAGGTCGCGTTGGAAGTCTCCGAGAAGCTGCCGCATCCGCCCCGGAAGCGGGGTGCCCGCCATGATGACGAAGACCGTGCCGCTGGTGGCGCACGCCTGCTCGACGTCGTTCTGGTGCAGCTGCGCCAGGGCAAGCCGGGCGGTGGTGTGCGCGCGGTTGCGGCGGTAGGACTGCGGCAGCGCCGCGAGTGCCCGGTGGGAGGCTGCTTCCGCCTCCGCGGGGCGGCCGACGACGTCCTGCACGATCGCGGTGAGGGAATACAGCTCTGCCGGTCCGTAGAACGAGATCCAGGTCGACGCGGGTCGCGTCAGATCCGCCTTGGCCAAGGCGTCCTCGGCGCGGCCGAGCCAACGAAGGGCCATGCGGGCGTCGCCGCTGTGAGCGAGCCCGACGGCGGTACGGGCGTGGGCGAGTGAGGTGTGCAGCGGACTGCGCCGGGCGATGGCGGTCGCCTGCGCTGCTTCGGAAGCGGCGACCGATTCGGCGTAGTCGCGGCGCTGCCGGGCGAGCATCGCGCGTAGGTTCCACGTCTGCATGGCCATCTCACTGTCTTGCGCTAGGCCTGCCAGCGTCAACGCGCGGTCCAGGTGGCGGCCAGCACCGTCCAGTCGACCGGCGTCGATCAGGCTCCATGCTGCTGTCGCGGTGAAGTCGCTGGCGAGTGCGAACAGGCGTTGCCGTACGCGCTGGGTGGTGGCCTGCTTTTGGAGGGCGAGCGCTTCGGCGGCTCCGGCCAGGGCTGCCTGCTCCAGCCCGTTGCCGCCTCGCTCGGCGTCCAGGGCGACCAGTCGCTCGACACCGTCGCGCAGCCGTATCACGTCGGAGGTGCCGACGCGCGACGGTCGGCCTTGGTCGAGGGGGATGGCGGCTGCCGCGGTGCCAGCGGCCACGCCGAAAAGCTGGCGACGGCGCACGTCGGGGTCCTCTGATAGTGCTGGTTCGGTGGTGCCTTTCTTCCCCCGGGGGCGGAATCCTAGAGCCTCCACGGTGAGGTTGGTGACCAGCTCCAGGGCTCGGCGCTGCCGTTCCTGGGGCCACTGGTTCTCGCCGGACAGCCAGCGGAACACGGTGCGCTCGGACGTCGTGCCGATGCGCCCGGTGAACTGCGCGACGGCGGCGTTGACCGCGTCGGCCAGCTCCGCAGCTGACATCTGGTGGTCCGTCATCCAAGCGGATAAGGGTTGGTTCTGGTTCTCCGCCACGACAGCACGGTAGGGCGTGCGCGTGAGCTGCGGCCAGGTAACGGAAGGGTCAATTCGTC
This sequence comes from Streptomyces sp. NPDC020983, assembly GCF_044333485.1. Classification (NCBI taxonomy): domain Bacteria; kingdom Bacillati; phylum Actinomycetota; class Actinomycetes; order Kitasatosporales; family Streptomycetaceae; genus Streptomyces; species Streptomyces sp. NPDC020983. Next base: position 3,343 of record NZ_JBIRRA010000034.1, on the reverse strand, counting down.
AGTGCGACCGCGAGCAGCCCGGGGCACTTCGTCATGCACGGTCGCCGGGGAGCGGCGGTTAGGTGTTTGTACGGCCCCGTCGCGCCTCCTTCCCCCGTGAGGCGCGGCGGGGCACCGCTTCGGACCACCTGCTGAGGCACCGATGAGCAGTGCAGGAACATCCCAGGAAAATGCCGCCGCCGCACCGGCCGTCCCGGACCCCGCTGCGAGCGTGCTCTACGTGTGCACCGACGCCGGTACGGCGGTGCCCGGCGTAGCCGCCCAGCGAGCTGAGGAGGAAGGCCGCGCGTTCGCCGAGGCGCACGGGCTGACCATCACAGAATTGGTCGCAGACGAGTACGGCGAACCCGACCCGTGCCTGCGGCAAGGGTGGCAGCGCGTGCGCGAGCTGGCCGCCGCCGGCGCCGTCGCCTCCGTGCTCGTCCGCTGGCCGACCGCGCTCGCGCCCGACTCCGCTCACGAGTACCGGTACCGCGAGACCCGGTGGCTCCAGGACCACGGCGTGCGCGTCCTCTACACCTGGGCGCCGCTGACTTCCGCGACTGGTGGAGCCGCATGACTCTCGGCGACCACAGCTACGACCACCGCTGGATCGGTGAGGTCGTGGAGGACACGACGACCGGCGCGCGGGGGGTTTTCCGCGCTCTCGCGCCCGACGGTGGCAAGCAGAAGGTGGCATGGCTGCGTCCGCTCGGCGGCGGCCCGGAGTTCACCGCGGACCCGGATAATCTCGCCAAGCCCGAACCCGGCGACATCCCTTCTTCCTGACCTCTCCAGACCTCGCGCCGCCACGACGAAGGCCCCGGCGGACCGCTGATTTTCCAGCGGTCCGCCGGGGCCTTCGTCGTCCGCGGAGAGCTAGGCGAACAGCTCCAACTGCTCGCTGTCGTGGCGGCCTTTGCGCGGTGCGGGCAGAACCGGGAGGACCAGTTCGACCGGCGACGCCACCGGCTCCGTGGAGAGCCCGTAGAGCGCGGCCTGGTAGGCGGCGGTCGGCTCGTACCAGTCCCGGCCCTGCACCGCGGCGGAGATGGCGGCGGCGTTGAACGGCGAGCAGGCGTCGGCGGGCTGCTGGGCCAGGTTGCGCACGCCAGTGGCGCCTTTCCGGGTGGGGATGTACTGCCAGGGGTAGTCCCGGCGGAAGCCCACGAGCGCACCCAGGTCCGGCAGGGAGATGGTGACCGTACCCTCGCCCTGCGGCACGTCCGCCGGGCGGAATTTGATGCCGTACCAGGTGGCGGTGACGCACTGCCCGGTCCGGTTCACCGGCCAGCTGCCGCCGCCGCGGACCTTGCCGGTTTCCGGGTTGATCGTCCGCTTGCCGCGGGTGTCGGCCCACCAGTCCTCGGGGAGGTTCAGCGCGTCGGCGACGGTCACCGTGGGCAGTGCCGGGCGGCCCTGGTACGGGTCGATCCGGCGGTTGAGTTCCGGCGTCCAGTCGGGGAGCGCCCCGGTCGCCTTAAGGACGTGCGCCCACATCTCGCGCGCCGCCGCGTCACCGTCCACGTGTTCCGCGTACCGCGGCTCGTCGTAGCGGGTGGCGACCATCCACGCGCGCACGCGGTGGGTGGCCGCGCCGTAGTCCGCGGCGTCCGCGATCTGCCAGCTGCACCACGCCCAGCCGAACCCCTCGACGCTGGTGATTTCGGCCTGGATCGCCTCGGCCAGCCTCGGGGCCTGCTTGAGCAGGTTGGCGCTCTGCTCCATCGTGATGCTGACCAGCGGGGCGCCGATCTGCACCAGGCACATGGGCCAGATCAGCATCTCCGCCATGAGTGCCGTGCGCTGGTCGCTGACGACCGACGCGGCCCACTCGCGGTACGCCGCGGGGGTCATGCACGGCGGGAGGTAGCCGCCGCAGCACTCGTCCCCCCATGTGTGGGCGTCGGGGTGGTCCTCCATGTCGTCCAGGACGTCGCCGTAGTACCCGTGGGGGCCGCCGTAGAGGCTGCACAGGTCGTCCACTTCGAGGTAGCCGAAAGCCTCGGATGCCTGCCACATGATGCTCTGGAGTTCGCTGATTTCCGCGTCGTTCCACGCCGAGCGCAGGCCCGCGCCGGACAGCGTCTGGCAGGGCGGGCTGCCGTGGAAGCGGCGGGTGCAGCGCAACGCGGGATGGCGGGGGTCCAGGGTCCGCACGTCGGCCTGGATGACCCAGTGCCCGGCGGCCCGCGCGGTCGCCGCGGCGTTCGGGTCCAGCTCGATCAGCACCCAGTCGCCGCCGTCGACCAGTCCGCGTCCCGCCGACATGCCGCCCGGACCGCCGAAGATTTCGACACCGCGCTCGGGCTCGCCGGGCTGCCAGTCGCGTGCCCAGTGCGGCGGGTACGGGGCGGCGAAGCTGGTGCAGGCCTCGCAGTCCGCGCACGCCGCGCCCATGCCGCACACGATGCAGTCCGCGCACGTCCAGCCGTCCCACTCCAGCACCGCCGGCCGGAACCCGTTGGCGTACGGTCGGCCGTCCTCGTCCACCGCCGCGGCGGTGCCCTTCTGCGCGAGGTCTTCCATGTCCTGTCCCTGGGGTTGAGGTCTTCGGTGGGGGCCTTGCCTGGTGTGCCGGGCGGGGATTCCCGCCCCTGCCCGGCACACCGCCGGTCGCCGCTAGAGGGCGTCGGCGCCGTTCTCGAACTCGCCGAGGATCGCGTCGATCACGTCCCAGACGGTGGACTCCCGGATCGCCTCGCGCAGCCGGTCCCAGTCCTCGTTCGACAGCGGGCGGCGCTCCCGGCGCTCGACCTGCTCCCGCGTGATCAGTCCCTCGCTCGCGCTCATCGCGTCTTCCTTCCGTTGAGGTTTTTCGGTGTGGCCCGGGGGCCGTGCCGGTCGGGATTCCCGCCCTTCCGACGTAACTAATACTCTCAAGTTTTAGGGTGGGAGTCAACCCTCTTCCCTCTATAAAGCCGCAGTTCAGGAGCCTTTTTTGAGGGTATTTCAGGAGTCGCGGACACCCCCTCTGGCGACGCCGTACGACGGGCCGGTTGGGGGGCTCCCTCCTCGGTCGGGCGGGCGCAGCCGACCGCGGGCCGTGCTGGGGTGCAAGGCTCGCGCTTGCGCGACCCGCCGCAGGCGGGCTTGGCCTGGCGGCCCGGCGCGGACTGTGGTCCCCTCCGGGAGCCCGTCCGGGGAGGGAGGCACCCAACCACCACCACCCGCACCACCCACCGGCCCGCAGATCACCACAGGCCCCCCGCCCCCTCCGAGAGAGGGCCGGGGTGTGGGGCGGAGCCCCGCGTTGCCCAAACCCGCACTTCCCCGCCTCGCTGCGCCACCGTCTCACCTCTTAAGAGGTGGATTCCTACGAGGGCCGGTACGGCGGCGGCCAGCGCGTCCTGGCCGGGTCGCG
>NZ_JBIRRA010000033.1:0-18822 GCF_044333485.1 Streptomyces sp. NPDC020983 | reverse complement strand
TGCGAGGCGTCTCGCCGCCGAAAAGTCCTGTGATCCGGGGCCAGTTGGCCCAGGCGGCGATTATGCCCCGCAAACCCGCTTTCTGTACAGTCGCATAAGTCCGCTTTGCGTATCATGTGCACCCGTGACGCCGCTGACCGGGCGCCATTCGGAGAACCGTGTCGTACGGCCCGTCAGCACCCCGCGGGCAGAGCCGGCATGGCGGTGCCGACAGGGCCGGGACGGCCGCGGCCGCCATGGCCGCCTGCGGGTCCGGATCCGTGAGCAGCCCGGCGACGACCGGCGGGGGGAGCGCGGGGTGCCCGGCGGCCGCGGACGGCGCCCGGGCGTCCGCCCGGCAGGTGAGCGGCGCCCGCTCCGGCGCCGGAGTCCCGGCGGGCCCGACCGGTACGTGCCGCATCCCCGTCCTCCCGCCCGCCGCGGCGGGCCGGGCGGCGGCCGGGTGATGACAGGGGCATGGCCGAAAAGGGGGGAGTACAGTCATGGAAGGCGCTTCATGCGCCTTCGCCCCGTTTGAGACCGCGGTCCCGGGGCGGTGCGCGGCTTCCGGACCGTGGGGCGGGGGCCTGCGTAGGGCGGCAGGGGACGGGCAGGAGCGCGGGAACGGTACGGAAGAGGTCACCCGCGTCGGTGGCGCGACGGAGGTGACGGGAGCGTGCGAGTCAGCGAACCGGCCGCGAGGTGGCTGCGCCGGATCCGTCGGGTCCTGGTGGCCGCCGTCGCGCTCGTGCTGCTGTGCGGGGCGTCGATCTGGCTCGCCGTCCAGCTCACCCCCATGCAGTCGGTGTCGGCGGCCGGGCAGACGGTGTCGGTCGGGGCGGTGCAGCCGGGGCGCAGCATGTCGGGGCCGGGGCAGCTGGACCTGTTCGGCGAGGCCATCGCCACCCGGCCGCATTTCGACGGGCCGATCCGTCCCCGCCTGAAGCTCACCCACATCAGCCTCGGCTCGGACGTCGGCGACGCGGGCGCGCTGCTGCCCGACCTCAGCCGCAAGCTGGGCTCGGGGTGGCTGCGGTACTGCCTGTGGGAGTCCCTCGTCGCGGCCGGGTGCGCCGCCGTCATCGCCGTGGCGGTCGCCGGGGTCCGCAGGGCGTCGCGGCGGGCCATGCTGACGATGGTCGCGGCGGGCGTGGTGTCGGTGTGCGCGGTCAACGCCGTGGGGATCTACCTGCTCGCGTCCGGTACCCCGCGCGTCCTGCGGGAGGTCCACTCGCTGGACGACCTGGTGGGCCGCGCGCCCACGCAGCCGGTGCCCGCCGCCAAGGGCCCGGCCCTCCGGGACGTCAACGCCGTCGTGCTCGGCGACTCCACCGCGGCGGGCATCGGCAACCGCCTGGTCGACCACCCGACGGCCACCGACCGGACGTGCGGCCGCAGCGCCGACTCCTTCGCCGCCGACCTCGCCTCCGCCAACGGCTGGAACGTGCTGAACCTCGCCTGCCAGGGCGCCACCGTCACCGACGGCGTCCTCGGCGTGCAGACCCGCGGCGACGACGTCGTCCCGCCCCAGCTGGCCGTCGCCCAGCGGGCCACCAGCGCGTCCACGGTCATCGTCAGCATCGGCGCCAACGACATGAACTGGGCCGCGCTGACGGGGCTGTGCGCGAAGTCACCCGTGTGCGACGACAAGGCGTCCACCGCGTACTTCACCGAGCGGCTCGCCGCCTTCACGCAGAACTACCTCGACCTGCTCCAGCAGCTCGCGGCCCTCCCGCACCACCCGCACGTGCTGATCAACGCGTACTACGACCCCTTCGGGCCGGACACCAAGTGCCTGGAGAAGGACGGGCTCACCCCGGAGAAGGTCAAGGTCCTGGACTCCCGGCTGGCCGACATCAACGACGTGCTGGAGAGCGGCGCGCAGACCCTGCACTTCACCGGCGTCCGCCCCGACTTCTCCGGCCACACCCTGTGCACCGACCAGCCGTTCGTCCAGGACTCCGCGGGCAGGGCGCCGCTGCACCCGACCGCGGCCGGCGAGCTGGCCATCGCGCTGGCCGACCAGCAGGCCCTGACCGTCCTCCAGCGCGCGACCCCCACGCCGTGACCGGCCGCCCCCGTCACGCCTGCGCGCGCATCACCTGGGCGATCCCGGCGGCCGCCTCCGGGCCGAGCTCGCCCCAGCCGTCCTTGTAGCCGTAGACGCCGGCCAGCGTGCGGGCGTCGTAGTCGCCGTTCATGATCTCGATGTCGGTCGCCGTGATCAGCCCCGGGTGCGCCACGCCCAGCGCCCCCGAGATCCTCGTCAGTTCCCTGCGCAGCGTGCGCAGGTACGCGGCCGCGCGCTCGGCCTTCGACTCGGGGTCGACACCGCGCGACAGCCACGGGTTCTGGGTGGCGACGCCGGTGGGGCAGCGGTCGGTGTGGCACTTCTGGGACTGGATGCAGCCGATCGACAGCATCGCCTCGCGGGCCACGTTGACCATGTCGGCGCCGAGCGCGAAGGCCACCGCGGCGTTCTCCGGCAGGCCGAGCTTGCCGGAGCCGATAAAGGTCAGCCGGTCGGTCAGCCCCTGCTCGGCGAAGGCGCCGTAGACCCGGGAGAAGCCCATGCGGAAGGGCAGCGACACCGAGTCGGTGAAGGTCAGCGGGGCGGCGCCGGTGCCGCCCTCGCCGCCGTCGACCGTCACGAAGTCGACCCCGCGGTCGCCGCGCGCCATGAGGGCGGCGAGTTCCTGCCAGAAGTCCCGCTCGCCCACCGCGCTCTTGATGCCCACCGGCAGCCCCGTCTCGGCGGCGAGCGTCTCGACGAAGTCGAGCATCGAGTCGACGTCGCCGAAGGCCGTGTGCCGTGAGGGCGAGGCGCAGTCCCGGCCGGCCGGGATGCCGCGGATGGCGGCGATCTCCGGGGTCACCTTGGCGCCCGGGAGCATCCCGCCGAGCCCGGGCTTGGCGCCCTGCGAGAGCTTGATCTCGATCGCCCTGACGGGGCCGGACGCCACCAGGTCCTTGAGCCGGGAGAGGTCGAAGCGCCCTTCGGCGTCGCGGCAGCCGAAGTAGGCCGTGCCGATCTGGAGCACCAGGTCGCCGCCCGCCCGGTGGTACGGCGAGAGGCCGCCCTCGCCGGTGTTGTGCATCGCGCCCGCGAGCGCGGCGCCCTTGTTGAGCGCCGTGACCGCCGCACCCGACAGCGAGCCGAAGCTCATCGCGGATATGTTGACCACGCTCGCCGGCCGGAAGGCCCCGGCCCGCCCGCGCGGCCCGCCCAGCACCTTCGCCGAGGGCAGCGGCGCCTGCGGGTCCCGCGTGCCGGGCAGCCCGGCGGCGAAGGTGCGCTGCTTGAGGTACGCGTGCCCCTGCATGTGCTCGACGTCGGCGTCGGTGCCGAAGCCGAAGTAGTTGTTCTCGCCCTTCGCCGAGGCGTAGACCCATGTCCGCTGGTCGCGGGTGAAGGGCCGCTCCTCCTCGTTGGAGGTCACGATGTACTGCCGCAGTTCCGGGCCGAGCCGCTCCAGCAGGTACCGGGCGTGCCCGACGACCGGGTAGTTCCGCAGCAGTGCGTGCTTCTTCTGGATGAGGTCACGGGCGGCCACCAGAGCCAGTGCTGCTGCGGTGGCCGCGCCGGCTGTCCGGGCGCGCATGAACGGTTCCTCTCCTCGCCGACCGGCTCCGCCGCCGGCCCGGGCCACGTCCGACCCTAGAGGACGGCCCCCACCGCCCCCGCGCGCCCCGTCACGGCAGGACGGGCCGCGCGGGGGCGGGGGCGGAACCGGAGGGGGCCCCGGGGCCGGCCTCCGCGTCGTCGAGGAAGCCGCCCGACTGGTGGCGCCACAGCTTCGCGTAGGCGCCGTCGCGCTCCAGCAGCTGCTGGTGGGTGCCCTGCTCGACGATCCGGCCGCGGTCGAGGACGACGAGCCGGTCCATACCGGCCACGGTGCTCAGCCGGTGCGCCACCACGAGCGCGGTCCGTCCCTCCATGAGCCGCCACAGCGCCTCCTGGACGAGGATCTCGCTCTCCGAGTCCAGCGCGCTGGTGGCCTCGTCCAGCAGCAGGACGGGCGCGTCGCGCAGGATCGCGCGGGCGAGCGCGACCCGCTGGCGCTGCCCGCCGGACAGCTTCACGCCGCGCTCGCCCACCATCGTGCCGAAGCCGTCCGGCAGCGCGTCCGCGAATTCCGTGACGTGCGCGGCCTCGGCGGCGCGGCGGATCTCGGCGTCGGTGGCGTCCGGCCGCGCGAAGGCGATGTTGTCCCGCAGGGAGCGGTGGAACATCGCCGGGTCCTGCGGCACGTACGAGATCAGGCTGCGCAGGTCGCGCTGCCGGATCCGGCTGATGTCCTGGCCGCCGACGGTGATCCGCCCGTCGTCGATGTCCGTCATCCGCAGCAGCAGCCGGGCCAGCGTCGTCTTCCCGCCGCCCGACCGCCCGACCAGGCCCACCCGCGCCCCGCCGGGCACGGTCAGGTCGAGCTTCTCGAACAGCGGCTCCACGCCCGGGCGGGCGCCGCCGTGCGTGAAGGTCACCCGCTCGAAGCGGAGGCCGGCGCCCCGGTTCGCGAGCGGCTCCGGCTCGGCCGGGTCGAGCACCGTGGGCTTCGTCAGCAGCAGCCCGGTGAACTGTGCGGCCTCCGTCATCGAGCTCTCCAGACGGCGGTAGATCTGGTTGAACTCGAACATGATCCGGGTGGCGTTGCTGTAGTACGTGAACGCCACCACGACCGCCTCCACGCCGTGCCGGCCCCCGCCGAGCGTGATCGCGAGCAGCAGGCCGAGCGCGTTGGTGAGCACCGACAGCGGCGCGACCAGAGTGTCGATGCGCAGGTTGCCGTAGTCCCACGACCGCAGCGACAGCCGCCGCGAGTACGCGACGCGCGACCGGTGCTCGGCCGCCTCGCGCTCCTCCGCGCCGAACGCCCGCACGGTGTCCATGTTCATCAGGACGTCGGAGACGTGCCCCGACACCCGTGCGATCGCCGCCTCCCGCTGGTCGACGAGCGCCTGCCGGCGCCGGATGAGCGGCGCCACGCACAGCGCGGTCAGCGCGATCAGCGACAGCAGCGCGACGACCAGCAGCGGCTGGTACCGCCACAGCACCACCGACCCGAACAGCAGCGGCACCAGGCTGCCCACGACCGAGAACGTCAGCGTGTCCGCGAACTCCCCGAAGCGGGAGGCGAAGCTCAGGACGCGCTTGGTCAGCGCGCCGGCGAAGTTGTCGTGGAAGAAGACGGCGTCCTTGGCGAACAGCTCGTCCATGCCGGTGACGTACAGGTGTTCAATGCCGTCGGCGCCCAGCCGGTTGAGGCAGTGCACCCCAATGCGCCAGCAGCCCTCCGACGCCAGCAGCACCCCGGCGAACACGAGCACGTACGGCACCGCGGGCCCCACCGCCCCGCCCGTGTCGGAGGCGACATGCCCCACGAGCACGGCGACGACCAGCGGGGCGACGTAGTTGATCCCGATGTTCCCCACCGCCGGCAGCAGCATCGCCGGAACCGTCAGCCAGCGCAGCCGCAGCAGCTCCCGCCCGTAATACCGCAGCGCCAGCCGCACCGAGCCCCGTGCGGGCTCCTCACGCGCGTCAGACGAGCTCATCCCACCTCCGCGTGTCGTCGTCCCTCCCGGGATTCCCGGACCCGGCAGTCTGCCGACCCGCCCGCGCAGCGGTCCAAGCCTTTTCGGCTCCGCACGCCCCCCGCACGCCCCCGGCGCGCACCTCGTCCTGCCGTGTCCGCCCCCGCCCCTGCGCCCGTCCGGAGGCGGTCCCGCCGCCGCGCGCTCAGCGAAGGCGCTGGTAGACCGAGCCGTCCCGGGTGCGCCCGAGGAAGCCCTCCTCGACCAGGTACCGCCGCAGCGCGGACGTGTCCCCGTGCACGGTGGCGAGCGCCTCGTTCACCTCGCGCTCGGTGTAGACCCGCCCGCCGGTGAACAGCCGGGCGGCCAGGTAGCCGAGCAGCTGCACCCGCCGGGCCGGCCGCCGCGGCACGGCGATCAGCCGCTCCCCGGCGAAGAGGTCGGCCACGCCGTGGGCGGCCCGCCGCGCGTCCTCGTCACTGCTCATCGGCCCACCTTCCCCCGCCCCCTCCCCGCCGGCAACGCGTTTTCGCACCGCGGGCGCGCCCGTCACGGCCGCCGCACCGCGCCGTCAGCGCGGAGGGGCCGTGCGGTGCGCCGCCGCGCCCACCGCCGATGGCGTCCGCACCGTGCGTCCCGGGGCGGCGGCGCCCCGGCGGGTCCGCACCCGGCGCGCGACCCGGAGGAGCCGAGGGGGCTTGACAGGGCCCGCCGCCCGCCGCGTACGTTCGTCCCGCACCGTCAACACGGATCACGCGGCCGGGAGGCACCCGGGCCCGCGGAATGGTGGCCGGCCCCTCGCGGGCGGGCCGATCGGAGTGGTCGTGAAGGGTTCGCGCGTCGTCCCGGCCGGAGCCGCGTTCGTGCGGCCCGGCTGCACGAAGCGCCGCCACGTCGACCTGTGCCGTACCCACACCGCGCTCTGTCGCTGACGCACCGCCGCTCCTGACGGCGACCCTCACCCCTTTTTCGCTTTCCCCCGTCTCGCGCACCCCTGTGCGCGGGACGGCGCCGGCGCGCGCGCCCGCCGCCCGCCGCCGGCCTCCCCTGCCGCGACCCCATGACCCCACCGGTGCCCACGGCACCGGCCGAGAAGGGACGACCTGTGAGCGCGAAGCCCCCCAGGACGCTGAAGACCGTGACCGGAGCCGGCGGCGTGTCCGAGACGTACGACCTGGCCGTCGACCCGGAGCGGTCCACCCTCGACACCGCCGTGCGGGTCGCGGCGCTCGCCGAGGCCGCGCGGATCGACGCCCTGTTCACCGCCGACCTGCTGAGCTTCGGCGCGCAGGGGGCGATCGGCTCGCAGGAGCCGCTGGTGTTCGTGTCCGCGCTGAGCGCCGTGACCTCGCGGATCGGTCTGATCGCCACCGTGTCGAGCACCTTCCACCACCCGTACAACCTGGCGCGCCTGTTCGGCACGCTCGACCACGTCAGCAACGGGCGGGCCGCGTGGAACCTGGTGACGTCCTCGCTCGGCGAGGAGAACTTCGGCCCCGGCGCCCTGCCGGGCCCCGAGGAGCGTTACGCGCGCGCCGCCGAGACGCTGGAGGTCGTCAACGCGCTCTGGGACAGCTGGCAGCCGGGCGCGCTGACCCGCGGGCCCGGCGGCACCGCGGTACTGGACCCCGCCCGGGTCCGCCCCATCGACCACCGCGGCCGCTACTTCTCCGTGGCCGGGCCGCTCAACATCCCGCCGCTGCCGCAGCGCCGTCCCGTGCAGTTCCAGGCCGGGCAGTCCGACGCCGGCCGGACGCTCGGCGCGCGCTACGCCGAGGTGGTGTTCACCTCGCTGCCCACGCTGGACACCGCACGGGACTTCACCCGCAAGATCCGCGGCCAGGCCGAGGAGTTCGGCCGTCCCGGCGGGCTGCCGCTGATCTTCAGCTCCTTCCACGCCACCTACGGGGCCACGGAGGAGGAGGCCCGGCGGCTGGTGCGCGAGCGGCGCGAGGCGATCGACTTCGAGCGCGGCCGGGCCCAGGTGGCCGACATGCTCGGCGGCGGGATCGACCTCTCGGAGCTCCCGCTGGACGCGAAGCTGCCGGAGAGCCTGCTGCCCGACGTCACGTCCGTGAACCGGCGGCGCGGCCGGGTGGACATCTTCGCGGCGTACGCGCGGCAGGGCTACACGCTGCGGGAGCTCGTCGTCGCCGCGCAGGACACCGGGCACTGGGCGGCCGCCGGTACGCCGGAGCAGCTGGCCGACGCGGTGGAGGAGCGCTTCAGGGCGGGCGTGCTGGACGTCGTCATGCTCGGCGGGCTCGCCGACCCGCGCCAGCACGACTTCGCCGTCAACGGGCTGCTGCACGAGCTGCGCAAGCGGAGGATCGTCGCCGCCGACTACGCCGGGACGACGCTGCGCGAGAACCTCGGCCTCGACCTGCCGCCCGCGGGCGGCTGACCGCCCCTGCCACTCGCCCCGCCCGGCCCCGTGCGACCGGTGGCCGGTGCGGCCGCTCCCCCCGGGGCTAAGGTGACTGCCGGGACGCACAGGCGAAGGGGCGGGGGTGGCGTCGTGGCGCCGAGAACCGGTGAGCGGCGCCGCATGGCCGAGGTCGTGAGGTTCTGGCGGGCGGTCGAGCTGTTCAGCCCGCAGAAGGTCCCCGACGTCCGGCCCAGGGACCAGGTCGTCGCGGTCAGGCCGGACGCCCCCCTGCCGTGGGAGGACGGGAGCGGCCTGCCGCGGCCGCGCAAGGACCACGTCTGGCAGCACACCGTGTACTGCGGGGTCTTCCCGGTCGAACGCGTGCGGGACGTGCTCGCCGACGTCTTCCCGGAGGCGGCGGCCGAGGACCGCGACGGGCGCCTGGGCGGCTCCAGCGCCCTGCTGTCCTTCACCGTCAACGAGGACGGCCTGCTGCTGCCCGACTCCGTGTGCGTCTCGTCGTGCGCCTGGGCGGTCGGCCGGACCCGCACCCCGGGGCCGGGCGACGCGCGGTGGCTGGACGGCTTCGACGCCGCCGCCGCGGAGTACGAGCGGTGCCTGCTGGACCTGGGGGACGGGAAGCTCACCGTACGCGGCGCCCGCTCCGGCGCCGGGAGCCTGCTGGCCGCCGCGGGCACCCTGGTCGCCGACTCGGTGACCGGGGGCGCCGTCTCGGGGATCGGCGTCCTGGCGCGCGGCCTGGTGGGGGAGGCGCTCGGCGGCGCCGTCGGGGAGGCGGCGCGGACCGCCGCCGGCGAGGCGGCCGAATCCCTCGCGCAGGGGGCGGCCGACCGGCTCCGGCGCGGCGGGGAGCAGCCGGCGGAGGGGGAGGAGGAGGTGGAGGGCGACGGCGGGCCGGCTCCCGCCCTCGGCACGCGCCCGGTGACCTTCGACGCCGTCGCCGCCTTCACCGCCTGGCTGGCCGGCCGCCTCCACGTGGCGGAGGACCTGGTACCGGACGCGGCCCGCGTGCAGAGCGTCCAGGTCAGGGAGGACCGCGCGGACGAGGCGGCGGGCGAGGGCTTCCTCAACAGCTTCATCGCCGGCGACCTCGACCGGGTCGCCGGCGCGCTCGCCCGGTCGGGCGCGGGCAAGCCGCTCACGGCCTACCTCACGGACGCGGAGCGCGTCGACACCGGGCGGCGCCGGGACGTACGGGACCATCCGGAGCAGGTGCTGGCCGAGGTGCGCCCCGACCGGATCCCGCTGGGGAGGTGGCCCTCGGCGTCCGACCGCCCGCTCGTCCTCAGCCAGCAGTTCGCGGTGAACCTGATGCTCGGCGAAACGGGCGCGGCCTGCGGCGTCTTCTCCGTCAACGGGCCTCCCGGAACGGGCAAGACCACCCTGCTGCGCGACGCCGTCGCGGCCCTGGTCACCCAGCGGGCCTGCGCGCTGGCCGAACTGACCGACCCCCGGGATGCGTTCGGGAAGACGCACGCCTGGCGCAGCGAGAGCTACGCGCGCACCGTCCGCGAGCTGAAGCCGCGGCTGACCGGCTACGAGATGGTCGTCGCCTCCGCCAACAACGGGGCGGTGGAGAACATCACCACCGAGATCCCGTCCCTCGCCGCCATCGCACCCCAGTGGCACGAGGAGGCCGGCTACCTGGCCGAGCAGGCGAGCCTGATGCTCGGGGGAGAGCCCGCGTGGGGCGCCGTCGCCGCCCGGCTCGGCAACCGCAGGAACCGCGGGGAATTCGTCCAGAGCTTCTGGTGGGGCAGCCGGCGGACGACGACCGCGAGCGGCGCGCCCGGCCGCTCCGTGCCCACCGACCAGGGCCTGTGGCACCTGCTGAGCGGCCGGGACGGCCGCACGCCCGCCCCGGTCGACTGGGCCGGGGCCCGGCGGCGCTTCCGGGCCGCCCTGCGCCTGGTCGAGCGGCTCCGTGCGGAGCGGCAGGAGGTGGCCGACGCGCTCGCCGCACTGCCGCAGGCCCGCCGGGACCTCGCCGTCGCGGTGGCCGGCGCGCAGGTGGCCGCAGGGGACGTACCGGACCTGCGGCGGCGGGAGGCCGAGGCGCTCCGGGAGGCCGAGCGCACGGCCGAGAGCGAGCGCGGCCACCGCGAACACCTCCGCGCCCACCTGGCCGTACGGCCCGCCGGCCTGCGGAGCCTGCTCGGCGCGGGCCGCGCCTGGCACGAGGCGTACGAGCGCCTCTCCGCGGCGGCCGAACACGCCGGCCAGGAGGCCTCCGCGGCGCGTGACCGGCACCGTCAGGCCGCCGGCACCCTGGCCGCCGCGGAGCACATGGCCGGGGCGGCGGACACGCGGCGGCACGCCGTGGAGGCCCTGGAGGCGGCCGTCCGCACGGCACGCGAGCGCTGGGGGGACAGCGTCCCGGACCCGGCGGACTTCACCGCGGACGCCGGCCAGGCGGCCGTCGAGCGCAGGGAGAAGTCCGCGCCCTGGTCCGACACCGCCTTCGCCGAGGCCCGCACCCGGCTCTTCCTGGAGGCGCTCCGGCTGCACCGCGCCTTCCTGAGCGCCGCGGGCGACGTCATGGTCAGGAATCTCCAGGCCGCCATGGAGGTCGTCGGCGGCGGCGCCCCGAAGGACCTCGCCCCCGAGGCGGTGCGCGCCGCCTGGCAGAGCGTCTTCCTCACCGTCCCGGTGGTCTCCACCACCTTCGCCTCCTACGACCGGCTCTTCGCCGGTCTCGGCGGCGGCGACCTGGGCTGGCTCTTCGTCGACGAAGCCGGCCAGGCCTCCCCGCAGATGCCGGTGGGAGCGCTGTGGCGCGCCCGCCGCGCCGTCCTCGTCGGCGACCCGCTGCAGCTGGAGCCGGTCGTCGTCCTGCCCTGGACCGCCCAGCAGCGGCTGCGCGAGCACCACGGTGTCGCCCAGGAGTGGGCGCCGTCCTGGACGTCGGCGCAGCAGGTCGCGGACCGCCTCGGCCAGTGGGGCACGACGCTGCCGGCGCAGCTGCCGGACGGCTCGACGCAGGTGTGGGTCGGCTCCCCGCTCCGCGTCCACCGCCGCTGCGACGAACCGATGTTCACGGTCAGCAACACCATCGCGTACGCCGGCCTCATGGTCCACGGAGTCGGTGACCGGGGCGACTTCCGGCCGCCGCGGGAGAGCTTCTGGTGGCACGTGCGCTCCTCGCAGGCCGAGGGCAAGTGGGTGCCCGCCGAGGGACGGGCGCTGAGCGCCGCCGTCGGGCGCCTCCTCGGGGAGGGCCTGACCGCCGACCGGCTCTACGTCATCAGCCCCTTCCGGGAGGTCGCGACCCGTGCGGCGCAGCAACTGCGGGGCCTGGTGCCGTGGGAGCGGGTGGGCACCGTCCACACGGCGCAGGGCAAGGAGGCCGATGTGGTGGTCCTCGTCCTCGGCACCCACCCGGACGCGGACGGCTCCCGGCGCTGGGCGGCGGCCAGGCCCAACCTCCTCAACGTCGCCGTCAGCCGCGCCAGGCGCCGGCTGATCGTCATCGGCGACCACGAGTCGTGGCGCGGCCACTCCCACTTCTCCGTCCTCGCCCAGCAGCTGCGGCGCGTCGACTACCAGGAGGACCGGGACACCTGACCCCGGGGCCCCGGAGGGCCGGGCGAGCGCGCCGCCGCGGGTCAGCCGGCGTGCGAGTCGTAGGTCTCGCGGTGGGCGAGCACGTCGTCCATGTGCGTCTCCGCCCAGGCCTTGAGGCCGCGCGTCATCTCGTACAGCGACAGGCCGAGACCGGTCAGCTCGTAGGAGACCGTGACCGGCACGGTCGGCACCACGGTGCGGGACACCAGGCCGTCGCGCTCCAGGGAGCGCAGCGTCTGGGTGAGCATCTTCTGGCTGACGCCCGCCAGCTGGCGCTGCAGTTCCGAGTAGCGCATCACCCGTGGCCCGCCGGTGCACTCGGCGCCGGGCCGGTGCGTGCTGTCGCTGCCGAGCGCGGACAGGACCAGGGTGACCCACTTGCTGGAGATCCGGTCGAGCAGCTTGCGGCTGGGGCAGGCCGCCACGAAGGCGTCGTACTCCACCTTGGCCTGTGCCCTCTGCTGGGCCGCCGTCATCGTCGCCATGGACCCCTGCCTCCCACCCGCGGGTGCCCCGCGCACTTCCCGGTGCCTGCGTACCCATGTATAGCTGCACACCAATAGTGGTGCAAGGCGCTGCCGGAAACCAGCCACTCACGACAGGGCCGCCCGTGAGCGCCCCCGCCCCGGGGCGGGTGGCGCCGCCAGGGGGGCGGCACGCGGGTGCGGGCGCCGAACCGCGGCGACCGGCACCGTCCGCCGATTCCGCTGATCTTCGCATCGGCCCGCACCTACAGTGCAGAGGCAGCAGCCGGTGAAACACTCGCCGGCGGGGTGGAGACGAGGTCGTCGTTCCGATGCGGACAGCAGCCGAGCACCTCGATGTGCCGGAAGAAGCGCGCCTGGCCGCGTACAGCGCGGTGTCGACCTCACTCGCCCTGCGCAGTGACCGCCGGCTGGCCGAGCTCGTGGACGCCGCCGTGCCGCTCGGCGCCGGTATCGGCGGGAAGTCCGCGCTGCTGGAGGTCGACGGACGGCCGGTCTTCGTGAAGCGGGTGCCGCTCACGGACAGGGAGCGGTCGCCGGAGCACGTACGCTCCACGGCCAACCTGTTCGGGCTTCCCACCTTCTGCCAGTACGGCGTCGGCGGGCCCGGTTTCGGCGCCTGGCGGGAGCTCGCCGTCCACACCATGACGACGAACTGGGTGCTCGCAGGGCAGTACCAGGGGTTTCCGGTGATGTACCACTGGCGCGTGCTGCCGGACACGACCCCCCTTCCCGGAGAACTCGCGGACGTGGAGCGGGCCGTGGCCTTCTGGGGAGGCCGGCGCGAGGTACGCCGCCGCATCGAGGCCCTGCGGCGGTCCTCCGCGAGCATCGCGCTGTTCCTGGAGTACGTCCCCCGGACGCTCCACACGTGGCTCGGCGAGCAGGTGCGGGCCGGTGCGGAATCCGCCGACAGGGCCCTCCCCCTGGTGGAGCGCGAACTGGAGGCCGGCACCTCCTTCATGAACGCCCGCGGCCTCCTGCACTTCGACGCCCACTTCCGGAACATCCTCACCGACGGCCGGCGCCTCTACTTCACGGACTACGGCCTCGCCCTCTCCTCACGGTTCGACCTGTCACCGTCCGAGAAGGGCTTCTTCGAACGGCACAGCACCTACGACCGCTGCTACACGGTCAGTTGGCTGGTGAACTGGCTGATCACGGCTCTGTACGGATACGAGCGGCAAGAACGTGAGGCACTCGTCCGCGCGTGTGCGGAGGGCCAGGATCCGCCCGACGGCCCGCGGGCCGCCAGGGCGATCCTCTCCCGCCACGCCCCGCTCGCCGCGGTGATGACGGACTTCTACGGCAGGATCCAGGACGAGAGCAGGGAGATTCCGTACCCGGTGCAGGCGCTCCGGCGGGCCCTCCACGCGGACGGGCTGCGCCGCTGACCGCAGCCCGGAACCCGCGTCGTACGGCCTCGTGCCCGGGACGCCGGACACCCCGGCCGGCAGCGCGGGCCTCGCACGTAGCACCATGTACGCCGGGGCCCGGCGCCGCGGAACGACACCGCCGGCCGCCTGCGGCCGCGCACAGGACGCCGGCGCCCGGGGGCGTACGGCTCGGGACGGGAGGCCGGGGTGCGGGAGAGTGCGGCACGCGGGGCGGCGGCGTGTGCCGTCCTGGCCGCGGTGGTGGCCTCGGCCGCCGCGTGCGGGGGCGAGGCGGGGCACCACTACCCCGAGGCGTTCCCCGGCACGAGGACCGACGTCAGCTTCGCCCGGGCGTTCAGCGACTTCGGGCTCGTGGTCCCGGAACCGGTGACGATCGTCGGGTACTACGCCGACTCGGCGGACGACGCCTACCCCATGGCCGCCGTCTTCACGACGCCGTGCACGGCGGTGCCGGACTTCGCCTCACGCAACGCCCTGCACGAGGTGGCCCGGGCCGACCCCGACACCGCGGACGTCGAGGTCTTCGCCGGACGGCACGGGTGGGCCGACACGGGCGGCCCCGCCCCGGCGGACACCTGGTACAGCCGCTCCGAAAAGGCGGTGCACGTCCTGGTCCACGCCGCCCCCGGCAAGGACTGCACGGTCTACCTCCACACCACCGCGGGGTAGCCCCGGGTCACCCGCCGCCCGGAAGCGCTCGCCGCGCGGAGACCTCGGCGGACCGCTCCGGCCGGGCACCCGCCGGCGGATCTCACCCGCGGCTCACCACGAGCCGTACCGCGTACGGCCGCTCGCCCGCGAGGACCAGGCGGCCGGCGTGGTAGCTCAGGGTGGTCGGCAGCGGGCAGGGGAAGCGGGTGGCGTCGACGGGGTGGCGGACGTGGCAGGTGCCGGTCCCGGCGTCGCTCGCCGGGGGTTCGGCGGACATCACCAGCGTGGCGGTGCCGTCGTGGACGTGGAGGACGTAGTCGCCCTTGCCGGGGGAGGGCTGCGCGGCGTGGACGTAGAGGCCGTTCGCCCCGTCGGGGGCGAGCCAGGTGGGGGTGAGGTCGGCCGGGCGGCCGCTGACGCCGGGGATCGACGCCGGCAGGGACAGCGGGGCCGCCGTGCCGTGCGGGGGGACCACGAGGACGGCCGCGAGGGTGGCGGGGGTGTTCTTCGCGGCGCGCACGTAGGCCGTTCCGTCGGCGGTCACGGCGCTGCCCCTGCCGATGAGGCTGTCGTCCCGTCCCCCGGCGGGGGCCGGCTGCTGGTAGACGCGCGTGAGCCGCCCGCCGGCCAGCGACCACAGCGCCCGGCCGTCCAC
Organism: Streptomyces sp. NPDC020983; assembly: GCF_044333485.1. NCBI lineage: Bacteria > Bacillati > Actinomycetota > Actinomycetes > Kitasatosporales > Streptomycetaceae > Streptomyces > Streptomyces sp. NPDC020983. The sequence goes on along the minus strand of NZ_JBIRRA010000033.1, from coordinate 4,167 downwards.
GATCATGACGGCGCCCGAGCGGGACACACCGATCGGAACGGCGTTCCGGGTGAAGCGGACTCCCGCGGGGGTGGCGGTGGCGGGCGCGGACGCGGTGTCGCCGCGGGTCCGGTGGGCGTCGCCCGCCAGCACCGAGGTCTTTCCGCTCCCCGTGTCGAGCCGGACCACCTCGGCGCCGTGCCCGAACAGCACCGCGCCGCCCGGCATCGCCACGAGGCCCTCGGTCAGCGCCGCGTCGAAGTAGGAACCGGTCGCGGCGAAGGACGTCCCCTTGCCCGCCGTGCTCAGCCCGACCATCAGCGGGCTGTTGAGCAGGTAGGTGGTGCCCGCGCTGTCGCTGGTCGCCCCCAGCGGGCGCCCCGCGGCCAGGACCTGCCCGACCACGGTGGTGCTGTCGTACGTCCCGATCAGTACGGCCTGTCCCGGCCCGGGCGCGGACGAACCTCCGCACCCGGCCGCCGCGAGCAGCCCGGCGCCGAGGACGGCGGCGACCATCCTGCGCCGCCCCCGCGCCGGGCGGAGCCGCCGCCCCGTTCCGGTTCCGGCCCGGCCCGCGGCCGCACCCGTCACGGCCTCAGTTCCCCGGGTTGACATTGTTCGAGTTTCCCGCGTGCTGGGCGGTGGTCTGCGAGTGGCCCGTCTTCGCGTAGTCGGAGAGCTGGTTGGCCGTGCTCTGCTGCGACGGCGGCAACTGGTCGAACCACGCGTTGTACTCGCGCGCGTTCATCTTGGCCATGTCGAAGTTCCCGTCGTGGTACCAGGGGTACGGAGGCGGCTTGATCGTCCCGGCGTGGATGAGGCCGTTGACCGCCGGCAACTGGAGCGACTGCTCTTCATTGAAGTCGGTCTTCTGCGCGGCGTCCACGACGGCGGCGGCGTGGGTGCCGGAGAACTGGTACGACAGCCACGCGGTGCCGCCCCCGTTGGCCATCGCCACCAGCGTGGGAAGGCCCTCCGTCGGAATGAGCGGACTGGCCACGCCCCCGACGATCCACGTGAGCATCGCGTCGGTCTGCGCCTGCGCGTCGGCCTTCGCCGCGGGCTGGTACTTCAGGTCGTTCATGACGTTGTCGATGCTGCCGTCGAGCCGCCCCAGGTTGGTGAGGACCGTGGAGGCGTCCTTCGAGGAGCCGTCGTCCTTGTGACGGGCGCTCTCCACGGCGATGTTGGCGTGCACGGCGGCCCGGAAGGCTCCCGCGGCCTCGGTGTTGTCGCTCATGAAGTCGTGCATGAGCAGGCTCAGGGCCGCGGGGTCGGCGTTGATCTGCGGCCGGCCGTTCGCGTCGTGGTCGACGGAGAACCCCGACGCGCCGATGTGCGTCTGGGAGCTCGTGAAGTCGGGTACGTACGCGCCGGCGACGTCGGCGAGGGCGACCCCCAGTGTCGGGGGGAGTGCCTGGGTGCCGTCCTTGAACATGTTGCGGCCGGGTTTGTAGTCGTTCGCGGCGGCCTGGAAGACGTTGGCGGCGGCCTGGGTCGCCGCGGTGTCGGCCGTCTTGTCGCCGGTGCCGCGCTGGGTGGCCAGCAGGATGACCTTGGCGGGGAAGGCCGAGTTGTCCCCGTGGCCCAGGGGGAGCTGCCACTGCTCGCTGACCAGTTGCTTGGCCACGAAGGGGCCGTCCGTCGGGTCGGCCAGCAGGTCGCGTGCGGCGGTCTGGTTGCCCGCGACCTTGGAGAGCACGGCGAGGCGGGGGTCGTTGTCGGCGATGGCCTGGGTGATCCCCATCTCCTGGTCGAAGGTGTGCTTGGGGTAGTCGTTCTTCAGGCCGAGTTCGCTGTACCACGCGTTCTGGGGGTCGGCCATCCAGTCGCTCCACACCCCGTTCGGCTGGGCGGGCTGGAAGGTGGGCATCACCTGGTGGTCTGCGCCCCAGTGCAGCGTGGCGTCGGCCATCGTCGTCAGGAACGTGTGGTCCCACCGGTCGCCGGGGGGACCGTACTTGAGGAGCATGGTCGCCGCCCACTCGTCCTGGGGGGCGGTGAAGGTCCTGGCGTCGAACTGCGGGAGGTCGCCCTTCGCGCCGAGCACGGTGGCGGCGGCGAGGTTGTCGCCGAACTCGCCGAGGATCCTGGTGGATTCGGGGCTGAGGACGGTGTTGCCGTGGGTGCCGTCCATGGCGTGGAGTTCGAGGGCGACCTTGGCTTCGAGATCGGCGCCGCCGTTGCCGTAGTAGCCCTGCATGAAGCCCGTGTCGTTCCTGCCCGCCTCGGCCTGGTCGGCGACGGACGCGATGGCGGGGCGGGTGGCGGGCCATGCGGGGTCGGCGTTCTCGGCGAGCCGCAGCAGCGAGGCGGCCTGGTTTCCGGCCTGCTGCGGGGTGGCGCCGGCGGGGGCGCCGAAGGTGGTGAAGGTGGTGGTGATGAAGTCCTGGTAGTCGCTCTGCTTGGCGTGGGCGCCGGTGAGGGCGCTCATGGCGGCGGTGGCGAAGGTGGTCTCGGCGCCGGTGTGCAGGACGGGGGCGTAGTACGAGCCGTAGGGGCCCTGCGTGGAGCGGTTGCCCGCACCGGCGTTGAGGGTGGCCTGGAAGGCGGCGGTCAGTTCCGGGTTGTGCTGGGCCTTGGCGTAGGCGGCGAGGGAGGTGAGGTTGCCGTTGAGGTTGCTCTTGCCGGGGTCCTGGCCCATGGCCGCGAAGACCTGCTGGGTGGCGGCCTCGTCCGTCGACAGCGCCCGCAGTTCGAGGGTGACGATGTCCTGCGGCAGCCCGAGCGCCTGGGCGTCGAACGCGTTGCCGCGGAAGTCCTGGTCCGCGTTCTTGCCGAACCGGTCGAGGCCGCTCGCCCTGGTCGTCCTGACCAGGAAGTCCGTCGGGAAGGTGCCGTACTGGAGCATCGCCGCCCGGTCCCAGGCCGCGGTGTTGGGCCCCTTCGGCAGCGGCGAGGTGTAGTACGAGACGACCTTGTCGAAGCCCGGCGCCGGGTAGGTGGCGTTGGTGGCCGTGGCGAGCGCGTGGCTGAAGACCACGAGGTCCGTGCCCGCGGTGCTGCTGCCGGTCGAGGCGAGCAGCGTGGGCAGCGTGGTGGCCTCGGCCGGGGTCAGGTTGGCGTAGAAGGCCGAGCAGAAGTCCGGGTCGTCCTGGTGGGCGAGCAACTCCTGTGCCAGGGCGTGGTACTGGTCCCCGGCCTTGCTGTTGCCGCCGTCGTTGGCGTTGAACTCCAGGGCCAGCTTCTTGCCGTCCGCCTGGGCCTGGGCGGACGTCTCGGCAACCGGCTCGGGGATCTGCACCATGTGCGTCCCCGGCCCCGCCCCGGCATCCATCACCCCGGCCAGGTTCTCCCGCCGTTTCAGCTTCGGCGACTCGTCGTCCAGCCAGCCGCAGATGCCCAGCAGTTCACCGAGCGGCTGGGTGTCCATCCCCCACTGGTCGAACTGCCCCTTCCAGTACGAGACGCGCTCCCGTAAGTGCGTCCGGTCGCCGTCGAACGACGCGATCATCTTGTTCAGCGCGACCGGGTCGATGCCCGAGAAATCCCCCACGACGTCCCCCCGAACCTCCTGGGCGCCGGCCGGCGCCCACGTTCACTCTCACGCCCGAGTCCCCGGCGCGCCCCTCTCATGGGGGAAGCTTGACGTCTTCTGTACGCTCCCCGGACCGTGCGCCCGGCGCCCCACGAGCGCACGTGGCCGTAGCCGGGATACGGCTGGTGCCGTGCAGCCGGTGGCACGCGCGGCCGCGATCCGCGCCCGGCGCGCTCACCTCGCGGCACATCCGGACCGGCGGTCGGCCGACCGGGGCGAAAGGGCCGGCGCCCGGGCCACTCCCTTCGGGACAGAATCGTGCGCGGTGATGCATGGCATGTTCAAAGCAGGGAAGTCGGCTCCTTGGAGGTAGATAACCATGGGACCGTTGCTCATTGTTCTTCTGTTGGCACTTCTCCTGTTCGGTGGGGGATTCGCCCTGCATCTTCTGTGGTGGGTCGCGGTGATCGTCCTCGTCGTGTGGGCGCTCGGTTTCGTCATGCGCGGCACGCACCCCAGTGGGGGCAGGCACCGCTGGTACCGCTGGTAGGCCAGGCAGCAGATCACTGCGGGCGGGGGGCCCCCCCGCCCCGGGGGGGGCCCCCCCCCCCCCCCGGCCCCCGCGGGGCCGGGGGGGGGGGGTGGGCGCGCGGAAATGGGGGGCGCCGGGAGCCCCCCCCGGGGGGGAGGGGGCAGCGGGGGCCCCCCCC
>NZ_JBIRRA010000032.1:0-24553 GCF_044333485.1 Streptomyces sp. NPDC020983 | reverse complement strand
GGGGCGGAGAGCCTGTCGGCTCTTAAGTTGGCCTGGCGGCCAACTACGGGCCTGACGGCCCGTAGGCAATGTCGTCGTGCCTGACGGCACGACTGTGTGTCAGGTACCGGGTTGGCCCTGGCGGGCCAACTTGGTTGGTTTCTGTGGTAATTGGCGGGCCTGGCGGCCCGCTCAGTAAAAGGGATGCCGTCCTGCCTGACGGCAGGACGAAGGGAAATGCCAAGGCCCCTCCCCTGGCGGGGAGGGTGAGGTGTCGGCCACCGGCGCCTAGCGGCGCCGGCTGATGTCATAACGGGGTGGTTGCACAGATATTTGAGTTGTCTGCGCTCCCCTGCCGGGGAGCTTGAATGGGTGGTGTCCGGCTGTTGCCGGACTGGGTGGGTGTCAGTTTCATTGCTGACTTTGGGTGTTGTGGTTTTTGGGTGTGGCTTTCGGGTGGAGGATGCACCTGCCGACGCGACAGCACTTGGGATTTGTGGTGTCTGTGGGCTTGAGCGCCACTTTGGGCGGCATGCGGGGACTTTGCTTTGGTGCCCGGGGATGTGTGGCTCATGGCCGTTGGCTGAGCCATGAGCCACATGCCGAGACGAGCCGTGCTCAGATCCGGGGACGTGGTGGACGACCAAGCAGCACGGCCAGTGCCTTGAGCGCCGCCTGCCGGCGGCGGGCCGTCGGAGCGCATACAGCGGTGAGGGCGAGTCCGGCGATGGTAAGGGAGTGCGTGGCCAACAACGTCGTGATGAAGGGGCTGTTGAGCAGGCCGATCAGGTGGTGGGACAAGGGTGGGGCCTCCTTAGGGGTGGGATCCGCTCCTGCGGCGGAGTCCTTGGTGGCCCTATCGACGCTCGTCCGGGAGGTTTCCGGCGATGTTCTGGATGGCGGCGGTCCAGCGTCTACGCTGGCCAGGGCCCGTCTGACGGGTTTTCCGGTGCAGGGGTGAGCGGACGTGCAGGAGGGGGCGCGGTGGTACAGGGCACGGCTGTACGGGCTTTCGCGGCCATGCTGAAGGCTCTGTATGAGAGGGCGGGTTCGCCCACGCTCGCAGCGTTGGTGCGTCAGGGCGGGTTGCGGCAGCCGCCCGTGGTGCTGAGTACGTCTTCGTTGAGTGACTGGCTGGCGGGCCGGTCTGTGCCGTCGCAGCAGCCAGTGGTGCAGTTCCTGATCGTCTGTCTCTCCCAGCAGGCCTGTCAGGTGGGTGGTGCGGGTGCTCCTGCAGGGTGGGTGAGGTTGTGGGAGGCGGCAGTTGAGGAACGGCGGCAGCGGCGCGGCGGACGTCCTGGCCGTTCTGTGGCGGACAGGCTCGAGAGCGAGGTGCCTGTCCGCGGCCGGTTCGTGGCCGAGTTGAGGGATGAGGAGGCGTTCGATGAGTGGGAGGTGCACCGGCCGGTCGAGGTGACGGCGGCGGTGCCGGGGGGGTTGCCGCTGTATGTGCGGCGTGCCCACGATGAGGTTCTGCGTTCGGTGGTGGACCAGGCCGCTGGTGGCGCGAGCCGGATGGTGGTGCTGGTCGGTGAGTCGTCCTCGGGCAAGACAAGGGCGTGCTGGGAGGCGGTGGCAGAGCTGCCGGCCGGGTGGAGGCTGTGGCATCCGCTCGATCCGTCGCCCGCCCAGGCGCTGGCGAACGCGTTGCAGGAGGGGATCGCTGGTCGCACCGCGATCTGGCTCAACGAATTGCAGCAGTATGTCGGCGATCAGGCTGGCGCATTGGCTGAGCAGGTGGCGGCTGGTCTGCGGGCGTTGCTGCAGGACAGCACGAGGGGGCCAGTGCTCGTTCTGGGGACCGTCTGGCCGGAGTTCTGGAGCAGGCTGACCGCGCCCGCGGTGCCAGGCCGCAGTTCTGGGCACGCGCAGACGCGGACGTTGCTCGAGGGCAAGGGTGTGTACGTGCCGGCTGTGTTCGAGGCGCAGGAGTTGGAGGATGCGCGGACGGTGGGCGGCCACGATGTTCGGTTGGCCGATGCTCTGGCCCATACCGTGGGCGGGCGGCTCGCCCAGTACATGGCGGGGGCTCCGGCGCTGCTCGAGCGTTACCGGGCGGCGCCGCCTACGGCCCGTGCGGTGATCGGCGCGGCCATGGACGCGAGCAGGCTGGGCGGGGCGGCGCTGGTGGGGCGCGATTTTCTGCAGGCGGCCGCCGAGGGCTACCTCGGTGACGACGACTACGACGCGCTCGGCGAGGAGTGGCTTGAGGATGCTCTCGCCTACACGCAGCAGCCGAGCAAGGGAGTGCGTGGACTGCTGAGCCGCGTGCGGGGCCGCCCGGGAACGGGTGGCAGGGGCGGGTGGCGGCTGTCCGACTACATGGACTACATCGGCCGCATCGAACGGCGCTATGCCGCTCCCCCGGCCTCGTTCTGGGCTGCGGCGCGCGAGCATCTGCCCGAGTCTCACATTGTGCGGGCGGTGGGGCAGGCGGCTGAGGCGCGCTGGCGTGATGCCGAGGCCGTCGGCCTGTATCAGCGGGCGCTGGACCTGGGGGATGTGAAGGCGGGGCAGGAGCTGGCCTGGCTGTGGCGGGAGCGTCAGCGGGTTGAGGAAGCCCGTCGTGTGCAGGAGCAGACCGCGCTCGCCGGGGACGGCGAGGTCCTGGAGGAACTGCTGGAACAGATGTTGGAGCAGGAGCAGTACGAGCAGGCCGAACAGCTGGTACGAGAGGCCGCTGGCCGTGGTAGTCCCACCGCCCAGCTCCACCTGGCCCGCGCGTTGATGCTGGACGGAAATTCCGAGGAGGCCACCCGCTGGTATGCCGAGGTCGCCCAGTGCGGTGATCCGGACATCCTGCGCGCCTACGCCGACGAGCTGCGTGAGCGCGGGGACCTGGACGGTGCGCGGGCGGCGTTGCGCTCGGCGGGCGACCGCCGAGCGATGGGGGAACTGGCCGCTCTCGCGACGGGGACGGCCGAGGCGGAGGAGGCTGCCAGGGAGGCCTTCGCCGCGGGCGAGGCCACCCCGTTGAAGGAGCTCGCCGAGCAAGCCGAGGCCGAGGAGCGGATCGCTGACGCGGAGCGGCTGTATGGATACGCGATCAGCGTCTTCGAACGCCGGCGTCGGCAGAGGGAGGAGGGCGTTGGTCTCATCGACTTCGAAGCAGGTCCTCGGTCCCTGCTCGATTACCTCAATCCTGCCGTGCTGCCCATGCCGCCCGGGGAGACCTGGGCGCTGCGCCAGCTGGTGGCCCTGCTGGACGCCACGCACGGCGCGGCGGCGGGCGACGACGCGCTCCGGCAGGTCGCCCGGGCCGGGAACTCCTGGGCGCTGGAGCAGCTGCTGCTGCGGCTGCACGAGCGGGGGCAGGACCACGAGGCACAAGCGCTGCTGCACAGTGAGGTGGAGCGGGGCAGCCCGTGGGCGCTGTGGGTGCAGGCTCACCGTGCTGTGCACGACGAGAGCGTCCCCGACGTCGTCCGCCGCGCGCTGCTGGAGCGTGCGGCAGCTGCCCGTGTGGGGCAGGCAGTGAGGACGCTGATGGAACGGGCCGAGCAGGCCGAGCGGCGGGAGGAAGCCGACCAGTGGGCCCTGCATGCCGCTGCCCGCGGCTACACCACGCCGCTGTGGGAGTTGGTGCAAGGCCGCGAGAAGGCTGGCCTGCTGGAAGAGGCCGAGCAGCTTGCCTGGAACGCACCGGTCGGCCAGCGGTCGTGGACCCTGCGCCGCCTGGCCCAGGACCGTGCCGGGGAGCAGGCCGTGCCCTTGCTGTGGCGCGCTTACGACGAGGCTCTGGCGTGGGCGCCGGGCATGCTCGCCGAACGTCTGGAAAAGGCAGATGAGTTCGTCGAGGCCGAGCGCCTCGCGCGGCAGGCTGCCGACGCGGGTGACCGGCAGGCACTGGAAGAGCTGGCCGCACGGCGCAAGGATGATGATCCCGACCGGCAGTGGCAGGCGCTGCTGGCGAACGGGCTGGCAGCCGAGGGGGCTGCTGCTGCCCCCTGGTGATCTTCCGGTGCGGTGCTGGGTTGCTCCGTCACGGCAGGTGCCTTGGCGGCTGGGGCGTCATGCGGGGTTCCTGGCGTGCCCGGCAGTCCGGGGCACGGAGGGGCAGAACGGTTGGGCAACGGCCGATACGGCTGCAGCCCGCTTGTGGTTCTGCGTCGAGTGCGCTGCTGTCAGGCGGTTTGTATGCCTGGTGGTCTGCAGTCCAGGACTACGGCGCGAACGAGGACGTCGTGTTTGGCAGCGTGGTTCTGCTGTTCGTGTTCGATTTCTTGTCGGGTGTGGCTGGGGGTGCAGGGTCGTCGTGTGGGTGATTGCCACAGGTCGCAGTCGAAGAATCCGACCAGGTAGATGCCTGCTGTGTGGGGCCGGCGAAGGTAGCGGGCCACCAGTTGGTCGTCCAAGGCGGTGGGCAGTTCCCGGTTCCAGCAGCCCTTGGCTTCGATGACCACGGTGATGGGCTCGACGCTCTGGGCGGGGTCGGTGGCCTGGATATGGATGTCGGTGCGGCCTCCGCCGAGGCCCGGGCGGTCGACTTGGACTTCGCGGTTGATGACGATGTGCCGCCCGGCGAGGTGGATCTTCAGCAGGCCTGCGACCAGGTCGCTGAGGTCCTCCTCCCACATCGGCCACATGTGGGAGCGGCCGGGCGAGGCGCGGTTCCAGAGCAAGGTGGCCATGCCGTTCGGGCCTGACAGTGCCTCCTGGACCAGGTCTAGGGCCTCCATGACGATGTTGAGGAGGTGGGCCTCGTCGGTGACCACGCGCAGGCTGTGATCGGCCGTCAGCTTATGCAGCTGTGGGACGGGCAGAGGAGCGCTCTGGTGCTGGGCTGCCTTGCGGGCGGTACGGCGGGCCAGGCGGCGCAGGTAGAGGCGCTGTGGGTCGGGGGTGGATGTTGAGGTGGCCAGATGGTTGAGTTCGTCGGCCGCTTGTGGGGTGCCGTGGCCGGCGAGTGTCCGCAGCAAGGATTCGGCGAATCGGTAGAAGTCTTCCTGCCGGGTGATCCGGTAGGCGATGCCTGGTTCCTGGATGGGCAGGGGCTGTTTAAGCTCGTCCCTGTGGCACAGGCGCGCGTAGAGGTCGCCGAGATCGGCTTCATCGAGTTCTGATATTCCTGCCGGCCAGCGAATGCCGGAGAATACGGTGCGGTCCATCACCTCGTCGCACAATTGTGGGTCGGCGAATGCCGTGCGGATGTGCGGCCAGCTCTCACGCAGGTCCGGTTCATACATGAGGGATTGGGCTGCGGCGATCCAGCGTTCGCATTCTGCGGCCGGTGTGCCGCGGGGCGGGATGGCTGCGACGGTGTCCTTCACCAGGCCCCTGGCAGGAGGGTCGCCGAGGGCGGACAGGGTGGTCACCACTGCCTCCCAGGCTGAGTCGCTGCGGCTGCCGGCAGTAGCCCAGTCCCGCACGATTGCGACGGCGTCATCGGCGGCCAGCCGGTGCAGGAACCGGACCAGTTCCGTGAGTCGGTAGGTGTCAAGTCGGTCCAGACAGGCTGCGAGCGCTGATTCGAACGCGGCTCCTGCCCGGCGGGTGCACTGCCGGAACAGGCTCTGGTGCAGGTCCCGGTCCTGCGCCGGGGTTCCCATCGTGGCTAGCGCCAGCGCCCAGCCAGCCCACCGGTCCACGTCTGCGGCAAGTGAGACCTGCCAGTCGCCGTCCAGTGCCAACGGCATCGCAGCCAGTTCCGGAGTGTCGCTCCATTCGGTGCCCCACGCAGCAACCTGGTGGGCGCTCCATACCGGTGCTGTGGCCAGGACGTGCCGGGCGGCGGCAACCAGTTTCCGGCCCAGGGCGCTGTCCGTCGACGGGCACGACGGTGCTGCGGTGGCTGCCCCCAGGCCTGAGGTTTGTTCGGCGTGATGCCCATCGTGGGTTCGGTAGAGGTGGGCCACGACGGTGCCCCAGGCGGCGCGCACCCGCTTCGGCTCAGCGGTGTGCACCGCCTCGAGAGCGGCAGCGAACTGACCCGCATCGAAGGTGTCACGGCGCCGCCGTTCTTCTTCTCGCTGCTGCCTGCGCAGTTGCCAGTCGGGAGGCGGGGCGTCCCACCAGGAGGTGGCCTCGAGTAGTTCTGCGTCTGTCCGCCTGGCCGCCTCGACTGCTGCGCGCAGAAGGGCCTCGTCCGGCCGCGGGCGGCGGTCGAACAGCGGGCAGGCGGTACGTCTCGCCTCGGGGGTCAGGTCCGCCCACTGCCGGGCCCAGTACAGCAGGTCCTCTTGTGGGAAGAGGCCGATGTCCGGGCTAGTGAAGGTGAGTTCCATAACGGTGTCCTGGCTCCCGTGGCGCAGGACGTAGCCGGCGATCTGTTGGCGCAGGGAAGGCACAGCGTGCAGGGCCTCGCACAGGTACTCGATCACAGGACGGGATTCGATGGCGTAGGCGATCTCGGGGTGGGCCGCCAGGGCCACGAGGGCCTGTGCGGCTTGCTTCGGGTGGTCTTCCGACCTCTGGTTTTCCTGCTGGTCCATCAGGCGGATGCATCGGCCCAGCAGCGCCGTGGCGATCAGTGACTTGTCGTGCCGGTCCTGGAGTGTTCTCATCGACCAGCCCAGGGCGTCATCCAGGTGTTCTGCGCCGACTGCGTCGAGGTGTTCTTCCATCGTTCGCCGGTACGTCCGCGGCGGGCGGGCGGGAAGCGCGTCGAGGTACTCGACCAATGTGAGGTGCTGCGGCCACAGCTGCTCCAGCGCTGCTGTGGCAACGCGTGCGTTAGGGTCGGCGGCCAGGTCACGCAGCGACGCGAGCGTATCGCCGCTCTCTACTTGTGACAGGGCATTCAGGGCGAAGGACCGAAATCGCACTGGGAGGGCGGCGTCCTTGGCTGCGGTGAGGAGGGCCGGCGCCATGCCTGCAGGACGGCACTGAGCGGCCGTCCACAGTGCGAGGTACATCCGGTCCGAGTCGCCGTTGCCGGTCAGGAAGGGCGCGAGTTGTTCGGCAAGACCGGGATGGTCCAATTTGGCCAGCAGTGCGTAGTCAAAACGCTCGAATCCCTCCTCGGGAACCGCGTCCAGCAGCGCTTGCGTCACCCGTTGCCGGTCGCTGGCCGGCAACGAGGGAAGATCAGCGAGCAGCAGGATCACAGGGTCGTGAGCGAAGAGTTCCTCGAACAGGTCGCGGTCCTGGGCTGCTAGGTGGGCTGCGACCTCCTGGTGTTCGGGCAGGATGTGCCGCGCGGGGCCGCTGCCCGCCCACAGCAGCTCTTCCCTCACCTGTGGGGCGATGCGGGAGCAAAGGTACTGTGCCGCCAGGTGCTCTTGGTAGCTTCGGTGCGCGAACGTCCAGCGGCGCGAGCCCACCGCTGTGAACAGGCCTGACTCGGTCAGGTGCAGCAATTCACGGCGGCTGCACGTCAGCCCCGGGATTGGCCCGGCGATGCTAGCGCCGGACAGATCGTCCAGATGCAGATCTGCCCCCGCTACGGGTTCACGGTCTGTGATCGCCGGACAGCGGCTGAACTGGAGGGCTGCCGCCGCCCAACGGGCCACCTCCATCAGATGGCCGATGGCAGGGCGCTCCTGGCTCTGGGTAAATCCTTGTGGCCATGTCTCCGTGAGCAGCATGCGGCATGCCTGGTCGTAAGCCTCTGCGACCGTTTCGGGAAGTTCCTCACCATCGGCTTGCGCCTTTAGCAACGGGTTCAATGTGACAGGTTGCTCGGTCAGCGCTTCCACGCCACGGCCGACCACCCGTTCGATGAAGGCGGTGCCGTCAATGCCTCGCTCCAGCGCTGCTGTGCGCACGTCCTGTCGTGTCAGAGCGACGAGTGTCATGAGCCTGATCTGACCGGGGTCAGGCCACAGCTCCCGCAGCCCGTCCTCCAGGTCCTCCGGCCAGCGAGTGGTGCGGCAGATGATCCGCAGCCGCAGCCTGTCGCGCTGCGGCCCATCCAGCGCTTTCACCTGCTTCAGGAGAACCTTGGCGAGGCCGGGAATATCGTTCAGACCCTCATCCAGTCCATCCAGAAGCACGTAGCGTGGCCAGCCCTGCCCTCCGCCCAGGAGCTCATGCAGCGCGCTGCTGGCAGAAGCCGCGTCAAAGACATCCCGGCCCAGATGCAGCAGGGGCGCAACGTCCGCCCCCGCGCCGCTGAGCAGGTCGCGCTCCTGTTGCAGTGCCACCGTCTTGCCCGCACCGCGCTCCCCCAGCACCACGACGACCGGCGCGTCCCGCAGCTCATCCAAGCAGACCAAGGCCTCGGTGTCGGCGGCGGTCCTGCCGTCGAGCAGGCCGCCGTTCCGGCCACCGTCGGCTGCGGGCAGGGGGCGCAGAGTCCGTCGCCATGAGTAACGCACCAGCCCATTGTCACTGCCACCTCGCGGTTGGAGACCCGATCGGCAGAACACCGCAGCAGCGGCGCTGACCGCCGGCCGGGGGGTGAAATCGCGACAACTGCTCTCCTGACCTGGCGGACGACCGGGCACCCCAGCTCACCGGGGCAGGAACAGGCTCGGGTCGAGCGTGGCCGCACGGGCGCTGCCTGACGCCCTGAGACAACGCAGCGCTTGGTACACCCAGGTCAGTGCTGGCTTTCTACCCGAAGCCGCACCGAAGTTCGGCTGGCCGGAAGGCGCCTGTACCCCCAGGGGGTTTGACGGAGGGTGCCGGTAGACCAACTGGCAGAGGGAACGCACCCTGCGCCCCATGCCTCTTCAAGGGAGAACGGCCGTGCCTGAACCTGGCTACCACGTCGTCCGTCAGCACATCCGGCGCAATCCTGGTCCGTCTGCTGGACGCAGGACCAGTCCCTGGGTGATCGGTGCCGCCGTAGTGGCAGCGCTGTGGATCTGGGGCCATCTCGGCAGTTCCTCCCAGGGCGCCACGCCCGCGCGCACGCCGACCCCGTCGGTGTCCGCCGTCGCCGATACGCCCCGCAGGTGAGCCGCCGTCGGCTCGGGCTCCTGCTGCGCCGATGGGCGCCGGCCAGCACCGGCGAAAAGATTGCCGCCGGCGTCATCGCCGCTGCAGTGCTGCTGTGGCTAGTGCAGGCGGCCGCCGAAGCCGGACGATGGTTGGCGACGTTCTGGCCCGCAGCGATCGCGCTACCTGCGGTTGCAGGGGCCGGCGCAGTTGTACGGTTGCGGCGGCGCACTGCCTCTGGTCGGGAACGTGTCCAGCGGCTGGCACGTTTGCGTTTGGCCCTGGACGCCATCGACGTCATGGACGACAAGGCCTTCGAACTCGCTCTGCGCGACTTGATGGTCCGCGACGGCTGCCCGACGGCCCACCGGGTAGGGCAGGCCGGCGACCAGTGCGCGGATGTGATCGCCTCGCATCCCCGATACGGGCGTGTGGTCATCCAAGCCAAGCACACCACGGTGGCGGCGAAGGTCAGCTCACACGTGATGTACCAGGTCAACGGCACGGCCAAGCCTGTTCACCGGGCGGATGTCGCCGTCGTCGTCACCAACGGTTCCTTCACCCGGGACGCCAGGGCCTGGGGTGACCGCCACGGCATCTGCTGGATCGACCGTGAGCGGCTGCGCCGATGGGCCGAACACGGCGATGCCTTCGGCGATCTGCTCCATCTGCGTCCGATCAGCGTCAGAGGTCCTACCCGACCCATAGGTTGATCGGTGCACGTCTCTCGCGGCCGCGCGCGGCGGCGGCAAGCCGCCGGGTACCGGGCGGTGGAGTGACATCATCGGTCGCCTGCACGCTTGAAGACGAGCCCTGGGTTGGTCCGGCGCGCGGGCCAGTCCGTTCCCTGGCGCGAAGGAGCACAGACGTGACGAAGACCGTGGTCGGTGCGCAGGAGCCGCCGGAGAGGCCGGAAGGCCGTCTGTGTGACCTGCATGCGGAGCGTGCTGCGTTGGCTGCCGTGGTCTGCGGTGGTCCGCTGACGCAGCACCTCCTCGTGGTGCTGGAGGAAGGGGACTTCACCGACGAGATGCATCGTGGTGTCTTCTCAGCCGCAGCAGCGCTTTCGGTGCATGCCCGCCGTATCGACCCCACCGCCGTGATCGGGGAAGCAGGACGCCAGGGACGTTCCTTGCCGGCGGAACTGGTCCATCGGCTCGTTGCAGCAGTGCCGCCCGGAGCCACGGCAGTCCACTACGCTGCGATCATCCGTGATCTGGCGGCGTTGCGCCGCAAAGGCACCGGTGCAGGTCCCGAGGGGCTTCCCCAGATCCCTCTGCGCGGATTCTTCACCGACGGCATCGACGACGAACTGCGGTCACGCCCCGAGTCCGGTCCGGTCGGCGATTGAGACCTGCCAGGCCTTATTCGGGGGGCTGCTGTTCGGCCCAGCGCATCCCCAGCACGCTCAGAGCCTCCGCGTGTTCAGAAGAAAGCGTGGCGCGGCGGCGGCGCTGGTTGCTGATCCATTGGCCGAGGTGGACGGTTTCTCCGTCGACGATCTCGATGTGCCGTTGCGGGACCTGAAGGTGTCCTTCGCGGACATGGAATGCGCTGGCTGCGCTCATCATCTCCTGAAAGGTTCTTCGGCGGCGGGTCTGGGAGATGGTTTCCGGGTTCGGGGCGGCCGATGGTTCGAGGCCGTCCAGCAGGCGCTGCTGGGCGGCGTGGAGGCGCTGCGGGTGGGCGCGCTGAGCGTGCAGCCATTTCCCGAGCCGGATGCCGTCGGGGGCCTGTTCCAGTTCGGTGCCGGACTGCAGGTGCTGCTGGAGCGTGCGGTAGGTGCGTTGCCAGGTCTGTGGCCAGGGCGGGTTCCACCAGGGGTCGAGGGCGTTGAGGGCCTCGACCCGTTCGGTGCTGAGTTGCGCGGCGCGAGTGCGCTGGGTGGCCAGCCAGCGGCCCAGGGGGAAGCAGTCGTGCTGCTCGTCGATGGGGACGGTGAGGTGGCCGTGGATGTGTGCCCAGGCGGCGGCGTGGGCCTGGCCGCGGTCCCATGCCTGCCGGCGGGGGTCCCAGACGATGCCGAGGCGTTCCAGGGCGGTGGTGCGGGCGGGGGCGAGGGCGCCGGTGGTGTTCAGGTGGCGCTGCCAGGTCAGCCAGCGGCCCAGCGGGTAGTTGTCGGTGTCCTCGTAGGACTGGGGGACGTCGAGGTGGTGGTGGGTGTGGTGGTAGCGGCGGGCGGCTGCCAGGCCTGCGCGCCATTCGGCACTTTTGGGGGCCAGGACGCGCAGTGAGAGGGCGAGGGCGACCTCGTCGCTGCGTACGGGGTGGTCGAAGCGGAGCCAGGCGTCGGGGTCGTCGGTGGGTGCGGTCAGGGAGGGGCGGTGGGTGCGGGGGTCGGCCAGGCGGGCTTCGAGGCGGTCGTCGTGGGCGCGCAGGGCTTGGAGGGTCTTCCACAGGGGGGTGTAGGCGTTGTTGTTGACCAGGTCGTCGATGTCTTCGCCGGGGGTGGTGTAGACGGGGACGATCAGGGTGGCTTTCTTGCCTGCGCCGGGGGTTTGGCGCAGGGCGCGGCCGACGGCTTGGACGGTGTCGACGGGGCTGTCTTTGGGGTCGGTGAAGGCGACGGCGTCGATGGCGGGGACGTCGATGCCTTCGCCGAGGACGCGGGCGTTGGAGAGTACTGCGGTGGAGCCTTCGGGGTGTTGGGCGAATTCGATGAGCAGGCGGCGGCGGACCTGCGGGTTGTGGTTGCCGCTGATCCACTGGGCCCACAGCCCGGCCGGCCGGAGGGTGCTGGGGAGGGTGTGGGCGGTGTCGGCGAGGGTGGTGGCGAAGGCTCTGGCGTCGGCGACGCGGTGGTGGAAGGTCAGGACTCGGCGCAGGTGGTGGTCGGCGATGGCGCGCAGGACGGCGACTTGGCGGCCGGCCAGGCGTACGCCGTCGGCTCCGGCGCGGGGGCCGGTGGCGAGCCAGTCGCGCAGGTCGGTGTCGGTGACGACGGGGACGAGGATCTGGTAGTCGGCCAGCAGCCCGAGGTCGATGGCGTCGGAGAGGGTCAGGCGGTAGGCGACGGGGCCGAAGACGGTTTCGTCGTCCATGGAGGCGACCGGCTCGTCGGGCCCGTCTTCATCACTGCCGGTGTCGCGGTCCCAGACGCGGGGGGTGGCTGTCAGGTAGAGGCGGCGGGCGGCGGGGACCTGGTCGTCGTGGTGGACAGCCGACCAGGCTTTACCGAGGCGGCCGGCGGTGCGGTGTGCTTCGTCGACCACGACCATGTCCCACGGGGGCAGGTCGAAGGCGTGGTGGGCGGTCGTCACGGCGTGCAGGGAGGCGTAGGTGGCGTAGACGGTGACCGGGCCTGCGAGATCTTGCGGTAGGCGCGCGGCGAGTTCTTGCGGGCTGGTGGTCATGGGGGTGTCGCCGCCGACAGGGTCGTGGTCGAGGGCCTGGCGGGCGGAGCACACGGCGACGGCTGGTCCCTTGCGGCCGGCGGCCCGCCACACGCGGGCGGTCTGGGCCAACAGGTCGAGGGTGGGGACGAGGACCAGGACACGCCCGCGGGGGGCCAGGCGGGTGGCGGTACGGGCGGCGATGAGGGTCTTGCCGGTGCCGCAGGCCGCCACCACGCTCGCCCGCGCGGTGGTGCGCAGGGTGCGGGCGGCGGCGGTGACGGCCTGTTGCTGGTGCGGCCGCAGTTCGATGTCGGAAGGGGCCATGACTGGGGTGCGCCGCTCCGGTGAGGGTCGGTGGGGTGGGCGTGCCGGTGGGCCCATTGGGCCCACCGGGCATTGTTCCACCGGCACGTGGGCTATTCGGTGTTCTCGGTGAGCAGGGTCAGGGTGGAGCCGCCGGTGTGTTTGCGGACGTGCAGGCGGTGCGGGATGCGGCGGCGTAGTTCGGTGACGTGGCTGATGACGCCGACGGTGCGGTCTCCGGCACGCAGGGAGTCCAGGACGTCCAGGACCTTGTGGAGGGTGTCCTCGTCGAGGGTGCCGAAGCCTTCGTCGATGAACAGGGTGTCCAGGGGGTTGCCGCCGCTCTCCTGGGTGACGACGTCGGCCAGACCGAGAGCCAGGGACAGGGAAGCGAAGAAGGACTCGCCCCCGGAGAGGGTCTCGGTACCGCGAGGGTGGCCGGTCCAGGCGTCGGTGATGCGCAGGCCGAGTCCGGAGCGTGCGCCGCGGGCGGCTTTGGCATCGGAGTGAGACAGGGTGAAGCGGCCTTCGGACATCAGGTGCAGACGGGTGTTGGCGGCGTCGACGACTTCCTCCAGCCGTGCGGCCAGGACGTAGGACTCCAGTTGCATGCGCACGGTGTTGCTCGGCGAGGTGCCGGCGGCCAGGGTGGCCAGGTGGTCGGCGAGGGCGTGGTCGCGCTCGAGGGGCTGCAGTCGGGTGACGTGCGCGGTGAGATCGTCGGTCAGGACGGCGAGGTCTGTTTGGCGGGTGGCCGCGGCGTGTGCCTGGGCTGAGGCGTTGGTGTGTGCGGTCTCGGCGCGGGTGACAGCGGCTTCGGCGCTGTCGGTGTCCGCCGGTGGTTGGGCGGCCGCGGCGGCCAGGGCCGGGTCGTTCCGGGTGGTCTCGTGAGCGGCTCGGTCGCGTTGCCACTGGGTGATGTCGTCGTCGATGGCCGTCAGCTCAGGGTCGGTGAGCAGGGCCTGGGCGGCTTCCTGGGGGGTGTCGAAGCCGTGGGTGGGCGCGGCCTGTTCGGCGGTGGCGGTGTGCTCGGCCAGCAGTGTGGCTGCCTCGTGGGTGGCACGTGACGCATCGGCCGCCGTGTTGAGGCGGTCGGCCTGCTTGAGGAGGTCATCGATGCGGGCCTGGATACTGGACGCGGTGCCGCGGGCGGCCGTGAGTTTGTCTTCCAGTTCGGTCTTGCGGCGGTGGTAGAGATCGTAGGAGCTGTCGCGGGCCGCCAGGCCTGCGGTGGCGTGGGCTTCCTGCTGGGTCATGTCGGCCTGCCGGATCTGCAGCGTGGCCAGTTCTTCTGTGGCAGGGCCGGCGTCGGCGGCGTTACTGAGGGCCTGGGCGTGTTCCTCGGCGAGAGTCTTGTGCTGGGAGCGCAGTTCGGCCAGGGGCGTGTCGCCGGCTTCGCCGGTCGCGGCGGCCGCGAGTTCGCGTGCGTCTTGCAGGGTGCGGGTGGCGGCGCGTTCTGCGTGGTCGGCGGTCTGGTGGTTTGTTTCGGCGGCGAGTTCGTCGTCGCGGGTGGGCTGTCCGGGGTGGGGGGCTGCCGGCTGAGGATGCGTGGACGATCCGCAGACCGGGCAGGGCTGGCCGTCCTGCAGGGTGCCGGCGAGTTCGGCGGCCATCCCGTCGGTGCGCTGCTGTCGGACGGTGATGTAGTGCTGCAGCGCCTTGGCAGTGGCCGCTTGGGCGGTGACCAGCCGTGTTTCGGCGGTGGTGACGGCGGCCAGGTGGGTGTCGCGGCGCTCGGCTGCTTGGCAGCGGCGCTCGAGGAGGTCCAGCGCGGCAGCGTGCTGCTCGCTCTGCGCTTGGGCGGCCTGGGCGTCGGTGAGGCGTTTGTCGAGGGCGGCGCGGTCGGCGGGCGCGGACTGAAGCCAGGAGCGGGCGTCGGCTAGGTCCTGCTCGTACTGCCGGCGTTCCTCGTCGATGCGCTTCAGCTCTGTGGTGAGGTCGGCGACGGTGGCCTCTTCGGGCAGCAACTGCTCGAGGACGGCGTGCTCGGCCCGTGTCTGCTGCTCAGCAGCCTTGAGGTCGGCGGTCGTGAGGTCGGCGTGGTCGGCGGGCAGGGCAGCGCGGCGGGCGGTCTCGGTGTCCTGGGCCCGGGCGTGGGCGGTGGTAGCGGTGTCGACGGCGTGCAGCAACGGGACCAGGTGCTGGGCTCGGCGGGCTGCTTCCCGGCGGGCCCGGAGGGTGTCGATGTGGTCGGTCTGCTCGGCGAGAAGTTCCAGCGCCGTGCCGGCGTCGAGGTGCGCGGTCTGCTGCTGTGCCAGCTCCCTGGCCTTGTCCAGGGCGGCGCGTGCCTGATCCAGTGCGGCCTTGGCGTCGGCGGCTGCGGCTGCGTGCTCCTCGCCGGCGACCGCAGCTGCTTCGAGCAGGCGCTGGGCCCAGGCCATAGCCGTGCCGATAGTGCGGGGGTCCTGCGGGACGGGGGCGCCCTGGTGCGGTTCGAGGTCGGGCCCGGCTGCTTGCTGGATCCTCTCCGCCAGACGCAGAACGTCGCCACGGGCGGCCTGACACTCCTTGTCCAGGCCGCTGGCATGGCCGGTGAGCCACTGCTCGATGGCGGCGAAGCGGTCGGTGTGGAAGAGCTCGCCCAGCAGTTCCCTGCGTTCGACGGGCTCGGCCCGCAGAAAAGCAGTGAAGCGGTTCTGCGGGAGCAGCACGACCTGGCAGAACTGCGGCCTGTTCATCCCGACCAGGGCCTCGATCTCGTCGGAGGCCTCTTTGTGGGACTTGCTGACCGGCTCCCACTTGCCTTCCGCGCCCGGGCCTGGGGCCCAGTAGCTCAGGAAGGTCTCAGGCTTCTGCTCGGTCTCGCCCTTGCCGTTCCTCTTCGGGCGCATCTGCTGGGGGATGCGGACGATGCGAACGCGGCGGCCTCCGATGGTGGCCTCCAGCGTGACCTGGGTGAGCACGTCGCGGTCGGCGTGGTGGCTGCGCAAAGTGGGCGGCTTGCGGTCCGGTGGGTCCCCGTACAGGGCGAAGCACACGCCGGCGAAGACAGTGGATTTGCCTGCTCCGGTGTCGCCGTGCAGGAGGAACAGCCCGTCGGCGGTCAGGGTGTCGAAGTCGATGGTGTGGGTGCCGGCGAAGGGACCGAACGCCTGCAGGGTCAGGGTGTGCAGGCGCATGTCAGACGGTCTCCTTGCGCTGGGCCTGGATGCGGGTGGCGTCGACGGCCCGCACCAGCAGGTCTCGTTCGGCGTCGCTGGGCGGAGTTCCCCGGGTCCGCAGGACGAAGTCGCAGGCGATCTCCAGGTCGCTGCGCCCGTGCACGCGGTCGCGGTAGGTGCCGCCGCGGGTCTGGGCCGGGACGGCCGCGGGTTTGAACTGCAGGTCGAGGGTGTGCGGGAAGCGCTGTTTGAGGCGGGCCATGGCCTCGTACGGGCGGTCCGGGTCGGTGAGCGTGATCTGCAGCCAGGCGTTCGTGAGCGGTTCGTGTGCGGGGTCGGCCAGCAGCTCGGACAGCGGGCCTTCCAGGCAGGCCAGGGGCAGAGGGTCCCGGAAGGGGATCCGGGTGACCTTCGGTGTGGCGTCAGCGGCCAGGTCGACCAGCGTCAGGGACTTGGTGTGTCCGGTCTCGGAGAAGGAGTACGCCAGCGGGGAGCCGCTGTAGTGGATGCGGTCGGTGACCTGCTGGGGCCGGTGGAGGTGGCCCAGGGCGGTGTAGGTGATGTCGTCGAAGGTCGCGGCGCCAGCGTGGGCCACGCCGCCGACGCTCACGTCCCGCTCGCTGCGGGAGGTCTGGGCTGGTGACGCACCGGTGATGAAAGCGTGGGCCAGCACCACGCTGCGCATGCCGGCCGGGCGGGCGGCCAGGTCGGCGCGGATACGCGCCAGGGCCGCGGTCAGTACCGCCTGGTGCGTCACTCCCCCGGCCTCCAGGTCGACATGGACCATCGACGGCTCCAGGTAAGGGATGCCGTAGAGGGCCACCGGCCCGTCTGGGTCTTGGAGCACGAGGGGGTCGGCGCAGGCCCCGGGGTCGGTGACCAGATGCACGCCAGCGCGGGACAGCAGCTTGGAGCCGACGCCCAGACGGTGGGCCGAGTCGTGGTTGCCGCTGATGATGACCGTGGGGACACTGAGGTCGGCGAGCTGCTCCAGGCAGTGGTTGAACAGCCGCACCGCGTCAAGGCTGGGGATCGCCCGGTCGTAGACGTCGCCGGCGACCAGGATCGCGTCGACCTTCTCAGCCCGGGCGGTCTCGTACAGGTGGTCGAGGAAGGCACGCTGGGCGTCGATCAGGTCCGTCCCGTGGAACCGGCGGCCCAGGTGCCAGTCCGAGGTGTGCAGTAACCGCATGACGAGGAACCGTAGCGGTCACCACGCACCCTTGATGCCGTTTCTCAGACATTCTTCCTTACTTATGGGTACATAAGACCGAAAGGAGAGATGTTTTCCTCTCTTGTGGTGCATGACAGGGCCAGGTGATTGTCAGTGGTCGGCGGGAAGATACAGGGGTGGGAAGGAGGAATGATGTCCCCTCAAAGACCTGTCCCTGCAGCCTGCCACCCCGCACCGGGGAGCTGCCGCTGGTGTGGGATCGACGCCCGCTCGCACGGCCGCCAGTGGGTCGAGGAAGCTGGCTGGCATGCATGGACAGCGCCCACTTCGGCGCAGCTCAAGGAGAGGATGCTGGCCCGGCGCGCGCGGCGCGCCGGTTCGTCCCCCGGCTACGGGGGTCAGTGAGCCAGTGCCTGCAGTTCGGCAAAGACCTGACGTAGCTGCTTGGGGACGTCCTCGGGCTTTTGCAGACCTGCGGTGAGGGCGTAGAGCATGGCGGGCTTGCCGTTCGGGCTCTTCTCAGCAGCGCCTTCCTTGATCATTTTCAGGATGCCGCTGCTGAATTTCCCGCTGCGGTGCGCAGCGAAGTCGCCCGGCTCCCACGGGGTCTGGCTGCGGGGCCAGTGCCTGTTGGCGGTGGCGGCCCACACCTGGTCGTCGAAGAGCTCCTCCAGTTCGTTGAAGCCGTCCGCTTCTCCCACGTAGGAGACCTGGGTTGCCGGGTCGATGCCGAAACGCTTGAGCCGCTCGGTGGCGAAGAGCTTGTTGCTGCGGCTGTCGGCGTCGACCATGAGGTGGACGGTCCGCTGATGCTTGATGAGGTAGCGGGCCAGGTGCAGGGCTCCCTCGTTGTTCTCGCACTCCCACAAGGCGATGCCGGCCGCCTGTAGGGAGATCTTCTGGGAGAGGCGGAAGAGTACCGGCACGCTCTGCTGTTCGGTGTCTCCCTCCACGGCCAGGAAGCAGCGTTCGTGGAGCAGGACGGAGTTGCGCAGGCCCAAGGCTGCCGCGATCTGGCCGAGGTGGAAGTCGATTCCGTCGTGGGAGTCGTCGGTGAGGCATTCGATGTGCGTGCGGCCGTCCTCGCCGAGCTTGAGGTGGACGACGTCGGCGATGTCGACGCCGTCGATGAGGTTCATCGAATGGGTGGCCACGACAACGCTGGTGTGTGGCTGGGCGCACTGCCGGCGGATGATGTCCATGACGGTGCGCTGGTGTCGGTAGTCCAGATGGGTGTCCGGCTCGTCGTAGACGACGATGGTCTGCGTCGGCGGTTCGCTGTCCGGCTGCTCGTCGTTTGCCAGTTCAGCGTCTTCGAGGATGTTGCTGGTCCATTCCCAGATGGCCAGTGCTATGCGGCGGGAGCTTCCTTGACCGGAGCGGGTCAGGTCAACGGGTTCGCCGTCGGCGCGCGAGATGTGCAGCGGGGCGCGCTTGAATCCGCCCTTGAAGGAGACTTCGGGTTTGACGGCGACACCAACCAGGTCGCTGCAGTGCGAGCGGATGTGGGCGCACAGGGAGTCCGCGTCCTTCTCCAACCGCTGGGTGATGTCGTCTTCAATGTCGCGGACGCGCCCCTGGAGGTCCTCATCTTGCAGATGCGCTTCGTAGCAGCTGGTCAGTGCCGTGCGGACTGCGTCGTCGGGACTCTCGTCCTTCCCGCTGAACGACAGCAGGCGCGGCAGCCTGGCCTGCAGTGGTTTGGGCAGCGGCAGCCATCCTTCCTCCTGGCTCACGCTCGCCGCGTGGTCGGTGAGTGTGGCGAGCAGATCCTCCTTCAGCGGCCCCTTCGCGGTGAGTCCGTATTCCTGCACCAGTTCCGCGAGAGCGGGCTTGAGGAGCTTGTCCAGGCCCCGCAGCCGCTCATCTGCCGGCTGTGATCCGAGGTACTCCCAGCAGGGCGCACCGCCGGTGAGAGCTCGGCGGCGGATCTGCAGCCGCGCCGGCATGCCGGAAGCGCGCTCGCTGGAGTCGAGAGTGAAGTCCCCCTTCACCCAGGTCTCTTGGCACCGCCCGTCCGCCGTCCCCGCGCCGCTGAGGTAGGTGCGGTCCTCGTCCCTCAGCGCGTGCTGGTCCAGCAGGAAGGCCAGGGCTGCCAACACGGCGCTCTTGCCGCCGTCGTTGTGACCGGCCAGGACCGTCGGACCGCTGATGGGGATGTCCTCGACCAGCGCTAAGGACCGAAACCCGCAAGCGGAAAGGCTGTTCAGATGCACAGTGGCGCTGCTCCGTAATGTCGTGCTCGGTCCCCGTGGCGGTCTCAGCCGTCCCCGGGGCCGCAGTGCAGGCGCGTCCGACGGCGTCGAGGCACACCATGGTAGGGACTCGGCGGCGTCATGAGCGTCGTTCCGCGCTTTCCGGCCACAACAACGCGTATCCCTCTCCTGACACCGCCCTTCGTCACCGCGCACTTGGCCCGGCATGCAGATCGGCGTCCTGCCTTCTACCGCGGTCGCCAGGTGCGGATCTCCAAATGGGTGATGCGTGCGTCGGAGTTGATGCGGCCGGTCTCCACCAGGAACGCGTGGACGGCGGCAGTGACATCGCCGCCTGCGGCGTCCACGCGGGCGGCGAACTCCGCGGCGTCGAAGCCGCCGGTCTGTGCGGAGCCGTAGGAGCGTTCCTCGGTGTGGTCGGTGCGCTGGATGACGCCGCGGCGGATGCCGGGTGAGTCGGTGCGGGAGCCGGAAGGGTGGACGTAGCCGGTCTTGGCCAGGCGGACGGTGAAGGCCAGGCGCAGGCCCTGGCGGGCGGCTTCGGCGATCAAGGGGCGCAGTCGGGCGGAGCCGGAGGCGATGGCTTGGGCGGCCACGCGACCGGTGCCGGTGCCGGTGGGGGTGATCAGGAGGGCTTTGCCGCGGACCCGCGCGCGGGTGCCGGAGGCGGTGGTACGGCGGGTGATGTGGGGAGCTGCGATGGCGGCGAGCTCTTCGCGGTCGGTGATCCCGCCTGCCACAGCGCGTTCGATCTGGGTGAGGGCGGGCACGAAGGCGGCGCCTTTGTTGCGGGTGGTGAACTGGGAGACCAGGGAGGGGTCGCGGCCGAGGATCCGGGCGACATCGGCTTTGGTCAGGCCGGCCTGTTGGAGGCGGGCGGTGATGCGAGCGGCCTCGTTCAGGTTCCCGCC
Organism: Streptomyces sp. NPDC020983; assembly: GCF_044333485.1. Lineage (NCBI taxonomy): Bacteria > Bacillati > Actinomycetota > Actinomycetes > Kitasatosporales > Streptomycetaceae > Streptomyces > Streptomyces sp. NPDC020983. The sequence continues at coordinate 4,711 of NZ_JBIRRA010000032.1, read as the reverse complement.
GGTTCGGCGGGTCCTGCTGCTGGGGATACGGCCAGTCCGGCGGCGGGGGGGCATCAGGTTCGGGCTCCAGCTCGGGTGCCCGCCAGGGAGGTACGGCCCACCTCGCGCAGGGAGAGGAGTTCCTCCTCGCTGGTCGGGGCGGTGAGGGGTCCGACGAGGTGGCCTTTGAGGAGGTAGTCGCCGGGCTGGCGGCGGTAGGGCCAGGAGTGGGTGCCGGTGAGGTAGAGGGCGTCGGTACGGAAGGCGATGACGGCCCCGGCGGGGACGTGCAGGGCGCCGGCGAATGTGTCCTCGTCACGGTGGCGCTGGGTGAGCAGGGCGGCGCGGGCGGCGGACCAGATGGCGGCGGACCATTCGGGGTGGGCGTTGGGGTCGCGGGAGAAGCCGGTGGGCTTTTGCCAGGTGATCTGCTGCTCGTCGAAGCCGATGATCTCCGCATCCGGGGGGACGTCGCGTTCCATGGATCGGGGGGTGGTGCCGGTGACCATGCGGGGGCGCTGGGCGAAGGCGCCGATGCCGTAGAGCAGAACGGCGCGTACAGCGCGGGAGGCCAGGTGCGCGGCGTGGGCGTGGCGAGGGTCGGCGTGGAGGGTTGATTGGGCGTCGAGGGCGGCCCAGGCGTCTTTGAGGTTCTTGGCCCAGTCGTCGAGGGGTTTGCCTTCGTCCCACAGGATCCCGTCGAGGATCTCGATCTTCCAGGGCGCCAAGGGGTTGGTCAGGGCGGTGTGGACTTCGGGGCCGCCTGCCCAGGTGGTGAAGGTGGTACCGGGGGTGGCGGGGTAGTGCCAGGCGCGGTCGCCGGGGGCGGGGGCGGGCAGCAGCCCGACGTGGTTCCAGTTGTCGGGGACGGTGGCGCGGATGTGCCAGTGGCCGCAGCCGAACAGGGCCTTCGTCTGCTCGCTCTGGGACCAGGAGGCGAAGGTGGTGGCGGTGATGCGGCGGGGAGTGCCGACCGGGGATTTCCAGGTGTGCTTGGCGTAGGCGAAGGTCCGGTCGTATTCGACCAGGGCGGGCAGTTGCTCGGGGACGCTGGGTGTGGTGTGGGGGGTGATGAGTTCGTTGCGGCCTTGTCCTGCGGTGGCGTGCAGGAGGCCGCGCAGTTCTTCGGACAGGACCGGGTAGCCCTCGGCGTACTGGCCGCGGGTGGGGATGGTGCGGGTCCACAGGTCGCGGCCGGTCTGGGACGGGGAGCCCATGATGACGGCGTCGGGCCAGTGGCGGCGCAGGTTCTTCCACAGGAGCACGAATGCGTCGCGGACAGTGGCGGGGTCGGCGCCCTCGGGGTCGAACCACTCCCCTACCGAGCGGATCTCGACATGGCTTTCGCCGCTGTCGCGCATGTAACGGCCGACGGGGTTGCGGGCGTGGACGAAGTGGCCGGCCATGCGGTCCTGGCCGCGTCCGGTGTCGGTGCGCCAGCCTGGGGTGGGGGCGTTCAGCCAGGCGGCGACGGCGTCTTTGAGGTAGGGGTAGCGGGTGGCGTCGCGGTGCCAGGGGTCTCCTGCGGTGATGTAGATCCGCTCGACGGGTCCTGGCACGGTGACGGCCACGGCGTTGAGGATCTGGCCTGCGCTGGCGCCGGCCAGATCGAGACGCATGGTCTGGTCGCGGTAGGCGAGGACGCCGGTAGCTGTATCGAGGAAGACCGTAGCTCTGGCCTGCTGGGTGTAGTTCGGGCGGGTGGAGACCAGGCCGCTGGTGTGAGTGAACCAGTCCGGTCCCGCATCGGCCGGGATCGAGGGTGGCCTGGGCGGCTGCGCCGGGGCAGCCTCGCGTTCTCCTTGGCCGGGTACCGGGACAGCGGTAAGGGCGGGGGTGGGGACGGGGCGGGCCTCGCTGTGTACTTCGCCCTGCAGGAGCTTCGGTGCAAGCAGAGAGGTGGGCGGGGCCGTGGGACCTGCGTGTTGGGCTTGAGCCGGCCGCAGGTCAGTGGTGGGAGCGGCGGTGATGGTGGGTTCGGTTGCCGCAGCGCTGGCTGGGTCATCGGCCGGGGCGCTGGTCGCGGCGAGGGCGGCGGGGGCCAGGACAGGGGCCGTCGCGACGACGTCGGCGATGCTCAGCCCTGCGGCAGGGGCGATCTGCTCGGCCTTGGCTCTGTCGTGAGCGGCCAGAGCGGTGATCTGCTTGTCCCGTTGGTTTTCCAGTTTCTTCAGCGCGGTGCGGGCCTTTTTGATGTCCTCACGCAGCCCCCGCAGTTCAGCGAGGCCGGCTTTGTAGGCGGAAGCGTCCATCACGGCTCCTGGCTGGCGGTGGCGGTGCGGGTGGGCACGTAGGCCACCGGGCCACCGGAATGGGATGGGAGCACCATGCCCAGCAGCAGGCTCGCCGCCTGGCGATCAGCTCGGGTGGGCGTGGTGAGATGTGTGACGGGCGTGACCAGGTCGGTGACGTATCCGGCTAGCGTCGCGTCGGGGAAGCTGTGTCGGCCGTGGCTGTCTTTCGTCCATCGCTGCAGGCCGGTCAGGACCGCAACAACGTATCCGGACAGGGTGACCGGCAGGATCCCGCTCGCAGCGACGCTCGCAGCGTCGCACCGCCAGGATCCACGCAGCGCGGCCAGCAGTTCCTCGGGGCCGATAGCCGCGGAGAACCCGCTGACCTGCTGAGGGGGCTCAACTGCCGTTGCTTTTGCAACGTCGGCGCGGAGCACGGCGATCTCGGGGACTGGCAGATGATCCAAGCGTGCGCGAGGACGGGCTTTGAGGGCTTGGACGACCTCCAGCGGCACCATCACCCGCACGCCGCGGCGGGCTGTTCCCGGGATCAGGCATGCGTGGATCAGTCGACGGAAGGTGGTGACCGCGCACCCTAGCTCCGCAGCCGCCTGACCGGTGGTCAGCAGCACATCGGCCTCCCTTTCTCCAACGCTGCTCGGTCGCCGTAAGCGTAGGTAGCATTCACCTAAGCCGTCAACCTGACTCCGATATCTGATGAAGGACTGCACTCGTTCTCCCTCCACTCCCCTGGCCAGCACAACGTTCCTGACGGGCCGAGGGGCACTGCTCAAGCCGAGGGCGCGTACCGGGTCGCAGAGGGTGCCGAGGTGGGGCCTCCTTCGGTGGCTGGCAGAGCCTTGTCGCAGCCGGAGGCGCTGCCACGCCACTCGTCCAGCTTGCCGCTCATCCGCCCGTCGATTGTTCCGAGCCCGGCAGTGGCCCGCAGCGCGACCGGGCAGCCTGCAGTCTCCGAAGCCCTCTTTTTCGGCCGGCGGTCCGGTCCGTCTAACGCAAGATCTGTTCGGCCGATCGGTGGGAGACTCAGCTGGGACGCGACGGCTTAGGGAGTTCAGGGCATGACAACAGATGGCTCCGACGGATCACTTCCAGGAGCTTCCGTGCGCGGGCAGCGAGTCCTTGACCTCCTGGACAAGGCAATTGACGTTCAGACTCCGCTGGTCCGCAAGAACATCGCCCGGGCCCGGCAGCGGAATCCCAAAGCAACACCAGCACAGATAATCCGCAGTCTTGAACGGATGTACATCAGCGCCTTGACCGGCACAGGCGCTGCAGTCGGGGGGACCGCAGCCGCGCCCGGCGTCGGCACGGGAGTCGCACTGGCGTTATCGGCAGGCGAGACTCTGTCTTCCCTTGAGCTCAGCGCCCTTTTCGCGCTCTCGATCGCCGAGGTGCACGAAGTCCCCATAGACGAGCTCGAGCGCCGCCGAACGATCGTGATGGGCATCATGCTCGGCGGAACTGGCTCCGCCACCATTGCCAAGGTCGCCGAGCGTACCGGGCAGCACTGGGGACGCCAGGTGGTCGCCAAGGTGCCTATCGAGACGCTGCGTCAGATCAACAAGATCTTGGGGAGGAACTTCATCACGAAGTACGGGACCAAGCAGGGAATCATCGTCCTCGGTCGAGTGGCACCGTTCGGCATCGGCGCTGTGATCGGTGGTGGTGCCAACGCTGCCCTCGCGGCTTTGGCCGTGCGAGCCGGTCGGCGCGCGTTCGGCCCGCCTCCGACGTCGTGAGCAGGGCTGGCGCGTAGGCGGGCTCGCGGACGCTCGTTTCGTGGTCAGCGACGAGCCCGGCACCGCCTACGTCAAAGCTGTGATTCCGACCGCGGACGCCAGCAGCGAGCAGGCCTTCGGGCGTGATCACCTCCCTGCACCTACTCATCCGCGCCGCCGCCTCGGCCGCGAGGGCTCGGTCTCGGTCTGCCCGGCGAAGGTCGTCCCAGGTCCGGGGAATCCGAGTGCGCCGTGGTGGCGCTGCTGGGAGCATGACCGCGTGATCCAGGATTTCGAACGCATGGTCGTACGGCACACCCTCCGTGTCCCCGCGCCCGGCGGCTCCGGGCCGTCCGAGCGGGCGTTGCCGGTGGTCAGGCAGCTGGACGCTGCGCTGCTGTCGGCCGGGTTCACGCTGTCGGCCCAGGCGCGCCGGTATCTGGCGGGCCTTCCCGAGCCGCTGGCCGCTCACGCCGGGGCCCGCACGCTGGGCTCGGTACGCGAGATGGTCGGTGCGCACGTGCGGCACAACACGTACTTCGTCGACTTCCCCGCGAACGCGCCGGACACCGTGGAGTTCTGGTGGTCCTGCGTCGCAGGCGCGCTCGCCGACGAGGCGACCCGCGGTGCCACGTACGAGCAGCTGAGCGCCGGGGTGGTGGATCTGCTGACGCTCCCGGCGTACGGCCGGTACCAGCACACGTACGAGGACATGCTCGCGGCGCACGCCGAGCTGGTGGCCGCGGCCGGGGACCGGGT
>NZ_JBIRRA010000031.1:0-29319 GCF_044333485.1 Streptomyces sp. NPDC020983 | reverse complement strand
AGCGGCCGTTGTGGTTGGGGTCGGTGAAGTCGAACATCGGTCACACGCAGGCCGCGGCGGGGATGGCGGGCCTGATCAAGATGGTCATGGCCATGCAGCACGAGGTGCTTCCCGCCAGCCTGCACATCGACGCGCCGACGCCGCACGTCGACTGGAGCACCGGTTCCGTCGAGCTGCTGACCCGCGCCACGCCGTGGCCCGAGACCGAGGGGCGGCCGCGCCGCGCGGGCATCTCGGCCTTCGGTATCTCCGGCACCAACGCGCACGTCGTCGTCGAGGCCGCACCGCCCGAGCCCGCCGGTGAACCCGGCGCGGAGCAGCCGGTGTTCGCGGCCACGGCGCCGCTCGGCGGCGCGGTGCCGTGGGTCGTCTCGGCCGCCTCGCCCACCGCGCTGCGGGCGCAGGCGGCGCGGCTCGCGGACTTCGCCGCGGGGGCGGAGGCCGGGGCGGTGGACGTGGGCTGGTCGCTGGTGGCGGGGCGGGCGGTGCTGGAGCACCGTGCGGTGGTCGTCGGGGCAGGCGGTGAGGAGCTCCTGGCCGGCCTGCGGTCGCTGGCCGCCGACGAGCCGTCCGGCACGGTGGTGACCGGGGAGCCGGTGGCGGGCGGCGCGGGCGCCGTGCTGGTGTTTCCGGGGCAGGGTGGTCAGTGGCGGGGGATGGGGGCGGGGTTGCTGGATGTGTCGCCGGTGTTCGCGTCGCGGGTGGCGGAGTGCGGGCGGGCGCTGGCGCCGTATGTGGACTGGTCGTTGGAGGAGGTTTTGCGGGGGACGGCTACCGGGGTGGACGTGGAGCGGGTGGACGTGGTGCAGCCCGCGTTGTGGGCGGTGATGGTGTCGCTGGCGGCGGTGTGGGAGGCGTACGGGGTGCGTCCGGCGGCGGTGGTGGGTCATTCGCAGGGCGAGATCGCGGCGGCCGTGGTGGCGGGCGCCCTCACCCTGGAGGACGGCGCCCGCGTCGTGGCGGTCAGGGCCCAGGCGCTGCGGGCCCTCGCGGGACGCGGCGCGATGGCCTCGCTCGGCATCGGCCTCGACGAGGCGGAGCGGCTGCTCGCCGGTCACCCGGACGTGGTGGTGGCGGCCGTCAACGGCCCTTCGTCCACGGTGGTCTCGGGCCCACCGGAGGCGGTCGCGGAGGTCGTGGCGCAGGTCGGGGCGGACGGCGGACGGGCCCGGCTGGTCGACGTCGACTACGCCTCGCACAGCCCGCACGTCGACGAGATCGCCGCCGGGCTGCTCACCCGGCTCGACGGGATCGCGCCGGTGGACACCGCCACCGCGTTCTACTCCTCCCTCACCGGGCGCCGGGTGGACACCGCGACGCTGGACGCGCGGTACTGGGTGCGCAACCTGCGCCACCGGGTGGAGTTCGCGCAGGCGGTGGAGGCCGTGCTGGCGGACGGTTACCGCGTCCTGGTCGAGTCGGGTCCGCATCCGGTGCTGGGTGCGGGGGTGCAGGAGACGGCCCAGGCGCTGGACCTCGCGGTGGCGACCGTGCCGACCCTGCTGCGTGACAAGGGTGGTGCGGACCAGCTCCTGCGGGCTCTCGCCCAGGCCTTCACCGCGGGTCTGACGGTGGACTGGAAGGCCTGGTACGGCGCCGAGCCCGGCGCCCCCGCCGCACCGACCGTCGACCTGCCCACGTACGCCTTCCAGCGGCGGCACTACTGGATCGACCCCGCCACACTCGACGGGCCCGGCGACGCCCGCGGCTTCGGGCTGACCGCCGCGGGACACCCGCTGCTGGACGCCGCGGTCCACCTCGCCGGCAGCGACGAGATCCTCCTCACCGGCCGGATCTCGCTCGACGCCCACCCCTGGATCGCCGACCACGCGGTGGCCGGATCGGTGCTGCTGCCGGGCACGGCCTTCGTCGACCTCGCAGTGCGCGCGGGCGACGAGGCGGGCTGCGACCGGGTCGAGGAGGTCGTCCTGGAGACCCCGCTCGTCCTCCCGGAGGACGGCGCCGTCCGGCTCCAGCTCGCCGTGTCCGCGCCCGCCCAGGACGGCACCCGCACCTTCACCGTCCACTCCCGCCCCGACACCCGCGGCGGGCCCGGCGGCGACGACAGCCCCTGGACGCGGCACGCCAGCGGCACCCTCGCCACCGGCGCCGGCCCGGACGGCTTCGACTTCACCCAGTGGCCCCCGCCCGGCGCGCAGGAGCTTCCGCTGGACGGCCTGCACGCGGGGCTCGCCGCCGCCGGCTACGGCTACGGGCCCGCCTTCCGCGGCCTCAGGGCCGCCTGGCGGCGCGGCGACGAGGTCTTCGCCGAGGCCGCGCTCGACGCCGGACTCCAGGCCGCCGTCGCGGGCTTCGGCCTGCACCCGGCCCTGCTGGACGCCGCGCTCCAGGCGGGCGGCATCGGCCGCGGCAGCGCACCGGAAGGGCAGATGCTGCTGCCCTTCACCTGGAACGGCGTCACCCTGCACGCGGCGGGCGCGGACGCGCTGCGGGTCCGGATGGTCCCGCTCGCCGACGGGGTCGCGCTCAGCGCCGCGGACGGCACGGGCCGCCCCGTCGTCACCGCCGAGGCCGTCCGCTCCCGCCCGGTCGCCCTGGACCAGCTGCGCCCCGCCGGCTCCGGCCCGGACGGGCTCTACCGTGTCGAGTGGATCCCGGCCGTCGCCCGGGACGGCGCCCTCGCCCCGGCATCCTGCGAGGTGCTGGGCGCGGACGCCCTCGGCGTCGCCGCGGCGCTCGCCACCGCGGGCCATCTCGCGCCCGGCGCCGCGGAACCCCCGCCGGACGGCGGTACGGAGCCCGGGCCGGCGGCCGCCGGCCGGCCCGCGCCCGGCGGCGACACCGCGGAGCGCATCCAGGTGCTGCCCGTCGCACCCCTGCCCACCGGCCCCGACGACCCCGCGGGGCTCGCCGCCGCGGTGCACGCCGAGACCGCGCGGCTCATGGGCCTGCTCCAGCGGTGGCTCGGCGACGAGCGCAACGCGGGCGCGCGGCTCGCGCTGGTGACGCGCGGCGCGCAGTCCACCGGCACCGAACGCGTCGCCGACCTGGCGCACTCCGCGCTGTGGGGCCTCACCCGCTCCGCCCAGCTGGAGAACATCGACCGCCTGGTCCTCGTCGACCTCGACCCCGCCGACCCCGACGCCGTCCGGGCGCTCCCCGCGGCCCTGGCGCTCGCCGTCGGCGGAGGCGAGCCGCAGGTGGCCGTACGCGGCGGCGAGGCCCTCGTCCCGCGGCTTGCCCCGGCGGGCACGGCCCCCGCGGACGCGGGGACCACCCCCCTCGATCCCGGGGGCACCGTCCTGGTCACCGGCGGCACCGGCACCATCGGCGCCCTGGTGGCCCGGCACCTGGTGACCGCCCACGGGGTGCGGCACCTGCTGCTCACCAGCAGGCGGGGCGGGCAGGCGCCGGGCGCGGACGCGCTGCGCGGCGAACTCACCGCCCTGGGCGCCGAGGTGACCGTCGCCGCCTGCGACGCCGCCGACCGCGACGCGCTCGCCGGGCTGCTCGCGACCGTCCCCGCGGAACACCCCCTCACCGGCGTCGTGCACGCCGCCGGGGTGACCGACGACGGCACCCTCCCCTCGCTCACCGAGGGCATGCTGCACGCCGTGCTGCGGCCCAAGGCCGACGCGGCGCTCAACCTGCACGAGCTGACACGGGGCGCGGACCTGGCGGCCTTCGTCCTCTTCTCCTCCACCGGCGGGGTCGCGGGCGTCGCGGGCCAGGCCAACTACGCCGCCGCCAACGCCTTCCTCGACGCCCTCGCACAGGACCGCCGGGCGGCCGGGCTCCCCGGCCAGTCGCTCGGCTGGGGCCACTGGGAGCAGAGCAGCGGCATCACGGGCGCGCTGGCCGGCCAGGACATCGCCCGCATGGAGCGCTCCGGAATCCGCGCGATGACCTCGGAACAGGGACTCGCCCTGCTGGACGCGGCGGCCCGGCACCCCGACGGGCTGCTGGTTCCCGCCCGGCTGGACCTGGGCGCGCTGCGCGAACTGGCCGCCTCCGGCGTCCTGCCGCGCATCCTCAGCGGCCTGGTCCGGGCCCGGCCCACCGCCCGCCCCACCGGTACGGCGGAGCCGGCGGACGGGACACCGCTGGCGGAGCGGCTGGCGGCCCTCGCGCCTGCCGAGCGCGCCCGCACCCTGCTGGAGCTGGTACGCCGCAACGTCGCCGCCGTGCTGGGGCTCGGGGACGTCCTCGCCGTCGACCCGGCCCGCCCGTTCAAGGAGATCGGCTTCGACTCGCTCACCGCGGTCGAGCTGCGCAACCGGCTCAGCCGCAGCACCGGCGTCACACTGCCCGCCACGCTGGTCTTCGACATCCCCACCCCGGCGCTGCTCGCCGACCACCTGCACGACCGCCTCGCGCTGGGCGGGGCCCCCGGCCCGGACGCACTGCTGCGGGAGCTGGACCGGCTGGAGAACCACGTCGACCTGCTCGCGGGCGAGGAGGACCGTGCCGCGGTGACCGCCCGGCTCGAAGCCCTGCTGGCACGCTGCCGCCCCGGCGCCCCGGCCACCGCCGGCGGGGACGGCGACGTCGTCGAACAGCTCCAGGCGGCCTCGGCCGACGAAGTCCTGCAATTCATCGACTCCCACCTGAGCACGTCCTGAAAGAGGACCGTCATGGCGAATCAGGAACAGCTGGTCGATTACCTCAAACGGGTGGCCGCGGACCTGCACACCGCGCAGCAGAAGCTGCGCGACCGTGAGGCGCGCGACAGCGAGCCGATCGCGATCGTGGGCATGGCCTGCCGCTACCCCGGCGGGGCCGACACACCCGAGGCCCTGTGGGAGCTGGTGGTCGGGGAACGCGACGTCATCGCACCGATCCCCGACGACCGCGGCTGGGACCACGGCCGCTTCAACGACTCGGGTGAGACCGGCACGAGCTACGTGCGCGAGGGCGGCTTCCTGGACGCCCTCGCGGACTTCGACGCCGACTTCTTCGACATCAACCCGCGCGAGGCCCTGGCCATGGACCCGCAGCAGCGGCTGCTGCTGGAGACCGCGTGGGAGGCCGTCGAGCGCGCCGGCATCGACCCGGACTCGCTGCGCGGCTCGCGCACGGGCGTCTTCGTCGGCGGCAGCACCGTCTACTACGGGGGCACCGGCGCGCACGCCCCCGAGGAACTCGCCGGGTATCTCGCCACCGGCCTCGCCGCCAGCTCCATGTCGGGCCGCATCTCCTACACCTTCGGCTTCGAGGGCCCGTCCTTCACCGTCGACACCGCCTGCTCGTCGTCGCTGGTCGCCCTGCACCTGGCGGTGCAGGCGCTGCGCCGCGGCGACTGCCCGATGGCGCTCGCGGCGGGCGTGGCGACGATGCCGACCCCCGGCACCTTCCTGGAGTTCAGCAAGCTCAAGGGCCTCGCAGGCGACGGCCGGTGCAAGGCCTTCGCCGCCGACGCGGACGGCTTCGGCCCCTCCGAGGGCGTCGGCACCGTGCTGGTCGAGCGGCTGGCGGACGCCCAGCGCCTCGGCCACCGGGTGCTCGCCGTCATCCGCGGTTCGGCGATCAACCAGGACGGCGCGTCCAACGGCCTCACCGCGCCGCACGGCCCCGCCCAGGAGCGCGTCATCCGGCAGGCCCTCGCCGACGCCCGGCTGTCGCCGCGCGACATCGACGTCGTCGAGGGCCACGGCACCGGCACCTCGCTCGGCGACCCCATCGAGGCGCAGGCGCTGATCGCCGCCTACGGGGGGCCGCGGTCCGAAGGCGCAGAGCCGCTGTGGCTGGGCTCGGTCAAGTCCAACATCGGCCACACCCAGGCCGCGGCGGGCATGGCCGGGCTCATCAAGATGGTGTTCGCGCTGCGGGACGGGCTGCTGCCGCGCACCCTGCACGTGACCGACCCGACGCACCAGGTCGACTGGTCGCAGGGCACCGTGCGGGTGCTGTCCTCGGCCCGGTCCTGGCCCGACACCGGGCGCCCGCGCCGCGCGGGCGTGTCCTCCTTCGGCATGAGCGGCACCAACACGCACGTCGTGGTCGAGCAGGCCCCGCCGCCGGAGGCCGGGGAGCCCGGACCGGCCGGTCCGGACGCCGGGTCGGCCCCCGTGCCGTGGCTGGTGTCCGGGCGGGGCGAGGCGGCGCTGCGCGCCCAGGCGGCCCGGCTGAGGGACTTCCTCGCGGCGCGTCCCGGCGCCGCTCCCGCCGAGGTCGGGTACGGGCTCGCCTGCACGCGGGCCGCGCAGTCGCACCGCGCCGCCGTGGTCGCCGCCGACCGCGGCACCCTGCTCGCCGGGCTCGACTCGATCGCCGCCGGGACGCCCGGCGGGCGCGTCGTCACCGGGGTGCCCGGCACCGGCGCCACGGTCTTCGTCTTCCCGGGCCAGGGCTCGCAGTGGGCGGGCATGGCCCTCGAACTCGCCGCCGCCTCCCCGGAGTTCGCCGGCCACTTCCGGCGCTGCTGCGAAGCGGTCGAGCGCCACACGGACTACACCGTGGAAGCGGTGCTGCGCGGCGAGCCGGGCGCCCCCTCCCTCGAACGCGTCGACGTCGTGCAGCCGCTGCTGTGGGCGGTCATGGTCGCGCTCGCCGCGCTGTGGCGCTCCTACGGCGTGGAGCCCGCCGCGGTCGTCGGCCACTCGCAGGGCGAGATCGCCGCCGCGTGCGTGGCGGGCATCCTGAGCGTGGACGACGCCGCCCGCGTCGTCGTCCTGCGCTCCCGGGCGCTGCCCGAGCTGTCCGGACGCGGGGGCATGGCCTCGGTGCCGCGGCCCGTGGAGGAGGTCGCCGGGCACCTGGAGCGCTGGTCCGGACGCCTGTCCGTCGCCGCCGTCAACGGCCCCTCCTCCACCGTGGTCTCGGGCGACGCCGACGCGCTGGACGAGCTGCTCGACGGTTACGCCGCCGCCGACGTGCGCGCCCGGCGCATCCCCGTCGACTACGCCTCGCACTCCCCGCACGTCGACGTGCTGCGCGAACGGCTGCTGCGGGACCTCGCGGACATCGAGCCGCGGCCCGGGACCGTACCGCTGTACTCCACCGTGACCGGCGAACCGGCCGACGGCGCCGCCATGGACGCCGGCTACTGGTACACCAACCTGCGCGAGCAGGTCCGCTTCGAGCAGGTCACCCGCGCGCTGCTGGCCGACGGGCACAGCACCTTCGTCGAGTGCAGCCCGCACCCGGTGCTCACCGTCGGCATGCAGGAGACGATGGACCAGGCGGGCGTGCACGCCGCCGCGTTCGGCACGCTGCGCCGCGGCGAAGGCGGCTGGGACCGCTTCCTCACCGCGCTCGCCCAGGGCCATGTGCACGGCGCCCCGGTCGACTGGCGGCGGGTCTTCCCCGCCGGCACCCGGCCCGCGGAGCTGCCCACGTACGCCTTCCAGCGGCGCCGCTACTGGCTGGACGCGACGGGCACGGCGGCCGGCGACCCCGACGGCCTCGGGCTCGCCCCGGCCGCCCACCCGCTGCTCGGCGCCGTCACCCTCATGGCCGAGGGCGAGCAGGTCGTGCTCACCGGGCGGCTCGGCCTGGACACCCACCCCTGGCTCGCCGACCACGCGGTGGCGGGCGCGGTGCTCGTCCCCGGCGCGGTCTTCGTGGAACTGGCCGTACGGGCCGGGGACGAGGTGGGCTGCGGCCACCTGGAGGAACTGGTCCTGGCCAGCCCGCTCGTGCTGCCCGCGCAGGGCGCCGCCCACCTCCAGCTCGTGGTCGCCGCCCCCGACCGGGAGGGCCGCCGCACCCTGAGCGTCTACGCGCGGCCGGCCGGCTCCGACCGGCCGTGGGTCCCGCACGCCACCGGCGTCCTCGCCGCCGAATCGGGCCCCGCCGCCCCCGGCCCCGACCGCTGGCCGCCGGAGGGCGCCGAGCCGGTGCCGGTGGACGGTGCCTACGACCAGCTCGCCGCGGCCGGCTACCACTACGGGCCGGGCTTCCGCGGGCTCCGGGCCGTCTGGCGGCGCGGCGACGAGGTCTTCGCCGAGGTCGCGCTGCCCGACGAGCAGCGGCGCCAGGCCGCGGACTTCGGCATCCACCCCGCCCTGCTGGACGCCGCCCTGCACGCCACCGGGCTGAGCGCGCTGCGCGGCGGCAGCACCCGCATGTCGCTGCCCTTCGCCTGGAACGGCGTCACACTCGCCGCCTCGGGAGCCGAGATGCTGCGGGTGCGGCTCGCCCCCGTCGGCGACGACGGCCTGTCCGTGCACGCCTTCGACGCCGCGGGCCGCCCGGTCGTCGCCATCGGGTCGCTCGTCACCCGGCCCGTGGACGCCGCGGCCCTGTCGGCGGCGGGCGACGGCGCCGAGGACGTCCTGCTGCGCGTCGTCCACCCGCCGCTGGCGGGCGCCGGTACGGAGGCGAGCACCGCGGGGTGGGTGGCCGTCGCCGCCGACGGCTCCGCGGTGTGCCCCGACCTGCCCCGCCACCGCGACCTCACCGCGCTCGCCGCGGCGCTCGGCGCCGGGCTGCCCGCCCCGCCGGTCGCTCTGCTGGTGTGCGACCCGGAGCCGGCCGCGGAGGGCCCCGGCGTGCCCGGCACCGTGCACCGGCGGCTCGCCACGGTGCTGGAGTCGGTGCAGCGCTGGCTCGCCGACGAGCGCTTCGCCGCGACCCGGCTCGCCGTCACCACCCGCGGTGCCGTCGCCGCCCTCGACGGAGAGGACGTCACCGACCTCGCCCACGCGGGTGTGTGGGGCCTGGTCCGCTCCGCGCAGTCCGAACACCCCGGCCGGCTGGTCCTGCTGGACCTGGACGGGCCGCAGCTCCCCGAGGAGGTGGCAGCCGCCGTGGCCGCCGGGGAGCGGCAGGTCGTCGTCCGGGACGGCGCCGTACGCGTCTGCCGCGTCGTCCCCGTGGAGGACGCCGGCCTGGCCCTGCCGGACGCCCCCGGATTCCGGCTCACCGCCGGGGCGGGCGGCACCCTGGAGGCCCTGCAGCTGGTCCCCGACGCCGAGCCGGCGCCCCTGGGGCCCGGCGAGGTGCGGATCCGGGTGGGCGCGGCGGGCGTCAACTTCCGCGACGCGCTCATCGCGCTGGGCATGTACCCCGGTGACGCCGCCCTGCGCGGCAGCGAGGGCGCGGGCGTCGTCGTCGAGACCGCGCCCGGCGTCGCCACGCCGGCGGTGGGCGAGCGCGTGATGGGCCTCTTCCAGGGCGCCTTCGGCTCGACCGCGGTGGCCGACGCGGCCGGCCTGGTCCCGGTACCCGACGGCTGGACCGACCGGCAGGCCGCCGCGGTGCCCATCGCGTACGTCACCGCGTGGCACGGGCTGCGGGGCCTGGCCGGGCTCGGGCCGGGCGAGCGCGTGCTGGTCCACGCCGCGACCGGCGGGGTGGGCACCGCCGCCGTGCACATCGCACGCCACCTGGGCGCCGAGGTGTTCGCGACGGCGGGGCCCGGCAAGCAGGACGTCCTGGCGGCGATGGGCATCGACGCCGGACACCGCGCGTCCTCCCGCGACCTCGACTTCGAGGCGGCCTTCCGGGCCGCCACCGGCGGCCGCGGTGTGGACGTCGTCCTCAACAGCCTCACCGGCGCCGCCACCGACGCCTCGCTGCGGCTGCTCGGCGAGGGCGGCCGCTTCGTCGAGATGGGCCTGACCGACGTCCGCGACCCGGCCCTGCTCGCCGCCGCCCACCCGGGCGTGGACTACCGCGTGCTGGACCTCGGCGAGCCCGGCCCGGACGGCGTCGGGCGGATGCTCGCCGAGGTCGTCGGCCTGCTCCGCAGCGGCGAGCTGGCCCACCCGCCCGTGCGCGCCCACGACATCCGGCGGGCCCGCGAGGCCCTGCGGCTGATCAGCCGCGCCGCGCACATCGGCAAGATCGTGCTGACCGTCCCGCGCCCCCTCGATCCCGGGGGCACCGTCCTGGTCACCGGCGGCACCGGCACGCTGGGCGCCCTGGTGGCCCGGCACCTGGTGACCGCCCACGGCGTGCGGCACCTGCTGCTCACCAGCAGGCGGGGCGGGCAGGCGCCGGGCGCGGACGCGCTGCGCGGCGAACTCACCGCCCTGGGCGCCGAGGTGACCGTCGCCGCCTGCGACGCCGCCGACCGCGACGCGCTCGCCGGGCTGCTCGCGACCGTCCCCGCGGAACACCCCCTCACCGGCGTCGTGCACTGCGCGGGCGTCCTCGACGACGGCATGGTCGAGGCGCTCACCCCCGACCGGCTCGCCGCGGTCCTGCGCCCCAAGGCCGACGCGGCCTGGCACCTGCACGAGCTCACCGCGCACGCGGACCTGTCCCTCTTCGTCCTCTTCTCCTCCGTCGTCGGCGTGCACGGCAACCCCTCGCAGGCCAACTACGCCGCCGCCAGCAGCTTCCTGGACGCGCTGGCCCGGCACCGGCAGGCCCTCGGGCTGCCCGGCCAGTCGCTGGCCTGGGGCATGTGGGAGGAGACCAGCACGCTCACCGGTGAACTCGGCGAGGGCATGCGGCAGCGCATCCGGCAGGCCGGCATGCTCCCGCTGCCCACCGGCCGGGCGCTCGCCCTGCTCGACGGGGCGCACGCCCGCGGCGACGCCCTGCTCGTGCCGATGCGGCGCCCCGCGGAGGCCGCGGCAGCCGCCATCGGGAGCCGTGCCAGGAGCCGCCGGGTGGCCGACAGCGGCACCTCCGCCGCCGCGGGGCCGGTGCTGGCCGAGTACGTGGCAGCCCTCCCCGAGGAGGAGCGCGACGGCGCCGTCCTGGAGGCGGTGTGCGCGCACACGGCCGCCGTCCTCGGCCACGACTCGGCCGACGAGATCCACACCGAACGCACCTTCAAGGAACTGGGCTTCGACTCGCTCACCGCCGTCGAGCTGCGCAACCGGCTCTCGGCGGCGGCGGGCCTGCGGCTGCCGGCCACCCTCGTCTTCGACTTCCCGCACCCCGTCGCACTCGCCCGGCACCTGCGCGAGCAGATCGCCGCGGCCGCACCGGCCACCGCACCGTCCCCAGGAACGGCGGAACCGCCCGCCGCGCAGGGCGGCGACAGCGAGCGCCGGGTGCGGGAGCTGCTGGCGGCCGTACCGCTGCGGCGGCTGGAGGAGTCCGGGCTGCTGGACGCCCTGCTGCGGCTCGGCGACGCGGACGAACCGGCCCGCGAGCCCGCCGGGGACCCGGGCGGCGACGACCTCGCCGGGATGGACGTCGACCAGCTGGTGGACATGGCCCTGCGCAACGGCGGGTCCTGACATGGGCCGCACCCCGCACACCCGGCACCGAACCGGGGAGAGGACGCCATGACCGAGCCGGACAGCAAGGTCGTCGCGGCGCTGCGGGCGGCGCTGCGGGAGGCCGAGCGGCTGCGCCGGGAGAACGCCGAACTGCGCGCCGCGGCCCGCGAGCCGATCGCCGTCACCGCGATGGCCTGCCGCTACCCCGGCGGCGTTGCCTCCCCCGAGGACCTGTGGGAGCTGGTGGCCGCCGGGCGGGACGCCGTCGGCGGCTTCCCGCACGACCGCGGCTGGGACCTCGACGCGCTGACCGGACCGGGCGCCCACCCCGCCGTGCGCAGCGGGGTCGCCGAGGGGGGCTTCCTCGCGGACGCCGCCGGCTTCGACCCGGCGCCCTTCCGGATGAGCCCGGGCGAGGCCTCGGTGACGGACCCGCAGCAGCGGCTGCTGCTGGAGACCTCGTGGGAGGCCTTCGAGAGGGCCCGGATCGACCCGCTGTCGGTGTCCGGCGCCGGCATCGGCGTCTTCATGGCCACGACCGGCCAGGACTACACCGCCAACCTGGTGGACGTGCCCGACGACCTGCTCGAGGCCACGGGCTCCGGCAGCACCGCGGCCGTGCTCTCCGGCCGCGTCGCCTACGCCTTCGGCCTCGAGGGCCCCACCGCCACGCTGGACACCGCGTGCTCCGGCTCGCTCGTCGCGCTGCACCTGGCCTGCCAGGCGCTGCGGGCCGGCGAGTGCTCCATGGCCCTGGCCGGCGGTGTCGCCGTGATGTCCAGCCCCAACCGCTTCGTCGGCTCCGCGCGCGGCATCGGGCTCGCCGTCGCGGCCCGGTGCCGCTCCTTCGCCGACGGTGCCGCCGGGATCGCCTTCGCGGAGGGCGCGGGCGTACTGCTGGTGGAGCGCCTGTCCACCGCACGCGCGCACGGCCGCCCGGTGCTCGCCGTGGTGCGCGGCGGGGCGATCGGCCAGGAGGGCGCCAAGGGCGGCCTCAACGCCCCCAACGGGGCCGCGCAGCAGCGCCTGATCCGGCGGGCGCTGGAGGCCGCGGGGCTGCGGCCGCACGAGGTCGACGTCGTGGAGGGCCAGGGCGCGGGCGGCGTGCTCGGCGACGCCGTCGAGGCGCACGCGCTCGCCGCCGTCTACCGCGAGGGCCGTCCCGGCGACCGGCCGCTGCTGCTCGGCTCGGTCAAGTCCAACATCGGCCACAGCCAGGCCGCCAGCGGCATGGCCGGGCTCATCAAGACCGTGCAGGCCATGCGGCACGGCGTCGTGCCGCGGACCCTGCACTCCGAGGTGCCCTCCCCGCACATCGACTGGGAGCAGGGCCGGCTGCGGCTGGCGACCGCCGCCGCCCCCTGGCCCGGCACCGGCCGCCCGCGCCGCGCCGGGGTGTCCTCCTTCGGCTTCGGCGGCACCGACGCGCACGTCCTGCTGGAGCAGGCCCCGCCGCCCGGCCCCGCGGGCGGCGGGCCGGAAGGAGCCGCGGGCGTACTGCTGTGCCCCGTCTCCGGCTGCGACGCGGACGCGCTGCGCGCCCAGGCCGCACGGCTGCTGGCGCACGTCGCCGAGCGGCCCGCGCTGCGGCCCGCGGACGTCGCGCTGTCCGCGGCCACCTCCCGCGCCGCGCTCGACCACCGCGGGGTCGTCGTCGCCACCACCCGCGGCGAACTGCTCGACGGCCTGCGGGCGCTCGCCGACGGCCGGTCCGCGCCGGGTGCCGTACGGGGCGCGGCCGGGCGGCGCCGCCATGTCGTGGTGCTGCTCACGCCCGGCCCGGCGGCACCCGGCGTCGGCAAGGAACTCCACGACGCCTTACCGGAGTTCGCCGCCGGATTCGACGCGGCCTGCGCGGGACTGGGCGCCCCGGCCCCGGACGGCCCCGCGGGACTGCCCGACCCCGTGCGGGCCTTCGCGACGCACGCCGGGCTGCACCGGCTCTTCGGCTCCTGGGGAGTGCGGCCGCGTGCCGTCCGGGGTCTCGGTGCCGGGCAGATCGCCGCCGAGCACCTCGGCGGGCGGCTCCCGCTGCCGGAGGCCGGGCAGGCGCTCGCCTCCTTGCGAGCGGCGCCGGCGGTCGCGGACTTCGCGGCGCAGGTCCGCGGCCTGGCCCGGGAGGGGACGGTCTTCCTGGAGCTGGGCGGCCACGAGGCGGCCGGGCTGCTGCGCCGCGCGGGCCTCACCGCGGTGGCCGCGTTGCGTCCCGGCGCCCCGGAACCGGCTGCCGCGCTGGCCGCGCTCGCCGAGGTGTACGTGCGGGGCAACGCCGTGGACTGGCCCGCGGTCTTCGCCGGGAGCGGCGCCCGGCTGGTGGACCTGCCCACGTACGCCTTCCGGCGCGCCCGCCACTGGCGTGCCGCGTACAGCCCCGACCTCAGCCGGATCGCACCGCCGCACGGCGGCGGGACGGCCGCACCGGCACACGACACGGACCCCGGGAGGAACCGGTGACGGGGGAGCGCGCCCGCAAGAGGACCGCCCGCGAGCACAGCCGGCTGGTCACCGCAGGTGACGTCGACGGGCTGCTCGCCCTCTACGCGCCGGACGCCGTCTTCGAGGACCCGGTCGGATCCGGCGCCCGGCAGGGCCACGAGGCGCTGCGCGCGCACTTCACGGCCACCGCCGCGGGCGGCCCCGCCGAGACCGTCGAGGACACGGTCGCCGGGCAGGACGGCTGCCACGTCCTCTCCCGGATCACGTCCGTCTCCGGCTACCGCCCGCTCGGCCCGCGCTACGCCGCCCGCGGCTGGCTGGCACCGCCGCACGGCGCCGAACCGGCCTTCCTGCGCCGCCACTACGCGCTCCAGCTGCGGGTCGGGCCGTCCGGCCTGATCGAGGACATGCGCGCCTACTGGGGCCGCCCCGACCTGGAGGTCTCCGCCGACGGCACGGACTTCACCGGGCCCGCCCGGCTCACGCCCCGCGAGGAGGCGCTGCGCCGGCTGCCCGAGACCTATCTCGCGCGGCTCACGGGCGGCGACGTCGAGGGCACCGTCGCGCTCTTCGCCGAGGACATCGTCTTCGAGGACCCGGTGGGCGGCATCCTGCTGCGCGGCAAGGACGCGCTGCGCGAGCACGTCTTCCGCGGCTCGGCGGGCAAGGTGCACGAGGTGCTGGGCCGTCCCGTGTCGTCGATGGACGGGCGCTTCGTCGTCATCCGCGGGGACGCGCGCGTACGCGTCCCCGCCGACATGCGGATGCGCATGATCACCGTGTGCGAGATCGACGACGCCGGATTCGGCGTGCACATCCGCGGCTACTGGGGCCTCGGCGACCTCACCATGGGGCCCGCCCCGCTCACGCCGGAGCCGTCGTCACCGGCTCCGGAAAGGCCCGCTTAAGCGGCCGGGGACACCCTCGTGAGGGCGGCCCCGTCCCCCTGCGCGAGGAAGCCGGAAGGCCCGGAGAACCGCGAGCACCCGCACGACCAGAGCCACCCCCGGAGATCCCGCTGCGAAGGGACGAGACGTCGTGACCACACCGACACGCGCTGTCGTGCTGGGCGGTGGATGGGCCGGCATGCTGACCGCCCATGTGCTGTCCCGGCACCTGGAATCCGTCACCGTCGTGGAACGCGACGTCCTGCCGGACGGCCCCCGGCACCGCAAGGGCCAGCCGCAGGCCCACCACGTCCACGTCCTGTGGTCCAGCGGCGCCGGGATCGTCGAGCGGCTGCTGCCGGAGACCACCGACCGGCTGCTGGCCGCCGGTGCCCGCCGGATCGGCTTCCAGAGCGACCTGGTGACGCTCACCGCCTGGGGCTGGCAGTACCGCTTCCCCGCCTCCGCGCACGCCATGATGTGCACCCGCCCGCTGCTCGACTGGGTCGTCCGCAGCGGCATCCTGTCCCGCGGCGCAGTCCGCGTCGAGCAGGGCACCGAGGTCGTCGAACTGGCCGGCGACCGCACCCGGGTGACCGGGGTGCGGGTGCGCGACACCGACGGCGGCGCCCCGCGGCTGCTGGAGGCCGATCTCGTGGTGGACGCCACCGGCCGGGCCTCGCGCCTGGGCCACTGGCTGGGCGCCCTCGGGCTGCCCGGCGTCGAGCAGGACGTGGTGGACGCCGGGATCGGCTACGCCACCCGGATGTTCAAGGCCCCCGACGGCGCGAGCGCCGCCTTCCCCGCCGTCCAGGTCGCCGCCGACCCGCTGACCCGGCAGCCCGGCCGCTTCGGCGTCGTCTACCCGCAGGAGGGCGGTCGCTGGCTCGTCACCCTCACCAGCACCCGGGGCGCCCCGCTGCCCGCCCGCGAGGACGAGTTCGAGGCCTTCGCCAAGGGGCTGCGGCACCAGGTCGTGAGCGACCTGATGAGCGTCGCCGAGCCCGTCGGCCCGGTCTTCCAGTCGCACTCGGGCGCCAACCGGCGGCTCTACCCCGAGCGCATGCCGCAGTGGCCGGAGGGCCTGCTCATCCTCGGCGACTCGCTGGCGGCCTTCAACCCCGTCTACGGGCACGGCATGAGCTCCGCCGCCCGGGCCGCGGACGCCCTCGACACCGAGCTCGCGCGCGGCGCCCTGACCGGGGGCGGCACCCGGCAGGTGCAGCGCGCCCTCGCCGCGGTCGTCGACGACCCGTGGATCATGGCCGGGCTCAACGACATCCAGTACGTCAACTGCCGCAACCTGTCCAGCGACCCGCGGCTGACCGGGCCGGACATCGCCGAGCGGCTGAAGTTCTCCGACTTCGTCTCCGGCAAGTCGATCCGCTCCCGGCAGGTGTGCGAGGTCGCCACGCAGGTGCTGAGCCTCAACGCCCCGCAGAAGAGCCTGGGCGAGGCCCGCTTCCTGTCGCTGCTGCACAGCGACACCACTCTGGACGAGCTGCGCGTGCCGCCCTTCCGCGACGGCGAGCTGGAGTCGGTCGGGCTGCGGCCCTACGGCGCCGCCGCCCGCGGCGTCCTGGGGTGACGCCACCCGCTCCCGTACCCCCGCCACCCACCGAGGAAGGTGCAGCCATGGAAGGACACAACCAAGCAGCCACCGGGGAGGCCGGGCAGCCCGGCGGCCCGGCCGACGAGCAGGCCGCCGCGCTGGTGGCGCAGCTCGCGACGGCGGCGCCGGAGGAGCGGCAGGACCTGCTGGGCGACCTGGTCCTGCACCGGGCGCGCGCGATCCTCGACGGCCAGGAGCTGGACGAGGACAGCAACTTCCTCCAGAACAACATGAGTTCGCTGGCCGCCGTACGGCTGTCCAAGACGCTCACCGACGACACCGGCCTGGAGGTCCCGCTCGTCGCGATCGTCGAGCACCCCACCCCCACGCTGCTCGGCAAGTACCTCGCGGAGGCGTACGAGGCCGAGGCCGGCTGACACCCTCCGCCCGGTCCTCGCGCCCCCCTCCGATCCCCTCCCAGGGCAAGGGAAACCGCCATGAATGTGTCCGTTCCCGTCGACGACTCGGTGAGGCTGAACGTGCGGCAGCGGCCCGGCGGCGCGGGCCGGCCGGTCCTGCTGGTGCACGGCCTGGGCTCCAACTCCCGGATGTGGGACGAGGTCGCCGACCTGCTCGCCGCCGCCGGGCACCCCGTCCACGCCGTCGACATGCGCGGCCACGGCGAGTCCGACCTGCCCGGAAAGAGCTTCGACAACGCGACCGCCGTGGCCGACCTGGCGGCGGTGTGCGACGCGCTCGGGATCGGCGGCGCACTGCTGGCCGGGCACTCCTGGGGCGGCAACATCGCCATGCGGCTCGCCGCCGTACGCCCCGACCTCGCCGCGGGGCTCGCGCTCGTGGACGGCGGCGGCCCGGTCGACCTCCAGGGCGGGGCCCTGCCGCGCGACACCGACGACGTCGGGTGGTGGGGTCCCGACGCGCGGGCCCCGCGGGAGGCGATGCGCACCGTGCTGCGGGCCATCCACCCGCGCTGGTCGGACTCCGCGGTCGAGGCCAGCCTCGCCGACATGGTGGAGGGCCCGGACGGGCTGCTCGGGCCCCGGCTGCCCCTGGAGCACTACCGGTCGGTGTGGAAGAGCATGTGGAACGACCCGCCCGCCCGCTGGTACCCGGACGTCACCGTGCCCGTCGTGCTGCTCAAGGCCGTCCCCCCGAACCCGCCGCCCGCCTGGCTGGCCTGGGCCCGGCAGTGGGTCGCCGACGCCGAGGCGGCGCTGCCCAGGGCGGAGTCGCGCTGGTACACCGACTCCGACCACAACCTGCACGCCGACCACCCGGGCCGGGTGGCCGCCGACGTGCTGGAGCTGGCCCGCACCGTCGACAAGCTCACGGACGGGCACCCCGGCACCCGGACCCCGGGACGGTCCTGACATGGCCGAAGACCAGCAGAAGCTGCTCGACTACCTCAAGCGCGTCACCGGCGACCTGCGCGACGCCCGGCGCCGTATCGAGGACGCCGAGCACGCCGCCCACGAGCCCGTCGCCGTCATCGGCATCGGCTGCCGCTTCCCGGGCGGGGTGAACAGCGCCGACGACCTGTGGGAGCTGGTCGCCGCGGGCCGCGACGCCACCGGCGACCTGCCCGCGGACCGCGGCTGGGACCTCGACGCGCTCCACGACCCCGAGCCGGGCCGCCCCGGCACCTCGTACGTGCGCCGCGGCGGCTTCCTCACCGGCGCCGACCGCTTCGACGCCGCCTTCTTCGGCATCAGCCCCAACGAGGCCGTCACGATGGCCCCGCAGCAGCGGCTCGCCCTGGAGGTCGCCTGGGAGGCCGTCGAGCACGCCCGTATCGACCCGCACACCCTGCGCGGCAGCCGGTCCGGCACCTACCTCGGCTGCGACGGCATCGACTACTTCCTCAACTCCTTCCACGTGCCCGACAACGCCGCCGGACACCTCACCACCGGCAACTCGCCCAGCGTCGTGGCCGGCCGGGTGGCCTACGCCCTCGGCCTGGAGGGCGCCGCGGTCACCCTGGACACCGCGTGCTCCTCCGCGCTCGTCGCCATGCACCTGGCCTGCCAGGCGCTGCGGCAGGGGGAAGTGGACCTGGCGCTGGCCGGCGGGGTCTACGTGATGTCCTCGACCGCGCCGCTCGTCGGCTTCAGCGAGCTGCGCGCGCTGGCCCCCGACGGCCGCTGCAAACCCTTCGCCGCGGGCGCCGACGGCATGACGCTCGCCGAGGGCGCCGGGATCGTGCTGCTGGAGCGGCTGTCGGACGCCCACCGCAACGGCCACCCGGTGCTCGCCGTCATCCGCGGCTCCGCCGTCAACGAGGACGGCGCCAGCAACGGCCTCACCGCGCCCAACGGCCCCTCCCAGCAGCGCGTCGTCGAGCAGGCCCTCGCGAACGCCCGGCTCGCCCCCGCGGACGTCGACGCGGTCGAGGCGCACGGCACCGGCACCGCGCTCGGCGACCCGATCGAGGCGCAGGCGCTGCTCGCCGCCTACGGCCGGGACCGGCCGGAGGGCCGGCCCCTGTGGCTGGGCTCGGTCAAGGCCAACATCGGGCACACCCAGATCGCCGCGGGCGCCGCGGGCGTCATCAAGACGGTCATGGCGCTGCGCCACGGCAGCCTGCCACGCCTGCTGCACCTCGACGAACCGAGCCCGCACGTCGCCTGGGGCTCCGGTGACGTGCGCCTGCTGACCTCCGACGTGCCCTGGCCGCCTGACGCCGGGCGCCCCCGGCGGGCGGGCGTGTCCGCCTTCGGCTTCTCCGGCACGAACGCCCACCTGATCCTGGAGGAGGCGCCGCAGGCTCCCGCTCCCGGCGTGGGTGGTGCGGTGCGGGCTCCTGCCCCCGGCGCGGGTGGTGCGCCGCAGGCTCCTGCTCGCGACGCGGGCGGTGCGGTGTCCGCCCCCGGCGTGGGCGGTGCGGTGCAGGACGGCGGCCCGGACGTCGCCGTGTGGGCGCTGTCGGCCCGCAGCGCGCAGGCGCTGCGCGGGCAGGCGCGGCGGCTGCTCGCGGCCGCGCCGGACGCCGGCCCGCACGCGGTCGGCTGGTCGCTGGCCGCCACGCGCTCGGCCTTCGAGCACCGCGCCGCCGTCACCGGAACCGGCACCGCGCAGCTGCGCGAGCGCCTCACCGCGCTCGCCGCGGGCGAACCGGCCGCCGGCGTCGTCACCGGCACCGCCCGCACGGCGGGCCCCGGCGTCGTCCTCGTCTTCCCCGGCCAGGGCTCGCAGTGGCCCGGCATGGGACGCGAACTCCTCAGCTCCTCACCGGTGTTCGCCGCCCGGATCGCGGAGTGCGAGGCCGCCCTGGCCCCTTGGGCCGACTGGTCGCTCACCGCGGTGCTGCGCGGCGCGGACGGCGCCCCCGACCCGGCCAGGGCCGACGTGATCCAGCCCGTGCTGTGGGCGCTCATGGTGTCGCTCGCCGCCGAATGGGCCCACCACGGCGTCGTGCCCGCGGCCGTGGTCGGCCACTCGCAGGGCGAGATCGCCGCCGCGTGCGTCGCGGGCGCCCTCCCGCTGGAGGAGGCCGCCCGGGTGGTGGCCCTGCGCTCGCAGGCGCTGCGCGCGCTCGCGGGCAAGGGCGCGATGGCCTCCCTCGGCATCGGCCCCGACGCCACCGCGGAACTCCTCGCCGGGCTCGGCGAGGAAGCCGCGGGAGTGGGCGTCGCGGCCTTCAACAGCCCGTCGTCCACCGTGGTCTCCGGCCCGCCGGGGGCGGTCGCCGCCGCGGTCGCCGCGTGCGAGGCCGCCGGCGCGCGGGCCCGCACCATCGACGTCGACTACGCCTCGCACGGCCCGCAGGTCGACACCATCGCGGACGACGTACGGGCCCGGCTCGCGGGCGTCCGGTCCACCTCCACGGACGTCGCCTTCCACTCCACCCTCACCGGCGGCCCGCTGGACACCGCGGAGCTGGACGCCGGCTACTGGCTGGCGAACCTGCGGCAGCCGGTGCGCCTCACCGGGGCGGTGAACTCCCTGCTGGCCGCGGGCCACCGGGTCTTCGTCGAGGTCAGCACGCACCCGGTGCTCGTACCCGCGCTCCACCAGTGCTTCGAGGCCGCCGGGATCGACGCGCACGCCTCGGGCACCCTGCGGCGCGGCGAGGGCGGTCCCGCGCAGCTCGCCCTCGCGCTGGGCCAGGCGTTCGCCGCTGGCGCCCCGGTCGACTTCCGCGCCTGGCACGGCGGCACCCCGGCCGCGCGCGCCGTCGACCTGCCCACCTACGCCTTCGACCGGCAGCGCTACTGGCTGCCCACCGCCCGCCCCGGAGCCGCGGGCGGCCCGCAGGACCCGGCCGAGGCCGAACTGTGGGACGCCGTGGAGGAAGGGGACGCCACGGCGCTCGCCGGGGTGCTGGAGCCGGACGGCGACCCCGCCGCGGACTCCGAGGCGCTGCGGCCCGCCCTGCCGCTGCTGGCCGCCTGGCGCCGCCGCCACCGTGAGCGCGGCACGCTGGCCGCCTGGCGCCACCGCGTCCGCTGGACGCCCGTGCCCGACGGCGCGGCGCCCACCCTCACCGGCACCTGGCTGCTGCTCGTCCCGGACGGCCGCACCGACGACCCGGCGGTGCGGACCACGGCCGAGGCGCTGCGCACGTACGGCGCCGCGGTGCGGCAGCTGACCGTGGACGCGCTCACCGCCGGGCGCGCCGGGCTCGCCGCGGAACTGGCGGCCGCGGGTGACGGCGTCGCCGGGGTCGCGAGCCTGCTCGCTCTCGACGAGCGCCCCCGCCCCGGCCGCCCGGGTGTGCCCGCGGGGCTGTCCGCCACGGTGGCCGCCCTGCAGGCCCTGGGCGAGGCCCGGATCGGCGCGCCGCTGTGGTGCGTGACCCGCGGCGCCGTCTCGACCGGCCCCGACGACCCGCTGCCGCACCCTGTGCAGGCGCAGGTGTGGGGCCTGGGCCGGGTGGCCGCGCTGGAGCACCCCGACCGCTGGGGCGGCCTCGCCGACCTGCCCGCCGAGCCCGGCGCCGACGCCCCCGCGCGTCTGGCGGCCGTCCTCGCCGGACTCCCGTGCGGACAGGGCACGGAGGACCAGGCCGCCGTCCGCGCCGCCGGGGTGCTGGCCCGCCGCCTCGACCACGCGGCGCCCGAGCGCGGGCCCGGCCGCCGCTGGCAGCCCGCCGGGACCGTCCTGGTCACCGGCGGCACCGGTGGCGTCGGCGCGCTGTTCGCCCGCTGGGCCGCCCGCGGTGGGGCCGCCCGCCTCGTCCTCACCAGCCGCCGCGGCCCCGACGCGCCGGGTGCCGTCGAGCTGGCGGCCGAACTGCGCGGCCTCGGGGCCGAGGTGACGATCGCGGCCTGCGACGCCGCTGACCGGGAAGCCATGGCGGACGTCCTCGCCGCGATCCCGGCCGGGGAGCCGCTCACCGCCGTCGTGCACGCCGCGGGCGTCAGCGACCAGGCCCTGATCGCCGACGCCGACGACGCTCACCTGGAGCGCATGCTCGCGCCCAAGGCGCTGGCCGCCCGGCATCTGCACGAGCTGACCCGGCACCTGGAGCTGTCCGCCTTCGTGCTGTTCTCCTCCGTCAGCGCGGTGTGGGGCAGCGGCGGGCAGGCCGCGTACGCCGCCGCCAACGCCCAGCTCGACGCGCTCGCCGAGCACCGCCGCGGCCTCGGCCTGCCCGCCACCTCCGTCGCCTGGGGCCTGTGGGGGGAGGTCGGCATGGCGACCTCCGACGAGGAGGTCGGCTTCTTCCGCCGCCGCGGCATCCGGCCGCTGGACCCCGGACTCGCCCTCGCCGCCCTGCGGGACGCGGTCGGGCGGCCCGCACCCGCCTGCGTCGTCGCCGACGTGGACTGGCGCCGCTTCCTGCCGAGCTTCACCGCCCTGCGCCCCAGCGCGCTGCTCGCCGACCTCCCGGAGGCCGCGGCCGGGCGCGCCGAGGAGGCCGGCCCCGCACCGCAGGACGCGGACCCGCTGCTGCGCATGCTCGCCGGCCGGCCGCCCGCCGAGCAGCACGAGGTCCTCCTGCGGCACGTGCAGGGGCACGCCGCGGGCATCCTCGGGCACAGCGGCGCGGACGCCGTACCGCCCGGCAAGCCCTTCCAGGAACTGGGCTTCGACTCGCTCACCGCCGTCCAGCTGCGCAACGAGCTGAGCGGCAGCACCGGCCTGCGCCTGCCCACCACCGTGCTCTTCGACCACCCCACCGCCGACGACCTCGCCCGCCACCTGCACGGCCTGCTCGTGGCCGACGCGGCGACGGGCGAGCAGCACGTCATGGCCGGGCTCGACGGCTGGGACGCCGCCCACGCGCCCGACTCGCTCGGCGAGGCCGCCCGCAACCGGGTCGCGGCGCGGCTGCGGCTGCTCGCCGGCAAGTGGGCGCAGGAGAGCGGCGAGGACGGTGGACACGGCGATCTGGAGGAGGCGACGGCCCAGGAGATCTTCGACCTGATCGCCACGGAGTTCGGCAAGTCCTGAGCGCCGGGCCCGCCGGCCCGCCGCGGCCCGGTCCCTGCCGGAGAGCCGGAAGGGACCGGGCGGCGGGCGGCGGGCCCTGGCGGGGGACCTCAGCAGGTGCCGAGGTCGTCCCACACGCCCCACTGGCCGGTGGTGCCGGGCTCCTCGCCCTGCGTCCACCACTTGGCCTTCCAGTTGTGGCCGTTGTGCGACACGGTCTGCCCGCCGGTGTAGACCGCCGTGGCACTCCAGGCGGCCGCGGTGCAGCTGCCGGTGCCGCCCGTTGTGCCACCGGTGGTGGTGCCGCCCGTTGTGCCGCCGGTGGTGGTGCCCGTCCCGCCGATGTTCACGTCGACGCAGGAGTAGAAGGCGTTGGCGGTGTCGGCGATGTTCCAGACGGCCAGCACCTTCTGCCTACCGGTGAAGCTGCCGAAGCCGACCTGGTGGCTGAGGTCGGCGGGCGGCTGCTGGTTGTTGCCGGGGAACTGGGCGATCAGCGTGCTCCCGATGTAGTACTGCCAGTTGAGGGTCGCGTGCCGGGCCGTGTTGTGCCAGGTGAAGGTCGCGGACGAGCCGACCGGGGTGACCTGCCAGCCCTTGCTGTCGTCGTCGAGCTCGGCGAACTGCGCGTTGCCGCCGCTGCAGCTGTGCAGGCCCTTGGGGCCCTCGACGCTCTGCGGCTCGTACGTGATGTCGCCGCAGCTGACGACGCCCTCGGCGCACTGCTCCTGGCGGCTCGTCGGGAGGGTCACCCAGCCGTGGGCGCTGGCCGTGCCCGACGACAGCCCGAACGCGAGGAGGGGAGCGGCGAGCGTGCCGAGTGCGAGCGCCACTTTCCGTGTCGTGTGCATGTCATACCACTTTCCGTCGAGGTGTGGGGGCGTCCCTCGTGGGGTCGGCGGTGCTGCCCGTCCGGCGGCGGCCGGGTGTGCGGTGTGCGTGCCGGGAGCGGTGGACCGTGAGCCGTGCGGACCGCGGTCCGTCACCGCTCCCGGGCGGGGCTGCCGCCCAAAGGTCCGGACCTCGCAAGGGCTTAGGTCTAGACCATAGTCGCCGACGGGTTCAGGTCAAGAGCGCGGACGGCACCAACTCCGCCGCCCGGACCGGGAATTCCGCCGGGCCGGCGGGCGCCGGGCACGCCCCCGTGCCCGGCGCCCGCGGAAGGGCCCTACGCCTCGCCGAACTCGCGGTCGATGAGGGCGAACACCTCGTCCGCCGACGCACCTTCCAGATCCCCCGTCCCGGACCCCGCGGCGTCGGCGGACGGGCTCACGGCGCCGCCCCCGTACCGCCACAGCAGGACGTTCAGCCGGTGGGTGAGCCCGGTGCGGCGCGGGTCGCCGGGCGCCAGCGCGGCGAGCGCGGCCTCGACGGCGTCGAGGGCCTGCGAGGCGGGCTCCTGCCCGGGCTCGGCGGGGAGCGCCTGCTCCAGCAGGTAGCCCGCGAGGGAGGCCGGTGTGGGGTAGTCGAAGACGAGCGTCGCGGGAAGGTCGAGGCCCGTCGCGGTGCGCAGCCGGTTGCGGAACTCGACGGCCGCGAGGGAGTCGAACCCCAGCTCCTTGAAGGGCTGTTCCGGATCGACCGCGTCCGCCCCCGGATAGTGCAGCGCACCCGCCGCGTGGGTGCGGACGAGCGCCAGCAGCGTGCCCGTCCGGCCACCCGGCGGCTGGGCCGCCAGACGCTCCCGCAGGGCGGCCAGCGCCCTCGCCTCCTCCTCGCCGCCCGAGGCGTCGAGCGCGTCGCGCGCGGCCCGCGCCGCGGCCGGGACGTCGTCGAAGAGCCGGCTCGCGCGCGCACCGGTGAAGAGCGGGAGGAAGCGCTGCCAGTCCACGTCCGCGACGACGGTCGCCGCCCCGGCGCCGCTGCCGTCCGCGCTGCGGACCACCGCGTCCCGCAGTGCCGCGAGCGCCCGCGAGGGCGGCAGCAGCGGCAGGCCCAGCCGCCGGGCACGCCCGGCCGCGTCCGGGCCGTGCGCGCTGTCCCACACGCCCCAGGCCAGCCGCACCACCCGGCCGCCCGCGGCCTGGCGGCGCTGTGCCAGCGCGTCCACGTACGCGTCCGCCGCGGCCCGTGCCCCGTGCCCGCCGCCGCCCCACACCGCGGCCACCGAGGAGAAGACCACCAGCGGGTCGCCGTCGCCGAGCCCGCACACCTCCGCGAGCCGGTCCGCGCCCGCCACCGCCTCCGCCACGGCCCCGGCGAATTCCTCCGGCCCGGACTCCGCGAGCCCCGCCCGCCCGCCGGGCGCCCCGGTGTGCACGACGGTACGGATCCGCACCCCGTCCGCCGTGATGCCCGGCGGATCCCCCCGCCCCGCGCCGGGCCGGGGCCCGTCCAGCACCGTCCCCTTCGCGCCCAGGGCCGCCAGTTCGGCCAGCAGCCCCTCCGCCCCCGGGGCGGCGGGGCCTTCCGGCGCCAGCAGCACGATGTGCTCGGCCCCTTCCGCGGCCAGCCAGCGTGCCACGTGCGCGGCCACATCCGTGACGCCACCGGTCACCAGCGCGCCGCCGCGCGGGGACCAGGGGCGGGCGGGCGCCGGCTCCTGCGGGGCCACCGGCACGAGACGGCGGGCGAAGAGGCCCGCGGGGCGCAACGCCACCTGGTCCTCGCCGCCGTCGCCGGCGAGGGCCGCCCGCAGCAGGGCGGGTGGGAGCTCGGCGGGCTCGGCCGGGAGGTCGAGGAGGCCGCCCCACAGCGCCGGGTGCTCCAGCGCGGCGACCCGGCCGAGCCCCCACACGGCGGCCTGCGGCGCGTCGGGCGGCCCGTCCTCGCCCGTCACCGCCACCGCGCCCCGCGTCGCCGCCCACACCGGCACCCCGAGATCGGCTTCCCGCAGCGCGCACAGCAGCCCGTGAGCCGCCGTCACCGCGTGCAGGGCACCGGTCCCGCCGAGCGCCAGCAGGGACAGCACCCCGGCGGGCGCCGGGCCGTCCTCGTACGCCGCGCGCAGCGCCGCGGCCGCCTCCGCGGTGGCGTCCGGCACGGTCACCCGGCGCACCTCGCCGCCGTCCGCGGTGAGGGCGCGCTCGCAGGCGTCGGCCCACGGCGTGGCGCCCCCGGCCGGAAGGGCCAGCAGCCAGCGGCCGGCGGGCGGGCCGGGGACGGTCAGCCGCCGCCACGCCACCCGGTACCGCCACGCCTCGACGGCCGCCCGGTCGTGCCGCTCGCGGTGCCAGTGCGCGAGCGCCCCGACCACCTCGCCGAGCGGTGCGCGCCGCGCGTCGTCGTCGGCGATGCCCAGCGTGCCGGACAGCGCGGCCACGTCCTGCGACTCCACGGCCTGCCAGAACCGGGCCTCCTCCGGGTCCGCCGCCGCGGGCGCGGCCGCCACCTCGTCCGGCAGCCAGTAGCGCTGCCGCTGGAAGGGGTAGCCGGGCAGGTCGGTCGTGCGGCGGGCGTCCTGCGGGTACCAGGGGCGCCAGTCGACGGGCGCGGGGTGCGTGGTGTGCAGCCGGGCGAGCGCGTGCGCGAGCGCCTCGGTCTCCTCCTGGCGGGCGGTCAGGGTCGGTACCAGCAGCGGGGCCGGTCCGCCGTCGCCGGCCGCATCGAGGGTCTGCTGCACCGCCGGGACCAGCACGGACGTCGGGCCGATCTCCAGGTACGTGTGGGCGCGCGCCGCGGTGTGCGCGATCGCGTCGTGGAAGCGGACCGGTTCGCGGATGTGGCGCACCCAGTAGCCGGGCTCGGCGATCCCCGCGTCGGCGGGCCGCCCGGTCAGGTTGCTGACGAGCGGGATGCGGGGGGTGCGGAAGTCCAGGTCCGCGACGGCCTCGGCGAAGGGCGCGAGCGCCGGTTCCATGAGCGGCGAGTGGAAGGCGTGGCTGACCGTGAGCGCCTTCGCCTTGCGCCCGCGCTCCTTCCACCGCGCGGTCAGCTCCGCCACCAGGTCCGCGGGACCCGACACGACCGTACTCACCGGCGTGTTGTACGCCGCGACCGAGACGGCCCCGCCGTACGGGGCGAGCGCCTCCTCCGCCTCCGCCGCCGTGGCCTCCAGCGCCGTCATCGCCCCGCCGTCGGGCAGCGCGCCGAGCAGCGTCGCGCGCGCGGCGACCAGGCGGCAGGCGTCCGCCAGCGACAGGACACCGGCGACGTGCGCGGCGGCGATCTCGCCGACGGAGTGCCCGGCGACCGCGTCGGGCCGCACACCGTGCGCGTCCAGCAGCCGGACCAGCGCGACCTGGAGCGCGAACAGCCCGGCCTGGGTGTAGGTGGTGCGGTCGAGGAGCCCGGCGGGCCCGGCCCCGAACACCACGTCCCGGAGCGGGTGGCGCAGGTGCGGGTCGAGGGCCGCGCACACCTCGTCGAAGGCCTCGGCGAAGACGGGGAAGTGCGCGTGCAGCCCGGCGCCCATGCCGGGCCGCTGGCTGCCCTGCCCGGAGAAGAGGAAGACCCGCCACCCCGAGGCGCGTACCGCTCCCGTCCTGCACACGACCGCCGGGTGCGCGTCGCCCGCCGCCAGCGCCGCGAGGCCCGCGCGCAGCGCCGTACCGTCCCGGCCCGTGACCACGGCCCGGTGGTCGAGCACCGCCCGTGTGGCGGCCAGCGACCAGCCGACGGCCCCGTGGTCCGCCTGCGTGCCGAGCAGGAGCTCCGCCTGCGCGCGCAGCGCGGCCGCGCCGCGCGCCGACAGCACCCACGGCGTCAGGTGATCGGGCTCCGGACCGCCCGCCTCCGCCGGGGTTCCGGCGGGGGCTTCCTCCAGGACCAGGTGCGCGTTGGTGCCGGAGATGCCGAACGACGACACCCCGGCCCGCCGCGGGCGGTCCGTGCGCGGCCAGTCGACGGGCTCGGTGAGCAGCCGCACGGCTCCCGACGACCAGTCGACGTGCGGGGTGGGCTCGTCGACGTGCAGGGTCGCGGGCAGTGAGCCGTGGCGCATCGCCATGACCATCTTGATGACACCCGCCACGCCCGCCGCCGCGTGCGTGTGCCCGATGTTGGACTTGACCGAGCCGAGCCACAGCGGCCGGCCGGCCGGGCGGTCCTGGCCGTACGTCGCCAGCAGCGCCTGCGCCTCGATCGGGTCGCCGAGCGTCGTGCCCGTGCCGTGCGCCTCGACGGCGTCCACCTGGTCGGCCGCCAGCCGGGCGTTCACCAGTGCCTGCCGGATGACGCGTTCCTGCGCCGCGTCGTTGGGCGCGGCCAGGCCGTTGCTGGCGCCGTCCTGGTTGACGGCGGAGCCGCGGACGACGGCCAGTACGCGGTGGCCGTTGCGGTGGGCGTCCGAGAGCCGTTCCAGCAGGACGAGTCCGGCGCCTTCGGAGAAGCCGGTGCCGTCCGCGGCGGCGGCGAAGGCCTTGCAGCGGGCGTCGGGGGCGAGGCCGCGCTGCCGGGAGAACTCGACGTAGGCCGCGGGCGTGCTGAAGACGGTGACCCCGCCCGCGAGGGCGAGTGCGCACTCGCCCGACCGCAGCGCCTGCGCGGCCAGGTGGATGGCGACCAGCGAGGCCGAGCACGCGGTGTCCAGTGTGACGGCCGGACCCTCCAGACCCAGCGTGTACGCGATCCGCCCGGAGATCACGCTGGTGAGCGCGCCGGTGGTCGTGTAGCCCTCGTAGCCGTCCGGGATCCGCGGGATCCGCGAGAGGTAGTCCTGGCTCGACACCCCCGCGTAGACGCCGGTCGCGGTGCCCTTCAGGCTCGTGGGGTCGATGTGCGCGCGCTCCAGGACCTGCCAGGCGGTCTCCAGCAGGACGCGCTGCTGCGGGTCCATCGCCGCCGCCTCGCGCGGGCTGATGCCGAAGAAGGCGGCGTCGAAGGTCGGCGCGTCGTGCAGGAAGCCGCCCTCGGTGACGTAGCTCGTGCCCGGGTGGTCGGGGTCCGGGTGGTGGAGGGAGCCGAGGTCCCAGCCGCGGTCGGTGGGGAAGGGGCCGATCGCGTCACCGCGCGAGGCGACCAGGTCCCACAGCGCCTCGGGGGAGTCGATCCCGCCGGGGTAGCGGCAGGCCATGGCCACGATCGCGATCGGCTCGGCACGCTCCTCCTCGGCCTGCCGCAGCCGCTCCTTGGCCTGGCCGAGGTCGAGGGTGACGCGCTTGAGGTACTGGCGCAGCTTGTCTTCGGTGGTCGTCGGCATCGGTTCCGCATCCCCTCAGGACGAGCCCAGTTGCTGGTCGATGAGCGCGAACATCTCCTCGTCCGAGGCCGACTCCAGGGCCTCCTGGCCGCTGCCGCCGTCCGTGCCGGACGCGTCCGCGCCGTCGCCGAGCCGCCACAGCAGGTCCTGCAGCCGCTTGACGAGCCGGCTGCCCGCCTCGCCCGCCGGACGCTCCTGCGCCACCGCCGCCTCCAGCCGCTCCAGCTCGCGCAGCACCGGCTCCGCCGCGTCGTCGTCCGCGGGCCCCAGCTCGCTCCCCAGGTGCTCGGCCATCGCACCGGGCGTCGGGTGGCGGAAGACCGCCGCCGCGGGCAGCCGCACACCGGTCGCCGCCGCCAGCCGGTTGCGCAGCTCGACGGCGGTCAGCGAGTCGAAGCCCAGGTCCTTGAACGGTGTGTCCGTCGCCACCGCCTCGGCGTCCGCGTGCCCCAGCACCGTGGCCGCGTGTGTCCGTACGAGATCCAGCAGCAGCGCGTGGCGCTCGTCGCGGCCCATCGCGGCGAGCCGCCCCGACAGGTCCGCGGGCCGCGCCGCCGCGCTTCGCCGGACCGCCGCCCCGGCCCGCGCCCCCGCGAGCGAGCGGGCCATCGGGGGGAGCGCCCCGGCCTGCGCCGACAGGTCGAACTCGGCGGCGACCACGTGCGGCTCGCCCGCCGCGAGCGCCGCGTCGAAGAGCGCGAGCGCCTTCCCGGTGGCGAGCGGGTTGACGCCCGTACGCGCCATCCGGGCGTGGTCGGTGGCGGTGAGCTTGCCGGTCATGGCGCTGGTGGTGGCCCACAGGCCCCAGGCGATCGAGGTGGTGGGGTGGCCGGTGCTGCGGGTGGCGAGGGCGTCGAGGTAGGCGTTGGCGGCGGCGTAGTTGGC
>NZ_JBIRRA010000030.1:0-29725 GCF_044333485.1 Streptomyces sp. NPDC020983 | reverse complement strand
GCCGACCACGACCCGGGGCTGTGCGGTGTCGTAGTCGGTCCAGCCGACGTGCAGCGCGATGCCGCGGACGTACCCGTACAGGACCCGGCCGTCTGCGTCGAGGTTGCGCTGCTCGGGACTGAGCTGCTGCATGTCACGGAGGCCGTCGAGCAGTTCCGCCCGCAGGCGCTCGCCCGCGGTCTCCCGGTCGGTGTAGGTGGTGCCCCGCCGGTCCATGGTGAAGGTGGCACCCCGCCCGACGAGGTAGTCCATCGCGCTTTCCAGTGCGCGGACCTCGGTCATGCGGGCGTCGACGGGGTCGGTCTGCGCGCGCTGGTCGGCGAGCATGTCCAGGGTGGCCGCAAGGCGCTGCGCGTAGTGGGCGGCGGTATCGGCCACGTTCAGCAGGCGTGCCCGGTCGGCGTCCGAGGCGTAGGCGCCCTGCTGGGAGAGGTAGGCGTCGGCGCGGCGGGCTGCCCGGGCGAGGCCTTCGTACTGCTCGACCACCATGCGACCGCCCGACGGCCCGGCGGTGGTGGCGGCCATCCGGCTGCGGTGATGCCAGGAGGCGACGTAGCCGGCCGGGTTGGTGACCCCGTCCTCTTCTCCGGTCAGGTCGCCTTCGGCGTCGACCAGCAGCGGCAGCGCGGTCTGTGTCGCCGCCCAGCGCTCGTAGACGACCTGGACGTGGTTCTGCTCGGCGGCGGCCTCCCGCTGACTGGCGAAGGGCTGCGCGACCTCGGTCCAGCCGTCACCGGCCAGTGCTGAAATGTCCTGGGAGATGAGCTGGCCCAAGACGGGGTCGTCGTCGCTTGGCTCCGAGTCAGGGCCTGGTGCGGCCTGGTCCCCGGTGTCCGTGCCTTCGAAGAAGGCATCGAGCAGTGCTTCGTTGAAGCTGTCGGCTGCCGCCTGCTCTGCGGTCACAGGCCCCTGGACGGGCCGTGCGTCGTCCGTGGCCTCGGCGTCGTCGGCGTCGGCGGCCGTGCTGCTGGGGCGGGCCTCGCCGGTGAGGCCTCGGGCCTCGGCCTGGATCTGGTGTTCGTCGGCGATCGACTTGCGCAGCGCGGCGATGGTCTCGCGCAGCGCGGTCAGCTCCTCGGTGATTTCCTCGGCGGCTTCCTCGCTGACGCCGGCGGCCCGTTCGGCGCGCTCGGCGAGGGCGGCCTCCTTCTCGTTGGCGACGACGAGCTTGCCCAGTGCCCGCTCCTCGCGTTCCTTGGACCGGGCCTGGATGCGGTAGGGGTTGTCGTCCTTGGGTCGCAGGTTGGCGGCGATCTCCTCGCGGCGGCCACGTAGGGAGTCTGCGGACGCGGCGAGCTTGGCCAGGTCGTCATCCAGGTGGCTGAGGAAGTGCTCCAGGCTCTGGATGGCGCCGCGCCCGTTGGACTGCGTGACCGAGGAGGCCTGCCACTGTGCCCGGTCCTCGCGCTGTCCCATCGGCACGACGTGGCCCCAGGCGAAGCGCAGGCGTAGCTGTCGCCGACCGCTGGCGCCGTAGGCGACCTCCGCGTGGAAGTCCTGCCCGCCGAAGGTCCCGACCGGGACGCGCTCGCCGGGTCGGATCGACTGGTCTGTGGCGATGGCGACCATCCGAGCCCCGAGCGCGTTCGCGGCGGCGTCGCGGCTGCGGTAGGTGGCGTCGTCCACGGTCATGGCGAAGGCGTCGCCGGTGGTCGGGCGGCGGTTGGGGGCCGCGGTCCGCATGCCCTCCAAGGCGGTGTCCGCGCGGGTGAGGAAGTCGTTGATGTCTGCGAGTTGCTGCGTGCGGTCGTCCTGCTGGCGGTCCCAGCTGCGGGCCAGGCCCTGGAGCCGGGCGCGCTCGGCGGTCGCTTCGGCCAGTTGCAGGATCGCGGGGTCGCCGGAGGCTAGGGCCGAGAGCATGCCGAGGTTGATGGCGTCGGCGCCGATGTCCTCGATCTCGCGGGCGGAGAAGTCCTTGCGCTGGATCTGGCCGATGAAGCGCGCCTTGCGCGCCAGCGTCGTCAGCCGGAACTCATCGAACGTCTTCTCGGTGATGTAGTACAGGACCCGCACGTCGTCGGGGGTGTTGTCGATCCACGGTGCGTTCAGGTTGCCGCGGCGCTCGATGCGGCCGTCGCGCTGGGCCATGTCCGCTGGCCGCCACGGGTAGGACAGGTGGTGCAGCGCGGTGGCCCGGTCCTGGATGTTGGTGCCGGTGCCCATCTTCTGTGTGGAGCCGATCAGGACACTGATGCGCCCCGAGCGGGCGTCGGCGAACAGCTTGTCCTTCTTGCGGTCGCTGTTCGCCTCGTGGATGAAGCGGATCGACTCGCGGGGCATCCCCCGCTGGACCAGTTCGTCACGCAGGTCTGCGTACAGGTCGGCCGGGTGCTTGCCGGTGCTGCCCGGGGTGCCCTCGTCCAGGAAGACCAGCTGGAGGCCGCCGCGCAGTTCCTGCGGTGTCGGGTCGTCCCTGGAGACCGGGTAGACGATGTCCTTCGTCTCCTGCCAGATTTCCGCGATCTTGTCGGCTGCGTAGGGGATCTTGCTGCCCATCTCCTTGCTGCCGCCGACGCGGCGCATGTCGACGGCGGCGGCGTCGGCGAGGTCGCGGACCTTGTCCATGTCCAGCACGCGCCCGCCGTACGTCGGGTCCACGCTGCTGATCTGGTCGGCGGTGATGTTCAGCCCGAGGTTGCGCAGGGCCTCGGTGGCGTCGACCAGGTCCAGGTCGACCGAGGCGCGCAGGCCCTCGCCGAGGGCCTTGAGGACGCCGCCGGGCTTGCGCACCCACGGCTGGTGCGGCAGTTCCTTGATGAACTGCCGCTGCGCCGGCGTGGGCGGGATCAGGACGGTCTCGCCGCGCTGGCCGTCCTCGTTCTCCCGCACCGGCGGGGTGGGCAGGTTCAGGTCCTCGGCCATCTGCACGTCTGCGAACGTGCGGTAGGCGGCCATCAGCTCGGGGACGTTGAAGAAGCGGGCGAACCGCGCCTTGTACTTGTAGCCGTCGCCCTTGGGGTCCGGCTCCAGGTTGCTGACGACCTCGCCGAACGTGGCCGCCCAGTTGTCGAAAGCGTCGAGCCCCATCTCGTCCAGGAGCTGCGGGGCCAGGTAGCGCTTGAGGACGTAGGCCTCGGTCACCGAGTTGGCGATGGGGGTGCCGGTGGCCAGGGTCGCCACCCGGTCCGTCTCGTTGGTCTCGCGCAGCCAGGACAGCACCATGTGCAGCTTGGTGGCCTTCGCCGAGCCCTGGATCGCAGCTCCCGGGATCGCCGAGACGGTGCGCAGGTTCTTGTACTCATGCGCTTCGTCCAGGAAGAGATAATCGACGCCGGTGTCTTCGAGGAAGACGCCGTTGTCGTCGCCCATGGCTTCGATCTGCTGCTGGAGCTTGGCCTCGGCGTTGGCCAGGGACTCTTCGATCTGCTTGACCGTGTTGCGGTGCATCCCCGCATCGGCGGCGGCGTCCAGCTGCTCACGGAGCGACCTCAGCTCACGGTCGAGGTAAGACCGCATGTTCTCCGGCCGCAGCGGCACCCGGTTGAAAGCTTCGTGGGTGAGGATCACCGCGTCCCAGTCGCCGCCCGCGATCCGGCCCATGAACTTCGCGCGGCGCTTCACGCTCAGGTCGGACGCGGAGATCGCCAGGATCTTCGCGTTGGGGTAGAGCTGCCGGAACTCCCTGGTCCACTGCTTGAGCATGTGGTTGGGCACGACCAGCGCGGGCTTCTTGGCCAAGCCGGTGCGGCGAAGCTCCATCGCGCCGGCGGCCATCGTCGCCGTCTTACCTGCGCCCACCACGTGCGCGAGCAGCGCGGTCGGTTCGTACAGGATGCGGCGGATCGCCGCGTTCTGGTGCTCCTTCATCGTCCAGCCGCTGATCAGCCCGGGCAGGCTCAGCGCGGAGCCGGAGTATTCCGGCAGCACCAGGTTGTTGAACACCTCGTTGTAGGCAGCGGCGAGCCGGGCCGCCCGGGTCTGGTCGTTCCAGACCCAGTCCTCGAATGCCTCCGCGATCAGCCGGGCCTTCTCCTGCGCCTCGTCCGTGGCGGCTTTATCGACGTAGGTGCGGCCCTCGTTGTCGCGGTAGGTGACCTGGATGGTCGAGTCGGCCTGTCGCAGCAGCGCCGTGAACAGGTCCTGCGTCGGGCGGGAGCCGGTGCCCCACTCCGTTCGGGCCAGGTCGCCGTTCTTGGCGCCGCGGACCTCCCACACCGTGCCGCCGGCGTGCACGACGCTGGCGTCCTCGAACCCGAGGTGGGCGAGGAAGTCGTTGTAGACGTCGACCGGCACCCACGGGGCGCCGATCTTCGCCTTGATCTCCGACGGGGCCAAGTCGGATGGCTGCACCCTCTCCAGGGCGGCGACGTTGCCCAGGAACGTCGGGTCGTCGGCAGCCCGCTCCCGCGCGGCGGCAAGCTTGGTGCGGACGTTCCCGGACAGGTAGCGGTGACCCGGCTCCCATGCGTCGTCCTGGAGCGGATCACGGTAGGCCAGCCCGGCGTCCGCGCACTGCGCAGCCGCGGTCTCCTCGTCCGTACCCAGCAGGCTGGCCACTCGGCTCATGTCCAACCGGCCGCCGTCGTACTCCATCGCCAGCGCGATGGCGTCCTCGTGGCTGTTCGCCCGCACCGGCAGGGTCCGCGGTTCCAGGACACGGGCCAGCAGCACCTTCTGCTCGGTGCCCTTACCCGTCCGCTCGTCCCACTCCTCCAGCCCGAACAGCAGGCTCGCGTCGGGGTCATCGTCAATCCACGCGAACGCGGTGCGCTGCTTCCATGCCTCCGGGACGTCCTTGAAGCCCTGCGCCGTGGCCTGCTCGCGGGCGCCCGGCGGGGTGAACTTGTAGTGCTGGCGCGGCTTCGTCAGTGGCGGATGGCTCTTGCGGTAGTCCCGCCAGGCGACTCGCAGCTCCGCGCGGCGCCGAGCCAGCTGCGGAGTCTCGCCGGGCTCGGGGGTATCGGCCTCGGCCGCGTACAGGTCCAGGGTCAAGCTCTTGAGGCGGATGAGCTGCACCAGCTGCTCGCGCTGGTCGGGGTGGACCTCCAGCGGGACCGGGCGACCGCCGTCGATGATGGTCGGGTTGTCTTCGGCGTCGAGGCCCAGTGCACCCTCGGTGCCGCCGGTGACGATCGCCTGCGCCGGTTCCGTGCGCTGATCTGCGGCGGCGGTTAGGCCCGCGGCCCGGGCTTCCACCGAGATCGCGGCAGCCGCGGCCGTGAGCGCTTCCGCCGGCGTCTGGTCGGTGCGGCCGACGACGGTGACTTCCGGGCCCCACTCACGGGAGCCCGCGCGCAACTCGCCGAGCACGTACTCGGGGTGCGCGTCGAAGTAGGAGTTGACCGCGAGTTCGTTTTCGTGGCCGGGCAGCACCCGCTTGGTGGACGTCAGCCACGCCGTGTCCCCCGGTTCCTCGCCGGGCATGCGGCGGCGCAGGAACAGTACGTCGGTGACCACGTCCGTCCCGGCCGCGGCCATGTGCGCCCGGGCCGGCAGGCGGACCGCGCCGACCAGGTCGCCGAGCTGATACATGCGCTCGCGCGCATCCGGCCTCTCCGCGTCCAGGGTGTAGCGCGAGGTGATGAGCGCGACGATCCCGCCCGGGCGGGTCGCGTACAGCGACTTCAGCACGAAGAGGTCGTGGATCGACAGCGCCAGATCGGCGTTGTGGACCTTGTCGAACCGCTTGTACCGGCCGAAGGGGACGTTGCCGACCACGCCGTCGTATCCGCCGTCGGCGAGCGGGACCTCTTCAAGGCCGCTGGTGATGATCTCGGCATCCGGGTACAGGCGGCGGGCAATCGCCGCGGTAGTCGGCTCGACCTCCACGCCAGTCATCCGCACCGGTTCACTCATCAGGATCGGCGCGAACCCGATGAAGTTCCCCGAGCCGGAGCCGGGTTCGAGGACTCGGCCGCCGGTGAAGCCCAGCCCGCGCACCGCGCCCCAGATCGAGCGGACCAGGTCGGCGTCGGTGTAGTGCGCGTTGATCGTGTTGCGGCGGGCCGCCGCCCACTCGTCCTCGGACAGCAGAGTCCGGATCTGCTCGCGCAGGTCGCTGACCGCGTCCCAGCGCGCCACCGCCCGCTCGAACGGCTCATCAGCGTCGAACGCAGGACGCGCCGGCCGCGGGTTGAAGATGACCGGCAGGGCGCCCCAGCCCGACCAGCGCGCAAGGGTGCGCTGTTCCTGCTCGGTGGCCGCGCGCTGCTCGCTCTCCAGGACGCGCAGCATCTCCAGGGCCGCGAGGTTGGCCCGGGCACGCTCCCCCTGCCCCGCGGGGGCGAGGTCCCGCTGACTGTCCGGCCGAAAGCGCGGCGGAGCTACATCTCCCGGTGCTCCGTCCCCGGCTCCTTCTCCAGCCAGATTTCCTCCGCGTACACCAGCTCCTGCGCCTGCGACCGCGTCGCCTGTCGCGCCGCCGCCCGCTCGCCCACTGGCAACTGCTGGAGGAGTTCCGTCGTCAGTCTCCCGATCTCCTCGGTCACCCGCAGGTCCAGCTCCAGAAAGTACGCCGCCTGCTGCTCCGGGCTCCCCAGCTCCGCCAGAGCCTGGGGCCGGTAGGTCTCCCAATACTCCCGAGCGGTCTTCCCGTGCCTGCTCAGCTGCGTCACTGCGGTTCTCCTCACCCTCGCGGAGCGGCTGCTCCACTCCCCCAACGCTCATGACCGTTCTCCCCCCGCCGTGCTGGTAGGACACAGGCACGCGACCCAGCCCAGCACACCGTCACCGCAGACGGGGCAGGGGTTCTCCCCCGGCCTCGCCCGGATGCCCCACGGCGGCTGGACTTGATCCATCCTCATCGACCCTACGACGCACCCATAGCGGTTTTCTGCCTTCGCACCGGCGAGTCAGGCCACAGCAAGGACAGAACGTTCCACGGTTTATCTGGCTACATTTTCCTACATGACGAGCATGGCGAAGATGGCGTTCCACGTGGCGGTGACCGACGATGCCTTGACCGGACTGAATGCCTACTGCAAGGCCCAGCGGAAGCGCGAGGAAGCGTGGATCGCCGAGCGCCGGCGAGAACTACTCATCCCGGGCATGTCCCGGCGCGGGGCCGCCGCCGTCCGCCGCGAGATCCGTGCGCAGGTCGCTGCGATGCGCCGCGCCGGCGAATTCGGCGGCACACGGGACGACATCGTTGCCCGGGCGGTACGCGAGGAGCTACGAGCCCGCGGCCTGGACCGAAAGTGGCCCAAGCCACCGGAAGGCGGAACCGACGGACCGGGCCGCCCTTGGGGCACTCCCCCGAGCCGACCCAAGGGCGAGGGCGGGTACACCGGCCGCGTTTCGGTGAACCTGCCGTACACCCTCGGCGACGCCGTCCGCCGCGCCGCGTACTGGACCAGCAAACCCGCCGTCGAGGGACTCCAGGACTGGGCCGACCTATGGGGCGACGGCCCCGACGTGGCCTATCTGGAGGCACAGCGCGCCGACCTTCCTGCCGAACTGGTCCTCCTGGCATCCGCCGGAAGCCTGTCCGCACCGCAGTCCGCCCTTGAGATCCGCGACGGCCTCCGCGCACAGGTACTCACCACCGGCGACCTGATCCGCGCGGCGATCGACCGCGTCGCCGCCGAGCAACCCGAACTTCCCGACGGGAACTGACGAGAGAAACAGTTGTTTCCAACTCGTTCGATTTCACTCGAACGCATTCGCGCGCCCCGCTCGGGCGCGGTACTCACCATCACCTCCCACGTCTGGCAAGCTGTGCCCGATCCGAGTAACCGCACCGCGCGGTGAAATCACGGAAATGAAAGGCCACGGGATGACCACACCCACAACGCTCCAGGCGGCCACCGACACGGCCGCCGGGGCTGGCAGGACGGCGAAGGTGATCGTCGTCATTCAGCAGAAGGGCGGCGCCGGAAAGAGCACGATCGCAGTCAACACCGCGGCGTGCGCGGGCCGCTCGGCGGTGCTCTCCAACGCAGACGACTCGGCGAGTTCTCCTGTGGTGGCAGCCGGCATCGACGTCCAGGGCACACTGGAGAAGTGGTGCGCGGGTGTACGCGAAGAGGCATTGCCGTTCGACTACGTCGTCACCAACAGCAAGCTGGGCATCCTGCCCCAGGTCTTCGCGGACCCTGACCGCCTCCGGATCATCGTTGACACGCCCGGCTTCCTGGACGTCGATCCGGACGCCGAGTGGGGGGCCGACCCGCTCGGGACGAGCCGTACGGCAGACGCCCTGCGCGAGGTGCTGGACGTGGCAGACCTGGCGATCGTCCCCATCACTCCGTCGAGGATCACGTGGGACGAGTGCGAGTTCACGATCGAGCGCGTCCTCAAACCGAGGGGTATCCGCTTTCTGGTCGTGATCAACCAGCACGACCCCGGCAAGGACAAAGGCGAGAAGCAGCTCAACAAGGTCAAGGCGTGGATTGACGAGCGGAACTATCCGCGAGTAGCGGACCCGATCCGCCGATACACGATCCACGAGCATGCCTACGAGAACGGCACCCTGGTGACCGAGTACAGGATGAGCGGCACGGCTCTCAACGCTCGGGAGGAC
Source organism: Streptomyces sp. NPDC020983 (assembly GCF_044333485.1). Classification (NCBI taxonomy): domain Bacteria; kingdom Bacillati; phylum Actinomycetota; class Actinomycetes; order Kitasatosporales; family Streptomycetaceae; genus Streptomyces; species Streptomyces sp. NPDC020983. The sequence goes on along the minus strand of NZ_JBIRRA010000030.1, from coordinate 21,264 downwards.
TTCATGCGAGTGGCCCTGACGATGGAACAGATGCTCTGATGGGACGGGCGATCAACGTGGGCGGAGCCCCTACTGCCCCTGGCCGGCCGGACAACGCGATCGAGCTGGCGCGTGTTCTCGGGGAGCCGGACAGGCTACCCACCAGGCAGCTCACGGACACTCCGGCTCTCATCGCTCAGGAGCAGGACATGCTCTTGAAGTGTGAGAGCGCGATCGAGAACCTGCGCTTCGCCTTCTGGGCGGCCGGCAAGGCGCTCCAGGTGGTGCGGGACGCCCGGCTGTACCGCGAGCACTTCGAGACCTTCGAGGAGTACACGCAGACTAGGTGGGACATCACGCCTCAGTACGCGGGCAAGCTGATCCGCACGTGGCGGGTGGTTGATGCCCTGTTCCAGGCGAAGCCCGGGGGTGGTTTGGAAACAATTGTTTCCAAGAAGCTGGGCTACGGGCAGGCGTGGGAACTGGTTCCGCTGGCTGAGGAACACAGCGTGCAAGCTGCGGTCTACCTGTACCTGGGGCTGTTGAAGGTCAAGGGTGCGGGCGTGACGGCCGCCCTCGTCCAGGGCGCCGTGCAGGCACTGCCCGAGGCGGCGGTCGGCCACAAGGCGAAGACCGAGGAGGCCGTGTTCGCCTACCTCAGTTCCCTGGAGGAAGGTGGCGGCGGCGCGGTGCCGGTGGCGGACCCAGCGAAGGCCGTACGTGCCATCACCAAGGCGGCTCGCGCGCTCAACATGGACACTGTCCATGCGGCCCTGGAGCACGACCCGAAGAGGACGCGCACCGCGGTGAAAGCGCTGATTGAGGCCCTATCCTCAGCCAGCGGCATGCAGGTCACCTTCGCGGAGGTGGAGGGCAAGTCGGACGCACCGGCGCTTGAGGGCGACCTCGGCGATGGTGAACCGGACGTGGTCGGAGACCCCTCGGCGACGTCGGCCGCGTAGAGACCCCCGAACACAAAGAAGCGGGCACCGTCCGAAGGACGGTGCCCGCTTCTGGTGTCGGCATGTACCGAGCCGCGGGGTGCGGCTCAGGTGATGAGAGCAGTGAGCAGTGCGGCGCCGAGAGCCACGAGCGCCGCGCCGGTGATGATTCCAGCGAGGCGCAAGCCCTCGTACTTGCGGCGGGCGATCTTCGAGAGGTGGATGACGTGGGCGACGCGGTCCTCCGGAGCCTGGAGGTCCTTCACCAAGTCCTGCGGTGTGCACAGCGACCAGTAGAGGAAGCTGCCGCGCGCGGCGCCGGACAGGCGCGGGTGGACGACGACGAGCACGACGAGCATGGCGACGATGAGGCCGACGGCGCTGGCGCCGACGAGGACGCCGACAACGGGCGGTAAGCGGTGTCCCGGGACGGCCGCGACGAGCGCGGCGAGCGGCAGGGAGAAGCTGGTGAGCAGGACGCCTGACTTGGCGTCGGTACGGGAAATTTCAGCGAGGACGGTGGTATGGGCCGCGTCCAGGCGGCTGTCGAGGAGGGCGTCGGAGAGGGCGGGTGAGGTCATCGAGTCCCTTACGTGGCTGCTGTGTTGGACGGGTGGAGCGAGGGCGGCCGGGCATCCAGGTAGATGCCCGGCCGCTTCCATGTCCGTGGTCAGCCGAAATCGCGGTTGACCGTGCGGGCGCCAACTGGCGTGCTACGCCGCCGAGTCGTGGTCGACGTCGAACAGGTCGATCTGCATCTCGGCGAGTTCCTGGGCACGCTGCTCGGTGGTGCGCGCCCGCTCGGCGGCGAGCGCGTCCCGCCAGCAGGGCCAGCACCAGGGGCGCAGTTCCCCGACGGGGGCCGCGGCGTTCTGCACGTCGGTGGCGTGCGGTGTTCGCGGGGCGGCCAGTAGGGGCTTGTTCTTGCCGCTGTGCGTGACGTGGCACCGTTCGCCGTCGCCCGTGTGCTGCTTGCCGCAGGCGCCGGCGCAGGCGCAGTGGGCGCCGTGGGTGGCGAGGACGGTGGCCAGGATGTTGTCGGGTCGATTCACGGTCGCTCTCCCTCAGTCCTCGAACCGGTTGACGGTGCGGGCGATGACGCCGCGGGTGTTGGTGGTGATCTCGGTGTGGTCCTGGTGGACGGTGCCGGTGTAGTGCTGGTGGATCACGGGCGGGGCGGCGGCGACGACCTCCTTGGCGCTCTTGAACACCCGGGACAGGGCACCGAGGAGGGCCACGGGCGCGACGCAGACGATGCCGACGACGGCCGGGTTGACCTGGCCAGCGGTCCACAGCACCAGGGAAATGCCACCGGAGATGGGCACGGAGGCGATGCCGGTGGCGAGGAGGACGCCGCTGATGTCAGTGGCGCGCTGGCTCATGGGTGCCCGGCCGTCCTGCTGGACGGGCGGGGCGTAGCCGACGACGGGCACCGGGGTCACGTCCTTGTAGAAGGTGGCGACGGGGGCGGTGTCGCTGTAGCCCTCCGCGATGAGGCGGGCAGCTTCGGCGGCCTGCTGGGCTTCGCTCAGTGCGCGGTCCGCGGGGCGGTCGGGGTGGTTCACTGGTGGAACTCCTTCGGTTGAGATGGGGGAGTGGCGGGGACCGGCCGTTTTTTGACGGAGCAGCCGGTCCCCGTTTGCGTGCGGGGGTCAGGGGAGGCGGTAGACGGCCTTGCCGAGGCTGACGATCGCGCCTTCGAGGGCGAGTGCGCTGACGGCGTTGTTCACGCTGCTGGTGCCGGGGCCGCCCTCGGTGCCGCAGCCGACGGCGGTGCGGATCTCCTTGAGGGCCATGCCGTCGGGGTGGCCCTCCAGCGCGGCGAGGATGCGTTCGCGGATCGTTGGGGCCTTCGCTTTGGCTGCTGCCATGGGGGATGGGGCTTCGGGGATGTCCCCGGGCTCCTCCCCCTTCTTCGCTTTGTCGTCGGCATCCAGCAGACCCACGATGCGCTCCAGTTCCTGGTTGAGCTGGCTCTGCCAGGCCGCCCCGGAGGGGGCCGACGGGCCGTCTGCGCCCTTTCCGGTTCCCTTGGCGGCCGGGGCGCCGCGGTTGGCGTACGCGGCGCCGGCGGCGTAGGCCTCCTCGGGGGTGAGGGTGGGCATCGGGCGGCCGTCCATCAGGACTTCGAGCTGGGGGTAGAGGCCGTCGACCTTCTCCAGGACGAAGGTGCGGAACAGCACAGCCTTGCCCTCGGTGATCAGCCATCCCATGCCGGGGGTCGGCACACCCTCGGTGGCAGCGGTGCCCTCGAACAGCTCCTTGGCGCCCGCGCCCTCGTAGATCCGCTCAGGGATGGGGGAGATGTGCGCGCCGATCGGCGCGATGCCGTCCAGGCCCATGCCCTGAGTGGACGAGGAGGCGGTGCGGAGCAGGAAGACGTGCCCCTCCTTGCCCTTCTCACGGATCTCGTGATTGTCGCCCAGCTCCTTCAGGTGGAGGCTCTGGACGGCCAGGTCGACGCCGATGCCGACCTTCTGGCCGGTCTTCTGGAGGTCGCCGATCATCCAGGCCGCCTCCTTGCGGACCTCCTGGTCCAGGGAGGACAACAAGCGGTTGATCTCGTCCCCGGTCCACTGGATCAGGCACCACCGGCCGTGGAAGTCGAAGTCACCCCGCCCGCGCGAGTGAGCCTCGCGGTACTCCTTGACCGCGTGGAGCGCCCGCAGCTGGAGCATCGTCTCCTGGGGGCCTTTGGCCATCCAGTCGATGCGGCCTTCCATCTCCGGCATCGACATGCCGCCCTGGACGTCGGCCATCCAGGAGATGACGCCCGAGATCCGTTGCGCCGCGCCGAGGATGCGCATCAACCCCGACTTGCCAGCGCCGGTCGTTCCGGCGGTGATGCCGTGCTGGGCACGGCCGGTGTCGAAGTTGAACAGCTGGATACGGGCCACCGAGCCGTCGTGGGCGACGCCGATCGAGATGCGCCCGCGGTCGTCCATCGTCAGGTCCTCGACCGTGGGGGCGCGAACCTCCAGGAGCGGGTTCGCCCGGTAGATGTAGACCACGGCTTCGCGCGGCCCCGCGCCCTCCATCACCAGGCGCGAGATGTCGTCAATGCCCAGCGCGCTGCACAGGGCCTCGTGGTTGACCCGCAGGGTCTTTCCCCGGGGGGCGGCGATCCGCAGCCGGATCTGCTCCTCGCCGATGACGTACGCGACCAGGTCGACTCCGGGGGCCGCGCCGTTGACGACGTTGACGTGCTCGGCCCAGATCCGTTCCAGGGAGGCGCCGGGGTCCTCGGCCTCCGTCTCCAGCTCCTGCGCGGTGCGTCGCGCCTCGGCGAGGCGGGGCGCGACCTGGATGGCGAGGCGGCCGGGGCCGTAGCCGGGAACGTCCCGGGTGGCGACCGCGTCCACGGGCACGTCGAAAACTCCGGCGATGGCCCGCTCGTCCAGGCCGCGCGGCACGGTCTGGCCGGCGGGGGCCAGCACGACCGCGGCGAAGTCGGGCTCCTGGGGGTCGTACTGGTGGATCGCTTCCAGCGTGGTGTCCCCGGTGTCGCGCGACTGGTTCCACAAGGCCCGCATGTGGTCCTCGAAGGTGACCGGCTCACCCTCCGCCACCGGCTGCTCCATGAGCGCCGGGAGGGTGGCGGCGGCCCGCCGCAGGCCCTTGGATCGCGTCCAGGGCGCCATGGGGACCATGACGGCCGTCCAGACCGCCGCGCCCAGCATCGGCCACCCGGCCGGGTAGTGGATGACCGGCGCGAGCAGGCCCGCCGTGTAGGTGGTCGACCAGCCGAGCACCGGCAGTGCCCGCATGGACGAGGTGAGCCGCCGCGTCCAGTCGTCGGTGTCGCTGCGCTTCCACAGCCCGACGCCGGTGGCGGCGCCGGTGACCATGGCAGCGCCGTGAGCCCACCACGGCAGATCCATCTGCGGGCCGACCGCGACCCACGTGCCCGCGGCGCCGTACAGAAGGCGCTCGGCCGTGGCGAGCCGGCCTGCGGTCTTGCGCGTCAGCCCCCGCTCACCGGCGGTGGCGTCGGCCTGTACGACGTCGGTCGTCATCGTCATATCCCCTCCGGGAGGAAAAAGAGGGGAGGGGCCCGGGCGTATTCGCCCGAGCCCCTCCCGTGAGGGCGATTCCGCCCGGCCGCCTATCGGCGGGGCGGAGTTGGCTACTTGACTTCGTTGAATCCTGGCTTGGGCTGCTGCACGCGGGACGCCTGCACCGCTTCGTAGATCCCGCCGTACTCGCTCTGGTGCGCGTCGCGGAATCCCTGCGCGTCGCCCTGCATCCGATCGGCGGCGTCCACCAGGTCGCCGGAGGCCTGGGCGACTCTCCGCAGGGAGACCGAACCGTCCATGACCAAGGCGGTGTAGTGCGGTTCGACCTCGGCCGCGTCGCACATCTCCGACATGTTGCTGGTCTGGTCGGCGTTGCGGTTCATGCGGGCCTGGAGCGCCCAGATTTTCTCCTTGAGCAGGAGAGCCTGTGCGGTCAGCGTGATGACCGCGAGCCCCAGGGAGACGAATCCCAGCTCGCTGTCGGGGATCGCGGGCAGATGGTTCCCGCGAAGCTCGATCTCTCCGGACACGGGTGCTCCTCCTTAGTTCTCGTTGTGGACACGAGCGGATGGCGTGCGCAGCCCGGCGTCCGCGGTCGCCTGGGTGATCGGCCGGTACGCATCGTCCATCTCGGTCTTGGCCGTCTCGCAGGTCTCGGCGGCGAGGAGCGACTGAACCGACATCTCTTCGGCCTTGCGGCTCAGCACCTCCATGCTCTCGGCGAGCTTCTGCATCGCCCAGGCGGTGAGGGTGCCGATCACGTTGTGCTTAGCGGCCAGCCGTACGGACAGCTCCTCCAGCTCGTACATCAGCTCGGTGGCCTTGGCGCTGAGCAGGACGCATTCGTCATGTGTGGCGAAGGCTTCCGACACCACCTTGTCCAGGAGGTCAATGACGTCATCGAGCGTCACCTCCGTCGCGTGCTCGGGGTTGATGTCGGCCAACAGGGGAGTCTGCACAGCGGGTGAGCTGCTGCCCACGGGCGCCTCCTTCGTGATCGTGATGCTCGGGCTGCCGGTGCCAGCGGGAAGGCCCCGGGCTCCGGTCGTCAGCGAATCGCGCCCGGGGGAGTGGTACCCAGCCGGAAAGACCGGCTCGGCCGTCCACGTCTCCTGCTGCTGCGGGTCGGTGTCGCGGATCGAGTCGGCCGCGCTGCGGCGTTCGTAGCGCGGCCCGGTGTAGAAGTCCCAGTCGGCCCCGGTGTGACTGGCCCGCGTCCGCTCGCTCGCGCGGCGGGCGCGGTCCTTACGGCGGGCCTTGCGCCGAGCGGCCGGTCCGCCGCCGGCAGCCGAACCGGTCCCGTTCACCCGGGCCTTCTTCCTGCCGGGCCGGGTGCCCTTCACCCCGGGCTTCGGCTTTGTCGGATTGCCGGGCCTCCCGGCGCCTTTGCCCTTCTTCGTCAGGTCAACCTTCGGAGTCGTGTCGCCCGAGGTGGCGTCGCCGGACTTCGACGGCTTCGTCAGGTCGACCTTCGGCCCGGCGCCCGCAGCGTCCTTGTCCTTCTTGGACTTCTTGCGCTTGACCGTGGTCAGCACAGGAGGCGAGGGGTTCTTGCGGCGCTTGTTCAGCCGCCGCCGGGCCTCTTCGACCGTGGCCTGCCCGAGGGTGGTGCGATCCGCGTCGGCGGAGGCCGCGCCCTCCCTCTTCTTGCGACGGGCCTTGTTCCGGTCCTTGCGGTCCTTCTGCTTGGCCGCGAACCGGTCCTGCCGGGCCTGCTCCTTCCTGCCTTCCTTCGCGTCGACGCGGGCGTTGCGGACCCGGTCCTTGGTGTCCTGACGGGCATCCGCCGCCCGGTTCTTACGGTCTCGGTCCGCGTCCCGGTCCTGCCCGCGGAGCGCCAGTCGGGCGGCTTGCCGGTCCGCGCGCAGCTGAGCCCGCGACCCCTGGCGTGCTGCGGCCCGTTCCTGGCGGCCACGTGCGCGCTCCATCGCGGGACTGGAGGCGTGGGAGCTGGGCGACTTCCCATCGGACGGTGACTTGATGCCCGAGCCCGGGCTGTTGTTCTTCCCGGAGCCGCCCGAGCCTGGCAACGGCTTCGGGCCGGTGCCCTTGCCGCCGGCGCCGGGCGAGAGGTCCTTCCTACCGCCCGGGCTGGTGCCGCCCGAGCCGAACGGGGACTTCTGGTTGCGCCCCGGACCAGTTCCGCCGGGGCCGATGCCCTTGCCTCCGCTGCCCGACAGCGAGCCGGAGCCGCCGCCGAGGGCCTTGCGGCCGTACTCCTGGCTGGAGGGGATGGTCTTGACCCGGGACTGCGCGGACTTCCCGCCGATGTCCTGCATGGCGAGCTGGTGCTTGGCGCGGGCCTCCACGCCCGCGAGTCGGGCCTTGAGGCGGGCCTCCCGCAGCGGTGCGAGTTCCACCGCCCGCTCCTGGCGCCGCTCACGGAAGTCCGTGAGGACGGTGACGGTGCCCCGGAGCGCCGCGAGCGCGATGGCCAGCGTCGCCGCGAGGCCGAGTGCCGCGACGCCCGGGCCATCCGCTTCGTCGTCATCCCGGCGAGCGGCGACGCCCTCCGAGCGGAGGGCGACAGCGCCGCCCGAGCCGGGGACCGGCGGCAGCGGCGCGTCGAGCGCGGCCAGGGACTCGGCCGCCGACCGGCGACGGCGGGAAGGAACTACGACCTCCCCGTCACCACCGGTCGGCGGAGAAGGCGGGGGGTCCGGAGGCGCCGGGGGAAGGCCACCGGGGATCGGGGGGAGCCCCGGCGAGGCCCCACTGCGGGATCGGAAGGAGACGACGTTGTCGTTCCGGTTGTCGTCCCTCGGGTCATCAGGCACGTGCTCTCCAGGGTTGACAGAGGGTGACCGGATAGGAGATCCTCGCGCGCCCGCGCGCCCGTGCGCCCGCGCGCCCGCCTTGACCCCCCGAATCCGGTCCACCCCGGGTGATGATGATGGTGATGACGCTCACGCCTCGTCGCTGCCGCCGTTGCGCGCGGCCCAGTTCTCCAGGGTCAGCGTGAGGTCATTCCACAATTCCGGATCGGTCCCGCAGATCGCGCGGACCCGGTCCCACCAGGCCTCGGCCCGGCCCTTCTCGCCGCGCTCCTTGACCTGCCGGGCCTGCCGGGCCGCCCAGTGGGCGGCCCGGCGAGCCTGGCGGATCTCGGCGCCGGTCGGCACCTTCTGCTGCACGGTCAGGCTCCCCGGCGGCCGGTGTCGAACAGGTCGTTTACGCCCCGCACCGTCCGGTTAACGGCCGGGCCGGGCGTCTGACCTGCGCTTTCGTCGCTGCTCTCCGCGTCCGACGATGACCGGGAGGTCATCACGGCGGCCGTCTTGTTCAGCGACTTGGTGGCCGCGGCGTTCAGTCGGCCGCGCCGATCGGCCTTCGCCGCCGCCTTCTGCGCCCGCTGGCCGGGCAGCGCGGCCACCTCGCGGACGTGGTCGGCGTACGCGACGCGCAGCGCCTCTGCTGCGCTCGCCTGGTCCCGCGAGGCCTTGACCAGGCGGTTCCAGTGCCTTTCGACCCTGCGCGCCCGCCGGCGGGCGGACCACTTGTTGTCTCCCTCGACGTGCTGGGAGCGCAGGACCGTCTGGAAGACGGCGCGGCCCGCCTCGTACGTGGACAGGTCCGCGGTGTGCTCCTGCTGCCGTTCCAGCGACCACGCGGTCAGGCGCTCCAGGTTGAGCAGGGGTCGGAACTCCGCCGGCACCCTGTTCAACACGTCGTCGTTCTTGTCGATCTCGGACACGGGGATTGATCTCCTCTCGGGGGAAGGGGCCCACTGGGGGCAGTAGCGGGCCCAGCCCGCGACGTGCTCGCCGTGCGTCAGGTGCGCACGGCGCGGATCTGGTTGCGGACCCACTCGGGGTCCGGGATGTCGAACTCGGCTGCGAGAGCGGTAGGCGAGGGCGTCTGGCCCGCCGCGAGGATCTCGGTGGCGCGCGCCCGTACCGCGGCACGCTTCTCGGCGTTACCGCCGCCGGGCCGCCCGCCGCTACCGCCGCGAGCGCGGCCCCGGTTACCGGTGTCGGTAGGACGCGCTTTACCGGTACCGGTAGACGCCCGGCTACCGCTCGGCTTACCGGTACCGGTAGAACCCGGGTTACCGGTAGCGGTAGCGACGGGGCTACCGGTACCGGTAACCGGCGGCGTGGCCGGTTCGGCGGCCTCGGTCGGCGAGGGCTCGGCAGTCGCCGCCGCGTGGTCGTCGTCGGTCTCCAGCAGGCGGTGCACCCGCCAGACGATGGCCACGACGACGATCACCGCGACGATGATGAGGAGGACGTTCGGACGCGCCTCGCCATGAACCATCGTCACGCCCATCCCGGTCCTGTCCGCCACGTGGTACGTGATGTTGGTGGCGGCCATCAGGCCGAGCGCGAACGGCACGTCCCGCTTCATGCGGAAGCTGGTGACCGCGTAGACGTCGAGCCCCAGCGGGAGCGCCCAGCCCGCGTCTCCGATCGGCGTGTCACCGAGCCCGACCATCCGGGCGAAGGACCACTCGCCGGACGCCGTCAGGATGATCACGGCCGTGAGGGCGACCCAGAGGAGGATCTGCTTCACGACCTCGGCCCGGCTCCGGGTCTTCTTGAGGCTCGCCGCGCGCTTGTCCGCGACGCGGTGGGCCTCCCGTGCGGCCTCCAACTCCCTGTTCGCCGCAGCGAGCTTGCCGTCCGCCTCCTGCCGGACCGCGCTGGCGGCGACGCGGGCGGCCTGCTCCGCCTCCTTGCGCAGCTCCTCGGACTCCGCGGCGAGGCGATCCCGCAAGGCCTGCCGCTCCCGCTCGTGCTGAGCGGCCAGGTCGCGGAGACCGGCCTCAATCTCGGCCCGGGTGGCGTCGAGCTGGGCGCGATACTGCGCCAGCTCTGCGTCGATCTCCGCCCGGCGCGCGGTCAGCTCCTCCTCCAGGTCGAGCCGGGCCGACCGGCGAGCCAGCTCCAGCTCCGAGTCGAGCGACGCGCGGGCCGTCTTGATCTGCACGGCCTGGTCCTGTGCCTCCCCGACGATGCGGGAGGCGTCGTCCAGGGCCGTGCGGTAGGCGGCCTCCGCCGTGCTCCGGCGCAGTTCGACCAGCGCGTTCGCCCGGTCCTCCGCCTCGGCCAGGACGAGGCCGACTTGCCTCTCGGCGTCGGCGAGCAGGGCCTTGGCCTCGGTCTCCGCTTCCGCCATGACGTCCTCGGCCTGCTTTTCGGCGTCGGCCCGGGCCTGGTCGAGGATCGCCAGCGCCTCGGTCTGCGCACCGGCGCGGGTGGTGTCCGCGTCGGCGGCGGCGATGCGCAAGCGTTCCCCGGCCTCGGTGGCGGCCTCCACCAGGACGCGCTTGGCGTCGGCGGCTGCCGCCTGGCGGATCTGCTGGACTTCGCTCTTGGCGGCCTGGAGTAGCGCCGCCGTTTCCTGCGCCCCAGCCCAACGGGCGCCGTCGATCACGTCGGCGGTGCGGTCGCGCAGGTCCGCGGCCAGGGCTTCGGGATCGTTCTGCACCCCCGACTTCGGCGGCTGCGCCGCCTTGCTCTGGCGGCGCTGCGACGGCTTGCGGGGGGTGCGGGTGGACTGGCGGCCAGCCACACCGGCCTCCTTTCATGCGGGTGGCCGCCTCTCGGCGGCCACCACAGCGTCGTTCGGTCTGTCAGCCCCGTACGAGGCGGGAGGCCTTGCGTCCGGCGGAGTTGGCCACGTCCGAGACCAGGTCGGAGACCCGGCCGAAGGACTCGACCAACCCGCCGTCACCGGCCTGCCTGCACTGGGACTCGACGGCCGAGCAGCGGTCGTCCAGCCAGTCCATGGCCACGTTCAGGCACGAGTAGACCCGGTTCTGCGCCGCCCACAGCAGCTCGCTGAGGGCGTAGACCGGCATCGCCGACAGCTCCCACAGCAGCAGCCGCAGACGCAGCCACTGCCGGGCGAGGAGGCCGGGCCGGTGCGCGGCCGACACGAAGTCCAGGTAGACCTCGATGTCGTGGCCCGACCACTCCTCCACCGGCCCGTGCTCATTCCGGAAGTCCTGGACGGCGTCCTTGGCTATCCGCCGCGGCCTGCTGAGCAAGAAGTTCGTGGTCATCAGCGGCCTCCGATCCCGGAAACGGCCTGACCGTGGCGCCGCAACTCGGCCTCCGCCTGCTGGCGGGCCTCGGCCGCGAGTCGGGCCGCCTCAGCGGCCTCCCTCGCTCGCGCCTCCTGCTCCTCGATGGCGCTCACAGGAGGTGGGAGGGGTCGGCGGTGGCCGTGCCGGTCAGCACGGCCAGCTCCTCGGGGGACACCCACTCCTGCGGGATCAGCACCCGCAGCGTGACCGTCCTCTGGCACATCGAGCCGGTGACGACGAGCTGGCCGTTGGGCAGGCGGCCCGGGCGGGTGTCGTCGATCTCCTCCAGCAGCGCCGGCAGGACCTTCACCGCGTCGGCGGTGACCACGATCGTGGCGACGATGCGCGAGGGCGCCACCTCGAAGGCGACGCTCACGCCGAGACGGGCCAGCTTCTGGACCGACTCGAAGAGGGGGAAGGCGTCGGCGACCGCGTCCTGCACGTCCTCGGTGATCCCGGTGGGCGACAGGGGCATGTCGGCGGGCATGATGGTCATGCGGATCAGTTCCTTCGCTGGTAGATCCGTGGACCCCCGGCACACACGGCGGTGCAACGCCGTGAGGCGTGTCGGGGGTCGCGCCGTACAGGGACGGCGCGGTAGGCGAGCGGGGACTCGAACCCCTATCTCCGGAGAGCCCGAACCAGTCGGGCACGCCCCTCATGACCATTGGTTTTGGCGTGCTGCCGGGCACCTTCGAGAGGAAGGGAGCCCGGCAGCATCCAGGCCAAATCTGCTTATCTTCGGCACTCTGTTCAGTTCTCAAGTGACGTGCACTCCCGCCCCGGCCTGACGCCATCTGGCGACGGTTCCGCGCTGGTCAGACCAGCTGTGGCGACGCGTAAACGAGCAGTTCATGCAGGTCAGAGAGTGCGAAAGACACACTTCTCCGGCGACTTCCCTAGTTAACTGGGGAAGCTGGGAAGACCGTAAGCCTTCACCAGCCAAGTCGTCAACAACCATGGCTCAGGCGGCTCCTGATGGCGTGTCATTCAGCCCCACAAAGCAACTCTGACCAGGGAAAAGAGGATCGACACCCAAAGAAGTCTCATCCGGGGCTAGCTTCACTAGACAAGCCGGGTACTCTGTTCGCCATGACAACCCGCCAGCCAAAGAAGCGGATGGGGGCGAAAGAGATCGCCGCTGCCCTGCGCTCACGCATCGACAACGGCGCCATTGAGCGCCAGCTACCGCCAACTCGTGTTTTGGTGGAGGAGTTCGGGACGAGTCCCGAGACCCTGCGGCAAGCCGTGGGCATCCTCCGAGCCGAGGGGCGCGTGACCAGCCAGCAGGGGAAGGGCGTCTTCGTCAGGCGAGTCGAGCCGATCGAGTTCGCCATGCACAGGTTCGAGCGCGGAGACCGGCGCGACGACGTTGAAAGCGGCATAGACGACTGGAAGGCCGCAATCCTCGAACTGGGACGCGTACCCAGCCAGGACACCCCCACGGTCAGCGTGGAGCGCGCGCCGGCGGACATCGCAAAGGAGCTGGGCGTGGAGCCCGGGTCTTTCGTGGTCGCCCGCCGACGCACCCGCCGCGTTGATGGCGACCCTTTTCAGCTCGCCGACAGCTGGTTCCCCACCGAGGTCGCGTTCGACACGCCCCTCATGGACGAGGAGGACGTGACCATGCCGGGAGGAATCCTGGCGAACATCAAGAACCGGCAGTACGCCCAGACGCGCAAGGTGGATAAGTTGCGCGCTTGGGTCCTGACTGCCGATCAAGCCGATCGCCTGGGCCTGCCGACCGGAAGCACGGTCCCCGTACTGCGCCACGTTCGAGTCGGCTACAACTCGGCAGGAAAAGCCGTCCGCTGCATGGTCACCATCGCCCCCGGTGACCTCAACACGCTTGTTTACGAGATCGAGGACTGACCTGTGCCCCAGCTCATCCGTCCGGCAACCTCAGCCGACTCCAACGCCCTCATGAAGCTGCGGGTCGAGGCCGAGGAGTGGCTCGCCAGCGAGGGCATCGACCAGTGGCGAGCACCCGGATTCAGGGACCGTGCGTTGGCTAAGTGGCAAGTCGACATCGCCGACGGACGCACTTGGGTCGTCCCCGATGCGAACGGCGCACTCCTGGGCACCATCACTCTCGCCCGCCCGGACGTGGACTTCTGGAAGAAAGCCGACTCCCCGGAGTCAGCGGTCTACGTCGCAAAGCTCATCACGGCCCGTTCCGCAGCTGGACAACACCTCGGAGGCCGCCTGCTCGACTGGGCCGGAGGAGTGGCACGGAACCAGCAACTCCCCTGGGTGAGGCTGGACGTGTGGCGCGACAACGCAAGGTTGCAGAGCTACTACTTGGCCGAAGGGTTCGAGCACGTCCGCACCGAGGCGCCGCCGCACCGCCTCTCAGGCTGGATGGCCCAACGGCCCTCCGCGCTCGTCATGCACGAGGACCCTCTCCTCACGGACGACACACCGGGTTTGGCAGGCTAAGCACGCACCATGCCTTCGGGGGAGGACAATGCGCGAGACGCAGGCTCTTCCCCGAGAACGAGGAGGGACCTGCGCGGAGTGGTAGCCGGTTGTGGTGGCCGGCACCGCGCTGATCCGAGTAGCCGCACCCGCGGTGAAATCAACGGAACCAGAAAGGCACCACGGCATGACTAGGTCACAGTACTTCGGAAGGCCGTCTCCGCCCCGACGAGCCGCCGCGAAAATGGCTTCGAGGGTACAGGGTCGGCGATGCAGGATCGCAGGATGGCCAACCTCCCGCGACGCGATGTCTCGCCGCTATGGCTCCGTGTCCCTGGAGTCCGCGCGAGCCCCCTAATCGAAGATGGCCGCCCTGCCTGCCAGCAGAACGGCCATCCGGTTCGACTCAAAGCACCGCCACAGCCAGTCGCAGCCCGAGAGTCGTAGGTCGGCGATGACGCCGGGGCCCGAGCCCTGCCAGGCCCGAGGTCACCATCTCCAGAATAGAGCGATTACAGGGGACCGCGCAGCAGCGTGCCCCAGGTCACTGTCTCTTTTCCGTCACGCGCCAGTCTGCGACTCCCCAGATCGATCACAGGGGAGACCCCGCCCGATGTTCCAGATCCATCCACCGGCACGCAGCGTTGGGGAACCGACTCGCTCGGTTGCCTTCGTTGTCGTTGCCCGCTTCCGCTTCCACCGCGCGGTGACGCAGTGAAGCGCCCGCAGCGTGCTCTTTCCGCCGCCGCTTCGCCGGATGGCGATGAGCTGTTTGAGTTCTCTGGCACGATCACTGACTACTGGACGTACACCCAGGTCCGCGACTACGTGATGCTGATGCCGGGGATGACGCACGTCGCGTACCGGCTGTACTCCCTTCTCCGCAGCATGGTGGTCGAGGCCTCCCGCCGGCCGCGGAGCGGCATGCGTCGGATGACGATCGACCAGCTGTGCTGGCTACTGCCTGGGCCGAACGACAAGTCGCTGTCGGTCTCGGCGATGTACGAGGTCCTCAAGACCCTGGAACGGCTCGAACTGGTCGTGCCCAAGGACGTGTTGGAGCTGGACGGCATCACCGCGCTCAAGGGCAAGGAGCGGGCCGCGAAGGGCATCAGCCGAGGGTTCACCGTCAACGATTTGCCGCCGGCGGCCGAGTACGACGGCTGGCGGAATGCGTGGGACAAGCTCGACGCCTACCACCCGGACTGGCGGGAGACGCCGCCGCAGCCGCCCACCCACCTGACGACAACCGAGACCGCGGCGAACGGGCAGACCCAGGCCCGGGTGCGGTTGGTCGACGCCGATGGGGAGCCGTTCCAGAAAACTGGAACGCCGCAGGTCAGCGGGGACGAAGGCCCCTCATTCCAGAAAACTGGACAGCCGTTCCAGAAAACTGGATCACCAGTCCAGAATCCTGGAACGGATTCGCCCTCTGACCTGCGAAAAGGATCACCCTCTAAGAAGTCTCTCGAAGAAGACTCTCCCTCTCTCTTCCCGGGTGCCCCCGCGGAGCCCTCCGACGCGGCTGGGCAAGAGACGGGAGGAGAGGAGAGCGCGGCTTCGCCGGACAAGAGCCCCCCCTCCCCGGCTGCTGCTCAGACCGGCGCCGACGAGGTGCTGGTCGCTGAGGCCTGGATCAGCGCTCGGGAGGCTCACGGGCACGGCGTCCCGGCCCGGGCGGGGGTTGCCATGGCCCGCGATGCGGCTCGGCTGCTCGCTGATGGCGTCTCCGTGGAGTACCTGGTCGCTGCTGCTGCCGACATGGGTAGCCGGAAGACCTGGTTCGACCTGGACCGTCACCTGGAGCGCTTCGTCATGCCCGCGGCCACGGTGCCCGGCCAGCGTCCCGCCTTGCCTGCGTGGTGCGGCAAGTGCAACGACGGCATCGAGCCGACCCAGCCGGGCCAGCGGATGCGCGAGGACGATGGCGGCCGTCTGGTCCGCTGCGAGTGCCACCCCAGCTACGGCAAGTCGCCCGCGCTGAACTGACCTGCAAGCACGACGGCGGCAGGGGAGCCCCTGGTAAGGCCCCTGCCGCCGCTCGAATCACCAGATGGAAGGGGATTCACCCATGAGCGTACCCACCCAGCAGGACGGTATGGACGGCGGCGGCAGCTCGCTGTTCGACGACGGGCCGACGGCCGTGGCCTTCGAGCGCGTCCCGCCGCAGAACCTGGAGGCCGAGCAGTGCGTACTCGGCGGCATGCTCCTGTCGAAAGACCAGATCGGCGAGGTCGCCGAGACGGGCATGGTCCCCGAGGCGTACTACCGCCCGGCGCACAGCACGATCCACGCGGCGATCATGGACATGTACGCCAAGGGCGACCCGGTCGACCCGATCACGCTCGCCGCCTACCTGGCGAAGGAGGGGCTGAGCGAGAAGGTCGGCGGCGCCCCCTACCTGCACACTCTGGTGAACTCGGTTCCCACCGCGGCGAACGCGGTGTACTACGCCGAGATCGTGCTGGAGCGGGCGAAGCTGCGGCGGCTGGTCGAGGCGGGCACCCGCATCGTGCAGATGGGCTACACGGCCGAGGGCGAGGTGGACGACATCGTCGCCGCCGCCCAGGCCGAGATGCACGCGGCGACCCAGCTCACCGCCGGCGCCGGGCTGGAGCGGATGGAGAACGCGGACGACATGCTGGAGGAGTACCTCCGCAGCATGGACGCGCCGCCGCCGAGCCGTCTGCCGCTGCCGTACATCGACCTGGAGGCGATGCTCCCGATGGAGCCGGGCGACCTGGTCGTCGTCGCGGCCCGCCCGGCGATCGGCAAGTCCGTGGTGCTGCTCGACATCGCCCGGCACGTGGCGATCAAGAACCGCATGACCGCGTTCGTGTCGTCCATGGAGATGAGCCGCCCGCAGCTGATGGAGCGGATCGTGGCGGCCGAGTCCCGCGTGCCGCTCAACCGGGTCAAGAACCGCGACTACCAGGACGGCGACCTGGAGCGGATCGCGAAGGGCGCGAAGCGCATCGGCGGGGCGCCACTGTGGGTGGACGACACCCCGGCCGCCACCATCGTCCAGCTGCGTTCTCGGCTGCGCTGGTTCCAGGGCCGGGAGATGCTCCCGGCGGTGATGCTGGTGGACTACCTCCAGATCATGAAGGCATCCGGGAAGCGCGGCCAGAACCGGACCGGCGAGGTGGACGAGGTCAGCCGCGGATTGAAGGAACTAGCCGGTGAATTCGGCATCATCGTCATCGCCGCCGCCCAGCTGAACCGCGAGGTGGAAAAGCGCGAGGACAAGAAGCCGATGATGGCGGACCTCCGGGAATCGGGGTCGATCGAAGCGGACGCCAATGCCGTGATCCTGCTGCACCGCCCCGATGCGTATGACAAGGAGCACGAACGGGCGGGCGAGATGGACTTGATCGTCGGCAAAAACAGGCAGGGGCCGACGGGCACGGTAACGGTGGCATTCCAGGGGCATTATGCCCGCGCACGTGATATGGCACAGGGCTTCTGACCTGCGGAAATGGAGAAAATCACTATGCTCACCACCGATAGCGTACGTACGCGGCACATCGGCGAAGCCACCGCCCAGGATATCGCAGACCAGTGGAATTCCGTCTACCCCGCGATGCGCGAGATCCTGGATACTGTGATTGCCGCCCAGTGCGGCGCGCAGCATCCGACGGCCGATGTTCCGGCGCTCGACAAGCTCCGACGCGAACTCGGTCAGCTCGACCGTGGGGAGTTCACGAGCTGCACCCGCAGCACGGGGGAATTCAGCGTGTACAGCGCTCTCGTCCGCGTCCAGGAGGTTTTGAACGTGACCTCCGTCGGCGCCCCTGAGAAGGGCTCCATCTACCGGCTGGCCGGCACGCTGGCCGACGTGGACGCCGACCTCACCGCGCAGTGGCGGGCCGAGCGGGAACCGGGTGTTCCCGCGGAAGCGGTCGACCCCGGCGACCGGGACAGGGCAGACTCGGAGCTGGAGCACGCCGAGAGGGGCACCCGATGACCGCACAGCCGATCCACCCGCACGAGCCGGACCGGGTTCCGCGCAACGCCGAGGGCATCGCAGCGGCCCTGGACGGTGAGCGGCGGATGGAGTTCTACCGCGAGCTGCTGGCCGCCGCACCCGAGGACGCCGGGGCCGTTCTGCGCCGCTGGTGGTGCGAGGCGATGCTCGACACCGACCCGGCCGGGGACAGCCTGACGGCGGCGGCGCTGGACGGGACGCTGCCGACGACCCCGGTCGCCGACCTGGTGGCCCGCCGCCGTGCGGCAGGACTGCCCGTTGAGTGAGCCGTACGACGACGACCCGGGCTTACCGTGCCTGCTGTCGGATGAGGTCTCCGCGCTGCTGCTCGACCCGGCCGTGCCCGTCGCGGTGTTCGGCGCCGTGATGGCCGCCACGGTCCTGATCAACGAGCACCGCGGCGAAGTGCCAGGCAGCACGGCATCGGCGAAATGGCCGCACCAGCGGCGCATGGCGCTCGGCGCGGACGGCACGCTCGGCATCGCCGAATACGTCATCGTCGCCGACGCCGACCCACCGCACATCGTCCTCACCCGCGTCCAGCTCTACTGACCGACCGGCCCGAGGCTCGGCGAGAGACCCCTCCCTCTCGCCGGGCCTCTCCGCGTCCGCACCCGGCGCCGGCGGGGACGGTGCTCGAGGAACGGCACTCCGCTCCGCTCCGCGCCGTGCCTCGTGCACCCGGCGGTCGCCCGGCCGCCGGACTGCCTCCCCTCTTAAGAGGTGAGTTGGCGGGACGGTCGGCGGGGGAGTGCGGGCACAAGCAACGCGGGGCTCCGCCCCACACCCCGGCCCTCCACAGAGGGGAGGGGGCGCCGTTTTTGATCTTGCGGTGCGTGGGTGGTGCAGGGTGGTGGGGGTCGGGGGTGCCCCTTCCGCGGCGGGTCACCCGGAGGGGACCACAGTCCGCGCCGGGCCGCCAGGCCAAGCCCGCCTGCGGCGGGTCGCGCAAGCGCGAGCCTTGCACCCCGACACGGCCCGCGGTCGGCAAGGCCTGCCCCGCCGCGGAGGGAACCCCCCCGACCGGCCCGTCGTGCGGCGTCCGCCGGAAGGGCCGTCGAGGGCCGTTCGAGACACCGGAATTTCCGTCAAAAAAGGCCGCTGACCTGCTGTTTTCTGCGTGTTAAGGGTTGACCTACACCCCAAAACTTGAGAGTATTAGTTATGTCGGAAGGGGGCGGGAATCCTCTTCCGGCCACGGGCTCCGGCCCACACCGAGCACCCTCAACGCAAGGACAGTGGCATGAACCCCGAGATGGACCGAGTCGAGTACCGCGTGGATCTCGACAAGCGCCCCGGCGCCTACTTCGTGGTGGCGGACGACGAAGGTATCTACGTCCCGCGCGTCTGGCGCAAGCGCAACCAGCGGTACGTGCTGGAAGTCCAGCGCGCCGCCGACCACCCGGTCGAGCGCTACCTCCAGCACCAGGACCTGGACGCTGCGGCACTGGGCAGCCAGTCGCCGATCCACTTCCGCACCTACCAGGCCGTCAGCCACGGCCACGCCGCCCGCCTCGCGCTGCGGGCGTACGCCGAGGAGCAGGCGTTCGAGCGGCTCCAGGACGACTCCTTCGTCCTGGAACTGCCCTTCGGCGACAGCCCGAACTGACACCCCCGCGCGGCGGGCGGGGCGGGAATCCCGCCCGCCGCACGGGTCCGACCACCGAACCACCTCAACCAGGAGCAGACCATGAGCATCACCACGACCGCCCTGCCGTACCGGATCGGGGAGCCGGACATCGAATGCCGCTACCCCGTGATCATCGGCGCGGACCGGGTCATCGGTCAGGCGTACCGCTGGCACCGTGACTGGCTGGTCGTCACCACCGAGGGGGAGACCAACCTCCGCCGCCCGGAGACCGGCACCAAGGGCATCGACATGGCCGCCACCTTCCTCGCCGAGGAGTACGCCGCCGGGAACGTCACCGCCGTCGCGCTGGAGCAGATCCGCGCCGAGGCCCCGCAGCCGCTGAACGGCCCGGTGCCGCTGCTGCACCCGCGGATGCCCGTCAACGACCGCAACACCGGGGGAGCCCGGATCGCGTTCGCCGGACTCACCGAGCACCACTGGAGGGCCGTACTGCACGGCTTCCCCGGCAGCGACAACCCCTGGTACCTGCACTGCGAGCTGTGCGGCTGGTCCGGCGTCCGCTACTGGAGCCACCACCGCGGGCGCAACGGCCAGCCGCCGAGCATCTACCGCCACGACGGCGGCTGCATCGGCGCGGACAAGGTCCGCGAGCTGATCCCCGCCTACCAGAAGTAGCCCGACGTCCGCCGGTCCCGACCTCGGGACCGGCGGGCAGCACTGCGCCACACCGCCCGGGCCGGCGGGGCGGGAATCCCGCTCGCCCGGGCTGCACCGAAGAAGACCTCAACTCCCCAGGACGGGAACCGACATGACCGACTTCGAGCCCACCGCGCAGGCCTGCGCCGCCGCCGCCCGCGCCACCGTGCTCGCGGGTATCGCCCGCCGCCGCAGCCTGTTCACCTCCGCGCGGACCGGCCGGGAACTGCTCCACATCGCCGACCTGCTCGACATCGCCGCCCTGTCGTTCTACGAGGAGGAGCCGACCGCCGACGGCATTCCGGCCGACTCGCGGCTCGCCCTCGCCGACGCCGAGGCCACCGCCATCGAGACCCCGAGCAGCGGCTTCCCCGCAGGGTTCGGCCAGTACGTCACGCACGCCGTGGACCGCCGCCCGCTGGCGGCACCGGCCGTCTTCGGCACCCGCAACTGCGGGCTCGGCGAGGAGGACGCCCGGCTCGCATCCGCACTGGACGCCCTGCACGGCCACCTCGCCGCGGACGTGAGCGAAGACGTCGCTCAGGCCCTGCTGGAGGCCGTTTTCGCCCTGCACGTCAAGCGCGCCGACCTCGCCCGGCTCGCCCGCGGCTGAGGCTCGACCGAACCCCGGCCCGCCGCCGATGGCGGGCCGGGGGAGGGGTCTGATCTGCTGTTTTAACGGGCCGCAGGGCTTGACTCACCCGGTAAAACTTGAGAGTATTAGTTACGTCGGAAGGGCGGGAATCCCGACCGGCACGGCCCCCGGGCCACACCGAAGAACCTCAGCGAACGAAGGGCTCAACCGATGACCAGCACCATGCGACTGGACGCCCTCGCGGCCGACGGGACGGACGGCGGTCTCGTCCCCGTCCGCCTCGCGGACGCCACCGTGCTCGCCGTGAGCATCCGGCCCGGCGCCACGTACGCCGACTGCGTCCGCCTGATCTCCCCCCTGGAGGCCCCCGACACCGAGGCGTGGGAGAACGAGGACCACGTCGAGGCCTGGCTGACCGACGCGCTCGGAGACTTCTCCGACTACATCGACGTGCCGCTCCCGGACCTCCGCGACCTCATGGACGCGCACGGCGGGGAGCACGAGGACCAGGCGATCCCCGAGCCGCCGACCACGGCCGGTGAGGTCCTGCTGAATGCGCTCGCCGATCTCGACATCCCGGTGCACACCGACGGCATGAGCCCGAGCTACGCGATCCCGCAGGACCCGGCGACGCCCGAGCGGGAGGTCTTCAACCGCCCGCGCCTGCTGGTCGCCGACCGTGCCCCGTCCGTCGAGCACCCCGCGGCCAGCCACACCGGATGGGTGGTCTGGGAGCACGACGCGAACGGCCACCCGGTCGGCGACGCGCTCTACACCGGCGACGAGTCGATCGACTGCCAGGTCGACTCCGAGGCCGCCGCCGAGACCATCGCGTGCTGGCTCGCCGAGAACCGGGCCTGACTACGGCCAGGCGCCCGGTGGGGGAGCGGGGCGGGAATCCCGCTCCCCCACCGGGCACCGGCCGGACCACACCGACCCCCTCAACTCCAGGAGAAGACCGACTGCGGCCGGCGGGGGAGCGGGGCGGGAATCCCGCTCCCCCGCCGGG
>NZ_JBIRRA010000029.1:0-29990 GCF_044333485.1 Streptomyces sp. NPDC020983 | reverse complement strand
CGGAGCGACCGTGCCGCACACCGCGTCGTGGGGCGACCCGCAGAAGTGCCCCGAATACCGGCTGCGCCCCTGAGCCGCCCGGCGGCCGCCGCCCCTCGCGGCGGCCGCCGGATTCGTAGGACACTCGAATCAGCCCCCTTGGAGGACACGGTGACCGCACAGTCCGAGCACTCCGCAGACCCCCGAGCACACGCCATCCCGCACACCATCAACGCCATCGGCGAGGCCCTGACCGGCGCGAAGCGCATGGCCTTCTACGCCGAAGTCCTGGCCGCCGAGGAAGGCGACGCCATCAACAACGCGCTGCGGCGCTGGTGGATGGTGGCGATGCTCGACGCGGCGCCCGGCGCCGAATCCAGCCGGGCCAACGCCGCCGCCGGCCGCCGCCTGGTCGCGGTCGACGACCTCGCCGACCGGCTCGCCGGATGACCCAGGAGCAGCCCGGCCGCCGCGGCTGGACCGCCCACGCCGAGGAGATCCCCGCGCAGATCATCAGCGCGATGCCGCCCGACCTCGCCAAGCGCGTCACCAACTTCGCCATGGCGCTGGCCCTGGAGGTGGGCGCGGCCACCGCCGCCGGGCGGCGCCCGCCCGGCGACCGGCTCGACGAACTGGGCACCCGCTACGGCATCCAGGTCGACGGCGAGGCCGTCATCCTGGAGTACCTGCTCTGGCCCGAGAAGCGCGAGATCCGGATCGCGGTCCTGGTCTGGTTCCACTGACCACGCTGACCATCCTGCTCACCGGCAAGCCGAAACGACCCGCAGCGATCACCGCCGCGGGTCGTTTCGGCTTATCTAGCTTGATTACCCGCTTCACCCTGGTCAGCCGGTACCCATCGCACACGGTGATTGCGCGCCCCCTTGTCCTGCTGCTGCCCGGCGACGCCGGACCCCTTGTCCGCCCCCTTGTCCGCAGGTACCGGATCGGTGTTTCCCCTGGACCGAGCAGGTGGGGGGCACCTGATATCCGGTTACCGATATCAGGTGTTGAGGCTGACTATTGGTCAACCGGATGTGAGCCGGATAGGTTCGAGAACTTGCCCCGTACCCTGAATTGGGCAGCATGATCAAACTTGGGGTAGGTGCAAAGGGGGAGCCCCTAGCGGGGCTCCCCGGCAAGCCGGGCAGGAAAAACACAAGCGCACAAGCGCGGAAGTACGGGGGGCCGCATCTTGGCTTGGGTGACGAAAATCGTCGCGGATGAACAGGTCGAGTACCGCCTGAGGAATCAAGCCGGGTGCGGCGTGGTCGCGGAAGACGCCGGCGAGACCGTGGTGCTGGACGACTCCGCCGATCCGGCGGTCGCTTACCGTCTGCGACCGGAGGGCGATGGGACGCTGGTGTGGCTCGGGTCCGGCCTGCAGGCGGTCGGCCTGGTCGCCGGGCAGCCCCTGGACGACGAGGGCAAGGACGCCGCGCGCCGCCTGATGAACGGCTGCGACCCGCGGACCGGGGCGAGGCTGGTGAAGTCGTCCGCCCGTGCCCACCCCGACGCGCAGCTCACGGTGGTCCGGGTGATCGAGGCGATCGAGGCGAAGGCGGCCGCGGCCGGTGTCGAGCCTGTGGAGCTGTTCGCGGGCAAGCCGAAGCAGGCCGCGATGTTCGCCCGGCAGCAGCGGATGGTCCACCGCTGGGGTGAGACCCACCGGCTGCTGGTCACCACGGTGCACAAGTTCGCGCGTGCTGCCGGCGTCGACCTGGCCGACGTCTACGGGGAGAAGGAGCTCGCGGCTGCGTGGGCGAACAAGGACGTCCGGGTCGACGACCGGGTGCGCGGCTGGGACCTGGTGCTGCACCTGCCCAAGTCCGACAGCGTGCTGCCGGGCCTGATGGGCGAGGACGGCGAGCGCGCGTACCGGGACCTGGTCCACGAGGCGACGCGCGACACGTTCACCCAGCTCGAATCCTGGATCGGCTACGCGGTCGGCAGCCAGGACGCGCAGCCGGTGCGGCTGGCGACCGGCGGGCTGCTGGCATGGTCGGTGGAACACCTCTCCGCCCGGCCCGTGGTCGACGGCGAGCCGGGCGACCCGCACCTGCACCGGCACGTCACCATCGCCAACATCGCGCTGTGCGAGGACGGCAAGTGGCGGGCCATCGCCAACAGCGGGCAGGACCTGCACCGCCACGCCCGCGCTGCCGACGCCTACTTCAAGGCGCGGGTGCGGGCACTGGCCTACGAGCGGTTCGGGGTGCGCCGCACGTACAACGAGGCGAACCGGGAGTGGGAGGTCGACGGCATCCCGGCCGAGGTGCGCGACGGCTTCTCCCGCCGCGCGGCCGCCGTCACCGCGGCGGTCGGCGAGGACGCCACCCGCGAGGAGCAGCAGCGCGAAGGCGGCCTGCAGCGCCGGGAAAAGCACGACGCGGACGCGGCCGGGATGCGCGTGTCCTGGCGGGAGCGGGCCGCCGACATGCTCGGCGGCACCGGCGCGGTCGACGCGATGGTGGCGGCCGCCGCGCCCGGCCCGCCCGGACCCGGCGACGGAGCGGGCGCCGACGGGCCGGGCACCGGCCCGCGCATCCCGCCGCCGGCGGACATCGCCGCGGTGGTCTTCGACCCCGA
The DNA here is from genome assembly GCF_044333485.1 of Streptomyces sp. NPDC020983. Classification (NCBI taxonomy): domain Bacteria; kingdom Bacillati; phylum Actinomycetota; class Actinomycetes; order Kitasatosporales; family Streptomycetaceae; genus Streptomyces; species Streptomyces sp. NPDC020983. Next base: position 27,422 of record NZ_JBIRRA010000029.1, on the reverse strand, counting down.
CACCGGCGTGACGAGTTCGAGCAAGGACTTCACGCGCGCGCAGCTGCTCGCCGCGGTCGGCAACGCGCTGCAGGAGGGAATCGACAGCGCCCCCGGCCGCCTGGACGAACTGGTCGACGCCGTTCTCGCGGTCGAGGGCTACGCGGTGCGGCTGCCGCACGTCGGGTCCACCGTGATGTCGTCCATGGCCAGGTTCACCACCCGCGACATCCTGGACGCCGAAGCGCTGTGCGTTCAGCAGGCGCTGGCCCGGGTCGACGCCGGCGCCGTGCAGCTGCTCGCCGACCAGGCCGTGGCCGCCGTCAGCGTGTACGAGGTCGCGGTCGGGTTCGAGCTGAGCACCCAGCAGCGCGACGTCGTGGCGCGGGTGCTGACCGGCGGGCTCGGTGTCGAGGCGGTGGTCGGTGTCGCCGGCGCGGGCAAGTCGACGCTGATGGAGGCGTGCCGGATCGGCTGGGACGCCGCCGGCACCACGTACGCCGGGGCGTGCCTGTCGGCGGTGGCCGCGCAGGGCCTGGCCGACGCCTCCGGCATCCCCTCCCGTACGGTCGCGTCCTGGCTGCAGCGCATCCGCGACGGCAAAGGTCTCGCGGGCGTCGACGTCCTGGTCGTCGACGAGGCGACGATGGTGGACGACCGGTCGGCGGCCGCGCTGCTGGCCGAGGCCGCCCGCACGGGGACGAAGCTGGTCGCGGTCGGCGACCCGCTGCAGCTGCAGGCGATCGGCGCGGGCGGCTGGTTCAAGGAGGTTCACCGCCTGGTCGGCGGGCTCACCCTCACCGAGAACCGCCGCCAGGTCGACGCCGCCGAGCGCGCCGCGCTGGAGGTGTGGCGGACCGGCGACCACGAGCAGGCCCTGACCCTGCTAGCCGACCGCGGCCGCGTCCACGCCGTGGAGACCGCCGAAGAGGCCCTGTCGCAGATCCTCACCACCTGGAACGAGGCCCGCACCCGGTGGGAGGACCCGCACCAGGTCCTGGAATCCCTCGCGGTGCTGGCCGCCCGCAACGACACCGTCGACCTGCTCAACGCAGGCGCGCAGCAGATCCGCCGCGCCGCCGGCGAGCTGGGCACCGAGCACACCTACGCGCTGCCCGGCGGCCGCCAGCTCACCCTCGCCGAGGGCGACTTCGTGAGGGTGCGCGCGAACGACTACCGCAGCAGGCGCGGGGCCGGGCCGGACCTGCTCAACGGCTACCGGGCGGTGGTGACCGCGATCGGCGAGGACCACAGCGTGGAGATCACCTGGCGGGTCCGCGACGCCGGCGCCGAAGGCGGGCACCGCTACGAGAGCGCGACCGTGCCCGTCGACCAGGTCGTCGGCGGCGCCCTGTCGTTGGGCTACGCGATGACCGTCGCCGCCTCGCAGGGCCTGACCACCCAGGTGTCGCTGCTGTACGGGCACGGGGCGAACGCGTTCGCGGTCTACCCGGGCATCACCCGCGGCCGCCAGGAGAACCACCTGTGGCTGCCGCTGGCCGTCGTGGAGTCCGAGGACACCCGCGCCCGGCTCGGTGCGGCCCGCTCCGAACGCGAGCGCCTGCAGCGCGCGGTGACCGCGTTCGCGCAGTACCTCGGGCAGGACAAGGGCGACCGCATGGTCTCCGACCTTCTGCGCGAACCCCCGGAGCCCGCCGTGCTCCCGGCCCAGGCCGTACGGCCGCGTGAGGCCGCTCAGGAGCCCCCAGACGGCCCAGCGTTGCCGTCCCCGGCCGATCCCGCGCAAGCCGAGGCGACAGCCGCGCAGGAGGCCGTACGGCGCCGCGCCGCGGCCGCCCGCGCCACCTCCCCGCTGCGGTCCAAGCGTCCTGCCGAGTCGGCCGGCGCACCGGCGCCCCGCCCGGCCGAACCGCCAGAGCCGCAGCCGGAGCTGACCGGGGACCAGCGCCGCCAGCTCGCCGACTTCGAGCGGTCCCGCGAGCAGCGCGCCGTGCCGTCGTGGAGCGACCGCGCCGCCCGCCCGTACGGCCGCCGCTCCGACGCCGAGCTGGTGCGCCTGGCTGCCGACTACGACCAGCGCGCCAAGCTCGCCGAGCAGGCCGCCGCCGCGGCGGCGCTGAAGGCGAAGGAGATGGACGAACGCCTGGAGCGCGAGCGCACCGCCGGCGCCACCCGCGGGCAGCTCGCGGCCGCCGACGTCGCCGGCGTCCTGGACGAAGCCGACCGGCACCTGCAGGCGGCCCGCGTCCACCAGGAGCAGGCCGACGCGGTCCGCGCCGAGCTGGCCCGTACCGAAACCGCCCTGACAGCACTGGACAAGCACAAGGACCTGAACCGCGCGCAGCTGCGGCTGGCCGGCACCTCCCGCAAGGAGCACACCAAGCTCACCGCCCACCACCGCGCCGCATTCGCCGAGCAGACCACCGCCCTGTTCCGGGCCGACGCCGCTGCCCGCGACGGCGCGGACACCGCGTGGCGAACCGTGCGCACCGACCCGGCCGCCAAGCCGCTGCAGGGCCAGATCGCCGGGCAGCCGCCGCGCGGCGTGGACGAGACCGCCCACCGCCTGGCCGTGCTGCGCCGGGCGCTGCCCGAGCTGGCCCGCCGGATCGACCGGACCGACCTGGAGGACGTCGCTCGGCTGCACGGCAACGCCGCCCGCAGCTCGCAGGACGCCACCGGCAACCGGGTGAACGCCGCAGCGGTCCGCAGCGAGCAGAAGCTGCGCGCGAGCATCGCCGCCCGCCACCCCGAGCTGCACGACACCGAGAGCCAGGCCCGCCGCGCCCACCTCGCGCAGCAGCGAGCCCAGCGCGAGCAGCAGGCCCGCGAGGCCGCCGCCCACCAGGGGCGGCGCTACGAGCCGCCCGCTCCGAAGCGGGGCGGTCCGAGCATGGGCCGGTAGGCGGGCAGGGCACCGGCCGGCACCCGGTAGTCCGGACCGTCCCACGCACGCGCGTGCAGGAAGAACGCGCTGGTTCGGGGAACCCCGAACTGGCGGCCGGTGGTACCAGGGCCGCTTGCCGCGCCCTGGACCCAGGCCACCCCCGGCAGCGTCCAGCGCGAAACGGCCCGTCGTGGCCGGCCCCCGTGCGCGCTGGACGCCACCGGGGCCAGGTCCGCCGCGGTTCCCTACGGAGTTGCCTACGGAATCCCCTGCGGAGTAGCCCACCGAGTTGCCTACGGAATCCTCTACGGAGTTCCCCAGGAACGGCCCGCGGCCGCGCACGGTCAAGGGGCCTGACCTGGACGACAAGGGGGCCGCGGCGGAGCTCGCGGACGCCGACAACTTCCCCACAGCGCCTTCTCCGGCGCGCGTGTCCGTCGTCTGCCGCCCACACCCGGCCCCATCCGCCGGCGCCGCGGCTACCGGGCAGCTAATCCCCGAGCCCGAACATCCGGGTGACCGCCTGGTGGATCGTCACCGCGCCCGCCTGGCCCTGCTGCGGTACGGAGCGCGGCATGACCTCCGGGTCTGGCTGGAGGACGACAACGCGCTGCCCGGGATTGGCCTGCGCGGCGACACGTTGCCGTTCCGGCTCGGAGGCCACGAGCAGCACCAGGCCGTCGAGCCGCCCGCGCACTGCGAGGACGCGGCTGGCCACCGGACAGATGACCGCGAACAGCTTGCCCTGCACGTACACCGGCAGTCCCATGGCGAACTCCGGTGTGCCCTCCTTGGCCACCTTGGGAGAAACACCGGTCTCCCGGAACGCGAACTCCACGGTCGGCCTGACGAGTGCCTTCTGCCGTTTCAGCAGGGCGCTGATGGCCGCCGCGTGCTTCTGCCGCTCCCGGTCGAGACGGGCCTCCTCAGCGGCGCGGCGGTCCCGCTCCGCGACGCACGCGCTCTCCTCCTGGACGTACTTCGGCGCCGTCCAGACCGTGTGCAGCGTCTCCAGCGGGTACTTGGCGGACAGCTGCGGCAGGTGCGGGACGACGCGACCGGTGAACAGCCACCCCAGGAACTCCGCCACCGTCACCCGCGGCCCCGCCTCCCACCCCCATCCGGAGAACTTCACCAGGCCTTCCACGACGTGCAGGCCACCACCGTCCACCGCCTCCAGGCGCACCGAGGGCACCAGCCCCAGCCACGGCGGCCGCGGCCGGTCGGAGAACCACACCGAGCGGACCCCGTCCTGCAGCATCCGCGCCGTACGCGCCTCGATGTCGTCGGGGACGATCGGGGAAAGCTGCGCCTCCAGGGCGATGCGCCAGGACCCGCCCGGGTCGCTCGCCATGACGTCTGCCCGCCACGCTCCGTCCGGGCCGCGCACCTCCAGCTCGACGTGCGCGCCCGCCTCTCGGGCCGACTCCGACAGTTCCAGCTTGAGCAGGTGGTGCGCCATGGACTCCCCCGCGCTCGCGCACTGCGGGGCGCCGGGCGCGTGGGCGAAGAAGCGCAGGCCCGCCGGTGAGACCTTCGCCCGCAGCGGGTGCTGGCATTCGTCGCACCGCAGCGGCGCCGGCGGCCGCACCCGGTGGACGTCCTCCCACGCTCTGCCGCACCCGAGGTCCGGCAGGTGCGCGAAGACCGTCCCCCACTGCTCATGTACGGCACGGAACGCCACGGCTTGCCCCTTTCCTGTCGGTGTAGCAGCAGTAGCGTGACGTAGGCCACTGACACCGGCCGCGTCTGTCCGCACACAACCGGCCACCCCGTCGATGTCGCCGGGGACAGGCCAGCGACCCGCGTTCACCCGTCCGGAGAGGCTCAGAAAACGGCAGGATAATGACCGTTATCCTGCCGTCCGCCGATAGGCTGCCGGGATGCCGACCAAGCAGCAGCAAGCCGAAGCCAAGGCCCGCGCCGAGTCCGACGCGGCCACCGCCAACAGCGCCGTGCACCTCTACTTCGACCACCTCGCCGCCGAGGCTCAGGCCGCACTCGACAAAGCCGCCGCCGACCTGGCGGCCGCCAACGAGCGGCGCCGGGAGTGGACCGAGGGCGACCGGCTCAGCCGCGACGAAGCGATGCTCGTCTACGGCCACGCGATCACCCGCACCACCGAGCTGGCCCAGAAGCTGATCAGCGGCAAGCCCGGCGTGACGCACGAGGAGTACGACCGGGCCAAGGCCGACACCGAGGCCACCTTCCGCGGCCTGGTCGCCGAGGGCTACGACATCCCCGACACCTCCGCGCCGCGCCCGCGGGAGCGCCGGTGACCGAGCTGCAGCTTCGGGCTCCGGCCGCCGGCGACGTCGCCGCGGCGGTCGCCGATCCGCGCGAGGACTGGCCGGTCGAGGCCCGGCGGCTGCGCGAGGATCTGGCCGCGGTGTACGGCGAGGGTGACGCCCTGGTCGACGTCGCCGGCGGCTGGGTCGCCCGCTGGCCGAGCGCGAACACCCGCCGGGCCTACGCCCGCGGTTTCCGGGTGTGGGAGGCGTACTGCCGACAGCGCGGGGTGCACCCGCTGGCCGCGACGTTCCCGCTGGCCGATGCGTTCGCCCGGTACCTGGAGACCGCGCCGACGATGGTGCGGGTACGCGGCGGCCGCCGCGGCGAGCTGGCCCCGACCGGCAAGCCGCGCTCCGACGCCTCCCGGGCGAACGTGCTGTCGTCGGCGAGCAGCTTCTACACCTACGCGGTGCGCGCCGGCGCCGCATCGGGCGACCCGTTCGAGGCGGTGCTGCGGCCGGTGGTCGACCCTGACGAGTCGTCCACCCAGGGGCTGACCGAGGACGAGACGGCGCGGCTGATCACCACCGCCGCCGCGTGGTCGCCGCGGGCCGAGGCGCTGGTGCTGCTGCTCTACCTGATGGGGCCGCGCGTCGACGAGGTCCTGGCCCTGGACGCCGACCAGCTCGGCTACGACCGCGGGCACCGCACGCTGCCGCTGCGGGTCAAGGGAGGGAAGGTCCGCCCGAAGCCGGTGGTGCCGCTCGCCCTGGACGCGCTGGAGCGCTACCTCGGCGGCCGCACGTCCGGTCCACTGTTCGCCACCCGCACTGGCGCCCGGCTCGGCGAGCCGGAGGTGTGGAAGCTGCTGCGGCGCCTGGCGAAGAAGGCCGGGCTGCCGCAGACGGACACCATCAAGCCGCACGTGCTGCGGCACGGGTTCATCACCGACAGCCTCGACGCCGGCGTGCCGCTGCAGGACGTCCAGGACGCGGTCAACCACCGCGACCCGCGCACCACCCAGCGCTACAACCGGCGCCGGCGCCGCCACGAGACCCACCCCGGGCACACCCTCGCCGCGCGCCTGGCGGACAAGCTCGCTGAGTGACCGCTCGAAGGAGCGGGAGAGCGCGTAGTTCGGCGTGATCGGAAAGTCTCTCCAGTCTCTCTATAAAGTCTCGAAATCTGGAGGACTACCCAGATCCCTAAGAATTCGGCGAACTGGGATAGGGCACTGGGAAGTTAGACCTGTCGTACGGCCACCGAGTCGAGGTGCGGCCGAGCAACAAGGAGCAACAGAAGGAACTTCGCAGGTCAGAGCGGCATGTGTTGCGGTGTCAGACTGTGACGCCCCCCAGGTATCGGCGCGGTGGGGTAGCGTTCTTCCCGGACGTGCTGTGCGCGCATCTTCCTTGCCACGTGGAAGGGAAGGTGATGCCGCATGCGGAAACTCCGCGACTGGCTACACAGCACGAAACCGCCGGACTACGACCGAATGCTCGTGGTCCTCACGGTGATCCAGGTGCTACTGGATGTGAGGGCTTCGAGCGGCCGGTAGCCGGCGGTCCCGCAGTGGGCCCGTACCAATCCAGGTGCGGGCCCTTCCTGTTCCTGCGCCGCCAGCATAGGCAGGATTCGCGCTCATTGCGAGGCACGAATCACGGAAAACAGATCACGAAACCGCCCCTGACCTGCAAGAACACCAAGTTTTGCCAAGGTTTGTGAGCGCGTTCACGCAGCTTATTCGGCACGCCTGCGACGGCTGGCCTGACGGGGGGCGTCGGCAAGTCCCAGACCGGCATCGAGTACGTCATGCGCCAGGGTCCCGCTACGCACCACTCCGCGCGCCTCCCACCCGGCACGGCAGTTGAAGCCCGGCCGTGCGGCTGGAGACAGCCGAAAGCCCCAGGACCGTGGGGGCTGGTCCTGGGGCTTTGGCATGGGGTTGCCTCAGCGTGTTCAACGAGCGCGCGTCCGGCGGGTTACGGACGCGGCCCCGGCGGTTTCACTCGGCTTCGGGGTGTGAGGGAGGAACCGGCCGGGTGTCGATGTCGAGGTAGGAGCGGCCGCCGGAGTACCCGGCCGGGGTGGTGCAGGTGAAGTACGCCGTCAGGACGGACAGCAGGCGCTCGGTCGTCTCGGCGTCGGCGGTGATCCTCACCTTGGCGGTGCCGGGCAGCGGGGCCGGGAACTCCCGGCGGTCGCCCATCAGCGGCCTGCCCGGCTCGCAGTGAGCTTCGCCAGTGCGGAGGGCCGCCCCTTGGGGGTGGCCCGCACGTCGTCCCAGTCGATGGCCGGGTGGGCGAGCAACACGTCCAGGTCGCCCTGGCGGAACAGCGCGACCGCCGGGGCCGCCTTCCTCGGCTGGTAGGAGCTGTGCACCCGGTGGACCTCGGTGAGCCAGCCCGCGCGCACCAGGTGCTCGACGTCGGCGGGCCGCACCCGCAGGTAGCCCGCCGCCGAGTCCTTGGTGTGCAGCCGGCCCGACGCCGCCGCGGCCGCCAGCGCCCGCCGGTCGGCGAACCGTTCCAGGGCACGGCCGTCGTACAGCGCGTTGCCCTTGTACTCGCCGCTGACCGGGATGATGTCCTTGCGCCCCAGCTCCATCACCGTCTCGGCGCTCACCTCGACGCCGAACCGCTCGGCGAGCAGCTCGGCAGCCCGCCACGCGCCGACATCGGGCAGCGTGCCGACCGCCGCGCGGATCTCCCCCAGGCGCTCCGCCGCGGCCGCCACCACCGCGGCCGACCAGCGTCCGCCGGCGACGTCGGACAGCGGAATCAACCCGTCGTCCAGCGCCCGCTGGAACTCCCATAACCGCAGACCCAGCCGGTCCGGGAACTGCTGCGGACCGAAATCCGCCGGTTCCTTCACCGATGCTCTCGCCATCGCCTCGCACCTCCGCCATGAGGGACAGCACCCTTGCCGCGCCGTCCAGCCACATCCCAAGGTAGCCACGCGCAACACCCACCGCAACGCACCTAAAGCCGTGTTGAGCTGTGTTGATGCGGCAAATCTAGCTAGATATAGCGCCACTATTCACGGCCATATCCGCTTCGCGGGAATGCGTTCACCGCCCGGCGACGCGGCCACCGCCGGGCACTCCCGTGCAGCTCTCCGCAGGCCAGGCGGGTTATCTAGCTAGACTCGGCACATGTCGAGGCAGTTCGTGGTGGCGCTGGAGCCCGAGGACTTCGAGGCCCTGGAGAAAGTGGCCACGTTGGCCCGGTCGGTGGAGCGGGCCTGGTTGAAAGAGGCCCGCGACAAGGAGGGGATTTCCTTCCTGCGAGGGAAGGCCGCCAGCCAGGCCCGCGCCCGAGTGCGGGCACGTCTCGCCGGGATGCGGCAGGCCGGGAAGTTGGCCGGCACCCGGGACTTGGTCCTGGCCCGCGCGATCCGCGCGGAGTTGAAGGCGCGCAAGATGCTCGGCGAGTACCCGCCGGTCCCTACTGAGCACGTCGGCGCTCCCGGCCGCCCGGTCGGCGCCGGGCCGCAGCACTACGGCCGCGGCGAGGAGGACCCGACCACCCTCACCGCACGCCTGGCCGTCCGGCTCCCCGACGATCTCGGCGAGCAGCTGGTGCGCGCGGTGCACTGGAAGAACGCCAGCGTGGTCGAGGCGCTGTGGGAGTGGCAGGAACGCTGGGGCGACGGCCCAGAAGTCGTCATGCGCGAGGCGTCACGCAACGGGATGGGCGGCTCGCTGCTCGCCTTCCTGGTGGCCAGCATGGCATCGCGGCCCGACCCCGACTCGATCCTGCAACGCGCCGAACTGCAGGCCCAGATCATCACCACGGGCGACATCATCAGGAGCGCGGTACACCGCCTGCTGTGACCTCCTGGACGCCGGCTATCGGGCGGAAGCGGGCGGACAGATAGGCGTCTTGACCTGTGAGAACGCCAGAGCTGAGCCGCCTCAAGCACACAGCAGAATCAACACGGTTCCCAATGCTTAAGCCCACCTGTTTACCCATGTGCATTCCCGTAGGAGTCCCCATAGGGATGCCCATGGGCATACTCGTGAGCTGACACGTGGTGCTGTCAACATGGGTGCCCACGGGACTCCCCGTGTGCGTCCCCGTGGGGCAGCACACGGCCTTGAGCACAGGAGAGGCAACATGCTGACCGACGACGCGGACATGCCGGTCATCGACCGGGAGAGCTTGTCGAGGGTGGTCACCTTCGGGAACGGCAAGGGCGGGGTGGGGAAGACCACCGTCGCATCGAACACCGCCGGGCTGGCGGCCGCGGACGACACGACCGTGCTGCTGATCGACCTCAACGGCCAGGGCAATGTCGGGCGGGAGCTGGGCTACCGCGAGGGGCCGCTCGACGACGACGGCCAGGCGCTGGCCGACGCAGTCGCGGAAGGCACGGCGTTGAGGCCGGTCAGCAGCGGCCGGCCGAACCTTGACGTGTGCGTGGGCGGAGCTGCGGTCGGGCATCTGCCATCGATACTGTCCAACCGCTACCAGTTCCAGGCCGAGCGCCAGGCCCTGATGCTCGCGGTGTCGTTGCAGCAGGTCGCAGGCAACTACGACCTGGTGGTCATCGACTCGCCGCCGGAGAATCCGCCCCTGCAGCAGCTCGCCCTCGCCGCAGCCCGCTGGCTGGTGGTGCCGGTGAAGTCCGACAAGGCGTCGATCGAGGACGGGCTCGGCGGGATCGCCAAGCAATTCGCCCTGGTGCGCAAGAAGGTCAACCCGGCCCTGGAGCTGCTCGGCGTGGTGCTGTTCGCCTCCGGCAGTTCCTCCACCGCCATCCGCAAGGACGTCCGGCGGGACGTGGAGAAGGTGCTCGGCGAGGGGGCGCCGATGTTCAGCGCCGTGATCAGGCACTCCGAGGCAGTCAGCCGGCAGGCGCGCGAGCGCGGTCTCCTGGTCCACGAGTTGGAGCAGGCCGCCGCCTCCAATCCGGCGTTCTGGCAGTTGCGGACCGGCGAGGCGTCACGCGAGCAGGTGGTGAGCACCACCTCCGCGTCGGTGGCCGAGGACTTGGCGGGCCTGACCCGGGAGATGTTCTCCCGGATCGCAGCACTGGAGACGAGCGCGTGAGCGGCTTGGGACCAGAACCCGCCGGGGAGACCGCTGATCTGTTCGGCCTCGGCGCAGGACGGGCTGCCGGCACCGGCAGTCTGCTGCCGCGCCGACCCGGCCGGAATCCCCAGCCTCCCGCCGACCAGGCGCGGCCACCTGCGCGGCCCGTTCCCCGACCAGCCGCCGAAACCGCGCCGAATCCCGGACCGCAGCGGGTCGTCGTCTACGTCTCGCAGAACGTGGCGGCCCGGCTGGAGCGCTACCGGCGGCGAGCCCGTGGCCGCACCAACACCACGGTGCTGCTCGCCGCTCTCAACGCCGCGGCGAAGACCGACACCGCCGCGCTGCTCGCCGCCGCCCGCATCATGCCGGACGACGCCGACCTCTTCCCGCCCGCCGAATCGCAGATCCGGTACCGCGGCGGAGGACCCGTGCAGGTCCAGGCCGCGCTCACCCCCGCTCAGCTTGAGGTCTTCGACCGCCTGGTGGCCGCCGCCGGAGCCGGAGACCGCACCAAGCTCGGCGCGGTGTCCCTCAACGCCTTCCTGCCCGGCCGCCGGGACTGACCGCCGGTCCATCGGCTCCCCGATCCTCGCCGACGCGCCGCCGGTGGAGGGTCGGCCCGGCGGCGCGACCTGGCGGGGGAGGGGAGAACGGACGAGCGCGTCCGCGCTCGGCACCCCCGGCCGCGGGTCTATGCGGGCCGCGCGTTCACCGGCGGCGCCCGAACCGGCCGCTGGCCGGCCTCCCGGCCGCCGCCGGGCGCGGCCCGCCCGCCTGCCGCAGCTCACTCGCGCCGCCCTGCCACGGGGGTCCGCTCGTATAGCTGCCGCCAACGGACGAGTAGCGCTGCGTAACCGGGGCTACGACGCCAAGTCGGCCGGGGCTGAGCCCCGCGACCTGCACCAATACTGTTGAGAACAAGCCGTGGGCCCGGTACTCGTATCGCTGCCGCCAGGGGGCATGTCCCCTGGCGGCAGCGATACGAGTACCGGGCCGCCACCGCGGGCCGCCGGAGCGCTGCGCCCCGCTCCGCAAGGTCCGTCCAGAGCCCCGCCGCGTCAGCGGCCACCGGTCGGTGGCACCGCGCGAGTGCCACCCAAAGGCGGGCGACGCGCCCCGGCACCGAGGTCGTCGGCCGGGCGCGGGCCACAGTGATCACACTGCGTAGATCATCGCGGGGGTTGTCGTCAGTCTGACAGGGTCGCAGGGTCGCACTTGTTCCCCGCATCTCTCGTCTTCTTCTCTCTTCTTCCTCATTCCAACAGAGAAGAGGGGGCAAAGTGCGACCCTGCGACCCTCCAAAGGCCACATAAGGGACACACAGCAGGTCAGTGGCAGGGTCGCACCGGCCGATCCGAGGGCCGCAAGTGCGACCCTGGGGCCGCAAAGTGCGACCCTAGGGCCGCTCTTTTTCGTGAAGTGCGACCCTGGGGCCGCAAAGTGCGACCCTGGCCGGTCGCAAGTGCGACCCTGGCCGGTCGCAAGTGCGACCCTGCCGAACGGGTGAAGCGACCCCGGCGGTGATCACGGGTGGTGATCGGCTGTCGGTGGCCGGCGGTAGGGTCGGCGGCCGGTCCAGGCAGCAGACGAGGGAGCAGCCGGTGAACGGCTTCACTGAGTGGTTAGGCAAGAACGTGCAGGCCAGGAACGCGGTAGGCGATCTGGCGAGGGACGCGGCGGCCGATCCCGACTGGCCCGCCGGTCCCGACGAACTGGAGACCTTCACCGAGCACCTGGAGGACGCCGGCGCCTCGCAGGCCGCGCTCGACACGCTCCACCAGGCGTGGGAGCTCTACCGCCGCGGCTGACCCCCGCCGACGCGCCCCGGCAGCAGGAAAACGCAGCCCACCGCCCCATCGCCGACCAGGCCAAGGGCCGGTGGGCTGCGGCTTTGCGGGAAATCTGGCTAGATAAGCCGCCTCTGAGCGGTGTCTTCTTCCGGGCATGCCGATGGCCCGCCGGAGTGCGGCGGGTCGGCATCCGTGGTGAACGGGTGTGGGCGGCTACGTCAGCAGCAGCTCCTGGACGTGCTCGGGTGCTGGCTGGTCCTGCGGGGCGGTGCGCGGGGTGTAGGTCATGGTCAGGGTCTTGACGCCGTTGGTCTTGTTGCGGGTGATGTCCAGACCGAGCTTGTCGAGGTCGGAGGCGACGCGGTTGATCCGGCCGGACAGGGCGCCGGCGGTGCGTGGCCACTTGTCCGGGATGTTGCCGGGCATCTCGGTGGTGAGCTGGTCGAGCAGCTCGGCCGCGGTGCCCTCCCACACCGCCTTGCCGTCGACCAGGGTCTTGGTCTTCATCATCGTCAGCAGCTTGGAGGCGACCTGGTTGGACTCGACGACCTCTTCGGCCAGCTCGGTGCGCTGGCTGAGGTAGTCGGTCAGGATGCTGGAGGAGTGGCCGCTGACCTGGTCGAGCGCGGCCATGATCAGGCCGTAGTCGGCCATGCGGGGCAGCGGGATCTCCCCGCGGTCGGCCTTCTCGCGGACCTCGCCGAGCTTGGACAGGGTTGCGACGATGAGGTCCAGGAGCGCGCCGAGGATGCGCGGCTGGGCTTCGTCGTACGCCTCCCACAGCGCGGTCTCGGTGCGGCGCTGGGTGATCCGGTGCAGGTGGACCGGGATCATGCGGTCGGCCAGGTCGCCGCGCAGGGTGCCGACGTCGATGCCGTTGACGATCAGCACCCGGCGGAACTCCTGCACGGTGACGTCGGAGTCGGAGTACAGGGTGCGCTTGACGTTGGCGTCGCCGGTCGCGGCCCGGCACATCGCGTCCGACAGCCACTCCGGGATGCGGCTGAGGTTGTCCAGGCCGACCACCCAGGAGCCGACCGCCGCGGTCGCCCAGTCGTCCGGGTCCTTCGGCGTGGACCGCGCCGGCGCCGCCGACGGGTCGAGGAGCTTGACCAGCATCTTGGTCGCGGTCGACTTCGCGGTGCCCTGCTCGCCGGAGACGAACAGCAGCGGGTGCGGGATGTCGGGCACCATGCCCGCGACCAGCCACGAGATCAGCAGCGGCCACGACTCATCGGTGCAGTTGAGCAGCCCGCGCAGCTCCCGCAGGTGCCCGCCGCCCTCGGGCAGCGGCAACGGCTGGGTGAGCTGCGAGCGGCGGAACAGCGGCTGCTCGCGGGTGGGCTGCCCCACCGTCCACCCCTTGGTGGTCACGGTGACGACCAGGCCGTCCGCCCGGCCGAGGTCGAGCACGAACCCGTCCTCGGCGCGCTTGCCCAACGGCGCGACCCGCAGGTGCAGCGAAACCGGGTCTTCGGCCTGCGCCCGCCCCTCGATGGCCAGCATCGCGTCGGCCAGCGCCGAGCTGGACGCGGCCTTGCCGTGCAGGCCGTAGTACATCCGGGCCAGCTCCGCCCGCAGCGAGATCCGCCCGCCCCGCAGCAACCGCGCGATCCGCGGCCCGTCCTTGGGAACCGCGTACAGGTCGCCGGAGTCGGAGTTGCCGAACTCGTACCGCTGGTCGGCCATGGCGATGAGCTGATCGGCGATCGACGGACCCCGGCCACCGCCCTCGCCCTTCGCCGGGGCGGCCCGCTGCGGCGGGACCGGCTTGTCCCTGGTCGCCCTCCACTCCCGGAACGCCGCCAGTTCGTCGGGGTTCATCGCCTCCATCTGCTCACGCAGCTTGGCGGCCTTGGCCTGCTCTTTCTGGTACGCCGCGAAGTCGTCCTCGGGTGTGCTCACGCGGCACCGCCGGTCCGGCGGACCGCAGCGGTGCCCATCCGGCGCGGCCGAGCGATGCCCGCCGTCATCCCCGAGCGCAGCGTCTTGGCGACCTCTACCGGGGACCGCTCGCCGAGCCCGCAGGCGTCGGCGGCCGCGGTCAGCATCTCCTCGGCGACCGCCTGGTCGAGCAGGCCGGCGCCGACCAGCTGGCCCGCGCGGTAGGCCGCGAGGTTCAGCCGGTCGTTCCGGCCGCCCTCGCCGGTGGCCGCCAGGTCGTCGTGCTCGGACCGCAGGATGCCGTACGCCCACCGCTGCTCGCGGGTGCCCTGCCGGGTCAGCTCCCGCAGCCGGGTGACGACCTCCGCCCGCCGCGGCGCCCGCCCCGTTTTGGGTGGCTCGGCCGAGCTGGTGAGCAGGGTCAGTAGCCAGCCGGGCAGCACCGCCGGATCGGTGAGGCTGCCCTCCAGGGTGTAGCGGCGGCCGTCGACGACCGACCCGATCCCGACGACGTAGCCGCCGGCGGCCCGGGTGTCGATGCAGAAGCCGAGCCGTCGCGCGCTGTTCCGCAGCGCGGAACCGGCCGGAGCCCGGTAGATCAGGTGGCGGCCGCCGCTCGCGGTGACCACGGTCAGCGTCGGTGTGATCCGGGCACCGGGGGTACGGGCTGCCAGCGCCTGCAGCATCGTCGCGCCGTCGACGACGCCCGCTTCACCGGAGACCTCGCCGTCGTGCGGCAGGTCGAGGTCGACCGCGACCAGGCCAGATGGCCCACAGGCCACGCCGATGTTGAACGGAGCGCGGCCCCAGGTGCGCTCGATCAGGGCCGGGTCGCGGGTCGCCCGCGCCTCCCAGCCGTCCCACCGAGGTTCCTTGCCGCCGACCAGCAGCGGGTGCACGTACATGCCCCGCTCGGCGTAGTGCAGAGCGCTGGCGAGCAGTGCTGTGCGTTGTGAAGTAGGTCTCCCGCCGTCCCGCGAGGCGGGATGTGGCGGGAGCGGGGCACTTTCTCGTACTCTCATAGGAGAGCGGACCTCCAAGCAGTCGCTCGAACGTGGCCGGGTGACGAGTCCGGCGTTTGTGACCGATAGGCGCCCCTGCCAGGGCGCCTTTTCGGTGTTTAGGGGCCAATCCTGCTACTGGGCCAACGAGGTTGGCCACCCCGTTCAGCTCAGGGGGACGCCGAAGCGGAGGACCCAGCCAGGTCCGGGGCGGTGAACGGTGACCTCTACGGCTCGGTGATCCGCCGTGTAGCCGACGTGGACGATCTGGAGGAGGGAGGTTCCGACCTCCACGCCGAACGCCTCGGCTTCGACGGCGGTGGCGGCGTACTGGGTGACTTCCTCGATCACCTCGGTCTGCTCGAAACCGGCCTCCGCCATGCGGCTGATGATGCCGCCGAGACCGGGGTCAGGGTTGTCAATCGACGCTGCCTCAGCCACATCCAGCGGGATGAAGGAGTCAGCGAGCTGCACGAGCTTGTCGCCGTTGTACATGTGGCGAGCACGAATGACCGTCTCTTCGGTCGTGGCGATGTCGAGCAACCCGGCGACGTTGCTAGGCGCGACCCCGCGCCGGACCTCGGTTTCCACACGAGGCGAGCCCCCCAGACGCCGAATCTCCGTCTCGAAGGCACCGCGGCTCTCGCCTGCCTCGCGTCGAGCCTTGTAGTAGCGCTCACTTGCGTCGCGGACGATGGCGTTGTTGCTGGTCAAGGGAGGTTCCTCTCAGGTTTCGGGTTGGTCAATAGGCCACTCGTAGCTGAGTGACCACAGGGTGACGGGTAGGACGTGCAGGCAGACCTCAACGGCCCGACCTGCGGCTGTGATCCCAACGTGAGTGATCTCGAAGACGGACCTGGTGGCGGGGATGCCCAGTGCCTTGGCCTCTTCTTTCGAGGGCGGCCTGACGTCGACCGATTCGCGGATGCGGACCTGCGGGTGGCCGGCCTCTGCGAGTCGAGACTTGCTGCCTCCGTCGCCAGTGTCTTGTTGTTCGAGCTGGGTGCCGAAGGCGATGTCTCCAGGGAAGTACGAGGTTGCGACCTGGACGACCGTGTCATCAGCTCGCATGGTGCGTGCTCTGACCAGGGCTTTGGCTGAGTGGTGCATCCCCAGGATCTGGGCGACGCGGCTCGGCGGACGCTCGCGGCTGATCACGGTGTCGGAGTTCGGGCTCATGCCCAGTCGAGCGATCTCGCCCGCGAAGGCTCCCCTGGCTCCGCCCTCTTCTCGCGCAGCCTTGATGTACCGCCCTGTGCCGTCGCGGTGGATCTTCCCCAGGATCGGGGAGACGAAGGTCCCTTTGCCCTTGCGCGAGACGATCAGACCCTCGTCTTCCAGGACCTTGTAGACATCGCGGGCCGTCTGGAACGCGACGCCCTCAGCGTCCTGGAGATCCCGGACATGAGGCAGCGCGGACCCGGGCGGATACACGCCCTGTCGGATCTTTTCTCGCAGGTCAGCGGCTAGCCGCTGAACCTTTGAGCCCTTGCTGTCCTCCACTTGCCCTCCTTGTCCGGCGATCAGGCTACCCAGTGTGGCAGAACTAGTTCTACTTGGACAGTCGGTGGAGTGGATCATCTCCGCGTGTCGTCCTGCGAATCCCAGAACTAGTTCTATTGACATCGGCTCCGGAGAGTGTCTTAATCGTCACGTCGCCCTCAGAACTAGTTCTGACGAGGGCGGCGAATTACCCGTGACGTCCCGCGTCCCGGGCATCGCTATGCCGAAAACGGCCCCGGGTTGCACCCCGGGGCCGCCGAGGGGCCGTCACCAGTGGAAGGAGACACGACCCCGATGCCTGACATTACCGACGCGCAGGGCGATCGTCTGTCGCACCTGTTCGAGCTGTACAACGACCGCCTGGTGAGAACGCTTCGTGCCCGGTTGGGTCGCTACCACTGGCACTTGGCCGAGGACATCGCGGCGGCCACCTGGCTGCGCGTGGTCCAGAAGATCGGTGAGGTTCCCGCCGGCGACAAGCAGGCGTTCGACTGGCTGTCGAGGCTGGCGTGGTCCGAGCAGTCCAGCCACTTCCGGCTGGCCCGCGAGGTGCCCACGGACTTCTCCGGCCGCGGCGCCTACAAGCTCCCGATGACCGCGGCCGCCGAGGACATCGCGCTGGCCCGCGTCACCCAGCTCGTGCCCGCCGCCGACGCGGCTCCGGCCCCGGTGGCGGTGGCGGCATGAACGACTTCCTGAACCGGGCACGTGCCACCACCCGCACGCAGCGCCGTATCGCGCTCGCCGCGCTGGTCGGCCTGCTGCTGCTGGCCCCGGCGCTCCCGGTCGCCGTCGCTGTCGTGGTCACCACCGTCACGGTCTGGGCTGCCGCTCAGCCGCTGCTGGTCGGCATGGGCCTGGGTGCGTACGTGCTGCACCGGCGCCGGAAGGTCGGTGCCTGATGTCGGTCACCGAGCTGCGCCCCGAGGGCGAGACGTACGCGGAGGGTCTGGCGAAGGCGTCGCTGCTGGAGGCCGAGGCGGAGGCGGCCCGGATCAAGAACCGGGCCGAGGCCGCCCGCCAGGAGCTGCTGCAGGAGAAGGCCGCGGCCCGCGCGCAGAAGGAGATTGAAGCCGAACTGGCGGAGGCTGCGGACGCCCGCCGGCGCCGGGATGAGGCGGCCAGCGAAGAGGCGGCCGCCAAGGCGCGGGCAGCGGCGAGCGCGGCCACCTGGCGCAAGGCGGCGCTGAGCATCGCGGTCGTGTGCGTGCTGGTCTCGCTCCCGCTCCAGGTGATGGCGTTCTACTCGCCGAAGGCGCCGTTCCTGGTCGTCGCGCCGCTGGTGATCGAGGGCATCGCGTGGGCGCTGCTGGCCGGCGCGCAGGCCGCGATCGACGAGGACCGCCCGGCGTGGCTCTACCGGCTGCTCGCCGGATGCGGCGCGCTGTTCGCTGCGTCGGTGAACCTGCTGCACGGCATGTCCGCCTACGGGTTGGCGACCGGGCTCGGCGGCGCGTTCTGCTCGCTGGCCGGTCCGCTGATCTGGGACCTGCACGAGCACGGTCGTCTGGCTAAGAAGGAGGGCCGACTCCCGCGCAAGGTCCGCCGGGCCGAGGCCCGCGCCGCGCGCGACGAAGCCCGCCGGGTGACCGCGGTCAACGCGGCCCGGGCGAACGAGGACACCAAGGTCTGGGAGCGGGCGGTCTACCTCGCGGCAGCGCTCGGCGAGGTCGCCCCGAAGCGGTCGCGGCTGCGCCGCCGGATCGTCGGCGAGGTCGTTCCGAGCGAGCGCACGTACAAGCGCGCCTGGGACGAAATCCACGGCGCGGAGACCGGCACGACGGCCGAGACGATCGCTGCCCGCAGGGCCGCCCGGCACGCCGTGCGGGTCGCCTCGAACAGCCCGCTGAGCAAGACCGAAAAAGACGCAAATGCGCAGGTCGATTCCCAAATGGACCCCCCCGCCGGGACGGCCCCCAAGGCGCCCCGCAAGAGCGGTGAAGACGGCCGCAGGCGCAACGGCGGAACCCCTCCCCGCAGGGTGCCCGGCGACGTCCAGTACAGCCCCGTGGCCCGCCGCCAGATGAGCGCTGCGGCCAAGGCCGCCAAGGCGGCTGAGACGGCCGAGGAGGTGAGTCCGTCGTGACGGAAGAGCAGGAAGCCGAGATGCACCGCCGACTCGCCGAGGTCAACAAGCGCAGCGAGAACGGCAGCGGCAAGTAGCAGGCCGCAATCCCCTCAGACACCGCACCACAGCCATTCCCCCAGCTCCACTCACCCCTGGAAGGGACCACCGTGAACAGCACCGTCCGCACCATCGTCGTCTCCGCCGCCACCGTCGGAATCCTGGGCCTGGCCGGCACTGCCACGGCGGCCGACCTCACGACCGACGCGCACCACCAGGCCGTCGCCGCCGTCGCCGACACCACGGTGTCCGCGCAGCAGGCCGCCGCCGTCCAGCCGATCGCCCCCGCGACCTACACCAACACCCCGCAGCAGGCCACCGTGCAGTCCGCCCCCGCCATCGCGGCGGGCACGACCGGTGTGATCATCCTCGGCTTCCTGGTCTGGTACGCGGCCAAGCACCACGGCCAGAAGTGGATCTGGCTGATCGTCTCCTTCTCGCTCGGCGTCTCGCTGTCCACCAGCGTCCTGGGTGGCCTGTCCACCTCCCTGGTCAACTCCGGCGTCACCGCCGTGTCGAACGTGGCCAGCGGCATCGCGGGCTGACCGAGCACCCCGCGGCGGTCCCGGCCGGGGCCGCCGCCCCCGCCCCACCCGACTTGGAGGCATCCCATGGCACTCGACACCACGCAGCCCGTACCGCCGCCGCCGCTCCACCCGCCGGCGCCGGTCACCCTGACCCCGGTCCCCGACGCCCCGGCCGACCCCAGCACGCAGGCGGAGGCCCCCGAGGGCTGGTGGGTCCAGGCCGTCGCGCGGATGAGCACCGGCTACGCCCGGCTCCAGGCCGCCGGCGCCGCCTGGCTGATGGTCTCGGAGATGGACGACATCGAGGTCGCGCTCAACGAGGTCGCCGTCGACCGCGACCGCCGCAACGAGAAGGCCATCGGCGAGCAGCAGCGCGACCTGCGCAAGCTCCGCCGGGCCATCACCGAGGAGGCCGACGAAGGCGACGCCACCGACGCCGCCCGGCTCGGCATCGCGCTCGGGTCGGTCGCGCAGGCCGGGCCGGAGCTGGTCGCCGACGCGATCACCCGCCGCGACATCCAGCGCCTGCGCTGGCGCCGCCGCATGACCCGCATCGGCATCGTCCTGGCCGCCGGATACGGCGCGCTCACCTTGGACTTCCACACACCGGTGATGCTGCCGCTGGAGCTGCTGGCCGCGCTCGTCACGGTCTGGGTCGCGGGCAAGCCCGCCGAGGACAACGACGACCAGGAGCAGCCCGCCGCCGGCGACGCCGACACCACCGCCGTACCCGGCCCGCGCGGCGAGGAGCCGGCCGAAAAGCCGCTGCCGCCGTTCTTCGCGTCCGTCGACCTGGTCAAGCGTGACGAGCACCGGGTGCGCGGCGAATTGGACCTGGTCACCGCATTCGCCAAGGCCGGAATCATCGCCGACAAGGAAATCCCCGAGACGCACACGGTCGGCGGCCTGCGCGAAGACGGCCCCGGCTGGACCGCCACGGTCGAACTGCCGCGCGGCGTCAAGGCGTCCGTGGCCACCTCCCGCGTCGAGGAACTGGCGTCCGCGCTGCGCATCAAGAAGCAGCGGATCGAGCTGACCCACGACGCGGGCGAGGACGGGCACGAGGGCCGGGTCCGACTGTGGGTCGCCAACTCCGACTCCCCCTACGGCAAGACCAAGACCAAGTCCGTGCTGGTCGACGCCCCGCAGTGGGACTTCTGGAACCAGGGCGTGCCGCTCGGCGCCGACGCGCGCCTGGCCCGGCAGGTCATGCACCTGCTGTGGAACTCGCTGATGGTCGGCGGCTTGATGGGCTACGGCAAGAGCTACTTCGCCCGCCTGGTCGCGGCGGCCGCCGCGCTGGACCCCACGGTCCGCATCATCGTGGTCACGGGCAAGACCGGCCCGGACTGGGCACCGCTCAAGCACATCGCCCACCGCTACATCGCGGGCGCCACCCCGGACATCATCCGCGAGGTCCTGGCGGTGATGGAGGGCACCATCGCCGAGATGCAGGACCGCGGCACCGTGCTGGAGGAGCTGTACGAGACCGACCCGGACAAGGCACCCGAGGGGAAGATCACCCAGGAGCTGGCCGCTGACGGCATGGGTCCGGTGCTCCTGGTCGTCGACGAGCTGCAGGAGCTGCTGGACGGCGCCGCCCTGGTCCGCGTCGCCGTCGACGACGAGAACGCCGACCCCGACAAGCCCGGCCGCACCCCGACCCGGTCCGGCAAGGACGTGCTGGTCGAGAGCTTCGCCCGCTACGTCCGCGTGACCAGGTTTGTGGGCGGGATGGGCGTGTTCATCACCCAGCGCCCGGACGCCAACAGCGTGCCGACCGCGCTGCGCGAGGTCTGCGCCAAGCGCGCGAGCTGCCGGGTCAAGGGCGACCGCAGCGCCAAGATGGTCCTCGGCGACGACGCGGTGGCCGGCGGCGCCGCGCCGCACATGCTCACCGAGGACAGCAAGGGCGTCGTCGTGCTGGACCAGGGCGGCGAGGAAGGCCACGTCACGCTCAAGGCCGACGTCATCGACCTGCCCGACTTCAAAGACATCTGCCTGCGCGGCCGGGAGCTGCGCATCGCGGCCGGGACGCTCACCGGCGACGCCACCACCCACGGGCACGTCGACCCGGCCGTCACCGCTGCGCGGAACCTGCTGGACGACGCGATCGGCGTGCTCGACGGCGCCGGCGTCGACCGCGCCCGCACCGACCGGCTGGTCGAACTGCTCACCACCGCGATCCCGGCCCGCTACGACGGCCTGACCGCAGCCCAGCTCCAGGCCCGGCTGCGCGACGCCGGGGCCGGCACCACGCGCAAGCTCGGCGCCATAGACGGCATGGCCAACCCCAACGGCTACACCCGCGAGCAGCTCGCGGAGGCCCGCGCCAGCCACGGCAAATAGGGGCATCTCACCCGGTCGCTGACCCGGTCACCCCCTAGTCAGCGCCCGGATTGTCCCGGTACGTCGCCCGGTCGCCACGCGGTCCACCCGGTGGGCACGACCACCCGCGACCACTCCCGGACCACCCGTCAAACCAGGTCAAACCCGGCACGAACCGGGGGGTGACCACCTCCCGGACCACCCCGCGAATCACCACAAAGAGGAGACACGCCCATGGCCAGCAAGACCGGCTTCCCCGCCAACTGGACCCCGACCGGCACCGCCTGGAGGACCGCCTCCGGCCAGCTCGTGCAGATCTACCGCCAGGGCACCGGCGGCTGGGGCTGGGGCTGCGGCGGGTGCCTGGACAACGGCGACTACAGCCTCAGCGGCGAGAAGGACCCGCAGATGTTGGGCGGGGCTCAGGCCCACGCCAACGGCTGCTCCGCGATCCAGGTCTGACGGCCCCCTGTCCGGCACGGCGGCCGCCACCGCCGTGCCGGGCGGAGGACCGGACAGCCCGCCCGGCCCGACCACCCACCAGGAGGACTCGTGTCCCGCACCCGCTCCCTCGGAGCTGCCGCCTACCGGCGGCTGATCGAAGCCGTCCCGGCCGTCGCGGTCGACGCCCTCGACCGGCCGCTCACCGACGCCAAGGCCCGCCGCGCCAACGCCAAGGACGCGAAGAAGGCCGCCATCTGGGCCATGGGAATCAAGGTCCCGAGCAAGTGGTACGCGGTCGACGGCACCCACTGCTTCTACTACTTCCGCCGCCGCAAGCTCGACATCGAGCTGGTCGGCTACCCGGGCATCGCCCGCGTGGCCATCACCGTGCACGGCACGACCGCCTCGCAGGCGTACTACCGGCACGGCGGCCAGCTCACCGACGTCCGCCCCGCCGGGTGGCAGTCGATCACGACGATCTCCGGGATCAACTACGGCGGCTACGGCGACGGCCCGTTGAAGGCCTGCGGCTGGGAGTCGAACGAGGACCTCGACTTCGACGTCGACGCGGTCGACCGCATCCGCGCGCAGCAGCAGGGGCCGTTCATCACCGGCAGCCTCCACGACTACGCCGAGCAGGTCATCCGCGCCACGTCGGGCGTGTGACATGGCCTGGCAGATCGAGCACCTGACGTTCCCGCGCTCGGAGACCGACATCACCGACTGGGCTGTCGAGCTGCACCTGGTGATGCCGGAGTGGGACTGGAAGACCGTGGCGCCGCTGTTCGACTGCGCCGGCGCCTTCACCATCCCGGCCGACGAGGCGGGACGGATGGCGGAGGTCCTGCAGGAGGCGGCGTGCAGCCCGCGCATGTACCCGTCGATAGTCCGGCTCACCGAGGACATCGCGGCCGCCGCGAAGCAGGCCGCCGTGCTCGGCAAGCCCTGGCGATGGTCCTGATCAACCCCAACACCCGTGACCAGGAAGGACACCCACCCATGGGATGGAACTACGACCACGCGCCGTACGGCGAGAGGGTCCACCTCTCGGCGCTGCAGCTCGACAACCTGAGCAAGCAGGTCGCGCACGTGGTGAGCAGCAAGGACTGGCGCATCGTGCTGCCGCTGTTCGACCAGGTCCAGCGCGCGGACGGCCCGTTCGAGATCACCCCGCGCGAGGCCGGGCCGATCGCCAACGTCCTCAAGCTCGCGGCATGCAGCCCGCGGATGACCGAGGGCTGGGACACGGTCGCGCACCGGCTCGCCGACGCCGCCGACAGTGCGGCCAAGAACCGCGAGCCCTGGCACTGGTCCTAGATCCGACCGGGGCGCCCCCTCCGCCGGCCAGCTTCCGGGGCGCCCCACCCGCCAACCGACCCATCAGCAGACGACTCGGAGGCACTCCCGAGATGAACACAGCCACCCACGACAGGGCAAGCCGCAGTACCGCAGAGGAGCTGAACGCGCTGCTCGGTGACGCGGCCGTCGACGGCCTGGCGGTCGAGCTGGTCGCCGACATCGAGCACTACCTCGCCGCCCGCACCCGGGCCACCGCCCACCCGCTGGTCACCGCCACCACGGATGAGCTGGTGCGGGACGCGCTGGCGAGCCTGCCCGCCCCGACCGGTCGCAGCGCGCGCCCGGAGAACGGCGCGGTCCTGCCCGGCGGGATCTGGCGGATCCTCCCGGACCGGCTGCTGTCCCTGCACCCGGCCCGCCGCGGCGAGGGAGTCCAGCGCTTGCGGATCAGCGTCGCGGAGCACCTGGAGCTGACCGCGCTGGTCCTGGAGAAGTGGGGCTGGGCCAAGACCCCCAGCCACTGGCGGACCCCGGGCGGCCGCCGCTGCATCCTCGGCGCGCAGGCCGTGATCTTCCGGCTCGGCTACGGCACCGAGGACACCGCGGCCGCCGCCGGCGTGCAGATCCAGAACGTGCTGGCCGCCCGCGGCATCCGCGAGCCGTACCACCAGTGGAACGACGCGCGGCACGTCTCCCGCGACCAGGTCCTGCGCGTCGTCCGCGACGCCGCCCACGCCGCCCGCCGCTGACCAGGAGAAACACATGAGCCTGACCATCATCAGCTTCGGCTACCTGCACGGCGAACCGCCCGCCGCCGACATCACCCAGGACATGCGCCCGTACCGCGACCCGCACGTCAACCCCGAGATGCGGCAGCTCACCGGCCGCGACCAGGACGTCATCCTCACCGTCCTGAACACCCCCGGCGTCATGGACGTCATCGCCGACCTGGTCGCCAAGGCCGGTGAGCCCAGCGGCCCCCGGACCATCGCGGTCGGCTGCGCCGGCGGCCGCCACCGCTCGGTGGTCGTCGCCGACATCGTGACCCGCAGCCTGCAGCACATGGGACGGCAGGTCACCGTCACCCACCGGGACATCGACCTGCCGGTGGTGAACCGCTGATGGCCGCCACGTACGAGGAAGCCCTCGCGGCCGCCAAGAAGGCCGGCACCGCCAGGGCGGACGACGCGCCGCTGATGGCCTCGTTCTGCGCCGGTCCGCTCCAGACGCTGGTCGGCGCGGTCGCGCCGAAGCTCGTCTGGGAGGGCGCGCAGCGCAAGGGCATGACCACCGCCGAGCTGGCCGCGCTGTGCAACGCCGACCCGGCCGCCGTCTCCGAGCTGATGTGGGAGGAGGCGTGAGTCTCTACGGCGACGAACAGCGGGTCTTCGCGCACTGCCGCAAGGCCCCGGGCCTGATCAGTGACGGAGCGGCCCGCGTCATCGGGTCCTGGTGGATGGACGGCCCGCTCGGCCAGTCGTTCGCGTCCACCGGCGCGGTCGAGGCCGGGCTGTGGGATGAGCTGACCGACCGCGGCCGCATCCTCGGCCAGGTCAACGACAACCACCGCCTGGCCCTGGAGAAGCTGCGCGACTACCTCGCCCGCCACGCCGGCCGCGGCCCGGTGGCGGACTGGGTGGAGGTGTGGCTGTGACCGGCTACAACGTCCGTTGGACCGACGTCATCACCGGCGACCACCGCGTCACCAAGGTCTATCTGATGAACGCGGGCACGGCCGACCTCTTCGCCCCGATCATCGCGGCCGCCGCTTTGGGTGGCATCCGTGACGAAGGCCGCGTGCACATCGACTCCTACGAGGCCACCGACGAGGTGAGCGGCTGATGGCCCGCACCTGGAAGGGCGCGAGGACCTTCGGCGACATGTGCGACCTGATGGCGCTCTGGCTGGAAGGCCGGATCCGCACCCGGCCCGCCTACCTCGCCCGCCGTCCCGAGCCGGAGACCACCGAGCTGATCACCACGCTGGCGGCCGCCAACCGCGCCGGATTCCTCACCGACGACTCCCAGCCGGGCCGGATCGGTCTGCACGGCCGCCAGCGCCCGGCGGTGACCGGCTTCGTCCACGACACCGCGTTCCTGCGGCGGCTGGTGTTCGAGGCCCGGTCCGCCGGCCTGACCGTGGTCACCGCCGGCACCGGTACCACCACCGCACCGGCGCCCGCCCGGGTCACCGTCACCGAGGTCAAGGGCGAGCCCTTCACCTGGTACGGAGCCCGGGTCGGCCGGGACGACCTGCTCTACCTCTGGCAAGGGCTGAGCCTGCCTGCCGCCGGCGTGCTGTGCACCGCCGAGCAGGTCGCCATCATCGACCCGGTGTTCGGCCCCGGCCAGCGGCTGTGGAACGTGCTGGACCGGGTCAGCGGGAGGCGGGCGGCATGAAGCTCACCGACCTCCACTTCCACGCGGCCGAACTCGTCTCCAGCACCCAGTTCGGCTCCCGGCCGATGCTGCAGCGCCGACTGCGCATCGGCGCGGGGCTGGCCGAACAGATCCTGATCGACCTCGCCGAGCACGGCATCGTCGGCTGCTCGCGGCACTCCCAGCACCGCGACGTGCTGGTCACCGACCCGCAGCGCGCCCACGCGATCCTCACCGACGCGCAGAAGGCGGGGCGGTGACCATGCCGCTGCACCCGAAGAAGTGCGTCTCGATCGAGTGCGACGTCGACGGCCGCTGCCTGCAGGACGACGACGGCGCCGAGTTCCGCCTCGACGGGCTGGAAGAGGCCGTCATCGTCGCCCGCTCCTACGGCTGGTCGGTACTGGCCGGCGGCACCGTCGTGCTCTGCGACACCCGCGACGCCGCCCACCAGGCCGGGTTCGACGCGCTGCTGCCGACGCTGCAGATCACCGGGCAGGTCGCCATCGACGGGGAGGTCAGTCCGTGACCGCCTATTCCGTGACCTGGACCGACTCGGCCACCTGCACCCAGACCACCTCGGTGGTCACCCTGCCCGACACCACCGCCGACACCGACGTGCCCGCCGCCCTGGCGGTCGCCCTGCTGGAGCGGGTCCGCCCCGGCGTCCGGGTGCGCGTCGACCACCACGAAGTCCAGCGCGTCCCCCCGCAGACCACCCGCGAACGCCGCCAGTTCATGGACGTCAACGGCTGGTAGCCGCCCGGCCGGGGCCGCCACCACGGCGGCCCCGGCCCCGCACCGGACCCGAGAGGAATCCCAGCGATGGCCCGCATCACCGCCACCATCAGGCCGCTTCACGACGACGGATCGGTCTGCGCCCACAAGGTCACCAGCACCGGCAAGCCCGCAGACGCGGACTCCGGATGCACCGGCCGCACCCAGTACGGCGCCGCCTGCAGCGCGGACACCTGGACCTTCACCAGCTCCACCAAGGCCGAGGTCGCCTACGTCCGCGACAGGCACCTGCGGCAGCACGCCGCCCCCCGCGCCGGCGGCACGCAGCAGCAGTGACCACCTCCACGGACGCGCCGCTGACCACCATCCCCACCTACCGCTACCGCGAGGCCCCCGACGGGCTGAAGACCTACAACCAGCTCAAGGCCCTCGGACTTCGCCCGGGAGGCCACCCCGTGGTCGCGCAGCTGGAGTGGCGCTCCAAGCTCGCCCGTGGCGAGGTCCGCCGGGCCTACCTGTACGACGTGAGCCTGGCCAAGCCGGTCCGCCCGATGACCCCCGCGAAGTGGCGCGCGATAGAAGCCGCCCTGCGCGCACAGCGCATCTGCCCCGCCTGCGGCGAAGACCGCGGCTACCGCATCTCGCCGAACCTCGGCGTGTGCACCCCCTGCTTCGACAACTAGGAGGTCAGCATGACCACCCAGCTCTCCCAGTTCATCGCCAAGTACGGCCCCGACCTGGGACGCCACCTCGAACTCGACGGCCTCGCCGCCATGGAGCCCGAGGCGTTCACCGAGGAACTCGCCATCGTCGCCCACGTGTGGGCACGCCACGGCGACGACCGTCTCCGCGAGGGCGCCGAGGAACTCGCCGCGGCCGTCACCTACCTCCGCGACGCGCAGCCCCTGCCGGACAGCGACCCGGAAAAGAGCACGCTCCTGGGCCGCGCCGGCGACCGCCTGGTCAACATCGACGCCTACCTGTAGCCCCTTCACCGAAGCGGCTGAGCGTCGCTTCCCCTTCCTGGGAGGATGCCCATATGGCAGACAAGCCCCCCGAATCCCAGACGACCCAGCGACCCGCCGTCGCCGGCGAGCTGTGCACCTGCGGTCGGCAGGCCGTGACCGTTTTCCTGTCCGAGCAGTGGGGCGAGGTCGGGTACTGCGGAGTGGAGGGATCGGCGTCCAACCCGGTGGTCCCCTGCCCCTGGTGCGGAGCGACCGTGCCGCACACCGCGTCGTGGGGCGACCCGCAGAAGTGCCCCGAATACCGGCTGCGCCCCTGAGCCGCCCGGCGGCCGCCGCCCC
>NZ_JBIRRA010000028.1:0-39245 GCF_044333485.1 Streptomyces sp. NPDC020983 | reverse complement strand
TCCAGGGCGCGAGCGGAGCGATCGGCGGAGGTGGACAGCAGTGAGCGCGCACGAAGTGCCAGGCACGCTGATGGTCGAGGGTTTCCGAGCCCGCCGGAGCTTCGGCTTCGGCGGTCTGACCCGGACCGCCACCATGATCGCGGCCGGTGTCCTGACGGCCGACGGCCTGATCGCTACGCAGGCGCCGCTGTCGATGCTGGTGACCCTGCCGGTGACGGCGGGCGTCTTCGGGCTGGCCGCCGCCCGGCGGCACGGCATGTCCGCACTGTCCTACTACTGGGCCAAGGCCTCCTGGCGGCGGGCGGCCCGCTACGACGGCACCTCCTACCGGCGGCTGCTGCTGCCACACCCGTACGCGCTGGACCTGCCGGGCGTCGGCGCCAGGTGCACCCTGATCAGGGCGCACGACCCGACCAGCGGCCGGGCCGTCGGGGTGGTCCACGACCGGGCAACCGGGCACATGACCATCACCACCCTCCTCGCGCCGGGCGGGAGCCTGATGGCGCCCACCGGGGCGGTGCAGGGCGCCCTGCGCACCTGGTCGTCAGTGCTGGACGCGATGAGCACGGACGAGCAGGTCAAGGGCGCGAGCGTCACCATCCAGATCACCCCGGGGGCGGGCGAAGCGCTCGGGGATGACGTGGCGGCCCGCCGAGACCCCGGCGCCCCGCAGCTGGCGCAGCAGCTCATTGACGAGCTGGTCCGCACCACGCCGCGCGCCACCGCAAGCGTCGCGCCCTGGATGAGCGTGACCGTCGATCCCAGCGCGAGCGCCACCCCTCCGGTCGACCTCGCCGAGCAGGTGGCCGAGGCGCTGCGGGTGGTCGACGGAATCGACCTGTCCGGTACGGGGACGGATATCGAGCGCCGGGCAACCGACGTCGACCTGCGGCGGATCGTCAGGTCCGCCTACGACCCGGCCGCCTTCAACAGCCGCGACGCGGACTTCGAGGAGTTGTCGTGGGCGGAGTGCGGGCCGCAGGCCGCCGACGACGGGTGGGAGGAGTACGCGCACGACGGCGGGGTTTCCGTCAGTTGGGTGCTGCGCGAGATGCCGCGGCGCCCGATCCCCTACAGCGTGCTGCTGCCGCTGCTGGCCCCGGGTCGGCACCAGCGGCGTATCACCCTGATGTACCGGGTGCTCGACCCGGCGGAGGGCGAAGCGGTGCTGGAGCGCGAGATCAGCGCGGCCCACCAGCGCGCGCAGGCGACCGCGGAGATCAAGGGCCGGGCGAAGTACAGTCAGCGGGCCGACGCGCAGCGCGCGGAGAAGGCCGCCGCCCAGGTCGCCAGCGGCGCGCAGGTGGTCGACTGGACGCTGATGGTGACCACCACCGCCCGTTCCGCCGAGGATCTGGCCGCCGCGCGCCAGGAGCTGGCCCGCGCGGTGAAGGCCACCCGCGGCATCCGGATGAGGTCCGCGTACGGTGCCCAGGCCGCGATCTTCGCCGCCCAACTCCCGATCGGCTACAACCCGCTGGTGAAGGGCTGACGATGGCGCGCAGATCCAAGCCGGTGCCGGTGACCACGCCCAAGCGGGTGGTTAGGACAGCCGAGCAAGTTCCGAGCCGCGAGGAGCGGCAGGCCGCGAAGCAGCTGAAAGGCCGCTTCGCGCCCAGGTTGGGGTGGGGTGGTCGGTTCGGCGGCCGGGCGGCCGTGGAGGACACCGGCACCGTCTACACCGGCCCGACCAGCCAGGCCGCAGGCCTCTACCCCTTCCTCCTCGGCAGCGGGCTGCCGCCGCGCGGCGTCCCGGTCGGGCGGGACGTGCTGACCGGCGAGCTGGTGTGCATCGACCCGGCCGGGTGGACCGGCAAGCTGACGACGAACCCGGGCGTGTGGGTCATGTCGCAGCCGGGCGCGGGCAAGTCGGCGCTGGTCAAGAGGATGTGCTTGGTCTACTCCGCGTACGGGCACATGGTGTGCGTGCCTGGCGACGTCAAGGGGGAGTACAGCACGCTGATCAGCGAACTCGGCGGATCGGTGGTGCGGATCGGCGACGGCATCGGCCGCCTCAACCCGCTCGACTCCGGCCCGCTCAAGGGCCGTGTGCACACGCTCGCACCCGAGCGGCGCGAGGCCCTGCTGGACATCCTCAACGGCCGGCGGCTGGAGACCTTGGTCGCGCTACTGTCCACCAAACACGGATTGGGCAGGGCGCCGGACGAGATCGAGCGCAGCGCCCTGGACACCGCGGTGCAGGTCGCCTCCGCAGCTCAGCCGTCCGGTAGCGACCCCATCGTCTCGGACGTGGTGCGGGTGCTGCGGGCCGCTCCCGAGGAGCTGCGGACCAAGCTGGCCGCGGAGGGTGACCGGTACCAGGACCTGACCCGGTCGGTCATCGCCGGACTCGACAACCTGATCGGCGGCCCGCTGAAAGGCCTGTTCGACGGCCAGACGACGACCCCCTTGAACATCACCGCGCCCGCGGTGTCGGTGGACATCTCCGCCCTGCGCGCCCGCGGAAACGATGTGGTGAGCGCGGGCATGATCGCCACGTGGGCGTACACCTACAGCGCCATCGACTCTGCCCGCAGCATCGGCCTGATGGACCGTTCGCTGGTGCTGCCCATGGATGAGATGTGGCGGGCACTGCGGTCCGGCCCGGGCCTGGTGGACGCGATGGACGCCATCAGCCGCCTGAACCGGACCACGAACGATGTGACGATCTACGTCACCCACTCGCTGCTGGACGTCGAGGCGCTGCCGACGGAGATGGACCGGGCGAAGGCCCGGGGCCTGATGGACCGGTGCGACACGTGGGTGATCGGCGCGTCCTCCGAGGAGGAGTTGCGCCGGGTCACCGGCAAGCGGTCCCTCACCGAGCAGGAGCGCATGATGATCGGCTCGTGGTCGTCGGCGACGAGCACCGGGCTCGACATCGAGCCGACCTACGACGACGCCGGCGAGAGCGCGGCGTTGGAGGACGAGGGCGGCCGGCACCCGGGCCGCGGCAAGTACCTGGTGAAGGTCGGGGCCAGGCCGGGGATCGCGGCGGCCCTGGAGCTGACCGGGACCGAGCAGCGGCTGTACCGCACGGACACCAACCGGCGCAGGCTCACGACTTCGACCGCCGCAGGAGGTGGTAGCTGATGATGACGGACAACGACCGGGCGTGGGCGGCCGGGGGGATCGCCATCGGCGGCGTCTTGACGCTGGGGGTCTCGACATGGGCCGGGGCCGCGGCCGGCGCGAAGCTCACCGGCGACCGGGCGGCGGCTTTCCCGCTGTCAGTGGTCGACGCCTACCGAATGGCCCACCACTGGTCCGCGGCGTGGCCGCACTCCCAGACCGCGTCCGTCACCGGGGCGACCCTCGCCGACCTGGCCGCCGTCGTGTTCATCGTCTGGGGCCTGCGTTGGACGTTCAGGTGGTTCCGCAACCCCAGCAGCTTGGCGACGCTGCACCAGGTGCGCGAGCTGACGCCGAAGAACGCGGCCCGCACCGCGACCCGGCTCCGCTCGTCCCTCAAGGGCACCAAGCCCTCCAAGGTCCGGCCGCGCGACCGCGGCGTGCTACTCGGAGACCACCTGCCGTCCGGTGTCGAGCTGCGCGGATCGGATGAGGACACCTACGTCGCCATCATGGCGCCCCGCGCCGGCAAGTCGACCAGTCTCGCCATCCCCGTGGCAGAGGAGGCGCCCGGACCGTTGCTGATGACCAGCAACAAGGCCGACGTCTACGCCGCCACCCGCGGCTCCCGTGCACGAGCCGGGCAGACCTTCCTGTTCGACACCCAGGGCGTTGCCCAGGCCGAGCGGGACGTGTGGATCGACCTGGTCGCCCAAGCCGAGACGCTGGAGGGGGCCGAGCGCCTGGCCTCGCACTTCGTCAACCAGATCACCTCGGAGCAGGCCGACCCCTTCTGGAGCCAGGCCGCCGGAGACCTCCTCACCGGCCTGTTCCGGGCCGCATGGTGGGAGGGCGCCACCGTCCGCGAGGTCATGCGTTGGCTGTCCGATCCGAAGGAAAAGGCGCCGCTCAGGGTCCTCTACGAGCACGAACCGGTGCTCGCCGAGCAGGTCGACTCTTCGATCAACATCGCGGAAGAGACGCAATCGGGCATTTACCAGAACGCCCGTACGGCCATGTCCGCGCTCCGCGACGAGAAGACGCTCGCGTGGGTCACCCCCGACAAAGACCGCCCGCGGTTCGACCCCGAGGCGTTCGCCACCAGCAAGGACACCCTGTATCTGCTGAGCAAGAAGGGCGGCCCGTCCTCCGCGCTCGTGGCCGCGGTCGCCGACGCGGTGTTCACCGCCGGCACCGAGGCCGGTGAGCGCCACGGCGGGCGACTGCCCGAGCCGATGCGCGCTGTCCTGGACGAGGCCGCCAACATCTGCAAAATCGCCGACCTCCCCGACCTGTACTCGCACCTCGGGTCTCGGGGGATCACGCCGTTCGTGATCCTCCAGAGCTACCGCCAGGGCGTACGGGCGTGGGGCGAGGTCGGCATGGACTCGATGTGGTCGGCCGCCACGAAGAAGGTCATCGGCGTCGGGATCGACGACGCCAAGTTTGCCCAGGACATCAGCAGCCTGACCGGCGCCCACTTTGTCGAACGCGGCTCGTACTCCAAGAGCAAGGACGGCACCAGCCGCAGCTGGAGCGAGCAGCGCGAGCAGGTGCTCGATCCCGCCGAGATCCGCGCCATGCGCAAGGGGACCGCGCTGCTGATGTCGACCGGTATGCCGGTCGCGCAGATCGGCCTGCGGCCCTGGTACGCGGAGAAGGCGCTGGCGCACATCGGCCCGCAGATGCGCGAGGAAGAAGCCGCCATCACCAAGCGCGCCGTGGGGGCATACGAGCTGCGGAAGGCGACGCGCAGTGGCCGATGAGCACGACGGCGAAGATCCGGCGCTGGACGTCCCGGTCACGCTGTTCGAAGACGTCGAGGACCTCAAAGCCGCAGTCGCCCGCCTGACGGCCCAACTCGAAGCCCGGACCGGCAGCGGGGGAGAGGAGCCCGGCGAGGCCTCCGCCGACGACGAAGCGGCGGCCGGCACGGAGGCCCCCGCGGCGGAGGAAGAAGAGGAGTGGAAGTACCCGCCATTCATCCTGCTGCTCGACCCTCCGGAGTACGACGCAGAGCTGCGGGGCCTGGTCGAATGGGTCGAAGGCGTACTCGTGCCCGGCTACCTCGCCGAGCCGAGCAGCGACGCTCGCTGGTGCCACCTGTGGTTCGAGCACCCGGTGGCCATCGCCCGCCTGCACGCGGCGTGGCTGGCCTGGCAGGAGTGCACCGACCCGGCATCGTGCGGCTACACCGGCCCGAGCGTGTGGCACCGCGACCACCTGGACCCCGCCCTGCGGGAGCTGCGCGGGTCGACCGGCCCGTTCGCGGGCTGCGTCAAAGGCGAGCACGCTCTCGCCCACCGCCTGCCCAGCGTGGTGCCCAGCGCCTGGACGCACGCCGAGGACTGAGCGACCACGCGAGAGCGAAGCCCTGGCGTTGGCGTCAGGCTTCCGGCCAGGACGGGGCCAAACTCAGGCCGTCATCCAGGTCTTCGGGTGGTGGTGGGCAGCCCTGTTCGCACACCGGATTCCACACGCTGCCGGTCCAGCGATGCCCGCACGCCAAGGTGCTGTCGTCGCGGTCCGCCCACGGTTCCAGCGCCGCCTGCTCGCGCTCGGCAGTGCAGTAGGCGTCGCAGTCGCCCTTGTCCGGGTGCCCGCAGTCCATGAGGTAGGTCACCGGCTCATCCTCGTGCCGCATCTGGCCGGCGGCGGTCCGGCACGCCCGGCCGCCGCCCGGGGTCACCCTCAGATCCCGGCAGCCGCACCCGCGTTGAACCGGGCGGGCGCCAACTCACCCCAGAAACTCACCTCTTAAGAGGTGAGTTTCCGCTAGGATGGACCCATGACCACCGAAGCCACCGCAGCCCTCATCCCCGAGCCCGCCTCCCCGCCGTCGCTGGAGGTCGTCCCCGACCCGCCCGCCGAGGTGACCATTGCCGACATCGCGGCGGGCGTCACCGCTGCCCTGGTCGACGCCTGGAATGCCGTCCGGAGCCGTCACCCGGACGTCCCCGAAGCTGTCGTCAGCATGGCCACCGGCGGCCGGGCGAGCATGGTCGAGCTGGCGCACTTCGCGCCCCGGCGGTGGCGCCTGCGGGATGGCGACGGAGTCCACCACGAGGTCTTCGTCACTGCCGAGTCGCTCGCCGACGGCGCAATGAAGGTCTTCGGGTACCTGCTGCACGAGGCCACGCACGCGGCCAACGAGGCGCGGGGCGTGGATGACTGCTCGGCCAGCCAGTACCACAACAGGGCGTTCGCCAAGACGGCCGCCGAGCTGGGGCTCGTCCAGCGGGAGGGTGTCGACGCGAAGTGGAGGAAGAAGTACGGCTTCGCCGGCACGGAGCTGGACGAGGAGGCCGCGGAGGCGTACGCCGACCAGATCACCGCCCTGGACAAGGCGATGCACGCCACCCGCACCCCCGATGTCTTCGCCACCCGCACACGCGGGGGCAGCGGGGGCGGCAGGGGCAAGGCCGACGGGACGGGCGGCGACGAGGTCGAGGGCACTGACGAGGGCGAGGAGCCCACGGGCAGGGAGAAGAAGGAGGACCGCAACTACGTCAAGGCCGTGTGCGGATGTATCCCGGCGGCGGTCATCCGTGTCTCGCCGAAGACCCTGGAGCGCCGCAACATCCTGTGCGGCGACTGCGGCAGGAACTTCCTTCCGGATCAGACCGAGTAAGGATGGTCAATCTGGCCAGATAAACCGCGGGCCTCGGTGGTCCCCTCGCAGAGGGGGGCGCCGAGGCCCGCGTCGTTGTGCGGCCGTCCCGTTGTGGCACGCCAGGTGCAGGCAGCCGCAGCGGGGGAGGGGTCAGGCGAAGTGCCGGGAAGCGGCGGTGATGAACCGGTCTGCTGCGGCGATGGCGTCCTGCCGCAGGGCGTCGAGGGCTTCCCCGTCGGCGGCGCCGCGTAGAGCGAGCACGGCGCGCGCCGCCTCTTCGGCGGCCGGTGCGAGCGAGGGCACCAGGATCGCCACCAGCACTCTCGGTGCTTCCAGGTCGGAGCGGGTGGTGTGGGATTCCGCGCGGGCCGCCGCGATGGCGTTCGCGTCGGCGCCGTCGAGCCGCAGCCCTTCGCGTACGGCCATGGTGCGGCGATGGCCGGCGACGGCGGAGGCGAACGCGGTGACGGCCTCCAGCTCCCTGTCGCGGCGGTGGTCGTCCCGGGTCTCGGCGCGGGTGGTGCGCGCCGTTCGGTGCTGGAGGCCTCCGGCTACGACCGCTCCGAGCAGCGTGCCGACGACGGCGATCAGGGTGGTCAGCATGCGTCTTCCTCGGCGGTCGGCGGCCGGTTGTCCTGGCCCGTCGTGCTCGCGGAGCTGCTGCTGGCGCCAGGCGGGGGGACTGGGCCGGGGCCGGTCGCGGCCCGGCTGTCGATCAGCTGCTGCACGAGGGAGCGCGGTGCGTCGGTGGGGTCCGGGGTGCGGGGCATGGGTACCTCTCTGCTGGTCGGTGGGGCGGGTTGTTGGTGCTCGCCTCAGTCGGCGAGGAGCCGCAGGCGGCCGGAGCGCACCGGTGCCGGGTTGTTGCCCGGGTCGGGCCAGTCATCGGCGCACAGGCCGTAGGAGGGCGGCGACCAGGTGGCCGGAGCGTAGTGTCGGTAGACGTCCTCCCACGGGGCGGCGAAGTACGCGGGCAGCAGCCCGCCGCAGTTGGGGATCGGGTCGGGCGCCGCCGCGTTCTGCTCGCGGACCTGTTCGGCGACCCGCTTGGCGTGGTCGACGTGCCGCTTGCAGAACCAGTGCGGGAGCACCCAGCCGGTTCGCGGGTCCAGCTCCAGCACCTTGTGGTGGGAGTCGGCCCCGCAGATGCCGTGTGCGTTGCGGGGGTCGACCGGCGGGACGTAGCCCGGGTCGACGTGCACGACCGGTTCGGGCAGGGGCCGCAGCGGCACCACGGCCTCATCGTCCAGGGGGGATGGGGCTTGCCGGGGACGGTAGACGTACGGGCGCAGCCGCGGGGCCTCGCAGCCCGGTGCCCCGCCTGGTCCCCAGTCGGCCGCCGCGCGGGGCGGCTCGTAGCGCGGTGCGTCGTCGGCGACCAGGGCGTCGAAGCGGGGGAGGCCCGCTCCGTCGCGGCCCAGTGTCCGGGCGGCGGTGTTGAGCACCCGCCCGGGCTCGCCGGGGGCGATGAAGAGGGCGTAGGCCACGGCGAGCAGCAGTTCCCGCGCCGGCGGGGCGGCCCGCCGGTCGCGGTAGATGCGGTGCACGGTCTCCGCGTGCGTCTGCGCCCGGTCCAGGCGCGGGGAGTCGTCTGGTGCGGTCACGCGAAGACCTCGACCAGGCGGGCGGTCACCTGCTCCTCGGCCCGCCGCTGGGAGGCGAGGTACTGGCTCCAGGTGCCGCTGTCCCAGCGCTGCGGGATGCCGTCGCCGAGGTCGACGTCGACCAGGAGGCGGGGGCCGACGTCCCGGGTGAGGACCGCGGTCAGCGCGGCGGCGTCGTGCAGCGGCTTCATGCCCTGGAAGGCCCGCTGGCGGTCGACGCGGGCGCGGGCGGAGGCGATGCGCACCTCCAGGGCGACCAGCGGCAGCGCGCCCCACTCCAGCAGCACGTCGCCGTGGCAGGCCTCGTCTTCCTCGCAGGGGCAGGCCAGGTCCATGCCGTGCAGCTCCGGCATCCGGGTCAGGAGCTTCTCCCGGCGCTGGTCGGCCTCGTCCGCCGCCCAGTTGGCGCGGCTGCCGCGCAGCCAGCTGCGGAACTCAGTGATCACCATCGTGCGGGCCTGCGGCTCGGCGTAGCCGATGTCCACGAGCTGCGCGACGGTGAACGGGTTGCCGAAGTCGGAGGTGCGGTCCACGATCTTGCACCCGGGCGGCTTGCGCCAGCCCTTGGTGCGCTCGCGCTTGATACGGACGTTGGGCATCGGTGCCAGTTCCTTTCTCTGGTCGGAGGCGGGTTTGGTAGGTCAGCGCGTCGGCCGCGCGTGGATCGGGATGTGGATCTCCCCGCCGCCGCAGTCGAAGTCGGCCCACTCGTGCTCGGGGGCGAGCGTCCAGCCGTGTTCCGTCGCGGCGCGCACCGTCTCGCGGACCGCCTCGGTCCTGTCGGCGTAGTCCCCGAGGGCTACGGACGCCAGCGGCAGGGAGAAGTCGGAGGTGTAGGTGTCCACCGAGGCCAGCCACTCCCCACCGGTCTGGAGGAGCAGGAGGTGGGTGGCCACCATCCCGGCGGCGGCGGCGAGTTCGAGGTAGCGGGTGTGGTCGGTCTGCATCACCAGTCCCTCGTACTCCGGGAAGTAGGTGCCGAGGTCCCGGTGTGCCTCCTGGTCGCCCTGCTGCGCCTTGCGCAGCGCGGCGACGGCATCCGCGATCCGCTCGGGGGAGATGACGTCGTTGGACACGGTGACTCCTGTCGGGGTGGGGTGGACCTGGTGTACGGCGGTGAAGCCCTCGGCGAGCAGGGCCGGTTCGGTGGCCTCGCACGCGAGGGCGTGCTGCCAGCGCAGCGTGTCGTCGGGCACGCGCCGGTTAGCCGGCCGCGCGGCATTGCGGGCGAGGCAGGTCTCCAGGCCGGGGACGATGCGCAGGGCGACGATCGGGCGGCGGTGGCGGCGGGCCAGCTCGACCAGCCCGGCCCGCACGCGGGGCTCCACGTTCGTGCTGTCCACCAGCACGGTCGCGCCGACCCGCAGGTACTGCTCCAGCAGCTCGGTCTGCCGCGCGACGGCCGCCGGGGTCACCGACTGGTCCCCCGCGTCCCCACCGATCTCACGCCGCAGACTGTCGAGGCAGACCACCACGTCGACCGCCGCGGACTCGGCGAAGGTGGACTTGCCCGCCCCGGCCGGGCCGACGGCCACCAGGAGCGTGCCAGGGGCGAAGGCGGGGCCGAAGGTGACAGTGTCGGCGTCGCGGCCGGGGCGGAGCTGCACGGGGCTGTCGCCGCCGCGGGCCGTGTCGTGCTCGCGGCCGGAACGCGGGCAGACGACACGGTCGTCCGGCAGGCGCGTCCAGTCCGGGTTTCCGGCGACCTGGTCGAGCGCCAGGGCCGGGGTGTCGTCCCAGCACCAGTTCTCGCCATCCGCGTCGAACTCCACGCCGCACACGTCGCACAGGGCGATGTGCAGGGTCTGCGTCCTGATCGCCACCGTCAGTCCTCCCCTCGGGTGAAGCGCTCCACGGCGGCGGCCAGCTCGCCGGACTCGGCGGCCTCTTCGGCGTCGGCCAGCCGGTTGAGGACGGTGACCACGGTGACCGCCGGGTCGAGCCGGGAGGCCTCCCGCAGCGGCTGGTTCAGGATCTCGTAGCCCGCGACAAAGCCCGCGTGGAAGCGGCAGTGGCCGTCCTCGCCGCACGCCGGGCAGTTCTCCCAGTCGGCCGCGTCGTACGGCACGACCTCCATGGGCAGGTCGGCGCCGGCGGGAAGCTCCAGCGCGGCGTGCAGGCGGCCGACGCCGAAGGCGCGTAGCGGCCAGTCCTCCGGCATGTCGCGCAGCTGCACGGCGAGCGCGGCGGCAACCGCGGGCTGGTGCTCCAGCAGCGTGCGCCACAGCGCCTCGGCGGCGGCCATCGGGTCGGGCGGACGGGGCTCAGCTTCCATGACGTAACCCTTCACTCGGGGGGTTGATGCGGACACGGGAGACCGGGCGGGGCCGCTCGCAGACGAGACAGCAGGCGTCCGCCCGCCCGTTGTTGGTGTCGCAGTCGGGGCACTTCCACACCTGCTCCGGCGTGTCCTGCGGCTCTACGCGAAGGTCCGGCAAGCCGTGCTCGCGCATCACGTCGGCCGCGGTCTCGATCAGCGCGCCGGACAGCTCGACCTCCATCTCGTGCAAAAGCGCCGGGTGGTCCTCGGGACGGTGCCCCCACTCGATCAGCAGGTTCGCGGCGACGTCGCGCATACCGCTCAGCGGCGACCAGTAGCAGGCACGCAGCCACGCGGCGTCGTCCCGCGGCGGCGTCATCACGCTGCCGCCGTCGTACGGATCTGGGAGACGTAGACCAGGCACCGCTTGCACGTCGCGGGTTCGCCGCTCGGCTCCTCAACCAGCTGGAGGGGCTTGGCCCGACCGGGCGTCTCACACAGCGCGCGGCCCGCCAGGTGGCGCCGGCGCCGCCCGGAGACGGCCTCGGTGAGCGGCACGACGTGCCGCAGGCGCTCGCGGACACCGCCGCGGATCAGGCCGTACCGGTTCTCCCGGACGACGACCTTGACCAGGCAGGTGCGCAGCGCGGCGACCCACGCTGCGGCCTCGGCGCGGCGGTGCTCGGCGATGCGCTCCGCCATGACGGCGCGCACCTTCTCCGTGTTCCGGGCCTGCTCCTCGATGGCGGCCTGCTCGGCGCGCTGAGCGCGGGTGACCGGCGGGTTCGGCTCGGCCTCCATGGCGATGAACAGCAGGTACATCGTCGGCCAGTCCCCGAGGGAGAAGGCCGCCGTGCCGACGATAGCCGCCGCCCACTCGCGGTTGTGGAACTGGCGGCGGGCGCGGACGACGTGGGGGTCCACGAACGGCCCGGCCTCGCTGCGGGCGCGCAGCCGGAGCGCGGTGATCTCCGCGTCGGTCAGCCGGGTCGGCCGGTCGTCGCCGAAGGGGTCGGGCGGTGGTTCTGTCACGTCGTTTCCTTCCTCGTAGTGGGCTGGTCGACTTCGGGCTGGTACGGCACCAGCGGGGCTCGGGCGGGCAGGAACAGCGGGTGCATGGGCTGGCCGGCACGAGTGGTGCCCAGCGCCCACAGGCGCGCGCCGTGCCGGGTCAGGATCGCCTCAACGGCCGGAGCCCTGTGCAGCGTCGCACCCCATACCCCCCACCCGACGATGATGTCGGCCGCCTGCTCGGCGAGGAGCGCCAGCAGGGCGTCGGTGTGCTCGCCTACCGCTTCGGCGAGCGCGGCCGGGGTCCTGGTCCGCAGCGAGCGCGGGTCCGTCGCCCGCAGCGAGAAGCAGTTCGCCAGCACGATTCCGGCGTACCCCTCCCGCCTGGCGAACGCCCGTACCCGGCGCAGGGTCGGGTCATCGCTGTGGGCGGAAGCCGTGGAGGGGTTGAGGAGGACGAACACGGCGTGCGGGCCGTCGTCCCAGGTGCGGGTGAGCGCGTACCGGTGCACAGCCCCGGCGCCGAATACCGCCGATCCGGACGGCTCGCCGGACAGGGTGTCCGCCGGGCTGTGCTGGACGCTCAGAGCGCGACCCCTGGCCCACTCCACGACCTGCCGGGGAAGTGCCGCGGTCACCGGGTCACCTCCGTCACGGCCCTGCCGTTGACGACGGGGCGGTGGGGCGCGGCGAGGGCGGGCGCCCCCGCCAGCAGTCCGAAGACTGCGGCGGGGACGCCCGCGAGAAGGGGCGCCACAGCGGGGGAGCGCCTCCTCAACGGGACGCACCTCCAAAGGCGGCCGTGGTGGACAGGTCGGTGTGGCGGGGGTGGGGACGGCCGCCGGAGTCGCCACCGGTGCGGCCGTCGCGCTCGTGCGGCGTCGGCCGCTGCGGGAGCTGGGGCTTGTCGTCGGAGCGGATCACTGGGCACCACCGCCCGAGACGATGACGGTGAACGTGTCGTGGGTGGTGTTGTAGTGGGTGTGCGCCTCGGGGTGCCCGGACGCCCGCTGGTCGCTGGCGTCGCGCTCGGCGTGGATCGTGGCCCGGGGGTCGCCCGCCGGGTAGGAGGCGACGGTGCGGGGGTCGGAGGTGCAGGTGTGCCTAGCCACGGCGCACCCCCGAACCGCCGCCGGCGCCGATCGTGGCCGACGGGCGGCCGGTGGTGGTGAGCGTGCGGCGCACGGCCACCACGCTGATGCTGCTGATGGCAAACTGAGCCATGGGATATCCCTCTCATCCAGGGGTTTCCTGGCCCGGCGGGCGTGTCATCGCCTCCGGGCGGAGGGGGCCGGGGCTGCAACCCCGGTCCTCTCGCTTCTTCACTTATGCATCCGCGTAGCGGGTGCTCACGGCTGCTGTCTTTCTCGGACCACCTCCTTGGCGTTGCGCGGGGTCGGGGTAGTCATCGGTCAGCTCCGCGGGGCGTGGTCGGCGTCGCGGGCCGTGTCGAGGTGGGAGGCGTTACCCAGCTCGTCCGCCTCGTACGGCTGGAGGCAGACGTGGCACTGCATCACGCCGTCGTCCTCGTCCTCGTACGGGTCGTCACCGGTCGGACGCGAACCGCCGTCGAGGTCCACGGGGTTGTAGCCCGCGGCGGCGATGGTCACGGCAGTGCTGGTCTTGCCCGGGCCGCCGGAGACGAGCCCAGCGGCTTCGGCGGCCTGCTTGGTGGTGACGATCCGGGCCAGGGCCTCGCGGAAGACGCCCACGTTCGCGGCGTTCATCGTGTAGGCCTCGGCCTTCTGCCACGACGGGTGGTCGGGGTCGTCCACCTTCTCAATGGGCGCCGGGGTGCCCTCGGGCCACCAGCCCTCGCGCACCCCGCGCGGGATCGCGCGGGACAACGCGACGGTCGGGCCGTTGAGCTTGCCGACGACGCGGCGCAGGTGGTCGGCGTCGGCGTAGCCGTCGCAGTCCACGAAGACGACCTCGGCGAAGCGGCGGGCGCCGCCGGGCAGCGAACGCAGGTAGCGTTCGGCCCGGTCGACGGTCCATCCGGTCTCCACGGTGGTGATGGTCAAGTCCGCACCCTGCTGCGCAGCGAGCGCGAGCAGTTCTCTGGCGAAGTTCTCGTCCGCGCCTTCAATGGTGATCTTCATGGGGCCTTCCGACAGATACTTGCCCGGTTCTTCGGGTTCTACATGGGGCAGTCTGCCTCTCCGGACCCCCGTTCGTCTAGTCCCCGAAGAATCGGGCCAGAAATCTAGACACGTTCGAGTGAAGTGGTGGCGGCGCCGGTATCGGCTCGGATAACGTGTCATATCCGAGGCGATAAAACGGACATGACGAACCGTCGGTCCCGAGGAAGAGGAAGCGAACGCGCATGCGAATCGTGAAGATCGGCGACCGGGTCTCCGGCACGGTGCTCGGGCAGGACTACACCGGCACCGTCGACAACGTCCACGGACGCGGAGGCCGCTACGCCCGCGACGCCGACGGCGCGCTGGTCGAGGTCGAGCCGTCCACCCCGGAGGCGGTGCACATCGCCTCCGACGTCCCGCTGACCACCCCGGCCGGACGCACGGTCCACGGCGTGCTGCTGCGCGGCCCGGAGGAGATCGGCACCCTGACGTTCCTGGACGAGGCCGCCGAGCCGGGCGCCGACGCCGGCAGCGCGGTGGCGGAGATTTCGCGGTGACCGCCCGGCTCGCACCGGGGTCCGAGATCCTGTTCATCGAGGCGACGGCCACCGGCACGGTGCACCTGTTCGTGCAGCCGCCCGAGGACGAGGACCCGCCCCGTGAGGAGATCATCATGGACGGCAGCGGGCGGGCGCTGGCCGCGCTGCTGGGCACGCCCACGGTCACCCGGTGCGGAAAGCCGACGTTCCCGTACAGCCCCAGCCGCGGCGCCCGCCACCAGATCACGTACCGCTTCGCCGACGGCCAGCTGTGCGTCTCCTGCTACCGGACGCTCCACCCGGACGACCAGGCGCGGGCGTTCGACCACCCTCAGCCCGACGACGCCGACGCGGCGTAGCCGATCGCGGCCCGGGTGTGGACGCCGCCAGTGTCCGCACCCGGCCATACGGTCGCACCCAGAGCCCCACGAGGAGGGACTTGCGATGAGTCGCAGCAGGCAGGCCCAGCAGCTGGCCCAGCACCTGACCGAGGTCACCGGGACCACGGTGGAACTGGTCTACGACAACGGGTCGCGTTGGCACATGGGTTGGACGGACGGCCCTACGTACGAGGAGATGCGCGCGCACCTGGACGCTGCGCTGGCCGGGCACCGCTACGCCGAGATGCGCGACCGCAAGCTCGCCCCCTTCCGCTCGAACTCGGAGCGGGCATGGGCGGCGCGCGCCATCGCCTCTCGGCGCGAGGGCACGCTCGCCCCGGCGGTCACCGCTGGCGCGGCCGACCGCCGGGCCACGGGACTGCCGCGCCTGCGACTGGGCACCGCGGAGCCCGAGAGCGAGGAGTATTACGCGCTGCTCAGCCACGTCGAGACCCTGGCGCGGACGACCTCCTACCCCGAGCGGCCGAGCGCGCCCGAGGACGAGCCGCTGATCGAGCAGCTGCTCGCGGCCGGCACCAAGAAGAGTCCGTACCACGACTGGCCGATCACCAGCGAGCACGACATGGCGCGCGCCCTGCTCGCCGCCATGCAGGCCCCCGCCGGGGACCAGCCGCCCCGGCTCAGCGCCGTCCCCTCCGGCTCGGAGCAGAACCGGTGACGGCCGAGGCCAGGGGCGCGGACGCCCCGCAGGGTGAGGCAACTCCCGTAGGCGACGGGCAGCTTGCGCTGTTCCCGGTGCGGACCAGCCGCCGCATCGTCTCCTACGCCCGCCCGGACGGCGGCCCTCTGACCGCCGACGACTTCGACCACCTGGCCCGGCTCGCCCGCACCGCGAGCGGGGCCGCCCCGACCCACGAGAGGCCCGCACCGTCATGCCGCTGAGCGTCCCGCTCGTCCTGGACCCGGGTCACCCGGGCCGCTTCTACACCGTCCACCTGCACCGCGCGGGCTGGGACGCCGACATGTTCTCCGTGCCGCTGACCGCCGAGCACCTCGCGGCGCTGGAGGCCAACGCCAGCAAGGGCCTGACCATGGTCTCCGAGTGCGTTGCCGCCGAGCTGGCCGAGCCCGACGTCGAGGTCACCCGGCGCCCCGACGGGTCGGCCGAGGCGGTGGCGCGCGTGCTGTGCGACTCCGAGGCCTGCGCCGCCGTCGCCGAGCGCTACCGGCGCGACGCGGATGCGGAGATCGAGGCCGAAGCTGCCCGCGTGTGGGCCGCCGGTCAGTTCCCGGGCCACGACGTGCAGCTCTTTCGCCACCCGGCCGAGCTGGCGCAGCCCGTCCCCAGCACGATCCTGGCCGGTGCGGACATGCTCGCCGCCCTGCTGACCTCCCAGCGGCAGCGCACCGGCGGCCAGGCCGACACGGTCGTGCTCTTTGAAGACGAACTGGCCGCGCTCGCCGCCGGCGTG
Source organism: Streptomyces sp. NPDC020983 (assembly GCF_044333485.1). Classification (NCBI taxonomy): domain Bacteria; kingdom Bacillati; phylum Actinomycetota; class Actinomycetes; order Kitasatosporales; family Streptomycetaceae; genus Streptomyces; species Streptomyces sp. NPDC020983. Next base: position 23,249 of record NZ_JBIRRA010000028.1, on the reverse strand, counting down.
CGCGCGAACACCGTGCTGCCCGGCCTGACGCCGGACGAGGCGAAGGCCGAGATCAGTCGGCTGCTCAGGCAGAGTCGCACCCCGTACCCGGCCAAGGCCGACCGCACGGCGCCGGTCGCGCACCGGCTCACCGACCTGGACGGCGGTGCCGGAGCATGACCACCCCCTACGCGATTGCCGCCTACCTGGGGTGGCAACAGCCCCTCTCCCATCGGTCCGATTGCGCTCGCCCGTCGTGGGAGGTGACCACCAGGACCGAGTACGACCAGCGCTGGGGCCGCTTCGACGAGGGCGGGCACAGCTGCCCGAACGAGGACTGCAACCACCACGACCGGTATGACCGGCTCACCGTGCGGATCGTGTGCCACTCCTGCCACGTGGTGCAGCTGATCACGGGCGAGGAGCACAGCTGGGCGGGGACCACCACGGCGTCGATCGGCTACGGGCAGCCCCCCAAGCGCGCCGGCGGGCTGTGGCTCTACCCCGGCCCGCCGCTGCTGGAACGCCTCAACCCCGAGCCCAGCGCCTACCTGTGCACGCTGGAGAAGGTCGCGGAGCTGACGGAGAAGGACATCGTCGGCGCCATCGCCGAGGAGCACACGAAGCGCCACCGGCTCGTGTGGAGCGCGAGCGCGCTGCCCACGGTCAGCGCCCCGCTGCCCGGTCACACGGCCCCGTACGTGGCCTGGGCGAAGGACAGCGGCGACCAGAGGTTCCCGACCGTGGCCGCCGCAGCGAAGTGGGTGAAGGCCCAGGTCGACGCCGCTACCGAGGAAGCCGCTGCGCCCGGCTCCGGCGCGACCGGCGGGGCGGGCTGATGGCGATGGCCAGGACGAGCAAGGCGCTGGAGGCCTGGCGCGAGCTGAACGACCGCCAGCAGGGAACCCTGGCCGTCATCTTCGCCCTGGACCAGGAGACCGAACAGGGCCGCCGGCAGGGCGCCGCCCGCGGTGAGTACGACAACCGTCCCGCCTCGGAGTGGCGGACGATCGACTTCGCGCACGAGCCCTCCGACCGGCGACTGTTCGGCTTGACCACGATGCAGGCCCGGTTGGCGGGCAAGGGCTGGGACAACCAGGGCAACGGCTCGACCATCGCCGCCCTGGCCGCCCGCGGGCTGCTGGAGCGCGCCATGCGCGGGACCGCCTTCGGGGTCATGCACCAGGTGCGGCTGACCCGGGCCGGACGGGCGGCGGCCCGGGTCGGAACGGCCAACACCCCTGGCGGGCCGCGCAAGGCCGCGCTCGGCGAGCGGTCCTGGCAGGTGCTGGCGCTGCTGTGGAAGGCCGACACCCGCGGCGAGATCCTGAAATGGGGATACTCCGTGACCGTCGAGAAGGTGCTCATCGCCAAGCACGTACCGCCGCTGGCGGAGTTCGTCGCCTCCGACGGCGGCGGCTACCGCATTACCGACCGGGGCCGGGACTTCTACCGCGAGCACTACACCGCCCACGCCGCGGCGCACCCGAACGTGACCGCGCCCCACCCTGACGGCGCCCGCGCCGAGCCCTGGCCGACCGAGGCCGACAACCGGCTCGCGCGGCTGGCCCGCACCCACCGGGCGCTGGGGCGGGCCTGGAAGGAGGCCCGCGACCAGTACCAGGCTGCGGCAGCCGAGGCCGACCCGAAGCCCCCCACTGGGATTGCCGCCGGGCAGCGCGAGCAGTACGAGCGGGATCTGCCCGCCGAAGTCGCCCGGCTGCTCGCCGAGCGCGCCCAGCTGTGGCAGGACACCGCGCGGCAGCGCGCCGAGCAGGCCGCCGACGACACCGAACGCCTGGAGCAGCTGCTCACCGACGCTGCCCGCGCGTGGGCCGCCGCCGCGCTGCACGGCTTCAACGCTGCGGTCACCGGCGACGACCCGCTGACCGTGCTGCCCGCCGGGGACGACCCGGACGAGTGGACGGAGCCCCGTCTCGTCCCGCCGGCGCAGACCGGCGTCCACGGGCTCGATGACGACGCCGGGCGCCTGTACGCCGCGGCGGTCGGCACACCCCGCAAGCGGCGCGGCCCGGCACCGAAGAAGCGTCGCGGCTTCGCTAGGCCGCCGCAGACCCCCGCGCCGGGGACACCCTGCGCCGAGCTTGCGCAGTGGCTCACCGGCCAGCTCGCGGGCGGCAGCCTCGTACGGCGCCTGCACCCGAACCGACTGACCACCGACATCCCCGCCCCGACCGACCAGGCCAAGGAGAACCAGCCGCAGTGAACACCAACCAGATCGACGGCACCGCCGTCGTCACCACGTACTTCGAGGACCGGGTCGCCGCGGCGGAGAAGGAGGTCGAGGAGGCCCGGTCCGTGCTCGCAGCCGCCGAGGCCAAGGTCGCCCAGCGGGAGGCCGAGCGGGATGCCTTCGCCGCGGACGGCTCGATGCACCCGGCCGCCTACAACTCGCCGACCGGCCAGCCGGAGTGGGAGCTGTGCCACTGGGCGGCCACCCGCATCGGCCGCATCGCGTTCAAGGACATGAGCCCCGACGGCGACCGCGCCTACGAGCGGCTGATGGAGGAGCAGAGCGCCGCCCACCTGTGGCTGCGCGAGCACGGCTACACCGTCCCTGACGAGTTCGAGGGGCAGGCGTGAGCGGGCCGGACGAGCAGGCGCACCAGGCGGACACCGCACCCACCACTGAGGAGATCGACATGACCGACCCGGACGCGGCGTTCACGGCCGCGCAGATCCACCGGCCCGACGACGTTCCGGCCGCCACGACGCTGTCCGCCCTGGTGGCCAAGCGATCCGAGGCCGGTCAGCGACTGCTGAACAACCGGCTCCCCGCCGACTTCCCGCACCAGGTCGACCGAGGCACCGCCGACGACGCGCTGACGCAGCTCGCACTGGGCGAGGCGATCCGCCGGACCGTTCGCAACGAGCGGTGCAGCATCGTATGGGAGGCGTTGCAGCTTGGGGCGAAGTGGGACCAGGTGGCGGCGGCGCTCGACACCACCGAACTCGCCGCAGCCGACGACCTGCGTGTCTGGGCCGAGGGGCAGTGCACCCTCTACTACCAGCTGCTCGCGCAGAACCCGGACAACCGGATCGGCCTGGACCGGGAGGAGCACGACGCGGTGATGCGTCACGTCGCCTTCGCCTACGGCCGCGTCGCCGTCGAGGCCCGGGACACCCTCGCGCAGCAGAAGACGGCCCGGCTGCGGGCGGCGGTCGCCGCGGCGCCGATGGTCGAGACCGTAGGCGCGATGCGCGCCCTGCTGGAGCAGCTCCCCGACGACATGTCGCTGTCCCTGGACGACCACCACCGTGCCCTGCCGGACGAGCCGAACCAGGTGCACACCGTGCACCCAAGTCTGGTGGGCACGGTCGCCGGGCTGGGCACCCCGGCCGAGAGCAAGCAGACTGGGCTGCTGCTCACCCAGGTGTACGTGCCCTTCCCCGCCGACGAGGAGGAGCAGGCCGCCGTTGCCACCCGCGACGACCTTCCCGCCTACGGCGAACTCCCTCGCGCCGCCCACTACCTGGAGCGCGGCCAGCTGCGCCCGGGCCTCACCGACACCGCCGAGGTGCTGGACGAGGTCGCCCACCTGGTGGGCGAGGTCGCGGCGGGCTACGTGGAGACCGGATCGGCAGGGCTGGCCGCGCTGGAGGTCGAGGCCGAGCGGATCACCCAGGCCGCTACCCGGGTCCGCAAACTCGCCGGTGAGGTGGAGGCGGCGGAATGACGACCGCCGAGGAGTACGGGACCGCACTGGAGCCGGTGGAGGTGGTCGACGCCGAGCTGGTGGACGCCGACGACACCCCCGGCGTCGGCGCGGTCACCGTGCCTGACCCGGTGGACGCCGTCCTCGCCGCCCTGGACGCGGACGCCAAGGAGCACCTGAACCGCATCCGGCCGAAGAAGACCAAGGACGGCTACGCCCGGGACTGGGCTCTGTGGGCCGAGTTCCACGAGTGGCTGGAGCAGCGGACCGGCACACCGCTGCCGCTCAACGAGGTCCGGGTCGGCACGATGGTCGCGTTCGTGACGTGGCTGGACGAGGTCAAGGTGGCCGCGCCGAACAGCATCGAGCGGCGGATCACCGGCGTCACCTCGGAAGCGCGGCAGCGCGGTTACATCGTGCCGAAGGAGGCGACGGAGGCCGCACGCCGCGCGCTCAAGCCGCTCCGCCTGGACAAGAAGCGGCAGGCGCGCGGCCGAGGCCAGGCAGCCGCCATCACCCCGGCCGACCTGCGGACGATGGGCACCGCCCCGCTGGAGCGCGCGCCCGAGGCGGGTGCCCGACGACGCGTCCACCGGATCTCGGAGCTGGCCCGGCTGCGGGACCAAGCGCTCAACGCGCTGAAATTCGCTGTGGCCGGGCGCAACGAAGAGATGTCCGAGATGGACGACCCGTTCATCCGAGTCGTGGACGAGGGCCTGATGGTGCACGTCCCCTCGGTGAAGGGCCGCCCGGGACGGGACGCGCCGGTGACCTACGGCGAGCACCGCGCGAGCTGCCCGGTGCGCTGCTGGCTGGCCTGGCACGAGGCCAAGCTCGCCGCCGGCGCCGACCCCGACGGCCCGGCGTTCCTGCCGGTCGACCAGTGGGGCCACCTGGGCACCGAACGGCTGTCGCCCGACGGCGTCGGCCGCGCGCTCGCCCGCTGCGCCCAGTACGCCGGGCTGACCGGGCGCCGGATCACCGGGCACTCCGCCCGGCGCGGGCTGGTCACCACCGGCCGCAAGAACGGCAAGCGGCCGGAGAAGCTCCGCAGCCAGGGCGGCTGGTCCAAGACCAGCGCGGTCTTCTGGGAGTACGTAGACGAAGGCGAGGCGTTCGAGGACGCCGCGACCGATGGGATCGGCCTGTGAGCGGAAGTGCGTTGGGCGGGACGCTGTACGAGGGCACCCCGCCCGCCCTGGCAGTTCCCACCGGCATGCAGACGGACCAGGGCGTCATCGTCGCCCTGGTCCTGGTGGTGGACGAGGGAGTGCCTGACGACGTGGTGCACGACTTCGTCACCCGCTACCGACTCGTCCCCCGGGAGGAGACCGCACGGGCCGCGGACTCGCAGGCCCGGTGGACGCTGGAGCACGACGGGCGGGTGACGATCCAGCTGCTGTGCGAGCAGAGCGCGGCCCGCATCGTCATCCCCTCGGACCCCCGCATCCACCAGTGGGCGGCCCTGGCCCGCTACGGCGGCGGAAGCCTCTCCCTGATCGTGGCTCCCGGTCTGCCCGACACCGACCTTGCGACCCTCGGCCGTCACCTCGGACCGCACGGCGGCCCGTACTGGCACATTAGCGTCGGCTGCATCCCCGCCTGACAACACGATGAGGCGCCCGAAGCCACCTCTCCTGGCTTCGGGCGCCTGTTGCACTGCGGGACATCAGGCGCGCGTCGCGTCCTCCGCGGTGAGAGTGACGGTGTCGCAGTAGTGACACCGCATCCCCTCCGGCAAGTCCACCGTGGTACCCATGCACACCGGGCACAGCCCGCGTTCCAGCACCGGCCCCCGGCCGGCACGGCAAGCCGGGCACACGTCCCGGTACACGCCGCCCGGGGCGGTGATCTCCCACCCGGACTCCTCCGCGTGGACGCGGGCCTCCGCCGCGGTGAAGAGGGAACCGAGGTGCAGGGCCAGGCAGTTAGGCCCCGCGCAGGCGAGCGCGAGCACGAGCGTCACAGGGCCACCTTCTCGGCGACGGGGGCGGTGGGGAGCTTGGCCAGCGGGGACCGGTGCCCCGCCGGTGTCTCCCGGACGGCAGCCCAGTCGATCCGGGAGGAGCGCAGCACCCGGTCGAGGTCGGCCTGCCGGTAGAGCCGGACGATGACGCCCTTGTGCCAGGTGGACATGGTGGTCTCAGAGTGGGCCAGCAGGCCCGCGCGCAGAAGGTGGTCGAAGTCGGCGGAGCGCAGCCTGAGGAAACGGGCCGCGTCGTCCCGGGTGTACGTGCGGCCGGCGGCGGAGGCCCGCGCGACCTTGCGGCGGTCGGCGAAGCGCTCCAGGGTCAGCCCGCAGTACAGGGTGTGGCCCTTGTACTCCCCGCGGGCCGGCAGGTGTCCGCGGCGGGCCAGCTCGGCGGCCGTTCCCGGGTGGACGGTGATGCCGAACCGCTCGGCAAGGTGCTGCTCGGCGCGGGCGGCCCCCACGTCGGGGAGCGTGCCGACCTGCTCGCGCAGCGCGTCGACGCGGCCGGAGACATCGGTGAAGATGGCCGCTGACCAGCGGCCCCCCTGGTCGGCGGGCGGGATGAGGGCCAGGCGTAAGGCCCGCTCGAACTGCCACTCGGCCAGGCCGATCCGGTCACGGAACTGGATCGGCCCGTACGAGGCCAGCGGCTTGGAAACAGCAGCGGTCACGTGCAACTCCTTGTCGTTGATGGTCACCGCGAGTCGGGCGCCCACGGGTCGGTGTCGGGCTGGGGGCTCCAGCCGTCGGGGAAGGGCGGCTCGGCCGAGTACAGGTGCGCGGGCGGGCGCCACAGCCGCAGCATCGCCTCAGCCACGCTGTCGCCCTCGCCCTGTCCGACCTCACTGCCGTCCGGCTGCTTGGCGCGGGCGATGTAGCCGGCGGGGATCGGCTCTTGGAGCACCTCGCCCTCCGGGTCGGTCGCGCCGTCCTGCCCTGGGTCGAATTCGAGGGTGATGGTGCCGCCCTCCCGCAGGAAGGCGTCGACGTCGATGCGCTCACCGTCGGGCGGCAGGTCGACCAACGTGACCGCGGCCACCACGGCGGCGACCGGCCGCCGGTGACGAGTCAGGACCTGCGGCGCCCCGGCGGGGAAGCGCGTGGCGTCGGCGATCACCTCCGCGAGCTTGGGCCGGGCGGAGGTCAGGGGCCACACCGGGCACCGGCCGGGGTCGGCGACCTTGTCCAGGGGCGCGAGTGCGGCCCACGTCGGATACCCGCGAGCCTCGGTGGTGTCGAGGGTGACCAGCACGACCGCGCCGCCCTCGGCGGCGGCCACCAGCTGGCCCCAGCGGGTGCGCGCTTCCTCCACCCCGACCGGCGGCCCCCACTGCTGAACCAGCTCCGCGTACCGCGGCGGCACCCGCACGGGCGCCGGCGCCGCGGCTTCGTCCTTCTTCTCTTCCATCCCATAAGCGTAAGGCACCTTACGGGTTTTCCGTAAGGTGCCTTACGGACTTCACCGGAACGAGCGAACGGCCCCCCGCCACCGCACCGTGACGGGCAGGACGCCCTACCGGGTGCCGTTCGCCGCAGCCTGCGGCACGCTGGCGTGATGGAGGACCCCATCGCAGTCGCGCTGGCTGCTCCGGTGTCGTCCCTGCCGATCGGGCCGTACTTCTACGAACCCAAGTACGACGGGCACCGAATGGTGATGCGCCGATCCGTCGGCGGGGTGCGGTGCCAGTCCCGCGCAGGGCGCGACAGCACCAGGTCGTGGCCGGACCTCGCGGCGGCGGGCATGGCCCTGGAGAACGGTGTGATCCTGGACGGGGAGGCGGTCGTGTTCCGCTCCGGCCGGTTGGATTTCAGCGCCGCGCAGAGCCGTATGGCGTCCTCGCCCGCCCGGGTCGCAGCTCTGGCCCGGCAGCACCCCGCGTCGTACGCGGCCTTCGACATCATCGCCACGGCCCGGCATGGGGACGTGCGAGCCCGACCGTGGACGGAGCGGCGTCAGTTGCTACTGGAGGCCGTCGGCGACCTCGGTCCGCCGATTCAGCCGGTACCCGTCACCGATGATCCGGAAGTGGCCCTGTTCTGGTACAACGCCCTCCGAGCGCAGGGGGTCGAGGGCATCGTGGCCAAGCCCGCGGGCGGTTCGTATAGGGCAGCCAGAATCTGGAAGAAGCTGAGGCATTCCGACGTGGTCGACCTGGTCGTGGTCGGCTTCACCGGCACCTACCGGCGGCCCCGTGCTGTCGTCGTGGAGCTGCCGGACGGCCGCCGGGCGATGTCCCAGCGCTTGGACGCGCGGATCTCCGCCGATGTCGCGGCGCACCTGGCGCAGGTCGAGCCGGGCGGGCTGGCCCGCGCCGCCGGGGGTGAGGTGTTCACCGCGATCAGGCCCGGGCTCGTTGTCGAAGCTGCCGCCGGCAGCACCCGGCACGCGGTCGTGACCGTCATCCGGGTGCGATGACCACGCTCACGGTGCCGGGTGCGGCGCCGCGTCAGGCGGCGGTCAGAACGGGGCGGGCGCGCTGGATGAAGTCCGTCACCCCGGGGGATCGGCGGTACGGTCCAAGGCCGGTGACCAGGGCGCCGAGGTGGCCGACGCAGCGGGGCGAGTCGACCTCGGTGGTCAGCAGGTCGACGGCCTGGTTGCCGTGCACGAGGGCCTGCGCGATGTCGGGGCGGGGCTGCTGCTGATAGGTGGTGGCCAGCAGGACGTCGCGCAGTGCATGCTCGCGGGAGTAGTCCGTTCCCTGGCTCTGGAGGCTGCGGTGCAGGTGGTTGCGGGCGCGGGAGTGGTCACCGATGCGCAGGTAGCAGAATCCCGCTTGGGCGTGGGCCTGCGAGGGAGTCATCCAGTAGCTCCAGGCGGGCGTACCGGATGAAGGTGCAGCCGTCTTGTCCAAGGCCGTGAAGGCGTCATCGATCGCGGCCCGGGTGTCCGTCTCCCGCCGGGCTGCACTGGCCGTGCGGTCGGTGGCGTACGCCTCCGCGGCCCGCAGTGCGAGGATCGCGCTGACGGTCCCGCTGGCGCCGGGGTAGCCGGCGCGGGCGGTCTCGGCGAGCAGGACGGCCTCCCGGCCGCCGCCGAGGTCTTTGGCTTGGCAGGACATGAAGCCCAAGACGTTGGCGCCGAGAGCCCTGTCGCCTGCTGTCTGGGCACTGTGGAGGGCGGCGACGAAGTAGCGCTGCGCCAGTGAGTGCTGGCCGGCGTCGAAAGCGGAGAACCCGCCCAGACGCAAGAGTTCGCCGGCGGTGGCGTGCAGGCGGCGCCCGACGCTGTCGGTGTAGCGGTGGGTGTCGAGCAGGCCTGTGACGTACCGCAGGCTCTCGCGGATCAGGGCCAGCAGGTCGCCGCCGCTTCCGCGGTCGTCCATGCGGCGCAGGCTCGCGGTGATCTGGTCGAGGTGATCGACCACTTCCACGGACACGGCCGTCCCCGTGGAACGGGTGACGTCGCCCACGGGGTGAGCGAGGAGCCATTCGTGGGCAGGGGCGGTGATCGACGCGCCCAGTAAGAGGAGGAGATGTCGACGGTGCACGTCCCCAGCGTCGGTGAGGGCGTGCAGGGCGCGCAAGGCCCCTTCGGCGTCCCAGGTCGTGTCCAGGCCGTCAACGGCAGGTAAGTGCTCTGCCTTCTCCTCATCCTCCGGCCACCCGAGGTCGGCCAGAGTCACGCGGCGTCCAAGCTCCTGGCTCAGCACGCTCACGCACAGCGCACGCCAGTGCTCGCGCGCCGGCACTTCACCCTTGATCCACTTGTACGGCGTCTTGGGGTGCACCTCGTCCCGCAAGCCCGCGGCTGCCGCCGCCGCATTGAGCCGCTGTGCGAACTTGCTCACCGGTAAGCCGGTCTGCTTCAACAGACCTCCGAACGAAGCATCCACCATCCGCCCTCCCCAGGCCGCTGCGCGCTGTCCAGGGAGCGTAGACGCGGTTCGCGGTTCTCCGCGACTGCGCGCTCCCGCCCGCACCCGACCGCTACGAACCGCTCCTGGCCGCACCGCTGTCACAGCTCTCCCGCAGGGGTGGACTGGCACCGCAGCGGCGCCGACAACGGCGCCCCGTAGGCGAAGGACGCACACGATGACCACCCCTGGGACGCTCCCCACCAGCCAGAACACCATGTCGTTACCGTTCATGGTGACCAACCGCCAGCCCGAGGCCGAGGACCGCGATCCGCAGATCACGGCCCGGCTGGTCGAATGGTTCATCCGGGCTCGGACGTACCTCGACACCTACACCCCGGCCGACGACTCCCACCTGGTCGACCCGGACACCAGCCTCTCGCGCACGCAGCTGCTCAGCCTCATGGTCGGCTTCACCGGCTGCGACACCACCGAGGCCCGCGACCAGCGGACCTACACGCTCATCTACGCCGACCCCGAGCAGGGCAAGCGGAACTTCCAGACCATCTGCATCCCCTACTACGCCCCGTCCAGTCCGCTGCTGTTCGAGCGCGACGCGGACGGCCCGGGGGCTCGGGTCGTGTGGAAGCCGACCGGCGAGGTCCTGGCCGCCGCGCGGCTGCACGCCGGGATCTTCGGCGCGTCCAACCACTACTACAGCCGGGTCGGCCCCGACCTGGCCGAACTGCCGACCGCCGCGATTATCAGCCCCTACAGCACGTGCGCGGGCGGCTGCCTGGGCTGCAACAGGAACGAGGTCGGGAGCTGGACGCCGCCGCCGCGGGACTACATCGCCGCGCACGTCGCCGAGATCGCGGCGGACTACGACCGCCGCGGCTGGGACCGCGCCGAGCTGATCTCGGTGAACATCACCACGGGCTGCCAGCCCGACGAAGCCAAAGAACTCGACATGATGCTGCGCCTGATCGCCGAGTACCGCCGGCAGGGCTTCGCCAACGCCGCGTTCTTCCCCTTCACCTACGCCATCCACTCCAGCGCGGCGATGGAGCAGCTGCGCGCGGCGGGCTGCCTGGGGTTCATCGGCACCGTGGAGTGCTTCAACGACGCCGAGCGGATCAGGCAGTGGGGCCGCCACAAGGGCGCCGTCACCTTCGAGGAGCACGTGGCGAAGTACCAGCGGGCGCACGCGGCCGGGTTCCCGATCGTGGAGACCGACTACGTACTCGGCGCCGACTCCTACGAGGAGATGCTGCACGGTGTCGCCGCGCTGTCGGCCGCGAGGGTCGCGGTGGTGCCCAACATCAAGCGGAACTACTCGATCGCGCAGCTGGACTCCAACCACCCCGACATCTGGTCGATGCCCGGCGCGTACATCGCCGACGGCTTCACCGCGTGCCTGGCCACCTACGCCCACGGCACCATCAAGCGCCGGGCCGCCCGCGGCTGCGTGGACTACCTGCACCGCCAGGGCCAGCCGCAGGTGACCCTGCGAGACCTGCCGATCCGCCACACCTGATGCCCCGCGCGCTGCGGGACCTGCTCGCGCAGGCGCTGACGGTGCACGTGCCCGACCCCGCCGACACCTGGCGCCAGGTCTACGACACCCAAGGCCCGAGCCGCCAGGCCGGGCCGTCCCGCGAGAATCCCCCGCCGGCGCCTGTACAGCCCGCAGCCCGCGCCCGCTTCCGGCTACTGCCGGGCGGGCGCGGGCGCCTGTGACGAGGCCCCCGCGTCCGTGGTGGTGCCCGCCGACCTCTCCAGTGCCCTACTGGCGAGCACCACCACGGTGGAGACCGTCAGCCACCCGGCCGCCGTCAGCAGGACCGGGCCGCCGCCCAGCCGCGCAGCGAGCGGCCCGGCCACCGCCAAGCTCGCGGGCAGCGCCACCAGGTTGCCCAGCTGGGACCAGGCCGCCACCCGGGAGCGGGCAGCCTCCGGCACCCGCTGCTGCATCTGCGTGGCCTGCACGGTCACGAACACCGACCCCTGCACCCCGACCAGCACCGCCAGCGCGCACACCAGCCACAGCGGCCCGCCCAGGGCGAACGCGACCAGGTAGGGCACCATCAGCAGCCCCAGGGCCACGGCGGAGACCAGCGGCCGGCGCGGGCGCCACCGCAGCGCCACGACCCCGCCCGCGATCGAGCCCACCGACTGCACCACGCCGATCGCCGCCCACTCGGCCGCGCCGCCGTAGCGCTGCTCGGCCAGCAGCGGCCCCGCGACCATATGAGGGCCGATCACCAGGGCCTGGAGCAGCGCCCCGTACACCAGCAGCGTGGACAGCCACCGCATCGACGCGACCGTGCGTGCCCCGTCGCGGACTTCCCGCCACAGCCCCGGCCGCGCGGTTCGCCGGACGGCGTCAGGCAGCCGGAGCCCGGCCAGTGAGACCGCACTGACCGCGAAGGTGAGCGCGTCGACCAGCAGCGCAATGCCCGGCCCAACGGTCGCCACCAACACTCCCGCCAGCGAAATCGACGCCACCTTGTTGATGTTGCCGACCAGGCCCAGCACCGCGTTCGCCGCCTGCACCTGGTGCTCATCGACCAGCGAGGGCACCAGCCCCGACGCGGCCGGCACGAAGACCGCCGTGCCCACCCCGGCCAGGGCCTGCAACACCACCAGCGACGCCAGCCCGGCGTGCCCGGAGACCAGCAGAAGTCCGCTGACCGCCTGAACTGCGCACCGCAGCACGTCCGCGCCGACCATCAGCCACCGGCGCGGCAGCCGGTCCCCCAGCACCCCACCGGCCAGCACCAGCACCGCGATCGGCACCCTGTTCGCGGCCAGCACCACTCCCAGCCCGCCCGCGCCCGCGACGTGCAGCGCGGCTATCGCGATCGTCAACGGCACCAGGGAGTCGCCGAACAGCGACGCACCCTGACCGATGAGGTACCTGCGGAAGCGGGGGCTGCGCAGGACACTCACGCGGCTCGCCCGGACTCACTGCCCAGTGGATCGGCCGGGCTCTTTTGGCGCGGCCCGCAGGAGTACGCGACTGCATGGACGGCTCGGGCCTGTACGCCCGCACGTCCCTGTGCTCGGTGGTTCACCGATCAGTTGTCCCACACCGCCGGCGGCGTCCGGCGGGATTCACCGTTGTCTCCGCGGCTGATCTCTCCTCCTGCTACAGACCCGCACGAATCTCACCTCTTAAGAGGTGAGATTCCGGAAGTCGTCGCCCGTACGGGCGGCTCGGCGCCGCAGCACCGCCCGTCCAGGCGCTCACCGCGCTCGCCCGCCGCTACGCTGCCGCCATGACCAACCGCCCCGGCCGGGGAGGCCGCAAGGGCCAGACGCACACCGCGACACCGCGCCTGCGCTCCTACGACGTCCCGCCGGCGTCGGAGGTCACCGTCACCCGGGCCGACGGCAGTACCAGCACCGTCCCCGCGCAGAGGCCGCAACCGTCCAGGAAGCCCGCGCGCCGCCGCGGCCCCCTGGTCTGCGCGGTGTGCGGCTACCCGATCGACAAGGACGCCCGGCGCCGCTCCGAGCGCGGCAAACCGGCGCACCTGGCGGGGCGTTGCCCTAAGCCGGAGCGCGCCAAGGCCGCACCCCGGCAGTCCGGCGAGGACGAGGACAAGCTGTGGGCGAAGGTGACGTGCCCGCGCTGCACGGCCGCCCCGGACCAGCGGTGCGTGATCCGCGCGGACAAGGGGACGACATCGCCCACCCCGCACCGCGAGCGCGTCCAGCTGGTCCACCGGGTGCTCGCCGAGGCCAGGCGCAGGGCCGCCGAGCAGGACGGCAGCCGGTAGAGCGCCCTGGATACCCTGGTGTCCTCGGAAAGGACGGCGGCCCGATGCCCACGCACTACAAGGACCCGGTCATCGCCTGCGACCGCCGCGGCGCCACCGTGGACCGCCCGCCCGGCCGGGAGGGCACCCGCCCGCTGCACGAGCTGGGGTGGCGCGGCCGAGGGAACCCCCACGAGCGGCCCCTGCGATTCGCCCCTCACACCTTCGTGTGGTCCTGCCCCGGCTGTCCTCCGGTGATCTGACGGGAACTCCCGGCACGGCAGGCACCAGGTAGGCCAAGGGCCGCCCCGGCGCCCGTTGCCGGGTGCGGGGGCGGCCCGTGGCGCCGGGAGGGGGGGACTACCCGGCTGCGGCGTACCGGTCGTTCACGCCCGAGACGAGAAGCGTGAGGCGTTCGGCAGCCGTGATCGTGGCGGTGATCGCGGACGGCGCCAGGTCGGCCGACATCAGCGACGTCGGCTTGAGGACGCAGACGGCCCCGTACACCGCGTCACCCCACATCACGGGGGCGGCCACCTCGCTCCAGCCGGGGATCTCCTCGCGGGAGAGCGCGTAGCCCGAGGTGCGGATCTCGGGGAGTGATGCGGTGAACTGCTCGGCGGTCTGCACCTGCCCGGCGCCGGCAGGGAGCGGCTGCTCCAGGATGCCGGAGACCAGGAACGGCGGCAGGTGGGCGGCGATGGCGCGTCCGGCGGCCCCGACGCGCAGGGAGGGGCCGACCTCGATCAGGTCCGCGGCCGACAGGCCCAGCGACTCGAAGCCGTAGCGCCCGGGCGAGCTGGCAGCGTAGGCCTTGCGGGGGCCGCCGTACGGGGAGAGCACCCACAGCTGCGCGAAGCCGTCCACGGCGCGGCTGAGCCGGTCCAGGACGGGGCTGGCGGCCCCGGCGTCGAGCACCGTGGCGGCCATGGCCTGCGTGCCGATCTGCGCGGCGCCGGGTCCGAGCCGGTACCGGCCCGGTGGCACGCGCAGAAAAATGGAGGTGTCGATTCCTGATTGCAGAATGCGGTACACGACGGTGATGTTCAGCCCCGTGGCGGCGGCGAGTTCGCTCGGGCCATGATCGGCGCCGGGCAGGTGCGTGAACGCTTGAATGACGAGCATGACCCGTCGGGCGTGAGCAGTTCCCACCGAGCGTTCGTTGTGGGAGTCGCCCGTTCGGGGTTCGACGGTCCGAATGTCCTTTGCTGTGGTGCGGCTAAGCATGCTGTTCCTTGTCGCGCATGCCGCCCTGCCCTCGCATGAAGGCGGGCGGTCCTCCCCACAGGCCGACGGCGTGACGAGCAGTCAGTCACGCGCGGCCCCTGCACTAGACCCTCGCCACCCCCCTTCGCAGCCCCCCGGCTGATCCGTACCGAAGCTGTGATCACAACCTAACACGAAGTGATCACAACCCTACATGCGTCAGGCGGAACGGCATCATAGTTTTACATCACACCAAAGCGGGCGCCCGTTTCGCCAGGCGAAACCCGCTTCATTCGGCATATGAAATACAGGAATCAGGTAAACACGCCTCGTGACGCCATTGCGCTATGCGAAAAGCTTACGAGATGCCGAATATTGCGCAGCGCGAAAAAGTTGACAGACCGGAAAAGCGCGCCTTGACTTTCTTTCCGGGGGGATTCCCAGGACGGGGGAAGCCCCTTTGCGTACCTCACCCGTCACCGAGGGGAATCGACGTGACGCAACTCGCCGCAACGTGGGTCCGGGTGGGCGACCAGTGGGTACGGGCCGACCGCATCATCGGCGTACAGCTGGAGCCGGAGGCTACCGACCGCGCACCCAGCGGCCGGTGGAGCAGCACCCCGGGCCAGCGGCTGCTGGTGTGCGTAACCCTGCCGACCGAGGAAGAAGACGGCACCGCCACCTGGCGCGAGGCCGCAGTGTGCGCGAAGGACCGCGCCGAGGCAGTAGCCGGGACGCTGCTGGACGCCATCCACACCGCCAAGGGGCCGTCCGGCGGCCTCCGGTACGTCTACCCGGTCCGCACGGAGACCGGGCCGGTCTCGCACTGGCAGCAGAGCACGACCCTGCCGCAGGAGGAAACCCTGACGGGCGTCCCCGCCCCGCGCGTCAGCGCCATCACCGGGCTGGCCACCGTCGACCGTACGGCCGCCCGCGGCGCCTAGGCGACCGTCGCCCGGGCGTAGTTGTTCACGCCGCTGGAGCCCGGGCCGCACGGACCCGCACCCCTCACCACGGCCCCAGCCCGGGGCAGGAGGGAACCGCGGCAGCCCGCGGTTTATCTGGCCAGATTGACCATCTCTCCCGACGCTCCGGCGGGGGCGGACGACCGGTAGTCGTCCGCCCCCGCGAGGTCAGCGGGTGGGCTTGGGGGCCTGCGGCTGCTCGGTTCCGGGGCGACGCAGGTGCCCTGGCTGCTCGGCGCCCGAAGCGGTGCCCGAGGCGGTCTTTTTGGCTACGCGCTTGGCGGTGGTCGAGCGGCCCCGGGCGGCAGCCGTGGAGACCCGCTTGGTGGCGCCCGGCATGGGGCGGTTAAGGGCTTCCCCCATCGCGCGCATCGCCGGGACGTCGACCACGGTCGACGCTTGGGCGGCGGCAGGCGAAGCGGGGTCGGCTCCGTCTGCGCTGGGGCCACGCCGCGGACCGCGGTAGTCCATGGTCGCATCCCCCAGTCGCAGCAGTGCTTCCGCGCTCGGCAGCTCGCCGCGGCCGTCGGCGTCGCGCTGGCCGCCCTTGCGGAGCCAGTCAGCGCCGGCCTGAGCCCACTTGGCGATCGTCTCGCACACACGGATCGACACCCTGCGCAGGTAGTCGCCCAGGCGGCCGTCCGCCAGCAGGTTGTTCAGGTGCTCGCCTGCGCGTTCCGCGATGACGCGCGCCAGGTTGCCGAACGCGCCTCGCACCGTCTGGATGCGCTGCCATTCCGGCATGTCCCGGAGGGTCGGCGCGTGTGTGTCGGCCTCCCGAAGTGCCGTGTTCACGGCGTCCGCCCGCTGCTGCGGATCGCGGTCCTTTGTCGTCGCCTTCGGTTCGGCGGGCGGGGGCGGGGGGGCGGGCTGTTCCGCATCGGCCGGCGCCGGGCCGGATGCGGGGGCCGCTTCGGGGGCGGCCTGAGGTTCGGGGGTGACGGCCGGCGCCCTGCTGGCGACGACCTCGGCGAATAGCGCTTCGAGCCGGACCAGATCCTCTTCCACCGAGGCAAACAGGTCCGCGCCCGTGCCGTTGCCCGCAGGAATGTGCTCGTCCCACGCCTCCTGGACGGCCGCGAAGTCACCGACGACGTCGAGGGGGCGGTCTGCCGCCGGTTCTGGGGCGTCCATCGGGTCCGCCCACAGCGGCAGGTCGCCCACGGGCTCCGCAGCGGTGGGAGATTCGGCCTCAGCCCGCGCAGGCTGCCCCTTGCCCGGTTCGGCGCCCGCAGGTGCGGTGGGGGGAGCCGGGTCCGCCGCCTCCCGGTTCTCGGGTGTCGCGGGATGGGCGGGTGTGGCCATCTCGGGGTCCTTCGGTGCGTCGGGGCGCGGGGCTGCTGGCTCCGTCGCTTGGGCTGCGGCGGCCTGCTCCGGGGCGGGCGCGACCGCGGGGGCGTCTTCCGCGAGCAGCCGCTCGTGCGCGCGCTCAACGGCGCGGTCGAGCACGGCATCGCGCTGGGCGCCGTCGTCGCTCCAGAAGTACCGCCACACCAGGTGCTCGCCGCCGTCGGCAGTCACCTGTGCGTCGGCAGCCCGAGCGAAGACCGGTGCGAAGGCCTCCACACTGCCGACGGTGTGGGCGGCCAGCAGCAAATCGCCGTGCTCGGTCGCGGTCTCCACCAGCCAGTCGGCGATGTCGTCCACGCTGGGCGCCGCCTGGTCCCGCAGGGCGTCCCGCACCACGACTACGAGCGCGGCCCGTACCGCCGTGTTGGTCCACGCCGGGGACAGCGGGTCGCGGTCGAGGTGACGGGCAAGCCACCGGCCTGTCTCCTCATCACCCAGTAGCTGTCCTTCCCCGCCGGCCGGGCGGACCAGCATGGGCAGTTCCGCCGTGGTTGGGAGGGACAGGGCCGGGAGGTCGACGGCGGCGACGCCCGGCAGGACAGCAACGTGCGCGATCTCTCCCATCTCGACCTGGGCGGCCACTCCTCCGTCGCCGGCGACCCGCAGGCTAAGCGTCACCACGGGGCCGCGTACTGCCTCCCGGGCCGGTTCTGCCGACGGGTCCGGCTGCGGCTGCTGGACGACGGCGGCCTCCCGCGCCGCGACCGGTTCAACGGCAGCTGCCGCGGCCTCCCGCTCAGCCTGGGCACGCTCGGCCTGCACCGCGTCCAGTGTGGCCTGGATGCGGCCGTGCAGGCGCGTGGCGTCGTACAGCAGGTGCGCCAACGGCCACGCCAGGAACTGCCGCTCATCAAGGGCGGCGTCGGTCGGCAGGGCTTCACCCCAGGCGTTGACCGCCTCCTGGACCGCGGTGAGGTTCGCAGTCATCTGCCGGGAGTTGTGCCCCTCGGCGACCGCCGCGGATAGGCCGGCGAGCCGGGTGTTCAGCTCCTGGAACTGCGGGATCTGTGGGTAGTTCGCGCGCACCCGGGACGCCGCCGCGGTGATGGCGTCGAGGTGCACCTGGGCAGCGTCGCGCAGGTCCGCACGCAGTCGGTCCGCCCGGGACAGCGGCCCGTCGGCAGCAGCCGCCTGCGGCGGTTCGCCGTAGGGCGTGGAGGTGAACACGGCGAACATCGTGGCACCCTGGTGAGCCGCGTCCTGCGGCGAGCCGGTCAGGGCCGTGACGTCGGCGGGCATGCCGTCGATCGACATACGGGCGAACCAGCGCCCCGATGCCGACAGCCGCACGTCGGCGATCGTGGCGCCGCCGTACCGCAGCTCGCCCGCGGTGGGAGCCTGCCCATCCACCCCGGTCAGGTGCAGCTCGTAGCCGGGATCGGCGGCCAGCGTCGTGATGTCGGTGAAGGGCTGGGGCTCGGGCGGCTCCTCAACCGCCACGGTGTCGTCGGTATCCGTAGTTGACGGCGGTGTGGTCATGTCCCCCCTGTCGATCGTCGGTTCCGCTTCTCCGGGGTCGGCCTGGCGTTCCGGTCCGGGAGCTTCGTCCTGAGTCGCAGCGTCGGCGACCGGTTCCGCCGTGGCGGTCTCCTCCGGGAGGGTGTCGGCCGCAGGCGCCAGCGGCGGCGCGACAGCGTCGGTGTCCCCGAGCAACGGCAGCTGCCTGTCCTGTTCGGCCGCGACTTCCGTGACCGGCTTGGCGACGGAAGCGGGCATCTCAGCCCAGGCGCCGTCACGGAAGGTCCACCCGGATGTCTGGTTCTTCGAGGCGTGTGCTCGGACCCACGGCATGATCTCGTCCGGGTCATCGAACCGCCGCAGCCGCCTCGGCGTGGTGCCTGGGGGCTGGTCGTTCAGTGAGACGGCGAACTTCGTGCGCCGGTACTCGATGGAGGGCTGAAACAGCAGGTAGCTGGCGCCCGGCAGTGTGATCTCGTAGCGGCCGTCCCACTGGCCGCGGTACGCGATGTTCTCGCCGTCGACCAGGCCCCAGCCCGTGCTCCTGGGCGACGGGTCGGCGGCGGGTGACGGTGCCTCCGGCGACACGGCGACCTCGGGTGCTGTCTCGGCGGGAGCCTCGGTGAACAGGTCGAGCTGTGTCTCGTCCTGCTGTCCCGCCTGGTCCACCTCGGCGGGGCCTGGTTCCGGCGGCAGTGCGAGGAGTGCCCGCCGCTGCTGCTCCGAGGCCCTCGGCTCATCGGGTGCGCGGAAGGGCTGGTTCTGCCAGTCGAGATCGGGATGCGGCCCCAGGTCGGCGGGCTGCATCAACTGCTCGTTGTCGCCGGTCATTGCCGATCGGACCAGGATGCCGTCCTCGCTGACTGCCACGACCTGCACGGTGAAACCCCGCGAGTCGGGGATGTACAGGTGTCGGGAGCGGACGGCGTCGCCGACTGCCGGGCGCCATCCCGCACCGCCCGGGTAGAGGATCTGGTCTGCCGCGTCATGGAACCGGCGGATGGCGTCCTTGAGCGGCCGGAAGTCGGTATGTGAACTCTCGCGTCGGCGGGCCAGGATCGCGTGGCTGCGCGCCGCGGACAGGTGGCTGTCTCCTGCCGCGAGGCGGCCGGCCGCGTAGGAGGCCTGCGCCCTGTCGAATGCCTCCCTGGCTTGGACCAGGGCACTGCTGACGCTGGTGCGCGGGGTGCTGGCGCGGATGGTTTCTGCCCACGCGAGGGCTTCCTCCGCGTCGGCGAGCGGTGCAGCGACCGGTGCGGCTGTGGGTTGGGGCTGGGGGTCGCGGGTCTGCTCGCGCGCCCACTCCAGCACGCCGTGCCAGTGGACGTGGCGGGCGCTCTCCCGGCCCGGGGCGGTGACCTCCAGGCGGTGGCCGTCATCGCCGTGCTGGCCCTTCTGGTAGAGCAGCTCCACCTGGTAGGCGCTCTCCCCGACCGCCAGGTCCCAGCGCGGGCCGTGCTCGTAGGGGGCGCCGCTGCGCCGGAGGCCGTCGGGGTGATCGGGCGTGACGCGCTCGCCCTCGTGCAGAGCGAGGTTGTCCAGGTCGATGCGGTACTTGGACAGCACCCAGTCGTCGCTGTCGTTGGGGTGGGTCTCCGGGGTGTGTCCCAGCGCCGCCCGTTCGGCCAGCTCGTAGCCGGAGGACACCGAGACACCGGTGCCGTGGGACACGCCGTGCAGGTCGCGGAGCACGAACCCGCGGTATCCGCTGGGGCTCTCCTCGGCCAGCCGGTAGCGCGCGCCGCTGAGCAGGTGGACGGCCGTCCATTCGTTCTCCGCCGTGCGGACGACGGTGGCCCCGTTCCTCTCGTGACGGTCCCCCGGCTCGATGCGGCGGCCCCCGCGCCGGGACTCGGCGACATCGGCCAAGCGCCGGTATTCCAACGAGGTCAGGCCCGTGGTCAGCTCAACGCACCTGCCGCACTCAGCAGCCATGTCACCGCCGTACTCGTTGCGGTTCCACCAGCTCCACACCATGGTGTAGCGCTCTGTGTCGGGGGTGCCGCAGCGGTCGCACTGGCCCCGCTCGGCGTGCCCGTATACGCCCAGCCGACCGGCATCCGGGCCGCCTTCGGCGCCGGGGTGGACAGCGGGCTCCTTCTGGCTGCCGCCGCGCCGACGGCCGGTCGGGCGCGCGGGAGCAGGGGTCTCTGGCGTCTCGGCGGCGAAGAGGTCGAGCTGCCCTTCTTCCTCCGGTGCCTCGGCGTCCCCTGGCTCCCCGGTGACGGGATCGGCCGCCGCGGCGGGCGCCGGAGCGGACTCGGCCGCGGTGGTGGGCGCGTCCGCAGGCTCCGGCTGGTCGACGCGGCTCGGCACCGCGGCCTCGCCGGAGGTCTCGGCCGGTGCGGGTGCAGGCGCATCCACCGGTGCTTCCGGCGTGCTGGCCATCTCCTCCCGGACAGGAGGACGGTAGGGCTCGGCGTACGGGTCGGTCTCACCGATCGGCGGGATGGTGGCCCGCCATCGGGCGGTGTCGTACACCTCGAAGTCGAGGTGCTCGGCGGCATTGCGCAGCACGCGGGCGGTACGCCGTTCCTCGGCGGTAACGCCGGGGAACGCCTCGGCGGCGGCCCGTGCCGCGTCACGGATGGCCGTCATCTGCGCGGTGTTCAGGACGTACTTGCGGTGGGCGCCCACCCATTCCGGCGGCTCGATCGGGCTGCCGTCGGAGTAGGCCGCGTCGAGCACCAGGCGGCGCAGCTCGCGGACCTGAGCGGTGGTCAGCCGGATCTCGCGGCCGGCGTACTCCGCGGATACGGGGCCGCGGAACGGCGGTTCCTTGACCGCATGCGATCCGGAGCGCACGCTCCCGGCCGCGCGGATCGCCGGGACACCCGCAGAGGGCGGCAGCCCTTCATGGAAGGGCATGTCGTCGGGGGCGCCGCCGCGTGCGTCCTGCGCCCACCAGTAACGGCGGCCGTCGTCACCGATGCGGGCGCGAACCCAGCCGACGACCGCGCCATCGGCGTCGACCACCGTGCCGTGTCCGGCGTCGACGTCCAGCTCGACCAGTCGGTTGCCGTCGGTGTAGCGCAGCTCAATACCCTCGGCGGTGGCGGCCTGCACCGCGTCGGCAGCGTTCTGCCGCTCCTTCACCACCCGATCGGCGTCCTCCGGCCGGGCGGTGCCCTCGGGCCACTGGACTTCGCCGCTCTCCCAGACCCGGGTACCGGACTCGGTGGTCACCAGCACCAGGTCGCCGTCATCGGTGCCGATGACGGTGCCGGGGCCGTCCGGGGTCTGGACGATCACCGTCCCCGCGCCCGCCTCACCTCTTGGAGTGTCCTCGGCGTCCTCGGCGTCGGCGTCCTCGGGCTCGTCTTGTGGCGTGTCGGGGCCGGCGGCCGGGGAGGATGCGTCCGGCTCGGTGTCGGCCGGCGGGAGCGCGGCGTCTTGTACGTCGCTTCCGCCCGCCGCTGTTGTCTCCTCGGCGGCCGGGGCCGGGGCCGGGGCGGGGTCAGGTGAGGGGGCGCCGGTGTCCGCCGCTTCCGGGGCGGCGGTGCCTTCCTCGGGAGCCTGCGTGTCGGGTTCCGAGGCCTCCTGCACGGCCGGGGCGGCGGTGTCCTGCGGTGCGGTCCCGGCGCTCTCCTCGGTGTCCGGAGCGGCGTCGGGGCCGTTGTAGGTGTACGAGACTCCCAGCTTCTCGAAGGTGGCCCGCAGGCCATGTACAGCCCTGTCGCGGTCCTCGAAGGGGGTGCTGCGCCGTTGGTACCACTTCTGCTGGGGCCGCGACCAGGTGAAGCCCCTGTCGTGCAGAGCGTCCCGGATGCGCTGGTCACCTCCGCGCGGGGTGTTGCGGACCTCGGTGCCCTCGGCGTCGTGGTCGATCACGATGCGGGCCGCCGCAGCTTCCTCGGCCTCGATCTGCGCCTCGGACGGCAGCTCGATCACGGTGCCGGGTGGCGCGGCAAGGATCGCGGACAGGTCGACGGTGAACAGGGGCTCGGTCTCACCGCCGTACAGGGTGAGGAGGTCGATGCTCAGGTGGGTGAGGGTGTCGCTCTGCTGCTGGCGGCGCTCGCCGACGTCGTAGTTGACCCACTCGTGGTAGCTGACGCGGTAGGAGCCGCCGACACGTTCGCCGACCTTGCCGATCTCGGCGATGAGGTCGGGCAGCGGGTTGCCGGGCTCGTAGGCGAAGCCCACGCCTGGCCGGTCGATAAAGGCCACCGTTTCCCGGCTGGACAGCTTGTGGCGTCGCAGCAGCGGCTCGTAGTACCGCAGGACGGCCGCGCAGCGGGCCATGGCCGGGGAAGGGCCGGTGTGTTGCTCCGGTTCCTGGGCGGGCTGTTCGGGGGCGGGCGGGGGCTCGGTCGGCGCATCTGTCGCTGGCCCGGGGCCGGGTGCCGGTGTGGTGTCGGTGTCGTGCAGGCGCGGGTAGACCGCCGCGGCGACGGCGGTGTGCAGCTGCTCCCGGTCGGTGACCGCCTGGTCTCCACGAGCGAAGTACAGGCGTGCCCACTGCGGCCACTCGGTGGTGTCGGTGTCGGCGTACTGGTCGGTCGTCCAGTCCTCGGCCCAGCGGGCGACGACGATGGCGAAGTTCTCGGCGTCGCTGGCGCGCGCCGCCTGCTGCAACTGGTCGGAGGCGACGGCGCCGTCGGTGAGGGCCTGCACGGCGTCCTGCCACGTCGGGGCGTCGGTCAGGCGGGCCGCGAGGGCGTCGGCCTGCTGGGGGCTGCCGATGTGCGTCAGTGACACTCGGCCGCCGAAGGCGTCGATCAGGTCCTGGAGCGGCGCCTGCTGCCCGCTGTCTGCTTCCACCGGCGCGGGGGGCGCGATGTCCTCCGCCGTCGGTGCGTTGTCCGGCACGGGGTCAGGTGTGCTGTCCGCGACGTCGGCGGCCAACAGGTCCTGGATCGCTGCCAGCTCGCGGTCACGGATCTGCGTCAGGGCGCCCGTGGCGAGCAGGCCGTCGACACGGTCGATTACCCCCACCGGGGAGAGTTTGTCCAGGTCGGTGGTCGTGAAGCTGACGCGGTCCAGCAGGGGCAGTTGGTCGAAGCCGACCACGACCCGGGGCTGTGCGGTGTCGTAGTCGGTCCAGCCGACGTGCAGCGCGATGCCGCGGACGTACCCGT
>NZ_JBIRRA010000027.1:0-43692 GCF_044333485.1 Streptomyces sp. NPDC020983 | reverse complement strand
CGCCCGGGGCCGCGGGGGCCGGGGGGGGGGGGGGGGGGCGGCGCGGGGGCGGGGGGGGGCGGGGGGCGGGGGGGCCCCCGCCCCGGGGGGGGGGGCGGGCGGGGGGGGGGCCCCCGGGCCCCCCCCCCCGCCCCCGTCCGCCTGCGGGCCCGTCAGCTGCGCGGGGTGATCCCCTCGTACAGGAAGGGCAGCAGCTCCTTGGCCGCCCTGCCGGTCTGCTCGGTGACCAGCGCCACCGCGTTGCTCAGCTTGAGCAGGGTGGAGACGTCCAGGTCCTCGCGGATGGTGCCGTCGTCCTGCGCCGCGCGCAGCAGCCGGGCGGCGGCGGCGCGCATCCCGTGGCAGGACTGGTAGAGGTGCGAGGTCTCGTCGTGCATCGCGGCGAGGGTGGAGGCGGGCAGGCCGCGGTACTCGGTGAGGTTGTCCAGCAGCACGTCCAGCCAGCGCCGCAGCCCCGGTCCGCCCGGGTCGGGCCCCGCCAGCAGCTCCTCCGCCAGTGCCTGGAGCGCGTCGAAGCGGTCCGCGATGACCGCCTCCAGCAGCACCTCGCGGGTGGGGAAGTGCCGGTAGACGGTGCCCACGCCGAAACCGGCCTGCTTCGCGAGGCCGTTGAGGGTCACCTCGGCGCCCTTCTGGGCGTAGAGCGTGCGCGCCACGTCGAGCAGCTTCTCGCGGTTGCGCAGGGCGTCCGCCCGGGCGGGCGTCCGCCGCATCACGTCCTCCGACCGGTGGGCCACCACATACCGGCGAGTCTACCCCGCGGGCGGGCGCGGCCGGGGGCCGCACCCGCCCGGTGCCGGCGCGCCGTCAGACCCGCTCGACGGCGAAGCCGGCCCTGATCCACTTGCTGGACTCCACGGCGATCCCCAGCGCCCTGTCCCCCGGCACCATCTCGTCCAGCGCGCGCTCCAGTTGCAGGAACGGCAGGGCGTTCCCGGTGTTGCCGGTCTCGGTGACGCAGGCGATCTCCTCGGCCGCCGGGAAGCCCAGCAGCGGCAGGATCTTCTCGCTCATCCGGGCGGAGAGCTGGGGCGGCAGCAGGTAGTCGACCTCGCTCTCCTGCCAGTCCAGGTCCGCCAGCAGCACCCGCGCGATCTCCGCCGCCATCGGCGGCACCGACTCCTCGATCTCCTTGTAGTTCTCGCCGATGGCCGGCTCCTGGGACTTCTCACCGCGGTCCGCCGGGCCGTACCAGCGCAGGGTCTGCCCGGGCTCCCGGCCCAGGCCGGTCAGCGTGGTGCCGACCCGGTGGACCAGCGCGCGGGCGCCGCGCCCGGCACCCGTGCCCAGCACCACCGCGCCCGCCGCGTCCCCGAAGAGCAGGAAGTTGACCAGCTGGGCGGGCGGCAGGGTGCTGAGGTCCGCGGTGGTGTCGAAGTACTTGGCGGTGGTGTCGGCGCCGATCACCAGGGCGGTGCGCTTGGTGCCGGAGGCCAGGAACTGGTGGGCCACCTGGAGCGCCTGGACGGCCCCGGAGCAGCCCGACTGCAGCTGGAAGGCCGGCACGCCGTCGATGCCGAGCCGGTCGGCGACCATGGTGGCGGTGGTGGGCATCAGCTGGTCCGGGGTCGCGGTGCCCATCACGACCAGGTCGACGTCCGGCCCGGCCAATCCGGCCGCGTCCAGCGCCCGCTGGGCGGCGGTCGCCGCGAGGTCGGTCAGCGACCAGCGGGGCTCCCCGGTGTCGAGGTCGACCGACAGGTGGCGGGTGCCCGCACCGACGAAGGTGTCCACCCACTGCCGCCAGGTCTCCGTCATACCGAACCGGCGGGCGAGCCGGGCGTTGTCGATCGGCAGGCCGGGCACGGCGGTGCCCACGGACAGGATGTGCACAGGACGAGTCTCCACCCGTCCATCGTCGGGGCCCGGTCTAAAGCGGTCCTTTGCCCGCGGGCGGCCCGTGCCGCGCGACGGCGCCCCGTCGCGCGGCACGGCCGGGCCTTCGGTCAGCGCTCCTGGCGGGGCATGGGCTGGGTCGCGCCGGGCACCTGCGGCATGGGCTGGGTGGCGGCCTCCGCCTGCGCGGCGACGTTGGCGAGCCGCGCCCCCGCCTCGAACTCCGGGTCGGACGGCGCCCGCTCGGCGTGCGGCTGGAAGACGCCGGAGAGGTCGCCGAAGGTCTTCCGGCGCCAGCGCGTGATGGCGTCGAAGGTGACCGGGCCCTTCCCCGAGAGCCCGCCCGCCGCCGTGACCGCCTCGATGAGGCGCAGCGGCGAGGTGTGGTCGGAGACCTCGGAGAAGATGTGCCCGCCCACGGTCCACGGCGACACCACGATGCAGGGCACGCGGAAGCCGGCGCCGACCGGCAGGCCGCCGCCGGGGGTGCCCCTGGGCGACGGGAGGCTGACGTACTCCTCGGGGTAGGCGCCGCGGTCCGGGACCGGCGGCGGGACGTGGTCGAAGAAGCCGTCGTTCTCGTCGTAGTTGATGATGAAGACGGTCGAGTTCCACAGCTCCTCGTTGGCCGCGAGGGCCTCCAGCTTGGAGGCGAGGAAGTACGCCCCGGCAGCGGGGGTGTTCGGCGGGTGCTCGTCGGAGGCGTAGGGGCCGTCCGGGAAGAGCCACGTCACGTCGGCGAGGGTGCCGTTGGCGCAGTCCTCCTCGAAGCCGAGGTAGGGCGTGCCGGCCGGGGTCGGGTTGAGCGGGTCGCCCACGCCGCCGGGCGTCCCGTCGCCGAACAGCGTGCCGTTGAGCCGTATCCGGTTGTACAGCTCGGGCGGGACGAGGCCGGGCTCCTTGAAGTTGGCCCACCAGCTGAAGTAGTTGTAGCTGCCGGAGCTGGTGTAGGTCTTGACGGTGTAGCCGGCGTCGAAGAGCACCTCGGCCGCCGACTTCCAGGCCAGTGTGTTGGGCTGCACCGTCTCCAGGATCGGGCCGCCCTGCTTGCCCTGCGGGTCGTTGGTGCCCGACATCCAGATCGCCCGGTTGGGGTAGGTGGGTCCGAGCACCGAGCAGAAGTAGTGGTCGAGCAGGGTGAAGTTCTCGGCGAGCGCCCAGTGGAAGGGGATGTCCTCCTTCTTCAGGTAGCCCATCGTGTAGGAGCCCTTCACGTCGCCGTCGGAGGCGAGGTGGGAGACCAGCCAGCCGTCCATCGCGCCCCCGTTCCAGGCGGCGTGCTGGTCGCGCCAGTCGTGCGAGAGCGACGGCACCGCGGCGGCGCCGGTGGTGACGGTGTCCATGTGGAAGGGCGCGAGCCAGCCGTCGGGGTTGGCCGGGTCGGGCTGCTGGAAGACGGAGTTGCCGTTCGGCAGCCGGACGGCCTTCTTGTCGCCGAAGCCGCGCGCGCCCGGGAAGGTGCCGAAGTAGTGGTCGAAGGACCGGTTCTCCTGCATGACGTACACGACGTGCTTGATCTGGGAGAGGTCGAAGCCGCGCCGGCCGGCCGAGGCGGCGCGCGCGAGCTGCGCGGGCAGGACGCCGGACATGCCGGCCGCGGCGGCGACCCCTGCCGCGCCGGCGATGAAGGCGCGCCGCGAGGGGCCGCGGCTGCTCGGTGTGGCGCTGGTGCCGTTCATGCGGGTTTCTTTCCTCGTCGTGGGGTCGGGCCGGGAGCCGGGGCGGGCCCGCTGGTCAGCGGGCGACGCCCAGGACCTCGGCGATGGCGCTGTTGGTGGTGTCGGCGACGTACAGGACGCCGGTCGACAGGTCGACCGCGACGGCGTACGGGGTGTTGAGGTGCGAGGCGGAGGGCGCCTGGCCGCTGCTCTCGCCGCCGGCCGTGGGCGCCGCGGCGTTGACGACGGTGGTGATGGTGCCGTCGGGGGTGACCTCGCGGACCGCGTTGTTGAGGGTGTCGGCGATGAAGAGGTTTCCGGCGTTGTCGACGGCCACGCCCTGGGGGGCGTTGAGCCGGGCGCGGACGGCGGGGCCGCCGTCGCCGGACCAGCCGCCGCGGCCGTCGTCCACGGCCCTGTCCTCGGCGTAGTCGCCGGCGACCGTCGTGATGGTGCCGGTCCGCCCGTCGACCTTGCGGACGACGTTGTTGGCGGCGTCGGCGATGTAGACGTTGTCGTGCCGGTCGACGGCCACGCCGGTGGGCATGGTCAGCCTCGCCGTGCGGGCCGCGCCGCCGTCGCCGGAGTAGCCGGCGTCGCCGCGGCCCGCGAAGGAGGTGATCCGCCCGTTCGGCAGGAGCTTCACGACGCGGTGGTTGTAGGTGTCGGCGATGTAGACGTCGCCGTGCGCGTCGGCCGCGACCGCCTGCGGGTGGTTCAGCGACGTGCTGGTGGCGACCCGCTGCTCCTGCCCGGCGAGGCCGGAGGAGCCGCCGGTCCGCGCGTCACCGGTGCCCGCGACCCGGTGGATGACGCCGTCCGGGGTGATCTCGCGGACCACATTGTCGGCGCTGTCGGCGACGAAGAGGTCGCCCTCGGCGTCCACGGCGGTGCCGCCGGGCTGGTAGAGCGTGGCGGCGGTGGCGGGACCGCCGTCGCCGTTCAGGCCGGAGCCCTCCAGCGAGCCGGCGATCACCTTGCTCTGCCCGTTCGCGAGCGCGGCGAGGACGTTGTCGCCGGTGTTGGAGGCGTAGACGACACCGCCGCTCGCCGAGACGCCGGCCGGGCGGTACAGGCCGCCTGCGGGCGGCAGCGGCAGGCCCGTGGTCGGGTCGATGCGGACCTCCCCGCCGCCCGTGGCGTCGTAGGGCAGGGTCTGCAGGATCGGTCCGGTCGGCCTGGTGCTGTCACCGATGACGAGGCTGAGGTCGTCCGCCTCACCGTTGTTGTCGGCGCCGGTGTTGACGGCGGTCATGGTGATCTTCAGGACGACCCTGACCGCTCCGGCGGGCACGGTGCCGTACCAGGCCTGCGGGACGAGTCCGGAGACGCCGCCGCGCTGGTTGGCCTTGACCGGGCCGATGCTCGCGATCGTCAGCGTCGCGCCGTTGCCGCCCTGGAAGTCGGCGGTGACGACGGCGTTGTCGTTCTGCGTGGCGTAGCCGCCGAGCAGCCCGGAGAGTGCGAAGGACTTGCCGGAGACGTCGCCGAGCGGGGCGAGGTCGATGGGCTGGGTCTGGGTGGTGGCGACGCCTGCGATCGCGCTCTGCGGGTCGTGGCCGCCCCAGAAGACGCGGCTGCCCGGGCGAACGGGCGGGTAGGCGGACGGCGCCTGGGCGTACGACTCGGCGACGGCCCGGGGAGCGGGCAGCGGGGAGGCGCTGGCCCAGCAGTCCGGTACGGACACCGGGGCGTCGCCGGGCGCGCCGAACCACACGTCGGAGGTGTACTCCTCCGCGCCAGGGTTGGAGACCAGGTTGCGGTCCAGCGCCGGGGCCACCCGGTCGGGGCAGTTGGGGTCGGTGCCGTGGGTGCCGGTGGTGAGGTCGTAGTTCTGCCCGTGGACGCCGGAGGACGTGGGGTCGACGACGAAGGCGAGGTCGTCGGCGACGCCGTTGCTCTCGCTGCCCGCGGAGATCGCCGTCGCGGAGATCGTGACGACGACCGTGGCGGTGCCCTTGGGCAGGGTGCCGAGGGTCTGGACGGGCAGCATGCCACTGTCGGCCGGGGTGCCGCCCTTCGCCGCGAGGTAGTCGGCGGCCGCGACCCGCTCGGGCTCGGTGATGGGCCCGATCCGCGCGCTCGCCAGGGTGGTGCCGCTCGCGTCCTCGAAGTCGGCCCGGACCTCGGCGAAGTCGCCCTGCGTGGAGTAGCCGCCGAGCTGGCCGGACAGCGCGAAGGGGTGGCCGCCCGCGTTCAGTCCGCCGACGTCGACGGTCTGGCTCGCGGAGGTCGTCACGCCCTGGACGTCGCCGCGGAAGCCGGGCGCCGGGGTGAAGCCGGGGTTCGCCGCCGGTGTCGCGGTGGAGTTCGCCCCGCCGGAGAAGTACCGGGATCCCTCCAGGCCGGGGTAGGGCGCCTTCTGGGTCCTCGACTCCACGACCGCGTCGGGGGCCGGCAGGTCGCTGTGGCCGGTCCAGCAGGCCGGTACGTCGACGGTGGCGTTCGCCGTGCCGGGGTCGGTGACGCCGCCGCCGGTGCCGTAGGGGTAGGCGACGGACACGTGGTCCTCCGCGCCCGGGTTGGAGATCAGGTTCCGGCCCGCGGCGGGCGCGGCGGGCCGGGGGCAGTTGCCGGACTCGTCGTAGTCCTGGCCGGCCGGCGCCACCGCGCTGTCGCCGACGACGACGAGGCCGAGGTTGTCGGCGTTGGCGTCGTTGTGGCCGGCGCCGCCCATGGTGAAGGTCAGGGTGACGACCACCTTGGACGCCCCGTCCGGGACGGTGCCGTACGCGCTGCGCGGGAGCATGCTGGAGGTGTCGCCCCGGTCGGCCGCCAGCACCGGTCCCAGGGTGGTGACCGCCGGGCGGGCGGTTCCGTCGTCGACCGCCTTGCCGCCGGAGTCCTCCCACGTGGCGCTGACGGAGGTGGCGTCGTCCTGGTTGGCGTAGCCGCCCAGGTTCGCGGTGAGCGCGAAGTGCGTGCCCGCGACGTCGCCGAGCGGCGCGAGGTCGATCGTCTGGGTCGCGGTGGTGACGGTCCCGGCGGGCGCCTTGTCGTTGGCGCTCCTGCCGCCGTAGAAGTTCCGCGTCCCCGCCTTGCCGGGGTAGGAGGCGGCGACCGCGCTGGCGATCTCGTTCGCCGGGTCGGTGCCGGCGATGGTGGAGGTGAGCGACCAGCAGTCGGGCAGGAGTACGGCGTCGGGGTCGGCGACCCCGCTGCCGGCGGTGGTGCCCGCGCCGCCCGGCAGCTCCCCGCGCGTCGTGGCGTACTCCGCGCCCGGGTTGGAGATCAGGTTGGCGTCGAGCGCGGCGTCCGCGCGTCCGGTCGCCGCGGAGCAGTACGCCCCGCCCGTCAGGTCGTAGGACTGCGGCGGCGCCGTGAAGGCGCTGACCCCCGTCCCGGACGCACCGGCCGACGGCAGCCCGACGATCACGAGCCCGGCGGCGACCACCGCGACGGCCGCCTTGCGCTGCGTGCCCCGGCCCCACCGCCGCCCACGCCACGTGGCCAGCTCTTTCACCCTCACCGTGCCGCCTTCCGTCCGCCGAGTCGTGCCGGTGCGACCGGCAAACGGCGAGCGGCACCGGAGATCCGGGTGCACGCTCGCCCTGGCGTACGCTCTGCGGGCCGGGTGAACGGGTGTCAAACGGGCGCCGTCCGGCACGCGTTGGATCAGCGAACGGTTCTGCTGCCCGGTCCGGCGGATCGTGCGCGGCGTGTTTTGTACGGCCGCCCGGGCGTCCCGCGGCCGGCGGCGGACCGCGGGGCGGGGCGGTGGGCGTCACGGGCGGGGCTTGTGCGCGAAGACCCAGCGGTTGCCCTCCAGCGCGTCGTTCCCCTCCGGCATCGGGCCGCGGCCGTGCAGCCGTGTGAAGTCGAAGGGGGTGTGGACGGCGGTGGACCAGCCCCTCGCCGACAGGGCGCCCGCGGAGTCGGGGCGGGGCCGCCGGTCGAACAGGGCGAGCAGGTCGATGCCGGTCCGCAGGCGCGTCGCGACGTAGAGGGGGCTGTCGCGGTGGACCAGCAGGTCCTTTTCGAGCTTGGCCTCGAAGGCCAGGGCGCCGCCCGCCGGAGTCATCCGGTCGACCGTGTCGATCAGGTGGGTCTCGGCGGCGGGCGGCAGGTAGAACAGCAGGCCCTCGGCCAGCCAGACGCTCGGTGCGGCCGTGTCGAAGCCCGCTCCGGTCAGCGCCCCGGCCCAGTCGTCGCGCAGGTCGACCGGGACGGGCACGCGTGCCGCCCGCGGGGTGGCGGCCAGACCGGCGAGCACCCGGTGCTTGAAGTCCAGCACCCCGGGCCGGTCGATCTCGAAGACCGCGCAGCCGTCCGGCCAGTCGAGCCGGAAGGCCCGCGTGTCCAGCCCCGCCCCGAGCAGGACCGCCTGGCGGGCCCCGGTCTCGCGTACCGAGCGGTGCACGAAGTCGTCGAGGGCCCTGGTCCGCAGGCCGAAGTAGCGGGCGAACCGCCCCCACAGCGGGTCGGCGTCCCCGTCCGGGACCTGCTCGGCGCGCAGCGGCCACTTCGCGCACGCCGGCGCCGCCCGCACGAAGTGCTCGGCGTAGGCGTCCTGGGCCAGGCTGTCCGCCCGGTGGGTCTCGATCGCCCGCGCCGCGGCGACCAGGAGCGCGGTCAGGCCGACACCCCCCTGCACGTCCTCCCGCTCGGTGTCCTGCTGCGCCGTGCCGGTCATGTGTGCTCCCTCGGTGTGGGTGAGAGCCCCGCGTACGGGGCGGCGGCGGGGTGCCGGGGCGGCCCGGCCGGACTGGCCGGCCCTCACCGCGCCCTCCCCTCCGGGATCAGCACGGGCTTGACCACGCGGCCCGCGTCGCAGTCGCGTTCGGCCTCGTTGACGGCGCCGAGCGGGTAGGTACGGATCAGCTCGTCGAAGGGGAAGAGGCCCGCCCGCCACAGGCCGATGAGCCGCGGGACGAGCAGCCCCGGCACCGCGTCCCCCTCGCAGATGTGGGAGATCCGCCGCCCCCGGTCCAGCGTCCCGGCCGCCAGCGCCAGCGTGCCGTGCAGCCGGGCCACCAGGCCGAGGTGGCCCAGCGGGCGCAGTGCCCGCAGCGCGTCGTTGACCAGCCGCTCCGAACCCGTGGTGTCCAGCGCGTACTGCGCACCCCCTTCGGTCAGGTGCCGGATCCGGCCGGGCAGATCCGCCGTCCCGGCGGGCACCGCGGTCGCGCCCAGCCGCTCGGCGAGGGCCAGCCGTTCGGGATGCCGGTCGACGGCGACGGTCACCGCACCGGCGGCGGTGGCGGCCATCACCGCCGCGAGCCCCACCGCGCCCGCTCCGTAGACCGCGACGGTGTCGCCCGCGCCCACGCCGAAGGAGTGGAGGACGGCGCCGGCGCCGGTGAGGAAGCCGCAGCCGAGCGGGCCGAGCAGTTCGACGGGGAGCGACGGGTCGACCCGGACGGCGTTGCGGGCCGGGACCACCGCGTAGTCGGCGAAGGACGACTGGCCGAACCACCGGGGCGCCAGCGCGCCCCCGGCCGCGTCCGTGAACCGCGCCGCGTCCTCCGCGCGGCCGCCGAAGAGGTTGAGCGAGGCGAAGGAGTCGCAGTAGGCGGGGGCCGCGCCCTGGCAGTTCCGGCAGCGCCCGCAGGAGTCGAAGCTCAGTACGACGTGGTCGCCGGGGCTCAGCCCGGTGCCGGGCCCGCCCGTCTCCACGACGGTCCCGGCGCCCTCGTGGCCGAGCACCGCGGGCAGCGGTGAGCGGCCCCCCGAGCGCCGCACCGCGAGATCGGTCCGGCACATCCCGCTGCCCGCGATCCGCACCAGGACCTCGCCCTCGGCCGGTCCCGGGTCCAGCACCACCTCCTCGACGGCGAACCGGCCGTCGTACGAGCGCAGCACCGCCGCGTCGAACCTCAGTGCCACGCCGTCCCCCCTGCCTCCGGTGCGGCTTCCGCTTCCAGGGGGCGGTGCAGGACGAAGGGCTGGAGGTTTCCGTACAGCCCCCACGGCCCGCCCGCGACACCGACACCGCTCTCCTTGGTACCGGCGAAGGGCTGGGCGAGGGAGAGTTCGGCGTGGTGGTTGATCCACGCCGTCCCGCACTCCAGCCGCCCGGCCACCGCCTCCGCCCGGTCGAGGTCGGTCCCCCAGACCGAGCCGCCCAGACCGAAGCCGGTGGCGTTGGCCGCCGCGACGGCGTCGTCGAGGCCGGTGTACGGCAGCACCGGCAGCACCGGCCCGAACTGCTCGTCGGCCACCACCGGGCTGCCGGAGGGGACGTCGGCGAGGACGGTCGGCGCGAAGAAGTAGCCCGGCCGGTCGAGCCGGTGGCCGCCGGCCGCGGCCCTGGCACCGTCCGCCAGCGCGCGGGCGGTGCAGGCCTCCACCCGGGCCAGCTGGGGGGCGTTGTTGAGCGGCCCCAGCTGCGAGCGCGGGTCGAGCCCGGCGCCGACGACGGCGGACTTCGCGCGCTCCGCGAGGGCCTCGACCACCTCGGCGTACCGCCGGGCCGGGGCGTAGACGCGTTTGACGGCCATGCAGACCTGCCCGCAGTTGCGGAAGGCGGCCCAGAACAGCCGGTCCGCGATCCGCTCGACGTCCACGTCGTCCAGCAGGAGGGCGGCGTCGTTGCCCCCCAGCTCCAGGGTGACCCGGGCGAGGGTGGCCGCGGCGCCGGCCGCGACGGCCCGCCCGGTGGGGGCGGAGCCGGTGAAGGTCACGTGGCGGATGCCCGGATGGGCCGCGAGGCGGGCGCCGAGCGGTTCGCGGCCGGTGACGACGGTGAGCACGCCCTCGGGCAGCGCCGCCGAGAGCACCGACGCCAGCAGCCGGGTCGCCAGCGGCGTGTAGGGCGAGGGTTTGAGCACCACCGTGTTGCCCGCGGCGAGCGCGGGCGCGAACTTCGCGGACGCGAGCTGGAGCGGGAAGTTCCACGGCACGATCGCGGCGACCGGCCCGAGCGGGCGCCACCGCAGCTCGCTGCGCACCGGCCGCCCGTCGGCCACGGGCACGGGCCCGGGTTCGAGCGCGGCGAAGTAGCGCATCCGGGCCGCCGTCCGGGCGACCTCCGCGCGGGACTCCGCCAGCGGCTTGCCCTGCTCGCGGGTGAGCAGCGGCGCGAGGTCGTCGCGGGCCGCCTCGACGGCGTCGGCCGCCGCGAGCAGCGCGGCGGTGCGGGCCGGGGGGTCGCTCCGCCAGCCGAACCAGGCCGCCCGGGCCCGCTCGACGACGGCGTCCAGCTCCTGCGGTGACTGGTCGGGGGCCTCCGCGAAGGCCTCCCCCGTGGCGGGGTCGACGACGGGGAGACGCCCGCCGCGGGCCTCCCGCCCCGGCGCGGGCCGGTCCTCCGGCATGCCGGCCGTCAGCCCGCCGCCGCGACGCGGGCGGCGCCTTCGCCGGCGTGCCGGTCCATCTCGGCCCGGAAGGCGGCCACCAGGTCCGGCCGGATCCTCCCGGTGGTGCGGTCACCGCCCTCGCAGACCGCGCCGCGCACTCCCACGATGTCCGTGCCGATCCGGGTCAGCGGGCCCAGGTCCGCCGCCTTGACGCTGCCCGCGAGGGCCGCGAGCAGGCCCGCCTCGTGGGCGAGCCGGACGAACTCCCCGCAGGCGTCCGGCGGCACGTGGTCGAACAGCCCGCTGCCGTCCTTGACCGCGGTGTCCAGCATGGCCGCGTCGGAACCGGAGCGCCGGGCGATGTCCGGCAGCGCGAGCGGGTTGACGCAGCCGATCCGGTGGGCGTCGGCGTAGCCCGAGGCCACCACGAACGCGTCCGGCCGGTAGTCCTTGACGGCCCGGACGACCCCGCGCATGACCTCGACGGCCTGGTCGGGCGTCGTGCACCCGTAGAGGCCGACCTTGATGTACGAGGCCCCCGACACCACCGCGCCCAGCGCGGCCTGGGCCACCGTGCCGGGCTTGTACGGGACGTCGCCGACCGTGGCCGACACCGGCGTGCCCGCCGGGACCGCGCCGCGGATCTCCCTGATGACCCACGGGTAGTTCGCGCCGAGGGACCCCTCGTCCGGTTTCTTGACGTCGACGATGTCGAGGTGTTCGGCGGCCTTCGCGCAGTCGAGGGCTTCCTCGACGCTGTCCGGGGAGATGAGAAGCAGCAACGCGGACTCCAGTTTCCTCGCATGGCAGCCCGGCCACACGGACGTGGCGCGGACGCCGCCCGGATCACGTGCGGTGTGCTCATCATTACGGCGGCCTCCGCCCCGCCGGCAGAGCGCGCGGAACCCGTACGGGTCACTCCCCCCGCCGTCCCGCGCCCTCCCCGCGCGCCGTCCACGCCGGTCCGCGGCCACGGCCATTGGCCCGAACGAGGCGTTACGGAGGGGGGATTCCGTGCGTTTGCCAGACCACCAGGGCCACGGCGGCGCCCCGACGGAGGACACCATGGATCCCGCACCCGTACACCCGTCCCCCTCTGCCGGACGCCGTCCCACCGCACCGGCGTCCGTGGCCCGCGGCGGCGGCCCGTCGCGGCCGGACCCGGCGCGGGCCCTGTGAGCGGGCCCGCCGGTACGCCCCCCGGCGGCGTCCCCGGGCCGCGTCCCGCACCGCCGGAGCAGCCGGACGGCCCCGGCCGGGGACGGGACACCGGGGCGCCGGCCGTCCGTCTTCCCGCCCCTCCCCCACCTGATCGGAGACCGCCGATGACAGCCGCCCCGACGACGGCCGTGCCGCCGGTACGGCACGAGCCCGCCGGCACCGCCGCACTGCTCGTCAACTCCCGCGGGCACTACCTGCTGCACCTGCGGGACGCGCACAAACCCATCTGGCAGCCCGGGACCTGGGCACTGCCCGGGGGCGGCCGCGAGCCCGGCGAGACACCGGACGAGAACATCCGCCGCGAACTGCGGGAGGAGACCGGCCTGGAGATCGACGGACTGCGGCCCTTCGCCGTCGTCGACTCCGGCAGCGACGGCGAGCCGACCATGGTCTACACCGGACGCTGGGACGGCGATCCCGCCGCCCTGGCCGTCACCGAGGGGATCATGCTGCGCTGGACACCGCCCGCCCAGGTCCCGTTCCTCACGGTGGAGCCCGGCGCCGCGGCGGTCATCGCCCGCCACCAGGCCGACCCGGAGCCGCGCCCCGACGCCCGGGGCCGGCCGCAGTCCCTGCACGTCGCCCTGCCGCCGGCGCGGCACACCGAACCGCTGGACGTCCACCTGATCCTGCGCCGCGAGGGTCCCGGCGGCCCGCAGGTGCTGGTCACCCGGCGGGCCGGGCCGGTGTACGCCTCCGGTCTGCGCCACCTCCCGTCCGGCCACCTCGACGGCCCGCACGAGGACGCCGTCGCCGCGCTGGTGCGCGAGGCCCGCGAGGAGACCGGCGTCCTCGTCGACCCGGCCGACGTCCGGGCGGCGGTCACCGTGCACCACCGCAGCCCCGCCGGGCAGGCCAGGATCGGGCTGTTCTTCGAGGTCCTGCGGTGGCACGGCACCCCGCGGATCGCCGAACCCGCCCTCTGCGACGCCATGGAATGGGCACCGCTGCACGCCCTGCCCGGCGACATGGTGGCGTACTGCCGCGCCGGTCTGGACGCCTACGCCGCCGGCGCCCGGGCGGCCGTGCACTTCCAGCTCCCCGGCGACCCGGTCGGCTACTCCCCCGGGGCCGACCGGCTGCGGCTCCTGCCGCACCCGTCCGGCCACGGCCGGGCCAACGCGCCGGAGCGCGCGGCGCACGCACGCTCCCGGCCGGCCGTGGAGGAGCGGCCCGCTCCGGGCGCGGCCGGGCCGGCGCACGAGGAGGGGCCGGCCGCGGCGGGCCCTCCCGGCTGGCTGCCGCCCGAGCAGTACGCCGCGACGCTGCTGAAGGCGACCTGCTTCGCCTGCGTCCACCTGACCGACGAGGAGGGCCGGCCGCTGCAACTGCACGCGGTCTACTCCGCCACTCACCCGTGGCAGCTGCCCGGCGGAACCATGGAGCCGGGCGAGCGCCCCTGGGAGACGGCGGTGCGCGAATGCCGGGAGGAGACCGGCCTCACCCCGTCCGGTCCGCCCCGGCTGCTGGCCACCGTGTTCGGACTGCCCGGCGAGGAGTGGCCGTTCGCGTCGGTCGGGCTGGTCTTCGACGGCGGACGCCTCACCGCGGAGCAGATCCGCGGCATCACGCTGAGCCCGCAGGAGCACGACGACGTCCGCGTCCTGCCCCTGGCGGAGTGGGAGGCGCTGATGCCGCCCCGCGACTTCGCCCGCCTGGTCGCGGTCGACGAGGCACGCCGCACCGGTGTCGCCGCGTACATCGGCGACTGGGACTGGGGAGACGCATGAGCGGCGCGGCCCTACCGCCCCTACGGCGCCCGTGCGTTCGTCACCGCCGGACGCGCCACCCGGCTGTCCGCTTCCCCGGACGGCCGGCACCGGACCGGCAACCCGACGCGGCCGGGCCTCGGCACCCGCCGCCGGGCGCACCGCCCGGCCCACCGGGGCCCGGGGAGCCGCGCCGCCGGACACACCGCCCGGCCGGCGGCCCTACCGCCCGTACGGCGCCCGTGCGTTCGTCACCGCCGGACGCGCCACCGGGCCCCGACCGGCTGTCCGCGCCCGCCCGGACGGCCGGGGCCTGATGGGGCCGCG
Source organism: Streptomyces sp. NPDC020983 (assembly GCF_044333485.1). Lineage (NCBI taxonomy): Bacteria > Bacillati > Actinomycetota > Actinomycetes > Kitasatosporales > Streptomycetaceae > Streptomyces > Streptomyces sp. NPDC020983. The sequence goes on along the minus strand of NZ_JBIRRA010000027.1, from coordinate 29,703 downwards.
CCGCCGCGGCACCCGCCTGCACCGGCCCGAGCGGATCCGCCCGCGTCCCGACGAGGAGGGCGCCGAAGGCCGCACCGCGCCGCGAGGAAGGGACGCGCGCCGCCGGCCGGGCGGTGATGCCCGGTCCGCGGCGCGGCGCCGCGGCGGGTCCGCCTCCGGCCGGGCCATGATGGGGCCATGCCCGAGATGACCGAACCGGAGTGGCGGGCCTTCCTCGCCCACGGCACCCGCACCGCCAAGCTCGCCACCACCCGCGCCGACGGCCGCCCCCACGTGGCGCCCGTCTGGTTCCTGCTGGAGGGTGACGAGCTGGTCCTCAACACCGGCCGCGACACCGTCAAGGGCCGCACGCTGGCCCGTGACCCGCGGGTGATGGTGTGCGTCGACGACGAGCGGCCGCCGTTCTCCTTCGTCCTCGTCCACGGGACGGCCACCCTCTCCGAGGACCTGGACGAGATCCGCGCCTGGGCGGGCCGCATCGGCGCCCGCTACATGGGCGAGGACCGCGCCGAGGAGTTCGCCGCCCGGAACGGCGTCCCCGGCGAGCTGCTCGTCCGCATCCGCATCGAGAAGGTCACCGCGGTCAGCAACCTCGCCGGCTGAGGCGCCGTCGCGCTCGGCCCCGGCCCGGGGAGCGCGGGAGCGGCGACGGGGTCCCCGGACCGCGCCGGTGGGGCCGGGCGACGGCGGCGGTGTCCGGCGCAACCGCCGGACAGCGCAGCGTACTTCAGGCTCGCGGGCGTCCCCGCACCCGTACCGGTCCCGCGTCACCGGCGAAGGCCGGGGGGCGTCCGGCGCCCCCTCCTCGCCCCGGACCGCGCCTTGTACGCTGATCCGCATGACGGACCCCCGGGGCGGCCGCCGCTGCCACACCCCCCTCAACGCCCTGCACTCCGCGGTGTACTTCTCGCCGGAGTTCGACAAGGAGATGGAGGCCCTCGGGCTCGCGAAGGCCCCCGGCGCGTACTTCAGCGCCCCGGGCTACTTCGCCGCACGCTCCGCCGCGATGGGCGCCGTCGGCCCCGGCACGGTGACGGCGGCCTTCTTCAACTTCAGCCATGCGCTGATCGCCCGGCACGTTCCCGCGGTCTGGGCCGTCGCCGCGCCCGAGCAGGTGCTGGCGGCACGCCTGCGCGCCGCCGACCGCCTGCTGCGGCGGCTGCTGGGCGACGGGGCGACGGCGAGCGGGGAGATGGCCGAGGCCGCCGAGCTGGCCCGGCACGCCGCCGCCGGCTGCGTGCGCGCGGGCCGGCCGCTGGGATCCGCGGAGGCGGACCAGCCCGTGGCGCAGGAGCCGCACCTGGCGCTCTGGCAGGCCGCGACCGTCCTGCGGGAACACCGCGGCGACGGCCACGTCGCCCTGCTCACGCAGGCGGGCCTGGACGGGATCGAAGCCCTCGTCTCCCACACGTCCTCCGGCCGCGGCTTCACCCCCGCCTTCGCCCGGGCGACGCGGGGCTGGAGCGAGGAGGAGTGGTCGGCGGCGCAGGAGCGCCTGCGGGACAAGGGCCTGCTGGACGCGGAGGGCCGGCTGACCGAGGCGGGGACCGCCCTGCGCGCGGAGCTGGAGCACGAGACGGACCGGCTGGCCGCCGGGCCCTACGACCACCTCGGAGCGGCCGGGGTCGCACGCCTCACGGAACTCGCGGGCGGCTTCGCCGCGACGGCGCTGGGCAACGGGGCGTTCCCGGACGGGATCTTCGGCAGGCGCTGAGCGCAGGGGCGGCGGCTGCCCCGGTCCCCCGGCGCCGGCGGAGCCTCGCGGTGCCGCGCCCACCCGTCACCTCGTCGCTTCGCGCGCGCGGTCCGCGAAGGTGCGGAGGCGGTCGACCAGGGCCGAGGGCGACCGGACGTGGAAGGGCAGGTCCAGCATCAGCAGGCGCACGGCCATCCAGTCGACGCGGTCGGCGTCCACGCGCCAGCGTGACGTGCCGTCCGCAAGGGCCTCCACCTCGCCCGGCGCCTGGCCGAGCTTCGACCGCAGGACGTCCGCGGGGGCGTCGACGTCCACCACCGCCGGCACCGTGGGCCACAGGCCGCGCAGCTTGGACTCGACGAACTCGGCCGCGTCGGCGGCGGGGAGCACGCGCGGCGCGGCGCGCGCACCGGTCGCGGTGACGCCGGTCAGCCGGTCGACCCGGAAGATGCGCCAGTCGTCGCGCGCCAGGTCCCAGGCCACCAGGTACCAGCGCCGGGCGCTGGCGACCAGCCGCTGCGGTTCGACGTGCCGGCGGGACTGCGCGCCGTCGCCCGCGCGGTAGGCGAAGCGGACGCTCTCGTGGTTGGCGATCGCACCGGCCAGGACGGTCAGCGCGGAGGGCTCGACGCGCGGGCCGCCGCCGGTCATCGTCACCACGGCGGCGCCCAGCGCGCCCACGCGGTGCCGCAGCCGCGACGGCAGCACCTGCTCCAGCTTGGTCAGCGCGCGCAGTGACGCCTCCTCGATGCCGTCCACCGCGCTGCCCGCGGCCGCGCGCAGGCCCACGGCGATCGCGACCGCCTCCTCGTCGTCCAGCAGCAGCGGCGGCAGCGCCCGGCCGGCGACCAGGCGGTAGCCGCCGAGCGAGCCCATGGTGGCCTCGACCGGGTAGCCGAGTTCGCGCAGCCGGTCCACGTCGCGCCGGACGGTGCGGGTACTCACCGCGAGCCGTTCGGCCAGCTCCGTACCGGACCACTCCCTGGGGGTCTGGAGGAGCGAGAGCAGATTCAGCAGTCGTGCCGGGGTGTCCATCATGTTTTCCAGGGTCGGCGCACTGTAGGACAGCACCTGTCCTACATCGCCCATAGCGTAGGGCCTGTCAGCGAACGAGGCAGGCAGGAGCCCGAGGAATGAGTAACGAGCGCAGGCGCTGGATCGCCCTCGCCGTGGTGATGACGGCCAGTTTCATGGACCTGGTCGACGCGACGATCGTCAACGTCGCCGTGCCCAGCATCCAGCGCGACACCGGCGCCGGCTTCAGCGCGGTGCAGTGGATCACCGCCGGCTACGCCCTGGCCTTCGCGGTCGGCCTGATCACGGGCGGACGGCTGGGTGACATCTACGGCCGCAAGCGCGTGTTCCTGCTCGGCACGGCCGGCTTCACGGTGGCGTCGCTGCTGTGCGGGGTGGCGGCCGATCCGCAGATGCTGGTGGCGACCCGCATGCTGCAGGGCGCGGCGGCCGCGCTGATGGTGCCCCAGGTGCTGTCGATCATCCACGCGACCTTTTCAGGTGAGGAACGCGGCAAGGTCTTCGGCCTGTTCGGCGCGGTCATCGGCCTGGCGGCCGTCACGGGTCCGCTGCTCGGCGCGCTGCTCACCCAGTGGGACGTCCTCGGGCTGCAGTGGCGGCCGATCTTCCTGATCAACCTGCCCGTGGGGATCGCCGGACTGCTCCTCGGGCGCCGGTTCATCGACGAGTCGAAGGCCCCGCAGGCGCTGCGGCTCGACCTGGCGGGTGTCGCGCTGGCCACCGCCGGCCTGCTGATGCTGATGTACCCGCTGGTCCAGGGCCGGGAGAACGGGTGGCCGCTGTGGGGCTACGCGATGATGGCCGGCGGCCTCGCCGTGCTCGCCGGATTCGTCCGCTACGAGCGGGCCAAGGCGGCCAGGGACGGCTCCCCGCTGGTCGAGCTGGTGCTCTTCCGGGCCCGCAGCTTCGCCGCGGGCATCGGGGTCCAGCTGCTCTTCGGTGTCGCGTGCGGCATCTTCTTCCTGGTCTGGACGCTCTACATGCAGATCGCGCTGGGCTGGTCCCCGCTGCACGCCGGGCTCACCGGCCTGCCGTTCACGGTGGCCTGCTCGGCCTCGGCCGGCATGTCCGTCCAGCTGCTGGTGCCGCGCTTCGGCCGCCTGGTGCTGCAGGCCGGGGCGCTGACCACGGCCGCCGGCGCGCTCCTCTACGTCGCGGAGGCCGAGCGCTACGGGCACGCGGTGCACTCGTGGCAGATGGCGCTGCCGCTGCTGGTGATGGGCGCCGGGATGGGCATGGTCTTCTCGCCGCTGACGGACGCGGTCCTGTCCGACGTGCCGCAGGAGCACGCGGGATCGGCCTCCGGACTGATCAACACCACCAACCAGCTGGGCAACGCGTTCGGCCTGGCCCTGGTCTCGGTCGCCTTCACCGGCCCGACCCCGGTCCGCGCCTTCGAACACGCCATGTTCTGGATGGTCGGCGCGCTCGCCGTCGTGGTCACCCTCATGGCGGCCCTCCCCCGCCGGGCCTCGCGTACCGCGGAGCCGGCGGGCCCGGCCGCCGAGCCCGCGAAGGCGCCCGCCCTGGCGGGCTAGGCCGCGCCGCAGGCGGTCGGCGGCCCGCGGCCGGGGAGCGTCCCCGGCCGCGGGCCGCCGTCGTGCACCCCTGCCCCGGCCCTTCGGCCGACCGGGCTACGCGCGGCGCCTTCCGTCCCGAAAGTCGCTCTTTGCCCGTCTTCCTGCCGTCATACTCCCCTTGTCGTTTTCCACCGCATGACGGAGCAGGAGGCAGACCGGGTGAAGACCCTCACGAATCTGGCGGCGGGTGCGGGAGCACTGGCGCTGACCGCCGGAGTGGCGCTCGGCACGCAGGGAGCGTCCGCGGCCGACAGGTCGCCGGCCGCGACGCCGCGGGCGATCGTCGCGCTGCAGTTCACGCTGCGCCTGGCCGTCAACCCCTACCAGGTCGCCAACGTCCGCGGAGCGGGCAGTTCCGACGGCGTGCCGATCATCCAGTACCCGCTGACCACCGGCGCCAACGAGCGCTGGCAGCTCGACGCGGCCGGCGGCAGCTACTACACGATCAAGTCCGTCAGCAGCGGGAAGTGCGTCAACGTGGCCGGCGGCGGCACCGCCAACGGCACCGAGGTCATCCAGTACACCTGCGGAACGGCCCCCAACGAGCTGTGGCGCTTCGTCCCCACGGGCATCGGCTACCAGATCGTCGACAAGTCGGCCAACAAGTGCCTGAACGTCGCCGGCGGTGTCGGCGTCGGACGCATCCTGATCCAGTACTCCTGCACCCCCCAGGGCGCGCCCAACGACGTCTGGCTCCCCGTCTGGGAACCCAACAACCGCTGAGCCGCCGCCGTCACGTCCGGCCTCCGTTGCGTCGCGGGGTCCGGCACCGAGGGCCCGCCGGCCTGGTCACCGACCGGCCGGCGGGCCCTTTCGCACACCGCCGGCGGGGCGGGCAGCCCCCGGGGGGCACCGCGGCGCCGTTCGCGTTCCCCGGCACCCGGGTGCGGCGGCGGCGACGTAGCCGCGAAGGACGTGGGCCACACATCGACGACGGACCCCCGGCCACCCCTTTCAGGTGACTGCGGCATATTCCGGACGGCGCGGGGGAGATCACGAATGCTCATGACGTCCCGTCAGTGTCCGTAGCCGAAGGAGCTCCACCCGATGCGACGCACCGTCACCACCGCGCTGTTCGCCGCCCTCCTGACCGCCGCCCTTCCGCTGGGTCCGGCGGCCGCACCGGCCTCCGCCGCGCCCTCCGCCCCGCCGGTCACCGCGGTCTGGATGGAGGACTGCCTCGCCGGCGACGGCCACCCCGTGGCGAGGGACGGCGTCCTGACGTGCCACGGCGGGGAGTTCGACGGGCAGCCGATCGACGCCGGGTGAACCGGCACCCGCCGCGCGCACTGTGTCCCGGCGGCCCGGCGGCCCGGCGGCCCGGCGGCCCGGCAACGTCGGCTCAGCCCTCGCCGCGGGCGGTGGACCCGGTGCGCGCCGGCGTCCGGAGGGGGCGGGCGAATCCGGCCGCGGCGCGCAGCGGCGCCGAGCGTCCGCGGTCCGGGACGGTCCACAGGGTGTGGCCGCGGAGGGCCCAGCGGCGCAGGAGGGCGTTGGCCGCGAGGAATCCGGTGGTGGCGGCCCGTTCCATGAGGGCGACGGGCAGGTCGGTGCGGACGAGGTCGCCGGCGAGGACGAGTCCCGGTTCGGGGGTGGTGACGGCGGGGCGGTCACGGTGGGCGCCCACGGGGAACAGCGGGCAGTCGGCCTGCCATTCGTGGCGGGCGTCCACCACGCGGGCGTCGCGGGTCTCCGGGTACAGGCGGTGGAGCTGGCGCAGCAGGAGGTCCTGCTGCTCCTCCCGGGCGGCGTCGCCGGGCAGCGCGTAGGCGTGCAGCTCCACCACCGAACCGCCGGTCCGCGCGGCCCACCGCGCCGCCTGGTCCTCCCACCGCTCCAGGACGCCGGCGTTGTCCAGCGGCCCGTAGCCGCTGGTGCCGAGGAATCCGGGGCGGTCGCGGGCCACCGGGCGGTCGAGCCACAGCCGGGAGACCAGGAAGGGGGGTGCGGTGCGCAGCCGGGCGACGCGCTCGCGCCAGGGCCGGTCGCCCAGTTGCGGTGAACCGGCCACCAGGGCGCGCAGGCCGGCGACGTCCAGGGCGAGGACGACCGTGTCGTGGCGGTCGCAGGTGCCGCCGGTCCCGACCGCGTACCCGCCGCCGCGGAGGGGTGTGACGCCCTCGACGGCGGTCCCGGTGCGGAGGTCGGCGCCGAGCCCGCTCAGGTGGCGCCGCAGCGGTTCCCACAGGGCCTGCGGGTAGGGGGCGCTGGGAACGTCGAAGAGCAGGCCCTCGCTGGAGCCGAGGAAGTAGATGTGGAACATCAGCGCCATCTCGGCCGCGGACAGCTCGGCGGGGTCGGCGAAGAAGCTGCGGGAGAAGACGGTGAAGGCCAGGCTGTTCGCGGCCTCCGGGAAGCCGATGGCGTCCAGGTACTCCGCGGCGCTGAGGTGGTCCAGGCGGTGGTAGACGTCCGGCACCCGCACGTCGAGCAGCGGCAGGGCGGCCGAGGGGTGCATGCGCAGCAGGTCGCGGACGGTGAAGGCGGGGCTCAGCGCGACGAACCCCAGGGCGCTCAGCGGAGGGGTGCGCGGGACGTGCCGGAAGCTGTCGCGCAGACCGCTGCTGTGCTGGAGCGGGTAGTCGGGCAGACCGGTCAGCCCGGCGAGCTGCGGATCGGTGCGGCGCAGCAGCGCACGCAGGTTGTAGTACTGACGGAAGAAGGCGTGGAAGCCCCGGCTCATCGTGGCGGCGCTGCCGTCGGAGAGCCGGACGGGCCAGCCCGCCACCCGGCCGCCGAGTACGGGCCGGCGTTCGTACAGGGTGACCTGGACGCCCCGTTCGGCCAGGGCGGTGGCCGCGGTGAGCCCGGCGATGCCGCCGCCGACGACGGCCGTGGAGGGCGGCCGGCCGGCGGGCCGCTGTGCGCCCGGGTGCGCGGGCAGCATGCAGGCCCGTCTGTCCCGGCCGATGCCGGCGGAGCGGCCGGGCCGCAGGAGGGTGCCCGTCATCGCGCCTCCTGTGCGCCGGTGCGGGACCGGCCGGTGTCCCGGGGGCCGGCGGGCCGTCCGGCGAGCACGGTGTGCACGACCCCGGTCTGCCACCCGGCGACGGGGAGGACCCTGGTCCGGGTGAAGCCGGCCCGGGCCAGCCGTGCGGCGAAGGCGGGGGCGGTGTCGAAGGCGACGACGCTGCGCCACAGGTGACGGTAGAGCGCACGGTTGCCGGTCAGGGTGCCGGCCGGCTGCACGACGCCCTTGCACACGGCCGTCCACACCGCGCGGTCCACCGGCCGGCCGCTCAGCGCGTATTCGTGGACGGCGAGTCTGCCGCCGGGAACGAGGAGCGAGCGTACGCGGGCCAGGACGGCGTCGGGGTCGGCGAGGTTGCGGAAGAGGTAGGCCGCGAACACCGCGTCGAACGGGCCGCCCGCCACGTCGTCGGGCAGCGACTCGGCGGTGGCGTGCACGAACGTGACGCGGTCCGGCCACCGTTTGGCCGCGGCGCGGCGCAGCATCCCCGCCGACGCGTCGACGGCCACGACCTCCGCGGCGGGAGCGGCGTGCAGCAGCGCGGCGGTGGAGGCGCCGGTGCCGCAGCCCAGGTCCAGCACCCGCAGGCCCGCCCCGCCGTCCGGCAGCTTCAGCCGGCGGGCGGAGCGCCGCAGCTGGCGGTGGTATCCGGGGTTGGCGGCGACGAGCGCGTCGTAGCTGCGGGCACCGCGGTCGAAGGCGGCGGCGAGGTCGCTGCCGTGCAGGAGGGCCGTCATGTCACTCCTCGGGTCCCGGTGTGCGGGGAAGGGCGCCGGCGGGCGGCGGGGGGCTCACGAAGCGGCGGCGCGGAACGGCGGGCAGTGCCGCGGCCGACCGGAGCATGCGCAGGACGGGGGTGTGCAGGCCGATGGCGAGGTCCTCGTGCAGGCGCGTCGTCCCGTCGAGGAAGCGCAGCAGGCGTACGGCGGGCACCTCGCGGAAGAGCCGGGGGAAGAAGTCGGCGCCGTCGATGACGCCGCTGTCCAGACCGTGCAGCAGGACCGCGTCCATGGCCGCCGACCGCGTACGGTGCGGGCGCGGCGGAACGGGGTCGCGGCCGGAGCGGTAGGCGCGGGCGACGGCCTGGCTCTGGCGCTGGATGGTGGCGAAGGTGTAGCCGGTGGCGGGGCGGGTGGCGCCCCCGGCGGTGCCGATGCGGAAGACCGCGGGGCCGCTGCTGCGGGCGAACCGGCCGTCGGTCATGGGGATCGCGCCGGTCTCGGTGGCGGTGACGTCGAACTCCCCCAGCCGCAGCACCTGCCCGGTGTAGTCGAGAAGGGCGGCCCGGTAGGCGTCGGGGGGCAGCGCCCGGGCGGAGAACTGCGTGTATTCCACCAGCGCCCGGTGGCGCCCGGTGGGGAGGACGTACCCGAAGGCCATGCCGTGCCGCGGCTGGGGGACGCGGAAGTCCATCCAGTCGGCGACCCCCGGGTCGAAGACCGGCCGGCGGGTGCGCACGAACCAGCCGTGGAAGTGCTGGAGCAGCAGGGTGCGGGCGGCGGGCGGCCGGGGCCGGGGCCGGGAGTCGAACAGCCAGCGGGCGCGCACGGTCTGCCGGACCCCGGCGCCGGTGGTGAGCACCGCCTCGGCCCCACCCGCGGCCGCGCGCACGCACTCCACCGTGCCGTCGGCGCGCCGCACCCCCGGCACGCCGTCCAGATGTGCTCCGACCAGCGCCTCGAAGTCGGGCGAGCGGATCATCTTGTAGCGCAGGGGCGCGATGTCGCGGACGATCGCGCGGCCGTTCCGGTCGTGCACGCGCAGCCACCGCCACGACGCTGCCACCGCCCGCTCGTACGGTCCGGCGCCGGCTTCCCAGAAGCACCAGGTGCGCGGCGGGGGACGCACGCCGGAGGACGACGGCTCGACCACGACGAGCGAGGGGACGCGCCCGTGCCCGGGAGCCGCCGTGAGCGCGTGCGCCAGCGACAGGCCTGCCGCCCCGGCGCCGACGATGGCGACGTCCGCGTCGTGCACGCCGTGCGCTCCTTCCCGCCGCCGCGGTGTCCCGGTCATACGGGCAGCATTCCGCGGACGGGGGCGTATCGGACGCAGGCGCGACACCGACTCACCCCATGGGCTCCTCCCGGCGGCCCGCGCGGGCCCGGGGTGGCCTCGGCCCGGCGGACGCCCGCGCCCGGCCGCTGCCCCGGGGGCCGTGCCCGGCCGGCGGCGCACGCGCACGCGCATGGCGGCACGTGCGGCGGCCGATCGGGCGACTGCTGGGGAGTGGCGGGCGCCGCGCGGGCGCGCGGGGTGCTCCGCTGGCCCGGGAGTCCACCGGCCGAACCGGGGACGCGGGTGCCCACGGCCGCTTCCTGCGGTCCGTTCGGCGGAGGTTACCGGTGCCACGCACGGGGGCCGTCCGCGAGAGAGGAAGCGCGATGCTCCGGCCGCAGGTCACACCGCCCGGCTCCGGCACGGGCGGCGCGGCGAGGGCCCGTACGCACCCGATCGCCGCCTTCGCCGCCGGCGCGGCGGCGCTCCCCGCGGCCGGTGAGGCGGTCCGGCGGGGCCCGCGGATTCGCGTCGCGGGGACCGCCGCCGCCGGTACGGCGGCCCCCGGGCGCACGGACGGCGACGCCACCGGCCGTGCCGCCGACGGCGACGGGCCCGCGACCGCCGCGCAGCCGGCGGGCGCCCTCCGCGAGGAGGGCGCGTGGTGATGCGTACCGTGGCGGGCCGCACCGACCACGTCGTCGTGGTGGGCGCCGGCCTCGCGGGTCTGTCGGCCGCGCTGCACCTGCTCGGCGCCGGACGGCGGGTCACGGTCGTCGAGCGCGACACGGGGCCCGGCGGCCGGGCGGGCCGGCTGGTGCTCGGCGGATTCTCCCTCGACACCGGCCCCACCGTGCTGACGATGCCCGACATCGCCGACGAGGCCTTCGCCGCGGTCGGCGAGCGGCTGCGCGACCGGATCGGCCTGATCCCCCTGCACCCCGCCTACCGCGCGCGGTTCGCCGACGGCAGCGCGCTGGACGTCCACACCGGCGCGGAGGCCATGGAGGCCGAGGTGCACCGGTTCGCGGGGGCCCGCGAGGCGGCGGGCTACCGGGGCCTGCGCCGCTGGCTGGAGCAGCTGCACCGGGCGCAGATGCGCCGCTTCATCGACGCCAACGTCGACTCCCCCTTCGGGCTGCTGAACACGGACCTGGTGCGGCTGGCCGCGCTCGGCGGCTTCGGCCGCTGGCAGCCGCGCGTCGAACGGCACCTGCACGACGAGCGGTTGCGCCGGGTCTTCACCTTCCAGGCGCTGTACGCGGGGATCCCCCCGGCCCGCGCGCTCGCCGCCTACGCCGTCATCGCCTACATGGACACGGTGGGCGGTGTGTACTTCCCCCGTGGCGGCATGCACGCCCTGCCCCGGGCCATGGCGGACGCGGCCCGCGACGCCGGCGCCGACATGCGTTACGGGCACGAGGCCATGGCGCTGGAACGGCGCGGCTCGCGCGTGACCGCCGTGGTCACCCCGCACGGCTCGATCCCCTGCGACGCCCTCGTCCTGACCCCCGACCTGCCGGTCGCCTACCGGCTGCTCGGACGCGAGCCCCGCCGCCCGCTGGCGCTGCGGCACTCCCCGTCGGCGGTCGTGCTGCACGCCGGGACCGACCGCACCTGGCCCGAACTGGCCCACCACACGCTGTCCTTCGGATCCGCGTGGAGCAGCACCTTCGACGAGCTCACCCGCACCGGCCGGCTGATGAGCGACCCCTCGCTGCTCATCACGCGCCCCACCACCCACGACCCGTCGCTCGCGCCGCCCGGCCGCCACCTGCACTACGTCCTCGCGCCCTGCCCCAACACGGTCACCGGCCCCGGTCCCGGCGACTGGGCCGCCCTGGCGCCCCGTTACCGCGACAGCCTGCTGCGCGAACTCGACAGACGCGGGCTGACCGGGATCGCGGAGTCCGTCGAACTGGAGCGCATGGTGACGCCTGCGGACTGGGACGCGTGCGGGCACGGCGCCGGCACGCCGTTCTCCGTGGCCCACACCTTCGCGCAGACCGGCCCGTTCCGCCCGCGCAACCTGCCGCGCGGCACGGACAACGCCGTCCTCGCCGGGTGCGGCACCACCCCCGGCGTCGGCATTCCCACCGTCCTGATCTCCGGAAAGCTCGCGGCCGCCCGCATCACGGGCCTGCCCGCCCCCGCCGCCGGCGGCGGGCACCGGACGCCGGGGTCCCCGGCCGCCGCCGGGGCGCGGCGGTGACCGCCCGGGCCGTGCGGCGCGCCCTGGACCGCGCCGGCATCACCGACCCGCGCCTGCGCGCGGCCTACGTGCGCTGCCGCGGCCTGCACGCGCGGCACGGCAGGACGTACTTCCTGGCGACCACTCTGCTGCCGCCCGCCAGGAGGCCGTCCGTCCACGCCCTGTACGGCTTCGCCCGCTGGGCCGACGACATCGTCGACAGCCTCTCCTCGCGGGCGACCCCCCAGCAGCGGGCCCGCGCCCTCGACCAGCTCGAACAGCGCCTGCACGCGGGCCTGAACGCGGGCGAGAGCCCGGACCCGGTCGTCCACGCCCTGGCCGACACGGCGGCCCGCCACAGCATCGACCACCGGCACTTCACCGACTTCCTGGCCTCCATGCGCGCCGACCTCGTCGTCACCGACTACGCCTCCTACGACGACCTGCTGGCGTACATGCACGGCTCGGCGGCCGTGATCGGCCTCCAGATGCTGCCCGTCCTCGGCACCGTCGTCCCGCGCGAGCAGGCGGCCCCGCACGCCGCCGCCCTCGGGGTGGCCTTCCAGCTCACGAACTTCCTGCGCGACGTCGGCGAGGATCTCGACCGCGGCCGCGTCTACCTGCCCCAGGACCTGCTCGGCGCACACGGCGCCGACCGCGAACTGCTGCAGTGGAGCCGCCGCACCGGGCGCTCGGACCCCCGCATCACCGCTGCCCTCAAGGCTGCCGACGACCTCACCCGCGGCGTCTACCGTACGGCCGAACCCGGCATCGCCCTGCTCGACCCGGTCTCCAGGCCCTGCATCCGCACGGCCTTCACCCTCTACCGCGGCATCCTGGACGCCATCGCCCACGACGGCTGGACGGTGCTGCACCGGCGTTCCGTGGTGAGCCGCCGCCGCCGGGCGGCCGTCGCCGGGGAAGGCCTGGCACGCATCGCCGCCGCCCGGCTCCGCGCCCGGTACGCGGGCCGGCCGCAGGTCCCCGCCGACGGGATCCGGCCCCTCCGGGCCGCGGACGGCCCCCGGCTCCCCTCCCGTCACGGCGCGCCCTCCGCACCCGCCGCCGAGGACGCGCCGTGACGGGAGGGGCGGCGCGGAGCCGCTTCCCGCTGCGGCTGCGCCGCCGTCCGGTCGCGTGGTCACGGCAGCCGCCCACCTGGCGGGACGCCCGCCCCTCGCTGATCGCGGACGCGCTCGGCGCCGCCCAGGAGCGCCCGGCCGGCAACTGGTACGTCGTCGGGGCCAGCCGCGAGACCCACGGCGACCGTCCGCTCGCCCGCACCGTCGCAGGCGAGGAGGTCGTGGTCTGGCGCGACCGCGCCGGCGCACCGGCCGCCGGGCCCGGCGCCTGCCCGCACCTGGGCGCGCCGCTGCGCGACAGCCCGGTGTGCGGCGGGATCCTGCGCTGCCACTGGCACGGACTGGCGCTGGACGGCTCGCCGTACGCGGGCTGGCGGCCCTACCCGGTGCACGACGACGGCGTCCTCGTCTGGGTGCGCCTGGACCACGTCGGCGGGGAGGCGCCGCTGCCCGCACCGGTCGTGCCCGCCCGCCCCGCCCCGGCGCGGTCGGTGGACGCGGTCTACACCGGCGTCGGCCGCTGCGAGCCCGAGGACGTCGTCGCCAACCGGCTCGACCCCTGGCACGGCGCCTGGCTCCACCCCTACTCCTTCGCCGACCTCACCGTGCTGCCCGGCACGGCGGGCGGCCGCGGGGACGCCGGGATCGCCGTCGAGGTGTCGTTCAGGCTCACCGCACGGCTGGTGGTCCCCGTACGGGCGGTCTTCACCGCGCCCGGCCCCCGCACCGTGGTCATGCGCATCACCGACGGCGAGGGCGCCGGCTCGGTGGTCGAGACCCACGCCACGCCGCTGCGGCCCCCCGGGCACGACCGGCCGCGCACCGCCGTCGTCGAGGCGGTCCTCGCCACGAGCGACCGCCCCGGCTTCGCCGCCGCCCGAACCGCCGCCGGACTGCTGCGACCGCTGGTCCGCGCCTGCGCGCGGCGCCTGTGGCGCGACGACCTCGCCTACGCCGAACGGCGCTGCCACCTGAGGAAACTCGGCCGCTTCCCGGGCTGACGGCGCCCGGCCGCGGTGGGACCGCCGGACGAGGAGGGCGGGGCCTACCGCGCGGCCTCGTAGCGGGCCACGTTCCCGGAGACCGCGGTGAGCAGCGGTTCCAGGCGGTCGACGAGCTTCTGGTAGTCCTCGGTCCTGCCGTCCGACCACTGGGCCAGCCCGGCCACCATGGCCCGCTGCTGGCCGGTGAAGGCCTGCACCATTCCGCTGTCGGCCGGGAGGGTGGGCAGGCCGGAGCCCGGCGGCGGGGCCTGGGCACCCACCTCGTAGTCGTCGAAGGCCATGCTCAGCTCGGTCACCAGCCTGACCGTGTCCTGCGGGGCCTTCATCGTGAAGACCGCCAGGTTGAACTGGTCGTCGTGCGCGTCCTTGTAGAGGGCGACCTCCTCGCCGACACAGCCCTCGCTCTCGTCGATCATGCCGATCAGACGGGGCCCGACCGAGTCCGGTTCGGTGCAGGACTTCATCGTGACCGCGGCCACCCGGGTGAACATGCCGGCGCCGCTTCCGACGTGCGCCGGGAACGCCTCCGCCAGCGGCACCATCGCCCGTACCGCGGCAGGACGCGCGGTGGGGGCCGCGGGGCTCGGGGCGGAGGCGGAGGCGGAGGGCACGGCGGTCGCGACCACCCCGGCGGGCGAAGAGCCCGCCGGCCGCAGCACCAGGAAGGCCGCGACCGCCGCCGCCACCACCGAGGCCCCGGCGGCCCACGGCCACAGCCGCTTCCCCCCCGGGGCGGAAGCGGCGGCGGGAGCGGCGGCGGCGGCGGTTTCCCTGGCGAAGCGGGCGACGAAGTCGTCCCACTCGTCGTCGCCCGTGTGACCGCCCCCTGCGGGCATGTTGTCGTTCGTCGGCACGGGGGAACCGTAGTGGCCGTGGCGTCCGAGCGCCGCAGGTGCGAGGTCACAGCATGATCACTATCCGCCGGTGCCGGTGTGCGCGGGCGCCGGGGACGTGCCGCCGGTCAGCCGAGGTGCTCCGGCTCGTAGGAGAACCAGTCGAACGCGACGCTGCCCTCCAGCGCGTACATGCCGATGACGCGCCCGGTGAAGCCGGTGGCCACCTCGGTGGACAGGTAGCGCCCCTCGAGTTCGGCCAGCGGTGTGGCGCCGGGGACCGCCGGGTCCCCCGCCCAGAAGGCGAGGGTGTCCGGGCCGGTGGGCTCGATGCCGGCGAACTCCGGGGAGGGCGGGACCACGTCGGTGGTGCGGATCGTGACGGTCAGGGTGAGCGGGCCGGGCGGCACCGCGCGGCGGGCGACGGCCTGGCGCAGCGGGCCGATGCGCGCGATGACGCTCACCTCGCCGTCACCGACCTCCAGGTCGTAGTGGTGGGCCTCGTCCATCCGCACGCTCAGACCGCCGCGGCCGGTGCCGGGGTCGAGCAGGGCGGTGACCCGGCAGTCGTGGTGCTGCTGGCGGCGGCCGACGAAGGTGTACCCGGGGTGGTCCAGGGTGCGGCCGGTGGCGTGCAGGGTGAGCCACCCGGGGCGTTCGGCCGACGACCAGGAGCCGTCGGGGCGCGAGTAGGGGGAGACCCAGTGCGGCGCGAGTGCGGCGCTGTCGAAGTCGTCCCGGGCGGGCAGGGCGGGAACGGGGTGCCAGGCGCCGCCGGGGGCGTTGTGCCGCTCGGGCACCGGGGCCATGACCGGCCAGCCCTCCGCGTTCCACTCCACGGGCGCGAGGAACGTCTCGCGGCCGAGCACGTGGAAGTTCGGGGTGTAGCCGCGCGGCCTGGTCCCCAGCAGCACCATCCACCACGTGCCGTCCGGAGCCGTGACGAGGTCGCCGTGGCCGGTGCTCTGGACGGGGTGGTCGGTCGCGCTGTGGGACAGCAGCGGGTTGCCCGGCGAGCCCTCCCACGGCCCGCGCGGGGAGCGCGCGCGGGCGACGGACACGGCGTGGCCGCGCTCGGTGCCGCCCTCGGCGATCAGCAGGTACCACCAGTCGCCGATGCGGTACAGGTGCGGGGCCTCGGGCCACTTCAGGCCGGTCCCGGACCACGTCGGGAACGGGCCCTCCAGCACCTCGCCGGTGACCGGGTCGATCCGGGCGATGTGGACGCCGGGAACGGTGAACGCCGCCCAGCAGGTGCCGTCCTCCTCCCACGCCAGGTCCGGGTCGATACCGGGCAGGTCGATCCACACCGGGTCCGACCACGGGCCTTCGGGCCGCTCGGCGCTCACGACGAAGTTCCCGCCGCCGCTGACATTGGTGTTGATCACCCAGAAGCGGCCCGCGTGATGGCGGATCGTGGGGGCGTACAGGCCGCGCGACGCCATGGCGCCGGGCACGGGCAGCGGCAGTTGCCCGGGACGGTCGAGCACGTTGCCGATCTGGCGCCAGTGGACCAGGTCCCTGCTGTGGAAGATCGGCAGGCCCGGGAAGTACTCGAAGCTGGAGCACACCAGGTAGTAGTCGTCACCCACCCGGCACACGCTCGGATCGGGGTGGAACCCGCTGATCACGGGGTTGTCGTACACGTGCACTGGGTGCATCCCTTTCGCATGTCTCCGCACCCCACGGCATGGGGCCGGTGAACCACCGGCCGCGGGCGACGTGCAGACACACGGCAGTGAGCGCTAACAATCCCCTCGGGCCCACCAGCACGGGCGCGTGGTTCCTCGGCAACCTACGACCGCCCGCGGCCTTCCGTCAACAGCCGGCACAACGCGGCGGCACACCTGCCACCGCCACCCGAGACACCGGCTCCCCTACCCGAAAACTTTCGAACGGGCCTCCACCCCCGGCATGCCCCCGGGCAACCAGGGGCCGAGGGGCTGCCGCCAGGTGTTCCTGCGCGATGTATTGACGTGCCCCGACAGCCGACCTACTGTGCCCGAAACAATCGCAGGGCGCCCGAAATCTTTTCGGAACCCCTCAGCGGCGCTTGGCTCAGGAACCGGGGAACTCCCCTTCCCCGCACGGGACGTGTCGGGGTCCGTGGAAGCAGTGACGCCACGTTCCCCGCCACCGAGCCGGAGAGGACGACGATTTGTTAGCGCTCACCAGTATCACCCGGGTGCGCCCGCGTCGCGCCGACCCCGTCCGGGCGGCGCGTCCGCCACGTCCCCGCGCGGCTCCTTCGCCGACACGCTGACAGCCCCGCCTTCGCCGGCGCTCAGCCGGCCTCCCGCCCCCGACCGGAACGCGTCCCGTCCCGGTCGCGCAGGCGGTCCGGCTCCTGGCCGCAGCAGGGCACCCACGCCATTCGGTGCCCTCCCCCCCACACGAAGGAGACCCACCATCATGTCTTGGCTGAACAGACGTCGCCGCGTGCCCGGAAGGGCGGTCGCGGCGGTCGCCGGGGTGGCGGTGAGCGCCACGACGGCTCTCGTCGGCATCGCGGTGACCGCGCCCCATGCCGGGGCGGCGAGTTCGCTCGGCGCGGCGGCCGCGCAGTCCGGCCGGTACTTCGGTACGGCCGTCGCGGCGGGCAAGCTCAGCAACTCGACGTACTCCACCATTCTCGACCGGGAATTCAACATGATCACCCCGGAGAACGAGATGAAGTGGGACACCACCGAGCCCTCCCGGGGCAACTTCAACTTCGGCCCCGCCGACCAGATCGTCAGCCACGCCCAGGCCCACGGCCAGCGCATGCGCGGACACACCCTGGTCTGGCACAACCAGCTCCCCAGCTGGGTGTCCGGCCTGTCCGCCTCCGACCTCCAGTCGGCCATGGACAACCACATCACCCAGGAGATGACCCACTTCAAGGGCAAGATCTACGCCTGGGACGTCGTCAACGAGGCCTTCGCCGACGACGGCAGCGGTCGGCACCGCAGCTCGCCCTTCCAGGACAAGCTCGGTGACGGCTTCATCGAGCACGCCTTCCGCACCGCCCGCTCGGTCGATGCGAACGCCAAGCTCTGCTACAACGACTACAACATCGAGAACTGGTCGGACGCCAAGACCCAGGGCGTCTACAACATGGTCAAGGACTTCAAGTCCCGCGGCGTGCCCATCGACTGCGTCGGCTTCCAGAGCCACTTCGGATCGAGCGGCCCGCCCGCGAGCTTCCAGACCACCCTGACGAACTTCGCCGCCCTGGGCGTCGACGTCCAGCTCACCGAACTCGACATCGCCCAGGCCTCCTCCACCGCCTACGCCAACACCGTCAACGCCTGCCTGCACGTCGCCCGCTGCACCGGCATCACCGTGTGGGGCATCCGCGACAGCGACTCCTGGCGGACCGGCGAGAACCCGCTGCTCTTCGACAGCAACGGCAACGCCAAAGCCGCCTACAGCGCCGTCCTCAACGCCCTGAACGCGGCCGGCACGACGAGCCCGCCCACCTCGTCGTCCACCTCTCCGTCCACGTCGCCGCCCACCTCTCCCCCGACCGGCACCGGGGGCGCGCTCAAGGGCGTGGGATCCGGACGCTGCCTGGACGTGCCCAACTCGACCACCACCGACGGCACCCAGGTCCAGCTGTGGGACTGCAACGGCCAGGCCAACCAGCAGTGGACCCTGACCTCCGCCGGTGAACTCCAGGTCATGGGCAAGTGCCTGGACGCGGCCGGCACCACCAACGGCGTCAAGGCCCAGATCTACACCTGCTGGGGCGGCGACAACCAGAAGTGGCGCGTCAACTCCGACGGCACCGTCGTCGGCGTCCAGTCCGGCCTGTGCCTCGACGCCGTCGGCGTCGGCACCGCCAACGGCACCAAGATCCAGATGTACACCTGCTCCGGCGGCAGCAACCAGAAGTGGGCGTGGAACTGACGCCGCTTCCGTGGAACGCCGCGCGCCGTGCGGGCCGTCACCGGCCCGCACGGCGCGCGGCTCCCGTCCCGTTCAGCCCTGGGCGGCCGGTTCGGCCCCCGGGGAGGGCGGGGCCGCGGGGCCGGTCCACACCGGCAGGTCGACACGGGTGGGGCGGGCACCGGCGTGGGAGATCTCCTGCTCGGCGCGGATCGTGGCCGTGGCGGTGACGGCGGGTTCGCCGGTACCGGGATTGCGGGCGTAGCGCGGATGCGCGCCCGAGCTGATCTGGAGGCCGATGCGGTGACCGGCCGCGAAGCGGTGGAAGGCCGGCCACAGCGGCACCACCACCTCGGTGAATCCCTCGGGGTCGGGCTGCGGGTCGGTGGCGGCCGTGCCGACGCTCCCGATGCGGCGGATGCCGTCGCAGACCGTCAGCGACCGGCCGTCGGGATGCACGTCGCAGAGCCGGACGAACACGTCGGCGCTGGGCGCGGAGGAACGGAAGCGGATCCGGGCGACCGGCTCGCCGGCGACGGCCACGGCCTCCTCCAGCGGAGCGCTGCGGAAGGCGGTGACGTCGGCGCGGCGTTCGTGCGCGGCGTTGTCCACCGGCTCGCAGTCCGGCCCCAGACTCGGGCCGCCGACGGCGGGGGTGGGGTCACCGGGGTCGTACGTGTAGCGGGTGGCACCGCCGTCCGGGGCGGACGGGTCGAGCAGCCCGGAGGCGTGCGGGTGCCACGGCACGACCGTGGTGCCCGGCGGCGGCCACGCGGGCAGGTCGTGCCACTCCCGGCTCCCGGTGAGGAAGGCCCGGACAGGGGCGCGGCGGCTCTCCCGCGCTCCGGTGAAGTGCTCCTTGAGGAAGGCGACGGACTCGGCGAACGCCTGGCTCTCCCCGCCGCCGGCGTGGCCCCACGGACCGACCGTCAGGCGCGGCGGCCGGCCGGCCGCCGCGAGCAGGGCGTAGGTCCGCAGCTGCCAGGGCAGGAAGATGTCGTACCAGCCGGTGCTCATGTAGACCGGTGCGGTGACGTCGCAGACCGAGGCCGTGTGCGACTGCCCGGTCCAGTGGCCGGCGGTCAGGTCCTCGTGGGTGAGCCAGTCCTGGTACCAGCCGATCGGCCGCCCGGCGGCGGCGGTGTCGCCGGCGCCCAGCGGCAGCACCGCGAAGGCCCGGTCCAGCTTCCGGTCGGGCAGCGGCAGGCGGCGCAGCACCGAGGCGACGGGGCGGTGCATCAGGTCCATGTCGCGCGACCATCCGAGGGCGTTGCGCAGCGCGAAGGCTCCGTTGTCCCAGGTGGTCGCGCCGAAGTCGGCCATCGTGTTGATCAGGCAGAGCGCGTCGGGCGCGTTGCCGGGGTCCTCGCGCTGCATGCTCCCGGCGACCGCCCACTGGACGTACCCCAGGTAGCTCGGCCCGTAGGTCGCGACCGAGCCGGTGAACCACGGTTGCCCGCGGACCCACCGGTGGGTGGCCCTGCCGTCCCGCTGCTCGTCGACCTGGGGGGTGAACGTCCCGCCCGATCCCCCGGTGCCGCGGCAGCTCTGGACCAGGACGGTGAAGCCCTCGCGGGCGAACGCCGGGGCGTGGGTGAGGGAACTGTGGCGGCCGTACGGTGAGCGGATGACGACCGTGGGCAGGGGCGGCACGGCCTCGCCGACGGGTGTGTAGAGGTCGGCGACGAGCTCCACTCCGTCGTCCATGGGCACGCGCAGCCCGCGCCGTACCGCGACGTCGTGGGGGCCGGGGGCGACTCCGGGGAGCTGCCCGCTCCGGTCCCGGCCGTGCAGCAGCCGGCTGATCCTGTTCATGGGGTGTGTCCTTCGGGATCGGCGCAGGGGCGGAGCGGGTGGACCGCGTCGACGGCAGGCCTCCTGCCCCTGCCGAGGGGAGGTACGGCAGGGGCAGGAGGCCGGACGGTGCGGTGTCCCGCCGCGGGTTCAGCCCTTGACGGCGCCGGTGAGTCCGCCGACGATCCGCTTCTCGAAGATCGAGAAGAAGATGAGGGCGGGGAGCATCGCCAGCGAGGTGAAGGCGAGGACCTTCGCGGTGTCGGTGGAGTACTGCGACGAGAACGCCTGGACGCCGAGCGGAAGGGTGTAGTTGGCCTGCGAGTTGAGGATGTACAACGGCAGGACGTAGTTGTTCCAGCTTCCGATGAACGCGAGGATGCCGACGGTGACGACACCGGGCAGCGACAGCGGGATCACCATGCGGGCGAAGAACCCGAGGCGGCTGGTGCCGTCGATGGCGGCGGCCTCCTCGATCTCGTTCGGGATGGCCCGCAGGAAGGGCACCAGGATGATGACGGTCGTCGGCAGGCCGAAGGCGATCTGCGGGATGATCACGCCGAGCAGGTTGTCGACGAGCCCCAGGTCCTTGATGACGATGTACAGCGGGGTGATGGCGATGACCATCGGGAACATCAGGCCCGCGGCGAACAGCGAGTACATCGCGCCCTTGAGCTTGAAGTCGTAGCGGGCGATCACGAAGCTGACCATGAGGCCGAGGACGACGATGCCGACCGTGCTCGCCAGCGCGACGAGGACGGAGTTGGCGAACTCGCCCCAGAACCTGTTGGACTCCAGGACGTCGAGGTAGTTGCGCGTGACCCACGGGTGGGGCAGGCCTGACGGGCTGGTGGTGATCTGGCTGTTGGTGCGGAATCCGCCGATGACGATGTAGAGCACCGGCGCGATGCACACGGCGATGAAGAGCAGGGCGATGAAGTAGGTGACGGGGTTCCCCCACTGCTCGGGGGCGTCACGGTCCTGGCGGCGCGGCCTCCCGCGCCTGGCGGGGACGGCGGTGGCGGCAGTCATCAGACGGTTCCTTCCGTGACGGCTCCCCGCAGGTCCCGGCGCAGGACGAAGCGCTGGTAGATCAGTGCGACGATCAGGGAGATCAGGAACATCACGACGGCGATGGCACTGCCGTAGCCGTAGTTGCCGGCGTTGCGGCCCTGGGCGAGCATGTAGATGGCCATGGTCGAGGTGCCCGCGGTCCCGGAGACGTACTGGCCCCAGATGATGTAGACGAGGTCGAACAGCTGCAGCGAGCCGATGATCGACAGGAACGCCCAGATGCGGATCGTCGGCCCGAGCAGGGGGAGGGTGATCCGGCGCTGGATCTGCCAGTAGGAGGCGCCGTCGATCGAGGCGGCCTCGAAGAGCTCCTGGGGGATCGACTGCAGGCCGGCGAGCATCAGGATCACCGCGAAGCCGATGTACTTCCAGGTGATGATGGCCATCAGCGTCCAGATGGCCAGCTTCGGGTTCGACAGCCAGTCGGCCTGCAGCGAACCGAGGCCGATGTGCCGCAGCAGGTCGTTGATCGCGCCGTCGCTCTGGGCCATCAGGCTCCAGCCGGTGCCGACGATGACCTCGGAGATGATGTAGGGCACGAAGATCAGGACCCGGATGACCGAGCGTCCGCGGATCTTCTGGTTCAGCAGCAGGGCCAGGCCGATGGCCAGGGGGGCC
Organism: Streptomyces sp. NPDC020983; assembly: GCF_044333485.1. Classification (NCBI taxonomy): domain Bacteria; kingdom Bacillati; phylum Actinomycetota; class Actinomycetes; order Kitasatosporales; family Streptomycetaceae; genus Streptomyces; species Streptomyces sp. NPDC020983. The sequence goes on along the minus strand of NZ_JBIRRA010000027.1, from coordinate 7,957 downwards.
TGGATGACCAGCGAGAGGCCCATGATCATGAAGCTGTGCTTCAGGACCTGGTGGAAAGCGGGGTCGTCGAGGATCAGCCGGTAGTTGTTCAGGCCGACCCAGTCGGTGGGGGCTCCGTAGCCGTGCCAGCGGTAGAAGCCGTAGTAGGCGGCGAGCGCGACCGGGAAGATCACGAACGCCAGGAACATCAGGATCGCGGGACCGGACAGGACCGCGATCTCCAGTCGCATCATGGCACGGCCGCGGCGGCGCGAGGCCGCCCGCGGCGCAGCCGGGGGCGCGGAACCGACCGCACCCCCGGCCTTCGGCGTGCCCTGCGACCGGCGGCCGGTGGCCGGACCGGTACCCAGGGTGTCACTCATCGCTTGCTTACTCAGCCCTTCTCAGCGGCAGAGTTGGTGTCCTTGACGATGTCGGCGGAGGTGCCCTTGCCTGCCAGCAGGTTCACCACCGCGGTGTTCATCGCGTTGCCGACGTTCTGGCCGTACATGGTGTCGAGGAACTGCATCGAGTAGGCGGCCTTGTTGAAGGCCTGCAGCGCGGAGATGTTGTACGTGTCGGTGACGACGCCCTGGGCCTCCTTGTTCACCGGGATGGTGAAGAACGCCTTGGCGTAGGCCTCCTGCTGCTCCTTGGTCACCAGCCACTGGAGGAACTGCAGGGCCTCCTTCGGCGCGTTCTTCGACAGCGAGTACCCGCCGCTGCCACCCATCATGGCGCTGGGGTCACCCTGACCGCCCGGCACGGCGGGGAAGGGGAACCAGCCGAGGTCCGGCAGCGGCTTCTGGTCGGGCGTCAGGCTCCCGATCACCCCGGGGTCCCAGTTGCCCATGAGCTCCATGGCGGCCTTGTGGTTCGCCAGCAGACCCGCGGACGAGCCGGCACCCTGCTGGGCGGAGGCCGTCAGGAACCCCTTCTGGAAGGGGCTGACCTTGAGGAACGTCGACAGGTCGTCACCGGCCTTGGTCCAGCACGGGTCGTCGAACTTCAGCGACTTCGCCGCCTTGTTCATCGTGTCCTGGCTGCACTCGCGGAGCGCGAAGTTGTAGTACCAGTGGGCCGCCGGCCAGGCGTCCTTCGCGCCGACCGCGATCGGCGAGACGTTGATCGCCTTCAGCTTGGCGACGTCGGCCTTGAGCTCGTCCATCGTGGTCGGCGGTGCCGCGATACCGGCCTGCTTGAACAGGTCCTTGCTGTAATAGATGCCCTCGGGCGCCGTGTCGAGCGGCATCGCGTAGACCTTGCCGTCGATCGAGTCACCCGCGATGGCCGCCGGGCCGACGTTGGTCTTGTCGGTGTCGGTGAGGTTCAGCGCCTGGATCTGGCCGGCGTCGACCATGGCCTGCATCTTGCCGCCACCACGCTGCAGGAACACGTCCGGCGCGGAGTTGGAGTTCAGCGCGGTCTGCAGCTTGCCGTCGAAGTCCTCGTTCTGCACGTACTGGATCTTGATCGTCACGTTCGGGTGCAGCTTGTGGTACGCCGCCGCGGCGCTCTTCCAGAACTCCGCGCCGGGCCCCGGCGAGGCGTTCTCCCACACGGTCACCGTGGCCTTGCCGTCGGACGAACCACCGCCACCGCTGCCGCCGTCGTCGCTGCCGCCCGCACAGCCGGTGGCGACAAGGGCGAGACCCAAGCCGACAGCCACCGCCGTCGCGCTGCGTATTTTCCGCGTCATGGTGGAGACTCCCTGATCTTTCGTTTCTGTCACAATTGGAGCAAATTGGTTCGTTCCGCACAGTCGCGTACGGACCGGTGCTGCCCTGCGCACGGCACCGTCACCTCGCCGCAGGCGACAGGCCTGGCGGCAACCGGTCCGGCGAACAGCGGCAGGCGCCACCGCTCGCGCGCACAAGTGAGCGCTAACATTCCAGCTCTTCACCCCTGTACCACCAGGGGTGCGGTGACGCCGTTCCGCCCCGCGGGGGACGGTTCCAGCCTGGACGTGAAGCCCCGTTGCCGCCCTGACTCGTGATCTCGGGCGAAAACTTTCGGGCTCCTCTCGATCGTTTCGGGCACATTAAGTCAGCCATCAGGGCACGTCAATAGATCTCGCAGGAAGGGATGACATCCCGTGGCTGATCCACCGCTACCGGCTCCGGCGCACTTGACCCCGCTTCGCGCAAGGGAGTGTGCGAAAGTTTTCGAGTGTGATGGCTTATGTTTCGGTCCACGCGCGCCTTCCGGTGCGGCCCGCGAACGCAAGGAACCCCAACCGCCGTGCGGTTGGGGTTCCTTGTGGAGCCGAGGTGGTGGGTCAGTGCTGGAGGGTGAGGACGCCGGGTCGCCAGGGGAGCTGGTCGTAGGCTCCGCCTGCGCTGGGGTTCTTGCCCTGGTAGAGGAACTGGAGGTTGCAGGGGTCGATGGTCATGGTCTGGTCGGGGTTGTTGCGGACGAGGTCGCCGTGGCTGATGTCGTTGGTCCAGGTGGCGCCGCTGTTGGCCTTGCCGGCGAAGGGGTTGCTCTCGCTGGCGGCCTGGGGGGTCCAGGTGCCGCTGAGGCTGGAGGCGGTGAAGGACCGGAAGTAGCGTCCGTTGGCGCCCATGGCCTCGACGATCATGAGGTACTGGTTCTGGTTCTGGACCTTGTAGACCTGGACGGCCTCGAAGAGGTTGGCCTGGGTGTCGCTCATGACGGTGGTGTAGTTCGAGCCGAAGCTGCCGGGGAAGTTCCCGATGGGCATGCTGGCCCGGTAGATCTTGCCGTTGTCGCCGGCGAAGAACAGGTACATGTTCTGGCCGTCACCGATGAGGGTCTGGTCGATGGGGCCGGTCCCGGAGCCGGAGATGCTGCCGGTGAACAGCGGCTGCGGCGAGGACCAGCCGTTGGGGTTGGTCGGGTCGCTGCTGGTGCGGTAGATGAACGGCCAGGCGCCCCACTGGTAGGCCAGCACCCAGATGTTCTTGGGTGCGAAGTAGAACAGGGTGGGGGCCACCGCCGACTGGCTCATCCCGGTCTGCCCGGCCGAGGCCATGTCCGACCAGTTCGTGAACGGGCTGAAGGCCATCGACCCGTAGGACGAGCCGTTCACGTTCGACGCGTACACCAGGTGCTTGCCGTTGTAGACGACGTTGGTGAAGTCCTTCAGCGCCACCCACCCGTTCGCCGGCTGCGCCAGCGCACCCGTCGACGACCACCGGTACGACGACGGCAGCGAACACGTCCCACCCGACGTCGGCGGCGTGGTCGTGGGGCTCGTCGGCGGCGTGGTCGTCGGGCTCGTCGGCGGCGTGGTGGTGACGCCACCGGTGCAGGCGGTGCCGTTGAGGGTGAAGGCGGCGGGCACAGGATTCGCGCTGGTGTAGGCCCCGTTGAAACCGAAGCTCGTGGACGCGCCGGTGGCCAGGGAACCGTTCCAGGCGGCGTTGGTCACCGTGACCTGGGAGCCGCTCTGGGTGTACGAACCGCTCCACAGGTCGGTGACGGTCTGCCCCGACGCGAACGTCCAGGAGAGCTGCCAGCTCGTGAGCGGCTCGCCCAGATTGGTAACGCTCACATTGGCGCCGAAGCCGCCGGTCCACTGGTTCGTGATGCTGTAGTCGACCCGGCAGCCGCTGGCCGCCTGCGCCGACGACGCCACGAACGACAGCCCGGCGGCGGCCAGTACGGTGGACAGCACGGCTGTCAGCAAGGGCCGGTACCGTCTGGACGAGTACGTCTTTTTCACAGGACACACTCCTTGAGTGAGGAGCCCCGGAACGGCGGATTGTTCACGCTAACATTCTGCGCCGGACAGTACCGTGGTCCACCCGTGCTCCCCGGAGGAGCGGGCGGACAGCTGGACATGGAGATCACTCGACCTCATCTCCTGGCGGTCCGGCCGGGGCGCGGCTGCGCGCGCGCCGTCCGGAACACGGTGGGGGGACCGTTCGCGAGGCTCGGCGGTGGTGGGGGGGCGCTTCGGCGCCGGCCTGTCAGCCGGCACGAAACGGTGGCCAGTCTGGACCCGTACGGTTCGAAAGGTCAACGCCCCCGCACGTACGGGCCCCGCCGCGCGAGGACTGCTCGCACGGCGGGGCCACGGGCGGGGAGGATCACATGGCTCAGAAGCGGTGGTGGTGCCGGTGACCGCGACCCGCGTACAGGGGGGTGATGAGGGCGATCAGGACCGCCGCCGCGCCGATCTGCAGCGCGTGCCGGATCCAGTCGACCCCGTTGGTGTCGGCGACACCGAAGGCCGAGGCCAGGCCGTTGCCCAGCAGGCCGCCGATGATGCCGAGGACGACCGTCAGCCACAGCGGGACGGGCTGACGGCCCGGCAGGACGAGCTTGGCGAGCAGACCGATGACGAGACCGGCGATGATTGCCCACAGGATTGTCATGACACTCCCTCGCTTTCCGGGCGATCGGTTTCCGTGAACACCCACCGTCCGCCTGCCCCCTTCGGCCCGGGTCACTCCTGGAGATTCGTGGATCCGGTGGTGCGGGCCGGCGACGGGAGGACCGGCGCATTGCTGCATCCGCGCGAAACGACCGCGCGCCCGGGTCGGATTCCGTTTGCCGCGGGGAATCGCGGGCACCCCGGCGGGGCCTGTCCCTTGCGATCGACGGAGTGTGGGAATGACGGTCACGACCGAGGACGCCTCGACGGCGCCGGTGCCGGTTCCGGGGCGTTCGCCCGGCGCGGTCGCCGTGGCCTGGATGACGACGACGGACCACAAGAAGATCGGTCACCTCTACCTGATCACGGCCTTCTGCTTCTTCCTGTTCGCGGGGGCGCTGGCGATGTTCATCCGTGCGGAGCTGGCCCGGCCCGGACTGCAGTTCCTGTCGAACGAGCAGTACAACCAGTTCTTCACCATGCACGGCACCGTGATGCTGCTGCTCTTCGCCACCCCGACCTTCGCGGGCTTCGCCAACGCCGTGATGCCCCTGCAGATCGGCGCGCCCGACGTGGCCTTCCCGCGGCTGAACATGTTCTCCTACTGGCTGTTCCTCTTCGGCGGCCTGATCGTCGTGGGCAGCTTCCTCACCCCCGAGGGCGGCGCCGACTTCGGCTGGACCGCGTACGCGCCGCTCAACGGGGCGCTGCACAGCCCCGGCGTGGGCGCGGACATGTGGATCATGGGCCTGGGCCTGGCCGGTTTCGGCACCATCCTCGGGGCGGTCAACTTCATCGCCACCATCGTCTGCATGCGCGCCCCCGGCATGACGATGTTCCGGATGCCGATCTTCACCTGGAACGTGCTGCTGACCTCGGTCCTGGTGCTGTTCGCCTTCCCCGTCCTGGCCGCGGCGCTGCTGTGCCTGGAGGCCGACCGGCAGTTCGGCGCCCACGTCTTCGACGCCGCGTCCGGCGGGCCGATCCTGTGGCAGCACCTGTTCTGGTTCTTCGGCCACCCGGAGGTCTACATCCTCGCGCTGCCGTTCTTCGGCGTGGTCACGGAGATCCTGCCGGTCTTCGCCCGCAAGCCGATCTTCGGCTACGTCGGCCTCGTCGGCGCGACCGTCGCCATCGCGGGCCTGTCCGTCACCGTGTGGGCGCACCACATGTTCGCCACCGGCATGGTCCTGCTGCCGTTCTTCTCCGTCATGACGTTCCTGATCGCCGTCCCGACGGGGGTGAAGTTCTTCAACTGGATCGGCACGCTGTGGAACGGCTCCCTGAGCTTCGAGACACCCATGCTGTGGTCGCTCGGCTTCCTGGTCACCTTCCTCTTCGGCGGTCTGACCGGCATCATCCTGGCCTCACCGCCGCTGGACTTCCACGTCACCGACTCGTATTTCGTCGTGGCCCACTTCCACTACGTGCTCTTCGGCACGATCGTCTTCGCGATGTTCGGCGGCTTCCACTTCTGGTGGCCCAAGATGACCGGCAGGCTGCTCGACGAACGCCTGGGGAAGATCCACTTCTGGACGCTCTTCGTCGGCTTCCACACCACCTTCCTCGTCCAGCACTGGCTGGGCGCCGAGGGCATGCCGCGCCGCTACGCCGACTACCTGGCCGCAGACGGCTTCACCGCCCTCAACACGCTGTCCTCCGTCGGCTCCTTCCTGCTGGGGCTGTCCACGCTCCCCTTCCTCTACAACGTGTGGAAGACCGCCAGGTACGGCGAGCGGATCACCGTGGACGACCCCTGGGGCTACGGCCGCTCGCTGGAATGGGCCACTCCCTGCCCCGCGCCGCGGCACAACTTCCTCACCATGCCGCGCATCCGCTCCGAGTCACCGGCCTTCGACCTGCACCACCCGGCCATCACCGAGGCGGAACGCCGGCAGCACGGCGGCCGGCGGGACGCCGTCGAGCCCGGCAAGGGCGTCGCCACACCCTCCGAGGACGGTTCCGCGTGAGCGGGCGGCCGGAACCCCCGGCCGGTGACCTCGCAGCGGGCCTCGCCCGTGTCGAGGGGTTCCTGCTCGCCGCGCACGAGACAGCCGCGGCCCGCGCGGAGGCGGAGCGGTTCGCCGACCGCCTGCCCTGGCTGCTGAGCGCGCAGCGCGACGACGTCGTGCACCACTACGCCGACTTCCGCCTCGCCTCCGCGCGGCGCCAGTGCGACGCCGTCGCCGCGCGCTGCACCGAGCTGCGGGCGGAGTACGAGCAGCGCTACGCACGGCTGCGGCTGCGCCTGGTCCGCACCTGCGTCGCCGCCGTCCTCACCGCGGTCCCGGCGGCAGTCGGCCTCGCCTGCCTCGTCTCCCGCCTCGCCTGACGGCCGGCCCCCCCGGTCCGGCGCGGCGGCTCAGGGCATGATGCCGAGGCGGTAGACGGTCGTCGACCGGTAGACCTCGCCCGGGCTCAGCCACGGTGAGGGGTAGTCCGGCCTGTTCGGTGCGTCGGGGAAGTGCTGGGTCTCCAGGGCGACACCGCCGAACCGCTGGACCGGGCGGCCGTTCAGGCCGGTGACGGAGCCGTCGAAGTGGTTGCCGGTGTAGACCTGGATTCCGGGCTCCGTCGTCAGGCACTCCAGCCGGCGGCCGGAGGCCGGATGGCTCAGAACGGCTGCGGACGCCGTCGTACCGGGCGTGCGGGGGCGCAGGACCCAGTTGTGGTCGAAGCCGCCCCCGGCCATGCGTATCCGCTCGTCGCCGGTCGCCGGCGCGGCCCGCAGCGGCGTGGGCTCCCGCAGGTCGAAGGGGGTTGCGTCCACCGGTTCCGGCGGTCCGGGGAGCGGCAGCAGATCCGGGCCCACCGGGGTGTAGTGGTCCGCGTCGACCTGCAGTTCGTGATCCAGCACCGTGTGCTCGGCGTCACCCGCCAGGTTCCAGTACGCGTGGTTGGTCAGGTTGACCACCGTGACGGCATCGCTCGTCGCGGCGTAGTCGATGGCCAGGTCCCCCCCGTCTCCGAGGGTGTAGGTGACCGTGGCCTCCAGCCGGCCCGGGAAGCCCTGGTCACCGGCGGGGCTGACGAGGCGGAACTCGATGCCGGCCCGGTTCGCGTCCCCCGCCGGACGGGCGGACCACGCACGCAGGTCGAATCCGTCCGCCCCTCCGTGCAGGGTGTTCCCGTTCTCGTTGGCGCTCAGCACCTGTGTGCGGTCCCGAAACCGCAGCCGGGCGCCCCCGATGCGGTTGGCGTACCGTCCGACGGTGGCACCGAGGTACCGCGCGGCCCCGAACCTGTCCGGGACGCTCAGCGGGCTGACGACCACCTCGCCGATCCTCCCGGCACGGTCGGGGCAGCGCACGGAGTGCAGACTCGCGCCGAGGTCCAGGACTTCGACCGCGAACGGGCCGGCCGTGAGCAGCCAGTGCTCGACGGTCCTTCCCCCGGGAAGCGTTCCGACAGCTGAGCGGGTGACAGTGGGCATGAGGCTCCGTACGCGTGTGGCGGCGATGGTCCGGAGGGCGCCTCCGCCGGGCGGGTCCCGGCGGGAGGTGCCGTCCGGCGGGTTCATCCTCGAAGGAGGCGGCGGGTCACAGGCCGCGTGCCAGGCGGTAGTAGGCCTGGTTCCAGCGGATCTCGTTGGCGAACTGCCGCGGGGTGGTAGCGGCGTCGATCAGGAGGAGCTCG
>NZ_JBIRRA010000026.1:0-46983 GCF_044333485.1 Streptomyces sp. NPDC020983 | reverse complement strand
TACATTCCGAACCCGGAAGCTAAGCCTTTCAGCGCCGATGGTACTGCAGGGGGGACCCTGTGGGAGAGTAGGACACCGCCGAACAAATATTGAAGAAGCGTCAGCCCCCGTGCCGAGCACGGGGGCTGACGCTTTTCTGCGTTCGGACGCCCCCACGGCCTTCCCCGCGATTGCCCGGCCACGTTCGTCCGGTGATGCGTCCGCCCACCGCCGCCGGTGGCCCGCCGGCGGGACGGCCTAGAGTGAGCGCGTGCAGTATGAGCTGGTCATCTTCGACAACGACGGCGTGCTGGTCGACAGCGAGCCGATCTCCAACCGCATCCTCGCGCAGTGCCTGACCGAGGCGGGGTATCCGACCACGACCGAGGACTCGATCCGGGACTTCATGGGCGCGGCCATCCACCGTGTGCACGACGTCGTACGGGAGCGGCACGGCGGGACTCTGCCGGAGGGGTTCGACGCCACCTACCACGGGCGGGTCTTCGCTGCGTTCGAGCGCGAGCTGCGGGCGGTCGACGGGGCCGGGACCGTCCTGGAGAAGCTGGCGGCGGACGGGGTGCCGTACTGCCTGGCGTCCTCGGCGACGCACGAGCGGATCAGGGTCGCGCTGCGGACGACAGGGCTCTACGGGAACTTCGACGAGCGGCGGCTCTTCTCGGCGCAGGACGTCGGGCGGGGCAAGCCGGCTCCGGATCTCTTCCTGCACGCCGCCCGCACGATGGGTGTGGCGCCCGAGCGGTGCGTGGTGGTCGAGGACAGCGCGCTCGGGGTGGCGGCGGCGCGGGCGGCCGGGATGGACGTCTTCGGCTACACCGCGATGACGCCGGCGGCGAAGCTCGCGGACGCCACCGCGCTCTTCGGCGGGATGGCCGAGCTGCCCGCCCTGCTCCTCGGCTGAGGGCGGCCACCGGGCGGCGTGTTCCCGCCGCTGGTCAGAGGTGACGCCGGATCGTGACGCCGGACACCTACTCATCCGTAGCCGTCGCGTCTAGCGTGCTCGCTCATGAGCGACGTAACCGACGTCACGCGGCCCGCCCGGTCGCTGCGGCTGGGCCGCGCCGCCCTCGCGGTGAGCTTCTTCGCGCAGGGGGCGCTCTTCGCGCTGCTGGTGACCCGGATCCCGGCGATCCAGGACCGCTACGGCATCGGTGACGGGCTGCTGCCGGTCTTCCTGGCGGCCGTGCCGATCCTCGCGGGCGCGGGCAGCGTCGTGACCGAGCAGCTGGTGCGGCGGGTGCGGCCGAGCGTGGTGCTGCGCTGGGTGCAGCCGGTCGTCGCGCTGGTGCTCGTCGGGCTGGGGGCCGGGGACCGGATGTGGGCGGCCGCCGTGACGCTCGCGCTCTTCGGGGTGTGCGTGGGCGGGCTGGACGCGTCGATGAACATGCTCGGCGTCAGCCTCCAGCGGGCGTACGGGCGCAGCATCATGCTGGGTTTCCACGCCGCCTACAGTCTCGGCGGCATCGTCGGCTCGGTGCTGGCCTGGTCGGGGGCGCACTGGCACATCGCGCTGGTGGCCGTCTACGGGCCCTTCACGGCGGTGATGATCCCGCTGACGCTCACCGCCAGCCGCTGGTACCGCGACGCGGACGACGGGCCGGGCGTTCCGGGGCCCGCGGGGGAGGGGCCGGAGGGGAACGGCACGCAGGTGGCGATGCGCGTGCTGCTGCCGCTCTGCCTCGTCATGGCCTTCGCGTACATCGGCGACTCGACCGTCTCCAACTGGAGCGCGAAATACCTCCAGGACACGCTGCACAGCTCCGACCAGCTCTCCACCGTCCCCTACGCCGTCTACATGGTCACGACCCTCCTCGGCCGCTCGGTCGGCGACTTCGGGGTGCGGCGGTACGGGGCCGTGCCGGTCGTACGGCTCGGGACGGTGGTGGCCGTCGCGGGCTTCGCGGTGGTGGCGGTGGCCCCGGGGGCGTGGGTCGGCATGCTGGGCTTCACGCTGCTGGGATTCGGGCTGTGCGTGATCGTGCCGCAGACCTTCGCTGCGGCCGGGCGGATGTTCCCGCACGCCTCTGACGCGGCCATCGCACGGCTGAACGTCTTCAACTACGTCGGTTTCCTCGTCGGCTCGCCGCTGGTGGGCGCGCTGGGCGACGCGTGGAGCTACCGCGGGGCCATGCTCGTGCCGATGGTGCTGGTGGCGGCGACACTGCGTTACGCCACGTCCTTCGGTGCGGCGGGCGGCGGGTACGGTGTCGGCCATGAGCGGCCGAGCACTGTTGATGTGGGATGAGCGGGTCACCGGCTACGACTTCGGGCCCGGGCACCCGATGGACCCGGTGCGGCTGACGCTCACCCGGGAGCTGGTGCGGGCGGTCGGGCTGGACCGGGCGCTGACGGTGGTGGCGGCGCCGCCCGCGGGGGAGTCGACGCTCGCGCTCGTCCACGACGGGGACTACGTGGGCGCGGTGCGGCGCGCGGGCGAGGACCCGGACGCGGTCCGTACGTCCTACGAGGCCTTCGCGGCCTACGGGCTCGGCACCGTCGACAATCCGGTCTTCCCGCGTATGCACGAGGCCTCGGCGCTGATCGCGGGCCAGTCGGTCGCGGCGGCGGAGGCGGTGTGGCGCGGCGAGGCGGCGCACGCGGTGAACTTCACCGGCGGGCTGCACCACGCGATGCCGGGCGCGGCCTCCGGCTTCTGCGTCTACAACGACGCGGCCCTCGCGGTGGCGCGGCTGCTGGAGCTGGGCGCGGAGCGGGTCGCCTACGTCGACGTCGACGTGCACCACGGGGACGGCGTGCAGGCGGCCTTCTGGGACGATCCGCGGGTCATGACGGTGTCGCTGCACGAGCACCCGCGCACGCTCTTCCCGCACACCAGCGGCTTCGCGGAGGAGACCGGCGGCCCGGACGCGGAGGGCGGTGCGGTCAACGTGGCGCTTCCCGCGGGCACGGGCGACGCGGGCTGGCTGCGGGCCTTCCACGCGGTGGTGCCGGAGCTGCTGGCCGCGTTCCGGCCGCAGGTGCTCGTCAGCCAGCACGGCGCGGACACGCACGTCGAGGACCCGCTGGCGCACCTGGCGGTGACGGTGGACGCGCAGCGGGCGGTGGCCGAGGCCTGCCACGCGCTGGCGCACGAGCACGCGGGCGGGCGCTGGGTGGCGCTGGGCGGCGGCGGGTACGCGGTCGCCGACGTGGTGCCGCGCACCTGGACGCACCTGGTGGCGATCGCGGCCGGGGAGCCTCTCGCGCCGGGCACGCCCGTGCCGGAGGAGTGGCGGCAGTCGGTGTACGCGCGCACCCGGCAGCCCGCGCCGCTGCGGATGACGGACGGGCGCGAGCCGCGCTGGACGGGCTTCGCGGAGGCCGGCTACGACCCGGCGGACCGTCTGGACCAGGCCGTCCTGGCGACCCGCCGTGCGGCCTTCCCGCTGCACGGGCTGCTGCCGTAGCGCGCGGGGCGTACGCCGGGAGGCGTACGCGGGCCGGCGGGGGCCCGGACGGGTTTCCGGCGGGTGAATTCGGCCGTTTCCGGGTGCCGTTGCGCGGGCGGGCCGGGACGATCATGGCGTGGTGAGTGCAGGCGCGCTGCGCGCGCATCTGGAGGCGACGGGCCTGGCCGGCAGGGTCGGGACGCCGCGCGAGAAGAGCCTGGCGAGCTACCGGCTGTTCGCGGCGCGCGATCCGCGGCTGACGCTGGGCCTGGACCCGCAGGGGGCGTGGGACGTCCCTGAGCTGCTGCGGCTGATGGCGGACCGGTGCGGGGTGTCGCCCGATCCCGCGCACACCTCGGGGCAGGAGGCGATCGACCCGGACTGCACGGTCGCGGCGCTGGACGCGTTCGCCGAGCGGCTCGCGCGGGCGGCCCGTGACCGTATCCCGGTCCTCCTGGGCACAGGACATCCACATCGCCTCCTCGGTTTCTACGCATCCTTGGCGGCGGCGCTCTCAGCGGCGGGATGTGACGTTCTCACCCCGGCGTATGGTCCGGGAGTGGACATGCGGACGCAGTTCGGCGTACGCCGCCACCTCCTGCGCTACGTCGGCGGAGTGGCGGTCGTCCGCCCCGCCGCCACGGAGGGTGACGGCGCTCCGGGCGAGCCGGGGGCGCACACCCACTCGCCGCTGCCGGTCAGAGCGGCGCTCGCGGCGGCCGCCGAGGACGGCGGGACACTGCCGGGACTGGTGGTCGGGGATCACGGATTCGTGTGCGGCGCAGGTCAGTTGGGGGTCGAAGCCATCGGCCTGGCGGATTGCGACGATCCCGCCGTTTTCGTGGCCGAGGCGGAGGGCAGCGTGTCGGTGGCGGTGCCGGTGGACGACGCCGTAAGGTCCGATTACTACCGGCCATTGACGCGCTACGTGCTCAATCGGGCCTGGCTGTCCCAGTAGTCATCCATAGGCAACTCCTCTTCCCCACATACCTCATGCGCCCCTAATCTGGTGGCGAGCGCACATGCCGCTTTGAGTCGCCGGAGGGGAAGCCGGTGCCCGGCGTGTGCGGAAGGTTCAGGTGTGACATGGCAACTACTGAAACGCGCCCTCTGAACGAGGTCGTCTTTCTCACCGTCGCCGAAGTTGCGGCGGTGATGCGGGTCTCGAAGATGACGGTGTACCGCCTGGTGCACAGCGGTCATCTGCCGGCGATTCGCGTGGGCCGCTCGTTCCGGGTGCCGGAGCAGGCCGTCCACGAGTACCTCCGGGAGTCGTACGTGGGGGTGGAATCTGCCTGAGGACGCCCTGGCGGGCAGATGACGGCTTAGTGCGGGCCTCGTTTATGCCCCTCCGCTCCGGGCGGGTAGGCTTGGCCGACGAAGGTCGTGTGGGCTCGGACGCCCCGCACCGAGTGAAAACGAAGCGAGGGTAGTCGTGGGCTCAGTCATCAAGAAGCGGCGTAAGCGTATGGCCAAGAAGAAGCACCGCAAGCTGCTCAAGCGGACGCGTGTCCAGCGCCGCAACAAGAAGTAGCAGCCGTCCCCGCTCCGGCGGGGACGAGCGCGGGCGACCTTCCGGCCCTGTGGCCGCCGTCCCGCTTCCTGCCCTCTCCCACCGCCTGCGGGCGGCGGGGGAGGGCAGTGCGCTGTCCGGGGCCGGGCGGGGCGGCGACGGGCGCGGGTCGGGGCGGTGACGGGTCTGTGTCGGGGCGGGTGGTGGCCGGGCGCAGGGGATACGGTGCGGGTGTTCCCCTGAGGAGGCGCTGAGCGTGAGCGAGGGCAGAGTGGGCGGCGGCGTGGTGCTGGTCACGGGCGCGGCGCGGCAGCTGGGCGGGCGGTTCGTCCGCCGCATCCAGCGCGATCCGGCGGTGTCGCGGGTCGTCGCCGTCGACGCGGTGCCGCCCGAGCACGACCTGGGCGACGCCGAGTTCGTCCGGGCCGACATCCGGCAGCCGGTGATCGCCAAGGTGCTGGCCCAGCACGGCGTCGACACCGTGGTGCACCTGGACCTCACCGGCACCCCGCTGGGCGCCGGCGGCCGCACCCAGGTCAAGGAGACCAACGTCATCGGCACGATGCAGCTGCTCGGCGCGTGCCAGAAGGCGCCCACCGTACGGCGGCTGGTCGTGAAGTCCACCACGAGCGTCTACGGCTCCGCTCCGCGCGATCCGGCGGTCTTCCGCGAGACGACCCCCGTCAAGTCGCTGCCCAGCGGCGGCTTCGCGAAGGACGCCGTCGAGGCCGAGGGGTACGTGCGCGGCTTCGCGCGGCGCCGCCCGGACGTCGCGGTGGCGGTGCTGCGCTTCGCGAACATCCTCGGGCCGACCGCCGACACCCCGCTCGCGGAGTTCTTCAGGCTGCCGGTGCTGCCGACCGTCCTCGGCTACGACCCGCGGCTGCAGTTCGTGCACGAGGACGACGTCGTGGACGTGCTGGTGCTGGCCTCCCGCGAGGCCCGCCGCGGCACCCTCAACAGCGGCACGTTCAACATCGCCGGCGACGGGGTGCTGCTGCTGTCCCAGACCGCCCGGCGGCTCGGCAAGCCCACCGTGCCGGTGCTGCTGCCCGCGGTGAGGTGGGTCGGGCAGCTGCTGCGCACCGCGGCGATCACCGACTTCTCGCCCGAGCAGATCCGGCTGCTCACGCACGGGCGGGTCGTCGACACGCGCGAGATGCGCGAGACGCTCGGCTTCACCCCGGCCTACACCACCGCCGGGGCCTTCCACGACTTCGCCCGCGCCCACGGGCCCGGGCTGCTGCCCCCGCGGATGCTGGCCGCGGGCGTCGACCGGCTCGCGGCGGCGGTGCGGGGCGCGGCGGGCGGTGCGCGGTGACCGCGGGTGCGGCGGAGGGGACTTCAGGTACGGCGGAAGGAGCAGGGGCCGTGGGCGACGCGAAGGTGATCCCGTTCGACGAGGGCGCGCGCGGCCGCCGCGCCGCCGCGTCCCGCCGGGGGACGGCTCACCCGGCGGACGGTGCCGACGGCGGCGCCGCGGCGCCCGGGATCCCCGCGCAGGCCGCGGGCGGGCGTACGGGCGCGGACGCCGGGCCGGGAGCGGCCCCGGCCGGCGGCGGCGGGCTCCTCGGGGCGGTGGCGGAGCGGCTGCTGGGCGGCGACTGGGACCGCAGGGTCGCCTCGGGCCTGGCCTTCCTGCGCCGCCGGGTGACGGGCGACTACGAGGTCGACGAGTTCGGCTACGACGCCGAGCTGACCGACCAGGTGCTGATGTCGGTGCTGCGGCCGCTGTACGAGTCGTACTTCCGCGTCGAGGTGCGCGGCATCGAGAACATCCCGGCCGAGGGCGGCGCGCTCGTCGTCTCCAACCACTCCGGCACGCTGCCGCTGGACGCCCTCATGACCCAGGTCGCCGTGCACGACCACCACCCGGCCAAGCGGCACCTGCGGCTGCTCGCCGCGGACCTGGTCTTCGTGCTCCCGCTGGTCAACGAGCTCGCCCGCAAGGCCGGCCACACCCTGGCGTGCGCGGAGGACGCGGAGATCCTGCTGGAGCGCGGCGAGGTCGTCGGCGTCATGCCGGAGGGCTTCAAGGGCATCGGCAAGCCCTTCGCCGACCGCTACAAGCTCCAGCGGTTCGGGCGCGGCGGCTTCGTCGCGACGGCTCTCAAGACGGGCGTGCCGATCGTGCCGTGCTCGGTGGTGGGCGCGGAGGAGACCTACCCGATGCTCGGGAACGCCAAGACCGTCGCCCGGCTGCTCGGCCTGCCGTACTTCCCGCTCACCCCGACCTTCCCGTGGCTCGGCCCCGCGGGCGTCGTCCCGCTCCCCACGAAGTGGGTGATCCAGTTCGGCGAGCCGATCCCCACGGACGGCTATCCGCCGGAGGCGGCGGAGGACCCGATGCTCGTGTTCAACCTGACGGACCAGGTACGCGAAACGATTCAGCACACCCTGTACGAGCTGCTGGTGCAGCGCCGCTCCGTCTTCTTCTGAGGCCGGCTGAGGCGAGCTGAGGCCGGACGCTCCGCGCGGGGCGGCGGACCGGAGGCGCGGGTGACCGCGCGGGCGGTCACCCGGCGGTCCCCCGCGCCCCGCGGGGCGCTACTCGTCGTCCGGGGCCGCGCCCAGGCCCAGGCCGGGGAGGAGGCCCGGGAGGAGCGGGGGCAGGGTCACGGAGTGGTCCGTGGACGGCGGGGACGTCGGGGTGGGCGGGGCGGTGAGCCCCGGCAGCGGCGCCAGCGGGTTCGTACCGCCGATCAGGCCCTCGGCCGGGCTCGTCGCGGACGGCGACGGCGTCGCTCCGCCCGTACCGTCCGCGCCGGGCGTCGCGCCGGCCGAAGCCGGGGGCGCGGCGGACGAGCTGCCGGTCGGAGCGCCGCCCGTACCGTCGGATCCGGAGTCCCGGGACCCCTTCTTCTTCGGCTGGGGCAGCAGCCCCTGGAGCGGCGCGACCTCCTGGTCTATGGCGTCGAAGACCGAGGAGACCTGCTGGGAGACGTCGGTGAGCTGGCTGGGCAGCTTGCCGCGCAGTTCCGTCCAGCCCTGCCGGTGGGCCTGCGCGAAGTTGTTGAGCGTCTCGATCGGCTGGAGGTCGCCGTCCTGCTGGTAGGCCTCGCTGAGCAGCTTGTGGCCCTCGGTGGCCTCCTGGTGCATGCCCGACAGGGCCTTGCGCACCTCGGCCACCGACTCCTCGTCGAGCTGGCCGCCGCGGCCGCGCTCCATGAGGCGGCGGGCCTCCTGGAGGCGGGTGGACGCCATGTCGAGGTAGATCTTGCCGCGCGAGGCGTCGCCGCTGGCCATGTCGAGCTTGAGGTCTTCCATCCCGCGCTTGAGCGGGTAGAGCGTGTCGCCGGGGAGCGCGTTGGTGCTCGCCGCGGCGACCCCGCCGAAGGCGCCCGCGGCGACGCTGACGGTGAGCCCGCCGACCGCGAGCCGCCGGGAGAGCTTGCCGCTCGGGGTGAGCCGGCGCAGCCCGCTCCTGCCGCCCTTCCCGTCGCCGCGCTGCTCGGGCACGCGGGCGGTGACCGGGAAGCTGCCGTCGGCGAGGGCCTGCTCCATGGCGGCGATGAGCTGCGCGCGCTGCACCGTCTTGCGCTCGGGATCGAGCGTGGGCCGCGGCTGCCCGGTCAGCGCCGTCGCGAGGGCCAGCAGCGCGCCCTGTTCGGGGTCGGCGTGCCGGTCCGCCGCGTGGCTGCCGTGGGCGCCGGACGTACCGGGCCGGCGGCCGGCGTCCGCGCCTTCCTGGCGGGCCTCGGCGCCTTCGCGCTCGCCAAGGGCCTCGCGGTCCTCAAGCGCCTGGGCGAAGGCGTTCGCCCGGCGGTGTGCCGTTGCCTGTCCGATCACGCGCGGCACCTCCTCTCGTCATCCACACTCGACTCCCCGCACCGCCCGGGGGTTGCGCGGCCCCTCGGCCTTGCACCCGAACGGGTGAAAAGCGAGGGGTGCGGGGCGGTGCTCGGGTGTCCGCATGGGAAGCAACGAGCGCCGCGCCACTTGGGTTACGCAGGTGCGACGAGCCCGCGCCGCCACCTGCGGCTCACCTCGCGTCATCCGGGAGGAGTCTGGCCAGCGTACGGACGGCGCGGTATTGCAGCGTCTTGATCGCGCCCTCGTTCTTCCCCATGACCCGGGCCGTCTCGGCGACCGAGAGGCCCTGCAGGAAGCGCAGCGTCACGCACTCCTGCTGCTGCGGGTTGAGTTTGCGCACGGCCGTCAGCAGCGCCTCGTTGGACAGCGACTCCAGGACCGAATCCTCGGGACTTCGTTCGACCTCGTTCGCGTCGAGCATTTCGCCCGTGGTCACTTCGAGCCGGAAACGGCTCGATTTGAAGTGGTCGGCGACCAGATTGCGCGCGATCGTGACCAGCCACGCGCCGAAGTCGCGCCCCTGCCAGGTGAAGGTGCCGATACGGCGCAGGGCGCGCAGAAAGGTCTCGCTGGTGAGGTCCTCGGCCGTCGCCTTGGAGCCGACCCGGTAGTAGATGTAGCGGTAGACCGTGTCGCTGTAGTGGTCGTAGAGCCGCCCGAAGGCCTCGGTCTCGCCGTCCTGGGCCCGTTCGACGAGGTCCATCATGCGGCCGGAGTCGGTGTCGGCGGCGGGGCGGCGTGGCTGTGCGCCGGGGGCTGCGGCGTGGGTACCGGCGGAGCCCGAGCTGTTGCGGGTGCGTCTGCCTGCGGCTGTGCTGACTTCGGCCAGCGCGTACGCGGGCCCGGGGACGGTGGGACCTGACGTGGCGAGGGCGGGCACGGCGTGCGCGGGGACGGCGTACACCAGGTGCCGGAGCACCAGGGCGCGCAGCGCAGCCAGGCCGGAGGTGTCAACCCCGTCGTGTGGGTACACGGGACTCCCAGAGGCAGAACTTCCATCACGTGCAGTACGGGACCGTTCACCCGTCGTGGCGACGTGCGGGTACCGGATTGCGTCTGAGGAGAATAACGCTTCGTACAGGAGACGCTACACCGAGTTGCGCAAATCGTCGTTTGCGCCATTTCCTGTGCGAATTGACGATCGACCAATTATCGAACAGGGGACTGTTGTTGACCACTTCGGTTCGTGAACGGCTCGCGCAGAGGCCGTGATGTGACCGTGTGCGCGCCGTGCGCGGGGACGCGCGCCCGGCCGCGGCGCCGGGCCGTACGATGCCCGGCCGGGCGGCGGAGGGCTACTTGTGCCGGCGGCTGATCGCGACGGCCGCGGCCGTACCGCCCGCGAGCGCGCCGAGCCCGGCGGCGGCCGGGATGCCGATCCGGGCCGCCTTGCGCCCGGTGCGGTAGTCGCGCACCCGCCAGCCCTCGGCGCGGGCGTGCCTGCGCAGCCGGGCGTCGGGGTTGACCGCGTACGGGTGGCCGACGAGCGAGAGTATCGGGATGTCGTTGTGGGAGTCGCTGTACGCGGCGCAGGCCGACAGGTCCAGGTCCTCGCTCGTCGCCAGCGCCCGTACCGCCTCGGCCTTCGCGGGCCCGTGCAGCGGCTCGCCGACCAGCCGCCCGGTGTACACGCCGTCCACCGACTCCGCGACCGTGCCGAGCGCGCCGGTCAGGCCCAGCCGGCGCGCGATGATCGTCGCCGTCTCCACCGGCGCGGCCGTCACCAGCCAGACCCGCTGGCCCGCGTCCAGGTGCGCCTGCGCGAGCGCGCGCGTACCCGGCCAGATCTTCCCGGCCATGTACTCGTCGTAGATCTCCTCGCCGATCGCCGTCAGCTCCTCGACGCGGTGCCCCTTCACGATCGACAGCGCGCTGTCCCGCGCGTCCTGCATGTGCTCGGGGTCCTCCGAGCCGGCCATCCGGAAGTAGGCCTGCTGCCAGGCGAAGCGCAGCAGGTCCTGCGTGTCGAAGAAGTGCCGCTTGTACAGGCCGCGGCCGAAGTGGAAGAGCGCGGCGCCCTGCATCACGGTGTTGTCGAGGTCGAAGAACGCGGCGGCCCGCGGATTGCCCGCGACGGGGAAGGAGGCCTCCTCCGCCGGCGCGCCGCCGGCCTCGGGCGTCGTCGCGAGCGCCGCCTGCGCGGCGGCCTCGCCGGCCTCCACACTCCGCTGCGTCGCGGACTGCCTGCGGGGGGTGAGCCATTTGAGAGCGGCCATGCCGCCGAGCATAACGACCCCGTGCGACATGGCCGGTTCGCGTGCGATGCCGGTGCGTGAACCGGCCGTGTCGGCCAGGGGCCACAATGAACGGCATGACGAACGAGGGTGCGGCTCCCGCGCGGACGGTGACGCTGATCGGCAAGCCGGGGTGCCATCTGTGCGACGACGCCCGCGCCGTGGTGGCGGAGGTCGCCGCCGCGACCGGGGCGGCGGTCGTGGAGCAGGACATCACGCAGGACGAGGCGCTGTACGCGCGCTACTGGGAGCAGATCCCCGTCGTCCTCGTGGACGGGGAGCAGCACACCTTCTGGCGCGTGGACCGCGCCCGCCTCCACCGCGCCCTCACCTCCTGACCCTGCGGAGCCCGGGCCCTGGCTCGTCCTCCTGCGCATACGGGGAGGTCAGGTAGGATCGAGGGCGTTTTGTACGGCCGGGGGCGATGTGTGAGGAGCGTGCCGAGTGCCCCCGGTGGAAGTGCTCGCGGCGAGCGGTGGCGGATTCGCCGTGGTGGACGTCGAGGCGACGGGCTCGTCCTCGCGGCGGCACCGTGTCGTCGAGGTCGGCGTCGTCCTGCTCGGGCCCGGTCTCGCCCCGGAGGGCGAGTTCAGCACGCTCGTCGATCCGCTGGGGCCCGTGGGCCCGACCCACATCCACGGCATCGAGCCCTCCCACCTGAGCGGCGCGCCGCGCTTCGCCGGGATCGCCGGGCGGCTGCTCGCGCTGCTGCGCGGGCGCGTGCTCGTCGGGCACAACGTCGGCTGCGACCGGGCGTTCCTGGCCGCGGAGTACGCGCGGATCGGCGTACGGCTGCCCGCGGTACCGGAGCTGTGCACGATGCGGATGGCCGCCGAGCGGGCCGAGCGTGCCGAGGGCGACACCTACGGGCTGTCGCTGCGGGCGTGCGCCCGTGCGCTGGGGCTCGGGGGTGAGGTCGCGCACACCGCGCTGGGGGACGCCCGGACGGCCGCGGCGCTTTTCGGCCACTTCGTGGCGGAGAGGGGTGCGGTCGGCGGCGGTCCGGCCGCGGTCGCGCTGGCGGAGCGGTTGTCGCAGGCAGCGGAAGTGCGCTGGCCCGAGGCCGGTGGCCTGCCGCATACCGCGGACGCGTTGTGGAAGCGGCGCAGCAACGTTTCGGCAGGGCAGTACGTGCCCAATGTCCGACATGGGAGTGCGTGATGCCCATCACTTCCGCCGGGCAAATCGGACACCATCTTTGTGCACGCGTTCACAAAGACATAGCCTGGCATGCACGGGGCGGCTCCAACGACCGCGGCCGCCCTCAGCCCAGCTCTACCCGCAGGAGCACCGTGGCAACTGGCCGATCGCACCGACCGGCGACCCGCAGCCGAGGGATCCCCGAGGCCACCGTCGCCAGGCTTCCGCTGTACCTGCGGGCGCTGACCGCTCTGTCCGAGCGCTCGGTGCCCACCGTGTCCTCGGAAGAACTCGCCGCTGCCGCCGGGGTGAACTCGGCCAAGCTGCGCAAGGACTTCTCCTACCTCGGCTCGTACGGGACCAGGGGCGTCGGCTACGACGTCGAGTACCTCGTCTACCAGATCAGCCGGGAACTGGGACTCACCCAGGACTGGCCGGTCGTCATCGTCGGTATCGGCAACCTCGGCGCCGCGCTCGCCAACTACGGCGGCTTCGCCTCCCGCGGCTTCCGCGTCGCTGCGCTGCTGGACGCCGACGCGGGACTCGCCGGGCGGCTGGTCGCGGGCCTGCCGGTGCGGCACATCGACGAGCTGGAGAGCATCGTCGCCGACAACCAGGTGTCCATCGGCGTCATCGCCACGCCCGCGGGCGCCGCGCAGGAGGTCACCGACCGGCTGGTCGGCGCGGGCGTGACCTCCATCCTGAACTTCGCCCCGACCGTGCTGTCCGTGCCGGACGGCGTGGACGTGCGCAAGGTGGACCTGTCCATAGAGCTGCAGATCCTCGCCTTCCACGAGCAGCGCAAGGCCGGCGAGGGCGAGAACGGCCGCCAGGAGCCGGACGGGGACGTACCCGCCGTGATGCCGGCATGAGTCTTCTCGTCGTCGGACTGTCGCACCGCAGCGCGCCCGTGAGCGTGCTGGAGCGCGCCGCGCTGAGCGCGGACGCGCGCGCCAAGCTGCTCCACGACACGCTGGCCGCCGAGCCCGCGAGCGAGGCCGTGGCGCTGTCCACGTGCAACCGCATCGAGCTGTACGCCGACGTCGACAAGTTCCACGCCGGTGTCGCCGAGCTGTCCACGCTGCTGGCACGGCACAGCGGGGTCGGCCTCGACGAGCTGACGCCGCACCTGTACGTCCACTACGAGGACCGCGCCGTCCACCACCTGCTGTCGGTGGCCTGCGGCCTGGACTCGATGGTCGTCGGCGAGGGCCAGATCCTCGGCCAGATCAAGGACGCGCTCGCCGTCGGGCAGGAGCTGCACAGCGCCGGGCGGCTGCTCAACGACCTCTTCCAGCAGGCCCTGCGGGTCGGCAAGCGCGCGCACTCCGAGACCGGTATCGACCGGGCGGGGCAGTCCCTGGTCACCTTCGGCCTGGCGCAGCTCGCGCCCGCGACCGGCCCGCTGTCCGGCAAGCGCGCCCTGGTCGTCGGCGCCGGCTCGATGTCGTCGCTGGCCGCGGCCACCCTGGCGCGCTCCGGCGTGGCCCGCGTGACGATCGCCAACCGCACCCCCGAGCGGGCCGTACGGCTCGCGGCCCTGCTCACCGAGCAGGGCACCCAGGCCCACGCGGTGGGCATGGCCAAGCTCACGGCCGCGCTCGCCGACGCCGACGTCGTGGTGTCGTGCACCGGCTCCACCGGCCTGGTGCTGACCGCCGACGACCTGGCGGCGGCCGGCCCGCTGGCCGTACTCGACCTGGCGATGCCGCGGGACGTCGACCCTGCCGCGCACGACCTGGACCACGTCCACCTCGTCGACATCGAGACGCTCGCCGCGGCGTCCGCGGACGCGCCGATGGCCGCCGACGTGGAGGCCGTGCAGGCCATCGTCGCCGAGGAGGTCGCCGCCTTCGGCGCCGCCCAGCGCGCCGCCCGCATCACCCCCACCGTCGTCGCGCTGCGCGCGATGGCCGCCGACGTCGTCGCGGCCGAACTCGCGCGGCTCGACGGTAGGCTGCCCGACCTGGACGACAAGCAACGCGCGGAGATCGGGCAGACCGTCCGCCGCGTCGTGGACAAGCTCCTGCACGCGCCGACCGTGCGGGTCAAGCAGCTCGCGGGCGAGCCCGGCGGTGCCGGGTACGCCGACGCGCTGCGGGAACTCTTCGACCTCGACCCGCAGGCGGTCGCCGCCGTCAGCCGGGCCGAGACCCCCAGGCCCGCGATGGCCCGGGTGCCCAACCGAATCGAGAGCGGCGATGACTAACCCCGCGAACACCCCCGCGAATCCCCCCGCCGACCCGGCGGCCGTCCCCGGGCGCGCCCTGCGGCTCGGTACCCGGCGCAGCAAACTCGCCATGGCCCAGTCCGGCATGATCGCCGACCGGGTGCGCGCCCTGACCGGGCGCGAGGTGGAGCTCGTCGAGATCACCACCTACGGCGACGTCTCCCGCGAGAGCCTCGCCCAGATCGGCGGCACCGGCGTCTTCGTGTCGGCGCTGCGCGACGCGCTGCTGTCCGGCGAGATCGACTTCGCCGTGCACAGCCTCAAGGACCTGCCGACCACTCCCCCCGAGGGCCTGGTGCTGGCGGCCGTGCCCGAACGCGAGGACCCGCGGGACGCGCTGGTCGCCCGCTCCGGGATGACCTTCGCCACTCTGCCGCCCGGCGCGCGCATCGGCACCGGCTCGCCGCGCCGCATGGCGCAGCTCAACGCGTGGGCGCGGTCACACCGCCAGGACATCGAGACGGTCCCGATCCGTGGCAACGTTGACACCAGGATCGGGTACGTTACTTCCGGCAAGCTCGACGCCGTCGTGCTGGCCGCCGCCGGGCTGAACCGTATCGGCAGGATCGCCGATGCGACCGAGCTGATCTCGGCCGACGTCGTACTGCCCGCCCCCGGACAGGGTGCGCTGGCGGTCGAGTGCGCCGCTTCGGACCCGGAGCTGGCCGCGCGGCTCGCCGAACTCGACGACCCGGGGACCCGGGCCGCCGTGACCGCCGAACGATCCCTGCTCGCCGCCCTCGAGGCCGGCTGCAGCGCCCCCGTGGGAGCGCTGGCCGACCTTGTGGCCGACGGGCAGACCACCGAGCTGCGCCTGCGCGGCGTCGTCGGCACCACCGACGGCACCGAACTGGTGCAGATGTCCATCACCGGCCGCGTTCCGGCGTCCGGCGACGAGGCGCGGGCCCTGGGCCGCGAACTCGCCGCCGAGATGCTCGCGAAGGGCGCGGCGGGTCTTATGGGGGAGCGCACATCTTGAACCCCGCCGCCGTCGCTACGACCAACCCCGTGACCGGCGCCGCCGGTGCGGCGCTGCCGGCCGGCAACGCCGCAAGCCCCGGCCCCGCCGGGCGCACCGCCCTCGGTCACGTCACCTTCCTCGGTGCCGGGCCCGGTGACCCCGGGCTGCTGACCCTGCGTGCCGTCGAAGCGCTCGCCCTCGCCGACCTGCTGGTCGGCGACCGTTCCGTGCTCGACGTCGTCCGCACCCACGCCCGCGCGGACGTCGGTACCGCCGAGCCGTCCGCCGACACCGCCGAACCGGCCGCGGGCAGCGCGGTGTTGGACACCTCCGCCCTCGCCGATGCCGCTGCCCAGCTTGTCATGGCGTCCGCGCGGACCGGCAAGCGGGTCGTCCGCGCGGTCGCCGGCGACCCGGGCCTGGACGCCTGCGCCGCCGCCGAGATGCTCGCGTGCGCCCAGGCGGGCATTCCCTTCGAGGTCGTCCCCGGCGTCGCCACCGAGGTCGGCGTGCCCGCGTACGCCGGAGTGCCGCTCGACGGCGGGGTGCGCTTCGTGGACGCCCCGACCGCCTCGGCGCGCTGCTGGTCCGAGGCCGGCGGCAGCGACGCGACGCTGGTGGTCTCCACCACCCTGCAGACCGTCGCCGCCACCGCCGCCGAGCTGATCGGGGCCGGCCGCAAGCCCGACACGCCCCTGACCGTGACGGTGGCCGGCACCACCACCCGGCAGCGCACCTGGACCGCGACGCTCGCGACCATCGCGGCCGAGCTCAAGGCCACCAAGGCGCTGCCCACGCCCGAGGACTCCGTCGCGGCCATAGCCGTGGTCGGTGAGCGCGCCGGGCGGCGCGAGCACCTGTCGTGGTTCGAGACCAAGCCGCTCTTCGGCTGGCGGGTGCTCGTACCGCGCACCAAGGAGCAGGCCGCCTCGCTCTCCGACCAGCTGCGCTCGTACGGCGCCGTGCCGCACGAGGTGCCCACCATCGCCGTGGAGCCGCCGCGCACCCCGCAGCAGATGGAGCGCGCCGTCAAGGGCCTGGTCACCGGCCGTTACGAGTGGATCGCCTTCACGTCCGTCAACGCCGTCAAGGCGGTGCGCGAGAAGTTCGAGGAGTACGGGCTCGACGCGCGCGCCTTCGCCGGGATAAAGGTCGCCGCGGTCGGCGAGCAGACCGCGCAGGCGCTCGTCGAGTTCGGCGTCAAGCCCGACCTCGTGCCCAGCGGCGAGCAGTCCGCCGCGGGCCTGCTGGAGGACTGGCCGCCGTACGACCCGGTCTTCGACCCGATCGACCGCGTCTTCCTGCCGCGCGCCGACATCGCGACCGAGACGCTCGTCGCGGGCCTCGTCGACCTCGGCTGGGAGGTCGACGACGTCACCGCCTACCGCACCGTGCGCGCCTCGCCGCCGCCGGCGGACACCCGCGAGGCGATCAAGGGCGGCGGCTTTGACGCGGTCCTCTTCACGTCGTCCTCGACGGTGCGGAACCTCGTCGGCATCGCCGGGAAGCCGCACAACGTGACCGTCATCGCCTGCATCGGGCCGGCGACGGCCAAGACCGCGGAGGAGCACGGGCTCCGGGTCGACGTGATGGCCCCGGAGCCGTCGGTGCACGCCCTCGCGCAGGCCCTCGCGGACTTCGGCACCTCGCGCCGCGAAGCGGCGGTCCTCGCCGGCGACCCCGTCACGAGGCCGAGCGAACGCCGCCCCGGCGCCCGCCGCCGCCGCGTCTGACCTGCGGTCCGCCCCGCAGGGGCGGTCGCCCCGCGCCCCCGGCCCGTCCGGTGGTGCCGACGTGCCCCGAGGGGTCCCGCGCGGCAGGCGCGGGGCCCGGCGGGGGCGTCCCCCGTCCCTCGCGGGCCCCGACTACGCGTCGGGAAGAGCACACTGCGCGCGGGCGTACCGTGGAATGCATGGTGAGGTATGGGGAGTTTCCCGGGGCGCGGCCCCGGCGGTTGCGGACGTCCGCGGCGATGCGCCGCATGGTGGCGGAGACCCGGCTCGACCCGGCGCAGTTGATCCTGCCCGCCTTCGTACGGGAAGGCATCAGCGCGCCGCAGGCCATCTCCGCGATGCCCGGCGTCGTCCAGCACACCCGCGACAGCCTGCGCAAGGCGGCCGCGGAGGCCGCCGCCGCCGGTGTCGGCGGCATCATGCTCTTCGGTCTGCCCGAGGTGAAGGACGCGGTGGGCAGCCAGGGCACGGACCCGGACGGGATCCTGCAGCAGGCGATCCGCGACGTCGTCGCGGAGGTCGGCGACTCCATGGTCGTCATGTCGGACCTGTGCCTGGACGAGTTCACCGACCACGGCCACTGCGGCGTCCTCGACGCCGAGGGCCGGGTCGACAACGACGCGACGCTGGAGCGCTACGCCGAGATGGCGCAGGTCCAGGCGGACGCGGGCGTGCACGTCGTCGGGCCGTCCGGGATGATGGACGGCCAGGTCGGAGTGATCCGCGAGGCGCTGGACGAGATTGGCAAGCAGGACGTGGCGATCCTCGCGTACACCGCGAAATACGCCTCCGTCTTCTTCGGGCCCTTCCGCGAGGCCGTGAACTCCTCGCTCAAGGGCGACCGCAAGACCTACCAGCAGGACCCGGCGAACCTCCGCGAGTCGATGCGCGAGCTGGCGCTCGACCTCGCCGAGGGCGCCGACATGGTCATGGTCAAGCCCGCGCTGCCGTACCTGGACGTGCTGACCAGGGTCGCGGAGTCCGTGGACGTGCCGGTGGCCGCGTACCAGGTCTCCGGCGAGTACGCGATGGTCGAGGCCGCGGCGGCGAACGGCTGGATCGAACGGGAACGGGCGATCACCGAGACGCTGACCTCGATCCACCGCGCGGGCGCGAACATGATCCTCACCTACTGGGCGACCGAGGTCGCGCAGAACCTCTGACGGCGCTGCCGCGGCGCGGTCAGTCCCACCAGAACGTCCACAGCGTCCGGTCCAGGACCTCCTTGGCCGCGTACTCCTCCAGCGAGCCGCAGCCCTGGTCGACGTTGTCCGGGCAGAAGGCGTAGTGCTCGGCGGCCACCGCCGCGGCCTCCTCGGGGGTACGCGGCGGGGCGGCCACCGAGACGGTGAGGGTGTCGAAGCCGAGGGCCACGACGCGTATGCCGAAGCGCTCCTCCCACGAGCGGAGCACCGCGCACAGCCGCGCCACGTCGCCCTCGTGGTTGAGTGGGCCGCCCCATCCGATCGCCGCGGGTATGTCGGCGCTGCGGCGGGCGTGGACCAGGGCGACGCGCACGTCCCCGGACACGACGATCCGGCCCACGGCCCCAGCCGCCTGCTCGTCCGGATCGGCCTGCGGGGCAGGGGCGGGGGCGAGGCCGGGCCAGTCGTCGTCCGCCGGGGAGCCGTGCCCTTCCGCGTCCTCGCCGTCAGCGCTGTCCGCACCGTCGGCGCTGTCCGCACCGCGCCACGCCTCCCCCGTCCAGTAGCCGGCGAGCACCTCCTCGGCGTCGTGGTCGCCGGGGTAGGTCGTCGCGGCGCGGGTCAGCTCCCAGCCCTCGAGCGGGGAGCCGCCGAGGTCGACGAGGACCGGGAGCAGCCCCACCGAGCGCGCGGGCAGCGCGTCCTCCCAGGACTGCGGCCCGGCCGCCTGCTCGGCGATCCACAGCAGCGGTTCGCCGTCCGCGCCCCCGTCCGTGTCGTGCACGAGCCGGCCCGGCGGCAGGGCCAGGCCGAGGGAGGAGCCGGTCGGATCGGCCGCGAGGGCCGGGAGCGGATTGGGAAGCATCGCCATGCACCGACTGTAGGGGGCGGGTCCGACAACCGGGTCCGGAACGGGCGTCGCGGGCCGCCGCCCCGCCGCCCGGCGGGTCACAGCCGCAGGACGACCAGGGCGGTGTCGTCGGTGGCGCCGTCCGGCGGGAGCAGCTCGTCCAGGAGGGCGTCGGCCATCTGCTCGGGATCGGCCTCGCGGTGCCGGGCCAGGGACGTCGCGAGGCGGCCCAGGCCCACGTCGATGTCCTCCCCGCGCCGCTCGATGAGCCCGTCGGTGTAGAGGACGAGCGTCGCGTCCGGCTCGAAGCCGACGGTGGCCTGCGGGCGCGGGTCGGGCTCGGGCTCGGGGCTGGCGCCGATCGGCGGGTCGGTGGCCTGGTCGAGGAACTCCACCGTCCCGTCCGGGTGCACCAGGGCGGCCGGCGGATGGCCCGCCGTGCTGTACGTGATGGTGCGGGCGGTCCAGTCGACGTGCGCCTTGACCACGGTCGTGGACTGGGCGCCCTCGACGGATTCGGCGTAGAGGCCGAGCGCGTCCAGCGCGGCCGCGGGCCCGTCGGTGACCCGGGCGGCGGCGCTCAGCGCGCTTCTGAGCTGCCCCATGACGGTGGCGGCGCGCAGCCCGTGGCCGACGACGTCCCCGACCGCGACGGTGGTGCGGTTGCCGGGCAGGTCCACCATGTCGTACCAGTCACCGCACACGTTGAGCGCGCTGACCGCGGGCTGGTAGCGCACCGCCGCACGGTGGCTGATCGGGCGGGTGGCCGGCAGCAGGGCCGCCTGGAGGGTGAGCGCCGTCTCGCGTTCGTGGGCGTGCGCGCGCCGCAGCCGCATGTTGAGCTCCTGGAGCTCCCGGGCCCGCATGTACAGCTCGGCCTCCAGCTTGCTGTGGCTGGCCGGGCCGCCGCTGCGGGCCTTCATGAAGGCCGTGACCTCCTCCACCCGGTGCACGATGAGGACCACCTCGCCGTCGCCGTCGAGGACGGGGGTGTTGATCGTGCTCCAGTAGCGCTCCTCGAAGACCCCGGGGCGGTCCGGGCGCTCGACGTCGTAGCGCTGGAGGGGGAGCGCGTCGCGCTCGTGGGTGGCGAGGACGTGACGCAGCGAGGAGCTGAGGTTCGCCGGGCCGTTCGCCTCGTCGGCGCGCTCCGGGCTGTCGGGGAAGACGTCGAAGATGTAGCGGCCGACCAGATCCTCCGGGCCGTGCGCGGACAGCCGCGTGTAGGCGTCGTTGACGTCGATGTAGCGCAGCTCGGTGTCGAGCAGCGCGATGCCCGCCGGGAGGGCCCTGTACACCGCCCGGTAGTCGATGCCGGGATAGCCGCCGTCGCCTGACACGTACCCGTCCGTCCGCCCTGGTGCCGCCTGACCCTCCCATCGCACCACACGCGGCGCGCGTCCGCCCGCCGGGCGGCGGTGGCCGTACGGCGGGCGGGTGCGGTCGGGCCGGCCCGGAGGAGCCGGTCGCGGCGGTTGGTCAGAGGCGGTCGGGGGTCCGGATGCCCAGCAGGGCCAGGCCCTGGCGCAGGGTGCGGGCGGTCAGCTCGCACAGCAGCAGACGGTTCTCCACCTGGGCGGGGCCGCCGTCGGCGGTGAGTACCGGGCACTGCTCGTAGAAGGTCGTGAACAGCGACGCGAGCTGGTACAGATACGCCGCGAGCCGGTGCGGCTCGTACACCTCGGCGACCTCGGCGAGCGTGTCGCCGAAGGCGTCCAGGTGCAGGCCCAGCGCGCGCTCGGCCTGCTCCAGCGGCAGCTCCGGGTGGGCGGCGGGCCGCTGGTCCGGGGCGGCCTTGCGGAAGATCGACTGCGTCCGCGCGTAGGCGTACTGGACGTAGACGCTCGTGTCGCCGTTGAGCGAGACCATCCGGTCCAGGTCGAAGACGTAGTCCCGGCCGAGCGACGTCGACAGGTCGGCGTACTTGACCGCGCCGACGCCGACCTGCGCGCCGTTGGTGAGGATCTCCTCCTCGGTCAGGCCGATCTTCTCGCCCTTCTCCCGCACGACCGCGGTGGCCCGCTGGACCGCCTCGTCGAGCAGCGCCTCCAGCTTGACGCTCTCCCCGGCCCGGGTCTTGAACGGCTTGCCGTCCTTGCCGAGCAGGGTGCCGAACGGCAGATGCCGGGCGGTGACCCCGTCCGGCAGCCAGCCGGCCCGGCGGGCGGTCTCGAAGACCATCTTGAAGTGCAGGGACTGCCGGACGTCCACGACGTAGAGGAGCGTGTTGGCGTGCAGCTCGCCCGTCCGGTTGCGGATCGCGGACAGGTCGGTGGCCGCGTAGCCGAAGCCGCCGTCCGTCTTGCGGACGATCAGCGGGACCGGCTCGCCGTCCTTGCCCTTGATGTCGTCGAAGAAGACGCACAGCGCGCCGTTGGACTCGACCGCGACCCCGGACTCCTCCAGCAGCTCGCACGTCTCGGCGAGCATGTGGTTGTAGCCGGACTCGCCGACGATGTCCTCGTCGCGGATCTGGATGTCGAGCTTGCTGTAGACCGAGTCGAAGTAGATCTTCGACTCGTCGACGAAGCGCTGCCACAGCGCGACCGTCTCCGGATCGCCCGCCTGGAGATCCACCACCCGGCGCCTGGCCCGCTCCTTGAAGGCCTCGTCGGACTTGAACAGCGCGCCCGACGCCTTGTAGAGCCGGTCCAGCCGGGACATCGAGGCCTCGCCCGCGTCCGCCTCGTCGGCGGTGTGGTCGAGCTCGTGCGGGTGCTCGATCAGATACTGCACGAGCATGCCGAACTGGGTGCCCCAGTCACCGATGTGGTGCCTGCGGACGACCTGCTCGCCCCCGAACTCCAGGATCTTCACGATCGCGTCGCCGATCACGGACGAGCGCAGGTGGCCGACGTGCATCTCCTTCGCCACGTTCGGCTGCGCGTAGTCCACGACCGTGATCCCGGGGTGCGCCTTGAGCGGCACGCCGAGCCGGTCGTCGGCGGCGCGGGCCGCGGCGTTCCGGATGATCGCGGAGTCGGCGACCGTGATGTTGAGGAAGC
This sequence comes from Streptomyces sp. NPDC020983, assembly GCF_044333485.1. NCBI lineage: Bacteria > Bacillati > Actinomycetota > Actinomycetes > Kitasatosporales > Streptomycetaceae > Streptomyces > Streptomyces sp. NPDC020983. The sequence continues at coordinate 24,973 of NZ_JBIRRA010000026.1, read as the reverse complement.
CCGGGCCGGACACCTCGACGGCGGCGATCGGGTCGTCGCCGGACTCCCCCGCGGGGAGCCCGGGCAGCGCGTCGGCGACCTGGGCGGCGAGCGCCTGCGGGTTGGTCTTCTGCCGCTTGGCCAGGCCCAGCACCCCGTTGGCCTGGAAGTCGGCCCGGTCGCTACGTCGCAGCAGCGGGTCGGCACCCGCGGCCGACGGCACGGCCGCCGCGAGGGCGGCCGAGACACGCTGCTGGAGCGAAGCGGAAAGGGAAGCGACCGAGGCCATGAAAGGTGCCGTTCCGTGTGTCGGGATCGTGGGTGCCCGGAGCCGGACTGCGGCGCCCGGCTCCTGGTTCTGGGCGACACCAGTCTCCCACGGCGGCCGGAGTCGGCGAGCAGGTTGTCCACAGGGTGGGGACGGGGAGCGGTTGTCCACAGGGCGGCCCGGCGGGGGCCGCGGGTCTGGGAGAATCGTGGGAGCGGGACGCCTCCGGGGCGGCCTGCCGAGCAGGGGAAAGGACAGAGCAGTGGCTGCCAGCACCGAGACCGACTGGGTCTCCCGTTTCGCGGACGAGGTCATCGCCGAGTCGGAGCGCCGCGCCCCCGGGAAACCCGTCGTCGTCGCGTCCGGGCTCAGCCCCTCCGGCCCGATCCACCTGGGCAATCTGCGCGAGGTCATGACGCCGCACCTGGTCGCCGACGAGATCCGCCGCCGCGGCCACCAGGTGCGCCACCTGATCTCGTGGGACGACTACGACCGCTACCGCAAGGTGCCGAACGGGGTGCCGGGCGTCGACGCGTCGTGGGCCGAGCACATCGGCAGGCCGCTCACCTCCGTCCCCGCCCCGGCGGGCTCCGCGTACCCGAACTGGGCGGAGCACTTCAAGGCGCAGATGGTCGAGGCGCTGGCCGAGCTGGGTGTGGAGTACGACCCGATCAGCCAGACCGCGCAGTACACCTCGGGGGTCTACCGCGAGCAGGTGCTGCACGCGATGCGGCACCGCCGGGAGATCGACGCGATCCTCGCCCAGTACCGGACGAAGAAGGCGCCGCCCAAGCAGCAGCAGAAGCCGGTCGACGAGGCGGAGGCCGCCGCGGCGGAGGGCTCCGGCGCGGCCGCCGAGGACGACGGCAGCGGCAGCGGCGCGGAGTACTACCCGTACAAGCCCTTCTGCGCGCAGTGCGGCAAGGACTTCACCACGGTCACGTCGTACGACGACGAGACGACCGAGATGACGTACACGTGCGCGTGCGGCCACGGCGAGACGGTGCTCCTGCGCGAGTTCGACCGCGGCAAGCTGGTGTGGAAGGTCGACTGGCCGATGCGCTGGGCGTACGAGGGCGTCGTCTTCGAGCCGTCCGGTGTCGACCACTCCTCTCCGGGCTCGTCCTTCCAGGTCGGCGGGCAGATCGTCGGGCCGATCTTCGGCGGTGAGCAGCCCATCGGGCCGATGTACGCCTTCGTCGGCATCTCGGGCATGGCGAAGATGTCCTCCTCCAAGGGCGGTGTCCCGGTGCCGGGGGACGCGCTGCGGATCATGGAGCCGCAGCTGCTGCGCTGGCTGTACGCGCGGCGGCGCCCCAACCAGTCCTTCAAGATCGCCTTCGACCAGGAGATCCAGCGCCTCTACGACGAGTGGGACGCGCTGACGCGCAAGGTCGGGGAGGGCGCCGCGCTGCCCGCCGACCTGGCCGCGTACACCCGCGCGGTCGGCACCGCGGCGGGGGAGCTGCCGCGCACCCCGCGGCCGCTGCCCTACCGGACGCTGGCGTCGGTCGCCGACATCACGGCGGGGGCCGAGCAGCAGACGCTGCGGATCCTGTCCGAGCTGGACCCGGAGCACCCGATCACCTCGCTGGCCGAGGTGCGTCCGCGGCTGGACCGGGCGGAGGCCTGGATCACCACGCAGGTGCCCGCCGAGCAGCGCACCGTCGTGCGGGCCGAGCCGGACGAGGCCCGGCTCGCCGCGCTGGACGAGGAAGGGCGCGGCGCGCTGAAGCTGCTGCTCGACGGCCTGGCGTCGCACTGGTCGCTGGACGGCCTGACGACGCTGGTCTACGCGGTGCCGAAGGTCCAGGCGGGTCTGGAGCCGGACGCCAAGCCCACGCCCGAGCTGAAGGTCGCCCAGCGGGCCTTCTTCGCTCTGCTCTACGAGCTGCTCGTCGGCCGCGACACCGGCCCCCGGCTGCCGACCCTGCTCCTCGCGGTGGGCCAGGACCGCGTCCGCACCCTGCTGGGCGCGCCCGCGGCCTGACCCCGCCCCGACGGTTGCCCGCCCGCCGGGCGCCCGGTCCGCTGCCGGGTTCCCGGTGGTGCCCGGCTGTCTGCGCGGGCCGGCTGCGGTGGTGCCCGGGGTCCCGGGGGTGCCCGGCTGTCGGGTGGTCCGGCGGTCCGGTGGTGCCCGGAGTCCCGGGGGCGCCCTGCCGTCGGGTGGTGCCCGGGGTCCCAGTGGTGCCCGGTTGTCCGCGCGGGCCGGCTGTCCGGTGGTGCCCCGGGGTCCCGGGGGTGCCCGGCTGCCGGGTGGCTCTGCCCGTCCGGTGGTGCCCGGCTGTCCGCGCGGGCCGGGCGGGGGGCGGAGCCGGGCGCCCGTACGGCCGTCGCGGCGGGCGGGGCAAGGCCGTCAGGGTGAGATCGGCTGGGTGGGGAGTCGGCGAGGCGGCGCCGGTGGCATCCATGGGAGGCGTGTGCTTCGCCCGATCCCGATGGGAGCCCGTCCGTATGTCCCGTCTTGCCGCGCGGTTCGCCGCGTCACTCACCGCCGCCGCTGTCGCGGCCGCCCCCGCCGTCCTCGCCTGCGCCGCACCGGCCGGGGCGGCGGACGCCGTACGCCAGCCGGTCACCGCGGCCGACCTCGGCCCGCAGGGACCCTGGCTGCGCCTCCAGGACGACCCGGGGAACGCCGGGCGGCCGTTCGGCACGCAGGAGGTCTCGCCCTTCGCGGACCCCGTCCGCTTCAACGGCAGCCTGCACCTGGCCGTGACCGGTGCCGCCGAGGCCGAGCAGTCGCAGGCCGCCCACTACTTCACCGCTCCCGTGGCCTTCGGCGACATCGCGGCCTCACCGCTGTCGTACGACCTCTACGTACGTGCGGCCGGCTCGACCCCCTCCGCCGTCCCCTTCGGCGCGAACCTCCAGCTGCCGGGCTTCTGCCAGGGCGCCTTCACCACGCTCAGCTTCCAGCCGCAGCTGGCCACCGACGCGCAGGGCAGGAGCGGCGCGGTCGCCGACATCTGGCGGCACTTCGACGCCGGGGGCGCCGCGCTGTGGCGCACCTCGCGCGCGGTGGGATCCTTCGCGGCCGGCAGCGACCACCCGTTCAGCGACTACGTCGCGGCCTGCGGGGGCGCGACCAGCGGCGCGGTCGGGGTGATCGCCAACGTCGGGCGGCTCGGCGACGCGAGCGCGAGCCTGGACACCTACGTCGACAACCTCACGGTGGACGGGACCGTCTACGACTTCCTGGTGGACGGCACCGCGACCGGCCGTGTCCACCTCGCACCCACCGGCCCCGGCCACCACAGCGCGACCGGCACGCCCGCCCGCGTCGGCGCCCTCCCGGCGTCCGTGCGCGGAGGCGGCGGCGGTGGCGGCGGGTGCGGCGGCGGGGGCGGGGGCGGCGGTGCCTGCTCCCTCGCGGGTACGGTCGAGTTCACGAGCCCGGCGGACGGCCCGTACTTCACCGAGGTCGGCACCCGCCTGGTGCTCTCCCGGCCCGGCGGCCTGGACCCGGACGACGTGACCTTGACGGCGGACGGCGAGCCGGTGGCGCTCACCGAGGGCCCGGACGGCACGCTGGTCGGCACCGTCACCCCGGCGTCCGCCACCGACCTGGCGCCGAGCGGCACCTACCGCACGGCCCTCACCGTCACCTGCGCCGACGACTCGACGGGCCCGGTCAGGGTGACCGCCGAGCTGCTGGCCCGCGGCTACGAGCCGTTCCAGCCGACCGGCGTCCTCGCCCGCCCGTAGCGGGCTCCCGGGGCCTACGGGGTGTGCTCGATCTCCGACTCCGACTGGTAGCGGTAGCGCATGTCCCGGATGACCGCGACGAGGGTGCGCTCCTCCGGGGCGGTGCCGCCGTACACGGCCGGGAGGTAGCGGGAGAACTGCCGGGCGTTCGGGAACTCGCCCCGCTCGCGCACGTACTGGCGGTAGGCGGCGAAGTAGGCCTCGTCCTCGGGGATGCCCTCGGGGAGGTGGAACGTCGGGACGGCCGGCTCGGGGACGGGTTCGGGCTCCGGCGCGGGCTCCGGGCCGGGCTCGGGCGCGTACTCCTCGGCGCGCGGGCCGGGGAAGGGGCGCGGGCTGCCGTTCGCGGGCCCGCCGTCCGCGCCGTTCAGGCCCGCGCCGACGCCGAGCGGGCGGTCGCGGCCCGGAGCGGTGGGGATACGGGGCCGGTCCGCGGCCGGTTCCGGCTCGGGGGCCGGTGCGGGGCGCGGGCGCTCGGGCAGCCGCTGGGCGTGGAACCAGGGGCTGCCGGACGCGTCCTCCCCGTCCCCGGCCCCGTCCTGTGCCTGCGGCCCGGGCCCGGCCCCGTCCTGTGCCTGGGTCTGCGGCCCGGGCCCGGCGTCCGGCTCCTGCGGCGGGTACTGCGCCTGCGGCCCCGCCTCGGCGTACCGCGGGTCGTAGCGGGGATCGAAGCGCGGGTCGAGCCGCGGATCGAAGCGCGGGTCGAGCCGCGGGTCGAAGCGGGGGTCGAGCCGCGGGTCGAAGCGCGGGTCGTAGCGGGGATCGAAGCGCGGGTCGAAGGACGCGTCGAACCGCGCGTCGTAGGCGTGCCCGTACCCCGGCCCGCCCTGCGGCGGCCCCGCCGGCCCGCGCTCGGGCGCCGTCACCACGGGCTCGGCCCGCTCCGGCTCCGCCTCGACCGCGGGCTCGGGGGCCGGCGCGGCGGCCGTCAGCTCCTTGGGGGCCGGGCCCGCGAGGGGGTCGAGGCCGGCCGCGGCGAGCCCGGCCTCGGCGGTGTCGGCGAGCGGCACCCCGTACTTGGCCAGCCGCAGCGGCATGAGGGCCTCGACCGGTGCCCGGCGGCGCCAGGCGACGCCGTAGCGGGCGCGCAGCCTGGCCCGGTAGACCAGCCGGTCCTGCTCGCGCCGGATGACCTCCTCGTACGACCGCAGCTCCCACAGCTTCATGCGCCGCCACAGCCGGAAGGTCGGGAAGGGCGCGAGCAGCCAGCGGGTGAAGCGGACGCCCTCCATGTGCTTGTCGGCGGTGATGTCGGCGATGCGCCCGATGGCGTGCCGGGCGGCCTCGACCGACACGACGAAGAGGACGGGGATGATCGCGTGCATGCCCACGCCGAGCCCGTCGGGCCAGGCGGCGGCGCCGTTGAAGGCGATGGTCGCGGCGGTGAGCAGCCACGCGGTCTGCCGCAGCAGCGGGAAGGGGATGCGCAGCCAGGTCAGCAGCAGGTCGAGGGCGAGCAGGACGACGATGCCGGCGTCCACGCCGATCGGGAAGACGTTCGCGAACCAGCCGAAACCTTTGTCCAGCGCGAGCGAGCGCACCGCCGCGTAGGAGCCGGCGAAGCCGATGCCGGCGATGACGACGGCACCCGTGACGACGACCCCGACCAATATCCGGTGCGTGCGGGTCAAACGTATCGCGGCCACCCGCGACCCCTCCTGCGACTGCGACTCGGCAACTGGCCGCCCCAGACTGCCATACCGCGCCGACGGCCCCGCGCCCGCGCGTCCGGACAAACGTACGGATTGCCGCTGCTTTACGGACGGGCGGGGCGGCGTTTGTTACGCGTTCGCCGCCGCGACCGCGGCGACGGCCTCCTTGGCGGCCCGCAGCGCGCCCGCGTTGACGGTGGTGGCGCTCGGGTTCTTCTTGCCCTCCAGGCCCGCGCCGTCGTACTCGACGATCACCAGGACGTTGCCCGTCCGCACCAGCAGCGTGTCGTTCTGCGAGGTGACCTTCGCCACGGTGGCCTTGCCCGCGACCGAGGTGGCCTGGTCGCCGACGCCCGTGACGGCCGAGACCTTCGCGCCCGGCGCCTTGCCGAGGCGCGCGGCCTGGTCGGTGAAGCGTTCCTTCGCCTGGTCCTCGGCCGGCCCGGCGGAGGTGGAGCCGAAGCGCTGGAAGGTGACGGACAGCCAGCGGTACTGGTAGCCGTCCTTGCCGTTGCCGGTCCAGGAGCAGCCGGCGCGGTTCTTCGGGTCGTCGGAGGTGGCGGGGGTGCCGGCCGCCGACTTGGCCTTGGGCACGATCGCGTCGACGGTGGCCTTGCCGACCGACTGGCAGGCGTTCGGCAGTGTGGCGAACTTCTCCGGCGCGGGTGCCGCGGTGGTCGTCGCCGGGCCGCTCGCGGCGGTGTCCTTGCCCCCGGCCGTGCCGTCGCCCTTGCCGCCGGAGTCCGAGCCGGAGCCGCCGGAGGAGCAGCCGGCGAGCAGCAGCGCGGGCACGGCCGCGGCGCACGCCAGCAGCAGGGCCCGGCGCGGTGCGGTGCGTCGTCGTCGTTCCATGGGTGCTGGGTCCAGTCGTCGTGCGTTGCGCCTGTGGCGCCGGTCGGCCCTCCACCCTAAGGGGTGAACGGAGCGGACCCGCGCCGCGGCGGGCTCAGCCCTCGACCTTGCGCTCCAGTTGCTTGGCGATCTTCTGGGCGCTCTGCTGCACGTCAGCGCTCTGCGGGGCGGCGGCGGCAGGGGCCGCGGTGGCGCCGTAGCGGATGCTCACGAGGACGTTCGCGGTGCGGAAGACGAGCGTCACGTCGCGCCGCGCCCCGGCCGCGGAGCCCTTGCCGCCCTTGGCCGGGGTGAGGGTGTCGTAGATGTATGCGGCGTTGCCCACATCCGTCAGGCGCCGCGGTCCCCAGTCCTGGCCGCCCCCGGCGGCCTGGTCGGCGGTGCCGTCCTCGCCGGCGGAGTCCGCGCCGCCGGTCGCGGTGCCGGACGGCGTCGGCGTGGAGGTGGCGGGGGGAGACGTCGTGGGCGTGCTGCCGGGCAGCGGCAGCGGCGGGATCGACGCCAGCGCGGCCTGGGCGTCGAAGTCGGTCTTGGCCTCGATCTCGTCGCTCACCGCGGGGTCGTACGACACGACCCGCTGCATGTCGATGACCAGGGAGTGGCCGGCGCCGTCCGGGGTCCTCGCGTGCCAGGTGCAGCCGACCCGGCGGTCGGTGTCGTACGTGAGCGCCTCCGTGCCGGAGTAGTCCTTCGCGCCCGGCACCACGGCCTCGAGGGTGTCCAGGTCGACGGCGATGCACGGCTGCGGCAGCGTCTTGTACTTGCCCGGCGGGGCGGGCGAGAAGGTCTCGCCGGTGGCCGGCGACGACTTGCCGTCGCCGTCCGTGCTGTCCGAACCGCCGCCCGTGCACGCGGCGAGCGTGCCGAGGCCGCCGAGCGCGACCGCGAGCGCCAGCGCGGCCAGCGCGGTCTGCGGCCTGCGCGTGGAGCGCGCTGTGCGGAGCCCTTGCCTCACGTGCCGCCTCTCGATCTCGTGCGCCAGGCCCGCGCCCCCGGGGCCGGCCTCGTGCCACCGCCACGTGCCGCAGCGGTCCCGGCGCGGTAATTCCTTGGCGCGCTTGAGCGAACCCTGGACACAATGTCTACCGCACGCGGCGCGGAAAGCGCCCGTGGGGGTGGGTTCACCGGGTGACCCGTTGGCCTGTCCCGGTATCGGACGTTTCATGCCGTACGGGTGTGAAGGTGGCGTTCCGCGCGCCACGGGGCATAGATGTCCCTGACGTCCGTCCCCACCGTATTCCGTTCCGCTCGTTCGTCCGTTCCAGTCGGTCCATGTCCCGGGGGGCAGCCATGTCGTACACCGAAGTACCCGGGGTCCGGGTTCCGATCCGCATGTGGACGGACCCGGCCGCGGTCGAGGGCGGCGCGATGCAGCAGCTGCGCAACGTCTCGTCGCTGCCGTGGATCAAGGGCCTCGCCGTGATGCCCGACGTCCACTACGGCAAGGGCGCCACGGTCGGCTCCGTCATCGCGATGGAGGGCGCGGTCTGCCCGGCGGCGGTGGGCGTCGACATCGGCTGCGGCATGAGCGCGGTGAAGACGTCACTGACGGCGAACGACCTGCCCGGCGACCTGTCGCGGCTGCGGACGCGGATCGAGCAGGCCATCCCGGTCGGCCGCGGCCTGCACAGCGACCCGGTGAGCCCGGGTGACGTGCACGGTATGCCGACGTCCGGCTGGGACGACTTCTGGGCGCGCTTCGACGGGCTCACCGAGTCGGTGCACTGGCGGGCCGAGCGCGCGGCGCAGCAGATCGGCACGCTCGGCAGCGGCAACCACTTCATCGAGGTGTGCCTGGACGAGTCGGGCGCGGTGTGGCTGATGCTGCACTCCGGCTCGCGCAACATCGGCAAGGAGCTGGCCGAGCACCACATCGAGGTGGCCCGGTCCCTGCCGCACAACAAGGGCCTCGTCGACCGCGACCTCGCCGTCTTCGTCGCGGACACCCCGCAGATGGCGGCGTACCGCAACGACCTGTTCTGGGCGCAGGAGTACGCCAAGCGCAACCGCGCGCTGATGATGGGCCTGCTCCAGGACGTCGTGCGCAAGGAGTTCAAGAAGGCGCGCGTCACCTTCGAGCAGGTGATCTCCTGCCACCACAACTACGTGGCCGAGGAGCGGTACGACGGTGTCGACCTGCTCGTCACCCGCAAGGGCGCGATCCGCGCGGGCAGCGGCGAGTACGGCATCATCCCCGGCTCCATGGGGACGGGCTCCTACATCGTGCGGGGCCTCGGCAACACGGACGCCTTCAACTCGGCCTCGCACGGCGCCGGGCGGAAGATGAGCCGCAGCGCGGCGAAGAAGCGCTTCTCCACGCGCGACCTGGAGGAGCAGACGCGCGGGGTGGAGTGCCGCAAGGACTCCGGGGTCGTCGACGAGATCCCGGGTGCCTACAAGCCCATCGAGAAGGTCATCGACCAGCAGCGCGACCTGGTCGCGGTGGTGGCCAAGCTCAAGCAGGTCGTCTGCGTCAAGGGCTGAGCCCGGCGGGGCCGGCCCCCCGGGGGCGGGGGCGCGGACGGCGGAGGGAGAGGCGTCAGCTTTCGGGCGGCGCCTCTTCCTCGTCCTCCTTGTCCTGCTCCGGGGCCCGCTGGACGGAGGCCTCCGCGCCGTCCTCCTCGCGCTGCACGGCCGCGCCCGCGGGCACGGCCGGCGCGGCGGCCGGTTCGGGCCCGGTGGTGGGGGAGGGGGCGGCCATGACGCGCTCGGCGTTGGCGGAGGCCTCCTGCTCGAAGCGGTCGGAGGGGTCGCTGACGCGGATGCCGCCCGCGGTCTCGGTGCCGTCGACCGGGCCCTGCCGCTGCTGCACGACGTGCGTCAGCTCGTGGGCGAGCGTGGTGCGGCCCGCGTCGGACGCCGGGTCGTAGGCGTCGCGCTGGAAGACGATGTCGCTGCCGACGGTGTAGGCGCGGGCGCCGACCTCGGCCGCCGAGGCGTGCGCGTCGGAGCCGGTGTGGACGCGGACGTCGCCGAAGTCCGCGCCGAGCCGCGACTCCATGTCCGTGCGCGTCGCGGCGTCGAGCGGCTCGCCGCCCCCGCCGCCGACGACGTCGTGCACGGACGACCGGGGCGCCGCCCCGGCGCCGGGCGCCTGCGTGTACTCCTCGTCCTCCCGCCGCTGCTCGCGCTGGAGCACCGCGCCCACCCCGCTGTTGCCGACGAGCCGCTGGAGTGTGCCGAGCCCCGCGGCGCCGACCACGTCGGTGCGGCCCGCGGCGGCCGCCCTGAGCAGGTGGGGCAGGGCGGCCTCCTGCGCGTCGGCGTCGGTGTTCTGCCGGTGGGCGCCGTCGTGCTCGTGCTCGTGGTCGGGGCCGTGGGTCTGCGCTCGCATGCCGGGTCCTCCCGGAGGGTGTCGGTGCCAGTGGTGCGCGGTGCGGGTGCCGTCCGGGCGCCTGGCGCGGCCGGTCAGCTCGTGGTGCTCTGCAGGGTGCCGCCGAGGAGCAGGGATTCCGAGCACTGCGACGGTACGGGCGCCTTGACCGGGTGGCCGACCTCGCGGCAGTCGACGGTCAGGGTGATCCGGCCGCCCGCCGGGACGACGATCGGCGTGACGAAGTGGTAGTCCGGGGCCCGGAAGTCCTCCAGTGCGAGCGTGAAGAGCCGCCGGCCGGGGACGGTGACCACGAGGGTGCCCGCGTCGCCCTGCGGGTTCTGCGCCAGGATGTCCGTGACGTCGAAGCTCTTGCCGCTCGGGACGGTGTAGGAGGCCGTCCTGGTGCCTCCGCCGGCCGCGTCCTTGACGCTGATGTCCGCGGTGGTCGGCACGCCGGGCGCGGGGCTCGCGCCCGCTCCCGGGGTGGCGCCGCCCGCGCTGCCCGCGGTGGTGCCCGTGCCCGCGGAGGTGCTGCCCGCCGTCGCCGCGGGGGCGGCCGTGCCGGTGCCCGCGGCCGAGCCGGTGCCGGCGGTGGAGCCGGCCGTGGAGCCGGCGGTGCTGCCCGCGGTGGTGCCGGCCGTGGTGCCGCCCGCGGTCGTCCCCGGGGTGGCGGACGCGGCGCTGGCGATCGACTCGGGCGTGATGGCGTCGCGCGCCGCGGACCGCACGGTCGGGCGCAGCAGCCCGTACCACAGGCCTACGAGGACCCCCGCGAGGATCACCGTGGTGATGATCGCGCGCGGCAGCCAGCGCGGCAGGATCGCCTGCTGCTCGTAGGTGCCGTCGAGGATCGTGGGCGGGCGGGCGCTGCCGTCCGGCGCGGGCTCGGGGGTGATCAGGAGCTGGAAGGAGTGCGTCATCGGCGCGCCGCGCCAGATCCGGCGCGCCGGGCGGGCGTTGAGCCGGGCGAGCTTCGTCTCGCCGCTGGGCAGGGTGAGTTCGGCGGGCTCCAGCGCGAACCTCACGCCCTCGCCCAGGCCCTGGGCGGCCAGGGCCACGGTCAGCGGGGTGTTGCCGCGGTTGTCGATCGCCGCCTCGTGCCGGCCGCGCCACGCGCTCTGCGACGTACGCGGCACCAGTTCGGCGGAGATGTCGGTGAACGGCAGGACGTCCAGCGGGCGTTCGGCGACCACCGGCAGGTTCGCGTCGCTCGTGGGCACCAGCCGCAGGCCCAGCGTCGTGGCACCGGGGGCGGTGCCGGGTGTGCGCGGCGGGCGGACGCGCACCTGCGCGCTGCCCGAGGCGCCCGGGTACAGCGACAGCCGCTCGGGCTCCACCGTCGTCCACTCGGCGCAGGGGCCGACGGGTTCGAGGCGCAGCTCCTCGACGGTGGTGCCGGAATTGGCCACCTGCACCAGCAGCGTCACATCGCCGCCGGGCTCCACGGCGACGGCACCCTCGTCGAAGCTCCCCGAAATACTCATACGCGTCACCGTAGGAGCGGAAGTTTTCCCTCCGGAGTGGCCGTGCAGGAAGTCTTTCGGGCAGGAATGGGTTCGCTTTGAGTCATCCTGTGCGGCGCCGGGGAATAGCGGGATGACAGAACGGGAACTCCAGACGCCGACAGTGCACGTCAGGGGATGGAGACCCGTGCACGAAAGGGGGAGGGACTGTGAAGGAAATGAGCGTCGACCGCATCGCGGTTGATCTTCGCGCCTGGGATCCGATCTCGCATGCCGGGGTCGCGAGCCAATTGCGGCTGCGGCCCGAGATCCGGCTGCTCGACCGGGATCCCGAGGCGGCGTCCGTCGTCGTGGCGGTCGTCGACGCGGTGGACGACGAGGTGCTCGGCATGCTGCGGCAGATCCACCGGGCGGGGAGCCCGCGCGGGGTGCTGGTGGTGACCCTCATCGACGAGAACCAGCTGGTCAAGGCCGCGGAATGCGGTTTCGTCGGAGTCGTCCGCCGCTCCGAGGCCTCGCCCGCGAAGCTGGTCGAGGTCATCGGCGCGGTCGCCCGCGGCGAGGGCTACGTCCCCGCGGACCTGCTGGGCGGCCTGCTGGTGCAGGTCGGCCGCTTCCAGGGCGAGCGGACGAACGCGCACGGCCTGAATCTCAGCCGGCTCAACGCACGGGAGATCGAGGTGCTGAGGCTCGTCGCCGAGGGGTGCAGCACCGCGGATATCGCACTGAAGCTCGCATATTCCGACCGGACCATCAAGAACATTCTGCACTCGGTGATGACCCGGCTGAATCTCAGAACGCGCTCGCAGGCGGTCGCGTACGCGATGCGGCAGGGGCTGATCTGACGATCAGTTCGCTGGTGATCGTTTTTCCGGGGCCGCGCCCCGGAAAAACGATCACCAGCCTCTCCGTATTGATCACGCAATAGCGGAACGGATCACTGGCGCCCGAAGAACTCCACTTCCGCGACGGCCAGCCGGTGGCCGCCGGTCGCGCCGTAGCTGGCGTCGGTGGTGAGCCGGATCCGGACGACGTCCGAGGCGTGGACGTCGAAGGTCTGCGGGCCCGCCTGGTCGTGCAGCGAGACCGTGCGGGCGGTCGCGTGGCCCGCGGCGTCGTAGAAGGTGAGGGTGATCTTCGACGGGCGGGCCTGTGTGAGGAAGGTGCCGTCGTCCGCCGAGCAGCCCGGTGTGACGATGATCGTCACCAGGTGCACCGGCTGCGGGAAGCCGGCCTCCACGTACTGGCCGACGCCCGCGCCCGGGGCGGCCGGCGTCCAGTAGCGGTTCGCGTAGCCGTCGAAGGCCATGCCCGCCGGGTGCGCGGGGTCGGCGCTGGAGGCGGTCGCGGAGTTCGGGTGCAGCGGGGCGGGCTTCGACGAGCGGTCCCGGATGTCCGAGACCAGGTTCGACAGCTGGCCGCGGGCGAGCCAGCCCCCGAGGGCGAGCACCACGGCCACCGCCGGCCACACCGCGCGCGGACGCAGCCGGCGGCGGGTGCCGGTGCGGGCGCGCGGGCGGTATCCCGCGGCGACCGCGCGCTCCCGGCGCCGCCGCAGCCGCCGCCACCACGGCAGGGGCGCCTCGGGTACGGGGGCGGGCGCCGCCGGGTCCGGGGCCCGTGGGTCGAGGACCGCGCCGCACCGCGCGCACAGGTGCCGTTCCGCCGGGTTGGCGGCCTGGCAGCGCGGGCAGGGCCGGTCCGGCAGCCGCGCCGGTGTGGCGGCGTCCTGCTCCGCGCCGACGTCGAAGAAGCCGGTCACGGGCTGCGGCCGCTCCGTCCGCTCCCCGGGGCGCCGGGCCGCGGCCGCGTCCGGCACGAGGGGCCCGCTGCGCGGATCGGGCGGCGGCAGCGGTACGGCGGCGGGCTGCCCCGCGAGCGTCCCGGCGCTGACCGGCCCCTCGGCGGAGGACCGCGGCGCGACGGGCGGCGGGGACTGCGGCATCGGAGGCGGCACGGGCTCGTACGGCCGCGGCGCCGGGCCGAAGCCCCGCGCGGCAGCGGACGGCTGGGCGGGCGGGGGGCCGTAGCCCCGCGGTGACGGCTGCGGGCGCGGTTCGGGGCCGGGCTGCGGGGCCGGGCCGGGCGGTTGCGCCGGACCGTGGCCCTGCGGGGGGCCGGGGGGCTGCGGTACGGGGCCCGGCCGCCGCGACTCCGGGTCCGGGGGCTGCGGTGCCGGGTCCGGGCCGGGGGCGGGGTCCCAGGCGAGGAAGGCCTGGCAGGCGGCGCAGAAGCGGGTGGCCGGGGGGTTGTCGTGGTGGCAGGTGGGGCAGATCACGACGGGCTCCCGGGGGCGTCGAGGGGAAGGACCTCGATGCGGTACGTGACGTGCGCGGGGACCTCCGAGGCGACGAGCTGGTCCAGCGCCGCCCGGTCGACCTCCGCGGGGTCGGCGACCCGCAGCCGTACCGTCACCCGGGCGCCGGGCGTGCCCGGCAGTGCGGTGCCGGGGCGCGGGGACCAGGCGGTGCCGCCGTTCTCCCGGATCTCCGGCTCGGTGCCGGTCGCCCGGCGGACGGCCTGGACCAGTCCGCGCCGGGTGCCGCGGATGCGGTGCTGGCCGACCGCCGCGGCGACGACCTCGCGGCGCAGTGCCTCGGGGCGTTCCTGGTCCTGCTGGACGGCGGCCCACTGGCCGAGCCACAGCAGGAAGTCGGCGGGCGCGGTGCCGCTGCTCAGGTGGGCGGCGAGGTTGTCGAGGACGAGCAGGTCGGGCGCGACGACCTCGTCCAGCGCGGCCAGGAAGCGGTGCAGGAAGTCCTGCTCCTGGTAGACGGCCGGGAGCCGGTCGATGAGCGGGTGCGGGCTGGGCAGCCCGGGGATGGCCGAGCGCATGTCACCTCACCTGTACCTGGACGTCGTGGCTGTAGCTGAACACCAGGGAGTTCGGGGCGAGTTCGAGCCGGTCGACGGGGTCGGTGCGCTCGCCGGTGTACGGGTCGGCGGGGAAGAGCTTGACGTCCTCGACGAGTTCGACGCCCGGCACGCGCTGGAGCACCGCGAAGACCTCCCCGGCGTGGACGGGCCGCCCGAAGGGCCAGCCCTGGTCGTCGGGCCCGCCGGTGAGCGGGCTGAAGTGGTGGTAGAGCGCGGCGAGCGCGGCGTCCCGCAGCGGCCCGGTGGGCGTGCCGGGCACGGCCTGCACCCGTGCGGCGACCGTCATGCCCTGGTAGAAGGGCGGTTCGACGTTGAGCCGGGTGCCGACCGGGCAGCGGTCGTGCAGGTACGAGGCGATGCCGGAGAGCATGTCGGTGGGCGGCTCCAGTTCGCGGAAGTCGATGCGGCCCTGCGCGTCACCGCGCCCCGCCGGGACGACCAGCAGCCGTACGCCGCCCGCCGCTTCGGCCGGGTCCTCGCCGGAGTCGGCCGCGGAGAGGCAGCGCACCCGGGCCACTCCCGGCGCGACCTCGCGGGCGAGCCGCTCGTAGTCCTCGGCGACGACCGCGCGGTGCAGGGTGCGCAGCGTGAGGGGCCCGCGTACCCGGGCGTTGTCCACCGTCTCGCCGTCGACCCCGCCGACCGCGGCCCGGCGGTTCTCGACCCGGGCGACGAAGGGCACGGAGCTGCGCAGGATCCGCAGCGCCCCGCGCGAGACGTTGCCGCGCCGCCCGCCGCCGGTGCGGTAGCCGCGTACGCGCACGGCCGCGTCCTTGGGCGGCACCGCCCCGAACAGCCGCACGGTGCCGTCCGGCTGGCGCACCGCCGGGCCGAAGTCGACCCGCCCGGAACCCGGGTCGAGGGTGAAGTGCCGGTCGGACCACGTGGAGTGCGCGAAGTCGTCGACCCGCTGCCAGCGCGCCCAGCCGTCGCCCTCGGCGACCTCCACGACGAAGGGCGCCCCGGTCGGCTCCACCGGCGGCCGGGCGACGTGGAAGGTCTGCCCCGGCAGCCCCTCGGCCGTCCCCAGCACCTCGGCGCCGACACTCTCGGCGTGCAGCGCCTCCACCGTCCCGCCGATCGTGAACGCGCCCGCCTGCCGTACGGTCGGCGGCGCCACGTACGTCGGACGGCCCTGCCCGGCCGCGACCAGCCGGCAGCGCACCCAGCCCGCGGTGACGCCCGCGCGCACCGCGGTCGCGTGTCCCTCGGGGACGTGCAGGACGACCTCGCCGGCCTTGTTGAAGCCGCCGGTGTCGTCCTTGTCGACCTCGCAGGGCAGCCACTCGTCCCCGCACAGCGCCTCCCAGCGCAGCGGCGGGTCGGTCGGGTCGACGCCCACGCCGTGCACCTGGCAGTCCAGCCGCAGCACCACCGCGCAGCCGGGCACCGCGGCCGACAGCCCGACGTACAGGCAGTCGCCGGGCTGCGGGGTGGCGCCGAAGCACGGCACGTCCCGGCCGAGCCGCAGCTCGGCGGTGCGGTCGGTGACGGAGCCGCCCGCTGTGCCCGTGGCCAGGTACGCCCGCTCGCAGGGGACGACGGCCAGTTCCCGGGCGGTGCCGAAGACCACGGCCTCCTCGGTCTCGGTGCGCACGGTCGCCACCTGGGTCCCGGGCGGGACGCGTACGGTGTCGGGCTGCGGGGCCGACAGCCAGAACGTCACGTCGGCGCGGGCCGCGGTCGGCGGGAACAGCCGCACCCCGATGAGGTCGAGGAAGGCCAGGTAGTTCTTCTCCGGCACCCGGTTGAGCCGGTAGATGAGCTGGTCGACCATCGTGGCGAAAGCCTCGATGAGCGTGACGCCCGGGTCGGAGACGTTGTGGTCGCTCCATTCCGGGCAGCGCCGCTGCACGAGCTGCTTGGCCTGGTCGACCAGCTGCTGGAAGGTGCGGTCGTCCAGGTTCGGGGCCGGCAGCGTCATTCGCCCTCCTGGTGCTGGGGGATCACGTAGAACGGGAAGACGAGGTTGCGCGGGTCGTTCGTACCGCGCACGGAGTAGCCGATCTCCAGGTAGAGCACGCCCTTGTCGGCCTCGTCGAAGCGCACCGCCACCTCGGCCACGTCGATGCGCGGCTCCCAGCGGTCGAGCGCCAGCCGCACCTCGTAGGCGAGCTGGCCCGCGGTGCCCGCGTCGGCCGGCGCGAAGACGTAGTCGCCGAGCGCGCAGCCGAACTCCGGCCGCATCGGGCGTTCCCCGGGCGCGGTGGAGAGGATGAGCCGGATCGACTCGGCGATCTCCCGGTCGTCGCGCACCAGCGCGATACCGCCGGTCGCGTCGGTGTGCGGCGGGAAGGCCCAGCCCGCGCCGATGAACTCCTGTCCCATCGCTCAGCCTCCGATCAGCACGGTCGGGCAGCCCGAAGCGACGGGCGAGCCGCAGCCCGCGGTGTCGCCGACCCGGGCGGCGCGCCGCCCGCCGATGAGCACCGAGGTGCTGCCGGGCCCCAGGAGCACGGACGGCACGTGCAGCGGCATCCCGCACGTGTGCGGGGTGCCGACGACCGCCGCGGGCCGGCCGCCGATCAGCACCGAGGACACGCCGGGGCCGCCGACCACCCCGCCGTGCCCGGTCGTGTCGCCCACCCGGGCCGCTGCTCCCATCCGTCCCCCACCCCCGTGACGTCAGTTGATACGGACCATCGGCGCGGTCACCGACAGCGAGCCGTTGCTGCGGACGTCGGTGCGCTCGGTGCCGTCCACCGTCACCTGCCGGCCCTGCACCGAGACCGCCGCGTCCGTCGTCAGCGACACCGCGCCCGAACCCGCCCGGAACGTCAGGCCGGAACGCGCGGCGACCTCGACGACGTCGCCCGCGAGCCGCAACCTGCCCTTGCCGGCGTCGAGTTCGACGCCGTTCGCGGCCTTCACCGACACCTGCGAGCCCGCCTCGATCGCGACCGAGCCGTCGCTGTGCACGGTGATCGCGGTCTGCTGCCTGTCGAGCATCAGGTGCGTCTTGCCGTCACCGGTCGCCAGCCGCACCCCCTGCACGCCGCCCGCGGTGTCGAGCAGCTCCAGCTTGTTGCCCTCACGGGAGGCCAGTGCGCGGCGGTTGACGGCGCCGCTCGTCGGGTCGACGGCGTCCCCGGAGCCGCCCTTCGCCCCCGTGGGCCTGTCCTTGCCGTTGAAGAGACCGCACAGCACGTACGGCGCTTCGAGCCGGCCCTGCTCGAAGCCGGCCAGCACCTCCTCGCCGACCTCGGGGATGAACGCCTCGCCGCCGCCCGCGCCGGCGGCCTGCCCGCAGCGCGCCCAGTCGCTGGTGTAGTCGTCCGACAGCCACGGGAAGCGCACCTTCACCCGGCCCAGGCCCTGCGGGTCCTGGGTGTCCGTGACGGTCGCGTTGACCAGCCCGAAGCAGCGGCCGTCCGCGGCCGGGCCGCCTCCCGGCTCTCCCGCCAGGGCGTAGAGCGAGCGGTCCTGGTCGCCGGTCACGCCGATCCACGTCTCGTAGCCGCTGACCGGATCGAAGACGTGCCGCACCGACGTCACCGTGTAGCCGCCCTCGAAGGGCGCGCCGACCCCGGCGAGCGTCACCGTGCTGCCCGCGCGGATCTCCGGATTGCCGCGGACGACCGCCTCCAGCTCCGCGAACGATCCCGCCACCCGGGCCGCCAGCGCCTTCGCGGCCTGGTCGACATGCGCCTGGTCGCCGTACGCGGTGTCGCTGACCAGCAGGCTCGCCGGGCCGAAGGGGCGCGTGACGTCCGCGGCCGTCACCGCGAGCCGCAGCGTCCCGGACGTCCCGGCGTCCGCGTGGCCCACCAGCGGCTGCTTGGTCTGCACGTCCCAGCCGCGCACCTCGACCTCGGTGACCTGCTCGGCCGCCGACACCGACGCCCGGCAGCGCAGCAGGTTGTCGCCCATCTCCAGCACCAGCGGATCGCGCGCGGCCCGCGCGGTCACCGAGGGCGCCCCGCTCGCCCCGGGCGGCGCGGTCACGTTGAGCGTGCCGTCCTCGACGTAGACCTGCGCGCCCGCCTGTCCGGCGAGTGCGCGCAGGAACGCCCAGTCGGTGACGTTCGGCTGCACGACGTGTTCCAGCACCGGCCCCGCCACGTCGATCGACCCCGGGCGCAGCCCCGCCCGCCGGGCGACCTGCGTGCAGATGTCGGACAGCGTCATGTTCTGGTAGCCGGCGACGCGGCGGCCGCGGAAGAGCCGGTAGGACTCGTCCGTGCCGCGCACCACCGTGAAGGTGCCGCCGTCGTCGATCTCCAGCTCCAGGGCCGTGACCACACCCGTCAGCAGCGGCTGCGCGCTCGGCGGGCCGCCCGCCGCCGCTCGCAGCCGCACGGGCGTGCCGACCGCGATGCCCGCCTTGGCCAGCAGCACCCGGCCCGGGTCGCGGAAGCGCAGCAGGAACGTGCCGGGCAGCGTGCGGCTGCCGTCCACGGAGGCCTCGACGAGCGTGTCGCCGAGCCCCGGCGGCAGCGGCCGGCCGCCGAACTCCATCACCAGCGTCTTCGCGACGCCCTGGTTGACCACGGCTCACACCCCGCCGCTGCCGTTGTACGTGCTGCCGCTGCCGCTGCCGCTGCCGCTGCCGCTGCCGCTGCCGCTGCCGTTGTACGTGCCGTGCCCGGCCTGCCGCAGCCGGTCGATCTCCTCGACGGCGGGCAGCAGCAGCTCCCGCCCGTGCGCCAGCCGGATCGGGTCGTCGATGCCGTTCGCCTCGGCGATCACCCGCCACGCCGCCGGGTCCCCGTACTCGCGCCACGCCAGCACCGCGAGGGTGTCGCCGCTGCTCACCTTGTGCACGCGGTGCGGGTGCAGCGCGCCCGACGTCGGGTTCTGGCCCGGGGTGTCCCCGCTGATCTCCTCCATCGTGACCTGGCAGACCGCCCGGATCGGCACCCCGGAGGTCGTGAAGAGCGTGTAGTTCGCCTGCACCTGGCTGACGTAGCCGGGAAAACCGGTGAGCCCGCCCCAGTGGAAGACCACCCACGGCGGCGACGCCCGCTTCTGCTGCCGCGTCTGCCCGGTCGGCACGCAGCACGAGAAGAGCTGCTCGACCGTCCTGACGACGCTGGTGTCGTGCGTGTCGCTCGCGTCGAGGAACATCTCGACCGTCAGCTTGCTGGGCTGCGGCCCCTGGTACTCGGGCGGGCCCGCGCTCTTGGCGCCCTTGGCGGGGGTGCGGTTCCAGGTCGCCGCCTTGGTGAGGCTCAGCTCCTTGGGGTTGAACTGGAAGTCGATCCGCCCGCACGCCGGGCCCGGTGTCAGGCTGCCGCCCGGCGGCGGGGTGCGCAGCTCCAGGTAGGCGTGCTCCAGCTTGGGGCGTGCGCCGCCCGCCGCCCCCGCCGCGGTGCCCGCGCCCGTCGCGCTGAACGCCACCGGACTGCTCATCGCGTCAACTCCCCATCACGTAGCCGTGGTGGGCGATCTCGATGGTCTCCACCGCGACCTTCGGCGACTCCGGACTGAACGACGGCCCGCTCCACCGCACCGGCACCACTTCGAGCAGGCCCCACTGCGCCACGACATGTCCGTCCGCGGTGCGCGCCTCGATGTGCGCGGTGCGGCGCTTGATGCCCGTCGTCATGCTCGCGAACCACTTCGCGACCTTCTCGGTGTCGCGCGTCAGCGGCCGGGACAGCTTGACGTTGGAGTAGCGCAGCCGGGTGGGCAGTTGCCACGACAGGCTGTTGTTGCCGCCCTCCTCGCGCGTCTCCAGCACGACCTCGCAGCCGAGCCCGTCGCAGGTGTTGAACGAGCCGAGCTCGATGCCGTCGACCGTCACGACGAAGCAGACGCTGACCGCGGGGTCATCGGTGACCGGCATGACATCACTCCTTCTCGCTGCGGGGGCCTTGTCAGTGGCGGGTGTTGATGAGGAAGCCGGCACGTTCGCGGTCGCGCCGCAGCTCGTCCTTGAGGAGGCGGCTCAGCCGCGGGAAGAGGGCGCGGACGAGGGCGTCGTCGACGTGCGGGGCGGCGCCGTCCCCCGCGTCCGGCCGCCGCACGGAGCCGGCGGGCCTGCTGGTGGTCGTGGCCGGGGGCCCGCCCGGGCCGGCGGCGATGTCCGAGGGGCCGGCGGCCGCCGGCCCCTCGGATCCGGAGGAGGGTGCGAACTCCGGTTCCGCGGGCGGGGGTTCGGGCGCGCGCTGGACCGTGGGGACGGTGGGCGACGGCGGGGTGAAGACCACGGAGCCGTCCGCCGTGCGCTGGGCCACGCCCGCCGCGATCGCGACCGCACCGGCGTCCGTCCAGGGGCGGTTGGCGGCGGGTCTGCGGGGCTCGGGGCGCGGTGGGTTCGCGCCGCCGGGGGCGGGGGCGGCCGAGCGCTGGACGTAGGGGGCCGTGGGGACGGCGGGGCGCGGGGAGGGTGCTTCCGCTTCCGCGGCCCAGCGCGCGACCACCGGCTGCTCCGGGTCGGGTTCGGGCGTCGTGGTGGTGCCCGGGGTGCCGGTGCGGGCGAAGAGCGGGACGGGGCGCTCGCCGACCAGCCCCGCCAGGCGCTCCGGCCCCGGCGCGGGCGCGGGCGGCGGCGCGATCGACGGCGCGATCGACGGCGGGGGCGGCGGCGCGATCGGCGGCGGGGAGTGCGGCAGGTCCGCGGGGAGGCGCTGCACCCCGGCCAGGGCCAGGGGGCTGCCGGAGGCCGCCGGGTCTGCCGGGATCGCTGGGGCTGCCGAGACCCCCGAGACCGCCGGGAGCGTCGGGACCTCCGGGATTTCCGTGGCGCCCGGGTTCGGGGGCTGCGGGGCCGGTCCCGGGGGGAGCAGGGGGTCGTCGCCGAGCAGCGGGCCCTCCGCGGGGGAGTCCGGTGCGGGGTGCGGGGCGGCGGGCGTGGCCGGGGCCTCCGGGGTCCGCTGCGCCGTGAGCGGCTCGGGGGCCGCGGGCTCGGGGGCGGCGGGTTCCGGGGCCGCGGGCCCGGGGGTCACGGACGCGGGCGTGGAGCGGGCGGCGGGCCCGCGCGCGGTCGGGGGCAGCCCCGGGAGGGGCTCGCCGATGCCGAGGTGCGGGTGGGGACGGGCCGCCGGCTGCTCCGCCGTCCGCTGCACGGGCGGGGGAGGGGACGGCGGCAGGGGCCGGCCCGGGGTGCGGGCTCCGGTGCGCGCTCCTGGCCCGGCCCCGGGGAGGTCCGCGGGCGGGGCCGCGCGCTGGATTGCGGGCGGGGCCGGGGGCTCGGCCCCGGGGGGCGGTACGAGGGGCGGGCCGGGCACCTCCCGTACGGAGGAGGGCCCGTCCGCCTCGGGGGCCGCGTCCGGCGGGTCGAGCGGCCGTACGGTGACGGGCTCGGGGGAGGGCGCCCCGGCCGTGTCGCGGGGTGCGGCGGCGGAGGTCAACGGCCCGCCGTCCAGGACGCGTTGCAGCGCCACCGCCGGATGCGTGCCCGAGCCGCCCGAGCCGCCCGAGCCGCTCACGTCTCCCGCGTCTCCGGCGTCTCCCGCGCCGCCCGCCTCCGGCGGCGCCCAGGTGCGGGTGCCCGGCTCGGGGGCCGCGTCCTGCGGCGGTCCGGGGGACGCGGACGCGACGTCGTACAGCATCCCGGACGGTGCTTCCGGGCTCACGAGGTGGCCCAGCGGCCGGGACAGCGAGACGTCCTGCCAGGTGCCGAGGGACGCGCGGAAGCCGCCGGGGTCGATGACCAGGCCCATGTCGCCCGTGGTGCGCTGGAGCGGCGGCAGCTCGCGCCACGCCTCCCCGCCACCCCGTGCGGGGTCCGCGGGCCCGGCGGCCCGCGCGTTCGGCCGGTTCCGGCTCCCGCCGCCGAGCCATGACAGCAGTCCCACCCCGTTCCCCTCCCTTCCGGTTCAGCCGCTGAGCTGCGCCGCGTGCCGGACGTAGCGGAGCCGGTCGGCGTGCTCCAGGTCGAGGATCTGGTCGAGCGGCCAGTGCAGGTGGTAGGCGAGGTACGCGACCTCCTCGTGGATGCGGTCGGCCGCGTACGTCACGATTCCCCCAGGCGACCACCGCCGCCGGACAGTTCCACCGCGAAGTCCTCCCGGCACGCCGGGCAGGTGACGCGGGCGCGGGTGTGGCCCTCGGAGTTGATCCGCCGGTAGAAGTCCTGGAGGAAGGCCAGATCGGACGCGAAGAGGTCCTCGATGACGCCCGGGTGCACGTCCTCGACCGTCCCGATCCGTACGACCACCCGGGAGATCAGCACCACCGACAGGTAGGCGGAGTTCTCCCGCACCCGGTCGTCGCGCAGCGGCACCAGCTCGTCGCGTGCCGTCGCCAGCCGCATCACGCCCGAGCGGTGCACGGTGCCGGAGTCGTCCACGTAGCCGCGCGGCAGCTCGAAGGCGAACTCCGTGCGCAGCCCGCCGCCCCCGCCGGTGTCCGAGGGCGAGGACGGTGACGCCGGCGGGGACGGGGCCGCGGCCGTGATCCGGCGCATCAGTCGAGTTCCACGCTCTCGTAGGTGATCGACAGCTTCTCGGTCAGGACCGAGGTGTCGCCCGCCTTGAGGGTGCTGATCTCCAGGGACTTGGGCCACGCGTTGATCAGCTTGTAGCGCTTGATCGGCAGGCCCTCGTAGTCGTAGACGATGATCGAGCCGTTGCGCCGGGCGTTGGTCATCTTCCCGAACCGCGAGTCCTTGATCCACTTCTCGAAGCTGTTGTCCTCGGTGAGACCGCGGGTGACCGTGACCTCGCCCGCCTTGGGGCGGCCCGGCAGCTTCTTGATCGCGTACTTGCCGTCCGCGGTGTTCTGCTTCAGCTCGATGACGTCCTGCTCCATCTTCAGACCACTGACCTCGGTGATCCGCTTGATGAGGACGCTGTCGAACTCCAATCCGAACGAGTGCCCGACAGAACTGTCGAGTTCGGGCAGCGGCATGTCTCCGGCCTCCTGTGATCGCCTTCCGGGTGGGGGACTTCGCGGTCCGGCCCGCGCGTGCGGGCCACCTCCTGCGCGGCCTACTCGTCGACGGCGCCGGACCCGGCGGACATCTGCGCGAGCCGGAAGACGACGAACTCCGCCGGTTTCACCGGAGCCACCCCGACCTCGCACACGACCTGCCCCACGTCGATCGCCTCCGGCGGGTTGGTCTCCGCGTCGCACTTGACGTAGAAGGCCTCGTCCGGCGTGAGGCCGAACAGGGCGCCCTTGCGCCACTCGTTGACCAGGAAGGCGGAGATCGTGCGGCGGATCTTGGCCCACAGCGCGTCGTCGTTCGGCTCGAACACCGCCCACTGGGTGCCCGCCAGGATCGACTCCTCCAGGTAGTTGAAGAGCCGGCGCACGTTCAGGTACCGCCACGACGGATCCGACGACAGCGTGCGCGCGCCCCACACCCGGATCCCGCGCCCCGGGAAGACCCGCACGCAGTTGACGCCCGCCGGGTTGAGCAGGTCGTGCTCGCCCTTGGTCACCTGCGTCTGGAGCGCGACCGCACCGCGCACGACCTCGTTCGCGGGCGCCTTGTGCACCCCGCGCGTCTCGTCGCTGCGCGCCCACACCCCCGCGATGTGACCGCTCGGCGGCACGAAGCCGTCCCGGCCCACGGACGGGTCGAAGACCTTGATCCAGGGGTAGTAGAGCGCCGCGTACTTCGAGTCGAACGCCGCCGTCCGCTCCCGCCACACCTTCACCTGCTGCGGGCTCATCGCGGGCGGCGGGTCCAGGATCGCCACCCGGTCGCCCATCAGCTCGCAGTGTGTGACCAGCGCGAGCTGCACGGAGATCAGCTGCTCGCCGTCGATCCGCCCGGCCTGGTACGCGCTCATCAGGTCCGGCGCGGCCACCATCGTGACCTCCTCGACCGCCTCCAGCCCCGCCACGCCCGTGCGCTGCTCCGGGTCGCCGGTGTACGACGCCGCCGACACCTCCACCGGCCCCGGCGCGGCCGCCGGCACCGCCACCTGCTGCGCCTCCGGCCGTTGCGGTGCCGGCCCCTGCTGGCTCTCGGCCAGCGCGATGAACTGCGAGCGGGAGCGCACCTGCGTCGCCGCGTTGTCCTTGCTGCGCTTGGTCGTCAGCTTCGGGAAGGTCTCCACGACCTCGCCGTCCCGCCGGACGACCAGCCCGAAGGTGTCCTGCGGCGGGTCCTCGCCCTCCGGCTCCGTGACCTCCACCGAGATCTGACCGGTGACCTGCGGCAGCGCCCGTACCTCGTACGGCCCGACACGCGCCGCCTCCCCGCCGGTCAGCTCGGCGGGCCCTTCCCCGCCGGCGGAGTCCGGCGCACCGACACGGACGACGTAGCAGATGCCGCCGCCGTTCGCGAAGAAACCGTAGACGGCGCCGGGCAGGTACGCTCCCTCGGCGAAGTCGCCGAACACGCTCTTGAACTGGGTCCAGTTGCTGATCGGCGTCGGCTCGTGCAGCGGCCCCTTGCGAGCGAATCCGATGAACGCGGCAACCGCGGTCCCGACCCCCTCGATGGGCCTCGACCCGGACTCCACCTCTTCGACGTAGACGCCCGGGGACAGGTACGACGGCATGCCACTCCCCCCTCGACCATGAGATACGGGACGAAATCCTCCGGCGACCTCCTCCTCCGCGCACAGGATTTGGGCCGTACCGGCGACTCGACCTCGATGTCCTAAGGGGCAGCCCGAACGGTCGAACCGGCAGGGCACCCCGCCCTTCCCCGACGTCCCGCCTTTCCGCTTGTCCCGCCGCGCCGGGGCAGGGGCAACGCTGGCGGACATGGTGTCGACCGCGCGCGGAGACCGCGGAGGAGCCGAGCGGGCAGCGAACCGCCCGGCCCCCACCCGCGAGCCCGCGCCCGCTCCCTCGCCGCAGGAGGAGGCAACGCGTGCGCCGGCGGCCCCGCTCAGCCGGGCGTCGGTGCAGGCGCTTGCGGGTGTGGCGGGGAATGCGGCGGTTTCCCGGTTGGTGGCGCAGCGGTTTGTGGCGCCGGTTGTTCCTTCGGTGTCGCAGGCGCCGGGGATGCGGC
>NZ_JBIRRA010000025.1:42828-55199 GCF_044333485.1 Streptomyces sp. NPDC020983 | reverse complement strand
GCGAAGTCCTTCGCCGCCTCCTGACCGAACTTCTTCAGGTCGGCCGGGAGCTTGTTCACCTCCGCCGCAAGATCGGAGCGGCCCTTGGCGATACGCGCCTTGGCCGCACCCAGCTCGGTGCCGATGGTGTCCGCGACGGAAGAGATCACGCCCTGCATCTGGGTGACGTAGAGCTGCCGGGAGAGCTGGAAGAGCTCGTTCGCCTCCTTCGGCATCCCCATGAGCTTGTCCTTCGCCCACTTCGCCCCGCCCAGCCACCCCCCGTAGCGCTTGTGCTTGTACGCGCTCATCCGGGCCTTCTGATCGGCCTCGAACGCCGCCCGCGCCTTCGCCTCCCCCGCGGTGAACTGGGAGTCGACCTTCTTGTCCAAACCCTCCAGAATCGACTCGACATCCTTCTTCGTCGCGTCGAACACCTTCTGCAACCGGGAAGTCGCCTCCGCGCGCCGCGACTCGTCCCTCGACTTCGCCGAGCCCTTACCGGAATCGACCGCCTTCCCCGCCGCATGCCGGGTCGCGGTCAACTGCGCCATCGCGTGCGCACCCACCGCCGCAGCACCCGACCTCGCCGCCGCGATCTGCTGCTTCTCCGCCCCCCGCGCCTGGCCCGGCGCCGACGCCGACTGCGCATCGGCCTGCTTCTTGTCCTTCAACGCCCCCGTGAACTCCGGCTCGTTACTCCCCGCCAGCTGCTCCTCGGTGACGCCGGCGGACCTCATCTGGTCATCGGTCTGCCTCGGGCCCGGCGAGAAGTCCGTGACCGCGGCCGGCTGCGGCGCCGGCGCCGCGTCAGCCGCGGACGGCGCCCCCGGATTCGGCGGCGGCTGATCCGGGCGCAGCGGCGTGACCTGCTTGTCCTTCGCCGCAGACATGTCCGGCGGGGCACCGGTCGCCGTCGCGATGTCCTGCGCAGACGCCTTCTTCCCGTCGGTGACCTTCCCGTCCACCGCACCCTTGATCTTCTCCGCCCGCCCCGAAGAGGAGAAGTTGTCCGCCTCCTCCAGATTCTTCGGCGCCTGCGCGGCGATCGCGTCATTCACGGCCCTGACAAACGCCGCCTTGTCGAAAGCACCCGGCTTCGCGGCGTCCATCCGCGCCGAATTCGCGACCTTCCCCTGCGCCTCCCGATCGTCCGGCGGCGCCACCGCCGCACCCTGCGCCGCAGCCGACTCCACCCCCGCACCACGATGCACCCGCAACCGCGCCCGCTTGGCCGCCACATCCGCCGACACCCGCCGCATCCCCGGCGCCTGCGACACCGAAGGAACAACCGGCGCCACAAACCGCTGCGCCACCAACCGGGAAACCGCCGCATTCCCCGCCACACCCTGAAGGAGCTGGACCGTCTGACGGCTCAGCGCCCGGGCCTGCGGAACTGGCGCGGGCGCACGGTCAGGAGCCGGAGAATCCTGCTCAGTCGAGGCGCCTTGGGGGGACTGATGTGGTCGGTCGCTGTCGGGAGACTTCTCCGGAGTGGCCTTCACCGCGCTACTCCCATCGCCCGCTCATCTGCCCGGCCGTGCGCTCCCTCAGCATGAGAGGCAACGGAGAAAGCCGGGGATGAACGCTTGGGCAGTGAGCGGTGTAGAAAACAGGTGGCCGTCAGGGAAGAGGCGGACCCGCACCGGCGGGTGCGAGCCTCGTCGATGACATGTGTCCCGTTCGTCTGCTCTCCGCAGCAGAAGGGGCCGGAGCGGCCGGCGCCCACGCCGGAGACGAGCCCGCTCCAGAGCCCCGACACGATGAGGCTGGCCATCGGCCGGCGTCTCGGCGTGAGTGACCGGCAGGACGAGTGACTGCTCACACGTCTGACTGCGATCATCGACGGATGACGAAGGACAGGGGCCAAGTGGCGCTTCGCCGGCGGGTGGGCGACGTCACGGCCGGGCTGGGCGACCGGGTCGGCGATGGGGGCGAGCAGACGAGTACGGAGCAGTGTCTGAACGGCGGTTCGAACTGATCGGCGTTGTTACTCCAAGGCTCGGGGTCCGGCTCGGATCTCGGCTGCTGCTGGAAAACGCCCATCGCCTCCTCGACCCGGCCCTGCCGTTCCCGGACCGTGGCGAGCAGAGCGAGCTGCTCCACCCAGGGAAGGGGGTCCTTGTCCTGGAGGGAGATCCAGAGGCTGTCGTCCTCAGCCGAGGATGTCGAGCCTGCCGCTACCAGTCGTGTTAGCGAGGAACCGCCGATGCTTCTCGGCGAGCCGGCCGCCCGCCTCCTCGTCGTGGCCGAACGCCCGCAGGCTCGGCTCGTCGGCAGCTCCCAGCCGGCTGGCGGCGCTGTCAGAGGATCCAGGTGAACAGGAAGAGTGCGACCAGCCCCACGACGACGATCAGCACGGCGCCGGCACCCCCGCTTCTGCCCGTGCCTGCGCCGTGTCCTCCCTCGGGGCCCCCGTCCCGGCCGGGGTAGGGGTGGTGCGCGCCGTGGTGGTGGCCGTGGTGATGGCCGAAGTGGCCGCTGTGCCCCGGGTCGCTGTGCCCTCCGCCGTCCATGGAACCCCCTCGTGGCCGTGGCGGTGTGCCGCCTGTGCAGCAGAGGACGCCCGGAGTGCGGCGCCGGTTCGCCGGTACTCCCGGCTTCCTCGAGAGTCCGAACGTCGTGACCAGCAGTTGCTCGGGAACGGCGGCAGCTGGGGCAGGCCGCCCCGAGGCCCGCGCTGAGGATCCGCGTCGTGAGGGACTCGCCTGGCGGCATACACGTGAACGTACTCAGTGGGGTCCAGACGAACCTGCCCGGCACCGAACCTTCAGTTGATCTGCCTGGGAGGTAGTCCCGCTCTGGCACGCCAGCGGTCGGCGTCGTGAGGATCGGCCAGCCAGGCGGTCAGGCGTGCAGCGCCGGCACGGAATGCATCGGACAATGACGTCTCCTCACCGACCACGATCCTCAGGGGGTCGACGTCATGGGTGGCGTGGTCGCTCTCGCACCAGCAGGCCACATTCACCGGCGCATCGACCGCGAGCTGGCCCGGGTCAGTCCACACCACCTGAAGCAGGAACTCCAGCTGGTCGCCTCCCTCAGCGTGCTCGACGACATCCAGCCCAAAGACGATCGGTGTCCCCAGTTGCGTGCCGGGGAAGGCGGCATGCTCCAGGGCCCACTCCCCATGCACACCCAGGACTCGTCCAATCGATCACCTGACAGAAGCAGATGGAGGCGGGGCGATCTTGCCTGTTCGCTGAGGTGTTACAGAGGTGCCAACTCGACCCTGCCGGTGAATCGGCCACCCACTTGATCGGCGAGCCAATGGACGCGGGCGATCTGGTCGCCGTTGCGGTTGCGGACGTGCACGTGGAGGGTGTGGTCCTTGGCCGGCTCGTCCTGGTAGAGGTCCCGGGAGTTCACTGACAGCGTGAGATACGCATACTTCTGCGAGATCGCCTCCAGTCCCGCTTCGGGAACCGCAGGCCATGCGTTCAGGTCCCACCGAACAGCCGCGGGATCTGGCCCCAGAGCGACGATGAAGGGCTCGGCGCGGTCTAGCGGACGACCCCAGTCGAACACTCGGATCGGCAGGTGGTCTGCAGGGTTGTCGCCAGCCTCCGACGAACCGTGCTCCTCGCCGGCCGCCGCCCACCACTCGAGGTCGGGCAGGACATGACGTACTTGTGCCAGGACGTCCGGCGACCTGATCACGGCTTCGAAGTCGACCTCTCCTTGACTGATGTCTGCCGTGCCGAGCAGGGTACGCACCGCACGTATCGCTTCAGACAGGTCGGTGGTTGTGAGGACAGCAGCCGCAGTGGAGTTGCTCATCCAGGAACCATAAGACGGCACCTGCAGACCGGCCCGAGCGGGTGCCGGCCCGCCTCGCATTCGTCAGGGCCGGAGCCATGCGCCACACCCACACGTAGGGCACGGTCACATGAAGAATGTCGATCAGTGCAAACAGGACATGGCTGTGGCGCAGACCGCCGCCGACAGCATCAGGACCGCCCTCAACAACGTGGCCCCGCTCCTGGTCAACACCTGGGTCGGGGCCACGGCCGACGCCTGGGCCGACGACTTCCGCGGCCGGATGGCCCGGGTGACCGGCGCCCTCGACGAGTGCTCCGGCCAGGAGCGCTGGATGATCCTCAAAGCAACGAACGAGCAGGCGGATTCGGACGCCAAGAACCACGGCCACGCCTGACCACAACCGACGTCCTGGGGGGACCAGTGAACGACTTCGCCGGTGTGGAACCGCACCGCGTACGGCAGCTCGCCGACCGCTTACAGGACCTGGCCACCGCTCTGGCCGGGAACGGCCCTGTCATCCGCAACAACTTCGGCACCTGGGGCCCGGCCCTGATCGACCTCGGCCCGCTCGCCGCGCAAGCGGCGCAGGTCGCCCACGACGGCGCGAAGGAGTACCTCGACCAGTGCGCGGAACTGCGCGGTGAGGTGTCCTCGGCAGGCAAGCACATCAAGCTCAGCGACGCGGAGATGATCGACGCCGCGCACAAGAACGAGGTCCTGTGGCTCAACGCCGTCGGCGGCTTCTTGGCAAGCGTCCCGACGACCACCGTGCCGGCGGACTTCGTCAAGGCCGCGATCTGGGGCGCGCTGCCCACCGGGTCGAACACCTTCTCGACCGGCGACGCCGCCACCGTCGAGAGCGCCTCGAAGGCTCAGTTCTTCGACGACTCGACGACGATGCGCATCGCGCTCGTCCAGGGGCTGGCGACATCGGGCAAGATCGATCCGCCGCCACCCGCCAACCACCCGGAGTGGGCGTCCGGGAGGATCACGCTGTCCGACACCGACGACAAGACCGACTTCGACCGCTGGTGGCTGAAGGTCGCGGCCGAGAACGGCAACGAACTGGACCACGTCGACTCGGCTATGAGGAGAGCATTCAACAATGGCGCGACGCAGTAGGACCACGGCCACGGCGCTCCTCGCCCTCGTCGTCACCGCCGCGACCGGCTGCGGTGGCGGGGGAGGCTGGAAGGCGCCGGTCAAGGGGCAGGTGGCGGTGCTGGTCGAGGCGGGGGAGGACGATCCCGGGGAACGGGCCGCCTGGCTCGGCTTCGGGGGCAGCGTCGACGGCCTCGCCTTCGGACCCGACGGCACGGTCTACGCGCTGGGCGCCGGCCTGGTCGGCATCGACGGCAGGAGGACCGTGCGCATGCTCCTCGGCCCGCAGGCCGGCGGCGCGGGTGGCCTGGTCGTCCGGCGCGACGGCTCCTTCGTGACCGGGAGCGGAGGCACGGTCGTCAGCCTGAAGCCGAACGGGAAAGCGACCGTGCTGGCCGGCGCCGCGGGGCCGGAGCGGGACCCCGGCGCACCCGTGCCGGGGTCCGCCGCGGCGACCGGCTTCCACTTCGGGAACACGGGAGCGACGCCCTTCGGTGAGCGCCACGACGGGTCCGTGCTGCTGGCCGACGGCGACGTCGTGTGGTCCCTCAAGGATGCCCGGCTGACCCGCGTCTACCAGGCACCTGACACACCGTCCAAGGGCAGGCGCCCGGCCATCTTCGTCGGCGACAGCACGGTGGACGGCACCGGCACGGCGTGGGTGGCCGCCGTTTCGCCCGCCGACGAGGGGACGGTGGGCGACATCGTCACGATCGCCCCCGGCGGCACGGCCGTCCGGCCGTCCCTGCCGGCGCGGGCCGCGGGCGTGACCGAGAGTCTCGCCTCGCTGAGCCTGCTGTGGATGGCCGGTGACGGCGCGAACGGCGTCTATGCCCACGCCACGAGCAAAGGGAACGACTACGTCCTCCACCTGCGACCCGGCAGTGCGCAACTGGTCGCCAGGCACCGCTCCTCCAGCGCGGACTCGCTCACCTGCGACATGCCGCACCCGGTGGACGCCGCCAATGCCCCCTGCCCGCTGCCGTACGCGCTCGCCTACCACGCCGGCCAGCTCGTGCTCGGTGGCGAGACGCATTACGTCCTCACCATCGCCCTCAGCTGACGAACTGGTACATGGTTGGCCGTGGCCTCGGTCGGCATGGTTCGTTGGACCTGGTAGGGGTTGCAGCGCGTGAGTTGATCGTGTCTGAACGGCGGATCACGGGTCTGTCGCGGGGCGTGATCGCAGGTCTGGTGGCTGAGGTGGGCCAGGGTTGGCGGGCCCGGCGTGATGCGGAGGTGTGTGCCCGGCCTCGGCGGCGGGCTGTCGGGGCGGGCGCGAAGTACAAGCCGGTGTTCGTCGACCGTCCGCCGGCGGCGCCGGTACACCTACGACGCGCAAGTACTCATGACGTGCTGGCCTGCCGGCTCGGTGTGGACCCCTCGACCCTCACCCGCGCTGTCGCCGAGATCTGCCCGCTGCTCGCCGACCGGGGCTGCCGGATCGCAGCCGGCGTGAGGCTTCGGACCCTGGCCGACGTGGTCGCCCATCTCTGCGCCGCGGGGCAGGCCGGGATCATCGACCCCACCGAGATCCGGTTCAGGCGTCCGGCAGCCCGTCAGCCCGGACGGGCGAGGTTCGTGTCCGGCAAGAGCCGGATGCATGCCGTGAAGGCCCCGGTCGTCACCGACGCCCGAGGCCGGATCCTGTTCTGCGGCGAGGTCCGGGCCGGCTCCGTCGCTGACATCACGCACGTCCGTGACGCAGGCCTGGTCGATCTCCTGGCCGACACCGTCGACCTGGAGATCCTCGCCCGACGCCGCCCACGAGGGTCTGGCTGCACAGAGACCTACGGCCAGGTCGTCACGCCGCCCGAGAAAGCGCCGCGGCGAAACACCTGGGGCACCTGCAACGGCGCATGGCTCACCACGAGCAGGCCCGATTCGCCCAGTCCTCACGGCGCATCCCCGTCGAGCACGGCATCGCCCGCCACAAGAACTGGCGAGCCCTCGCCCGGCACCACGGCCACCGCCATCATCTGCCCGACACAGTCCAAGCCGTCGCCGGCCTTCTGTCCGACCAGCAAGCAGCCGACCAGTCCGCCCGACCCACTCTCCCCGCACGACGAGCAGCATGATCAACAAGTCGTGACACCACTCAAGTACGCGCTGCCAACAACCATGCACGAGCTCATCAGGGCCTGTTGCAAAGGTTGATTGCTGTGTCGGACCTGCGGCCCGGCCGTCGGCGGCGATTCCATACACGCATGGTCTCTGCTTGGCTGTCAGAGCCGCGGTCCATCCACCTCGAGCCGCGGGGGAACTGCGGGTGCAGGTCGAGCGCCTGGACACGGTGCTCCTCCGGCGAACGCACCACGAGCCGACGGCAGAGCCGGGGTTGGCTTGGTGGCATCGCAGGTGCGGACAGCGCCCATGCCACTCTCCAAATCGTTGGCTCTTGCATGACGAGAGCCTGCTCCGGTCGAACATGTGGCCGTCTGATGGTCTGGTCGTTGGCCGGGTACGGGGCGGGGCGACCTGACAGACGCGGAGTGGGAACGGCTTCGGCCGTTCCTGCCGGTGGGCAATGGCCGGTGCGGGCGTTGGCGGGACCATCGCCAGGTGATCGACGGGATCTTGCACCGGGTGCGGACCGGCGTGCATTGGCGTGACCTGCCCGAACGCTTCGGACCATGGAAGACGGTCCATGAACGGCACCGGTTGTGGTCGGCCGACGGCACCTGGGAACGCCTGCGCCAGCAGGTCCAGGCCGA
This sequence comes from Streptomyces sp. NPDC020983, assembly GCF_044333485.1. Lineage (NCBI taxonomy): Bacteria > Bacillati > Actinomycetota > Actinomycetes > Kitasatosporales > Streptomycetaceae > Streptomyces > Streptomyces sp. NPDC020983. The sequence goes on along the minus strand of NZ_JBIRRA010000025.1, from coordinate 47,643 downwards.
AGCGGATGCCGCTGGGGACATCGACTGGGACATCGGGGTGGACTCCACCGTGGTGCGCGCGTACCAGTACGCGGCGGGAGCCCGCACCGCACCGCCGTCCCCACCTGCTGCGTCAAAAGGGGACGCGAACGGCGAGCACCAGGGCGAACCGCCCTGGCAGAGCCTTCCCGCCCGCCTGGTGGAGGTGGTGAAGCAGCCACGAGCCGGGCACCTGCTCTTGCGCGGCCTGTCCGGCCCGGTGCCCGGACGCGGATCTTGACGAGCACCGGTTCCAACTGGGTGCAGTCCGCCCGCTGACCCGGTGTGACGAGGAGGGACAGCGGCCGGCACCGGCCCTCGGCGCTCAGGTGGATCTTGGTGGTGAAGCCGCCCCGTGAGCGGCCCAGTCCCTCACCTGGCGGACCTGTCCGGGATCGAACTGGATCCGCGGCGGCCGTCGCCGTTCACGCCGCACGGCCGCCGACCCGAGGGCCCGGCCTGGTACGCCACGCCGACCGTCGCCTACGCAGCCGAGCTGATCGACACCTACCGGCTGCCGGCGGAGCTCCGCCCGCTCGAGGCGTACGTGTGGGGGGAGGCGGGCCCGTAGCTGGACCCCTGGTGCAAGCACCTCTCGGAGCCGTACCAGGCCACGATGGCCGACCTCGGCGTGACCGCCGCCCTGTCCCCGGCCGCGTTCCTGGACGCGACAGCCGGCCACAAGCAGACGGACCCTGGGCATGGCGGCGGTGCTGTCCGCCGTCAAGGGCGGCATCGGCAAGCTTGCGAAAGCCCGCAGGGCAGCAAGTACCGGCCGGGTGAGCGCTGGCCAGCGCTGGAGCAGCCGACCTGGCGCCCGGACATCCGCGCCGCGGTGGTCTGAGCTGCCCGGGTGAACATGCACAGGAAGCTGGTGAAGACCGCACTGGCGATGCAGGCCGACCCCGCGCCGACCGGCTCCCTGCTGTTCGGCGAGGACGCGCTGCCGCCGACGCGCTGCTCTCGGACCGCGTCGTCTACCCGGCGCCCGGGCCCGTCCCCGCTGGACGTCCTGCCATACGACGCGGCCCGGCAGCCGGCGCCGGGCACGTTCCGGCTCGGGGTCTCGCCGGGGATGGTCAAGAACGCAGGCGCCCGCGAGATCTACTGGCCTCGACCTACTGGAGCAGCAGCACAACCTGGTCCGGCACATCAAGGGCGACGGGCACGGCGCCGCGGACGAGGGGGAGTAGAACCATGGGCGACACCATTATCGCGGTGGCTGGCGCCCTGCTCGGAGGGCTGTTAACAGCCCTCCTGCAGGCCCGCCACTCCCGGGCCGCCCGCCGCGCTTTTGCGCACGTATGCATGCGGCACGGTCCGGGCACTGTTTATCTCTACTTAGGGCTTGGTAGAGTTAGGGCATGGTGAAGCGTAGCGATGGTGACGGGTCTCCGCCGGGCGGCGGGGGTGGTGGTCCGCGGATGACGCCGCAGACCCAGGCGGTGTTGCGGGTGTTGCTGGTCAAGCCGGCTGAGGAGCTGTACGGGTTGCAGATCTGTTCGTTGGCGGAGTTGCCGTCGGGGACGATCCACCCGATCTTGGCGCGGTTGGAGTCGGCGGGGTGGTTGGAGTCGCGGTGGGAGGAGGTCGATCCGGGTGAGGCGGGCCGGCCGCGACGGCGGTATTACCGGTTGAGCCCGGATGGTGCGGAGCGGGCCCGGATCGCGCTGGCGGCGGCTTCGGCCAAGCGCAGCGCGCTGCGGGCGCTGCGCCCGGGGCTGACCGGAGGTGTCACCGCATGACCCCCTGGACCTTGCCCTCGCCCGCAACGCTCGACAGCGTCCTCGCCCTCGCACGCGACCTAGACGGCGACCTGGTTCGCGTTCGCGCTCGCGCCCGTAATCGCGAGGGTGACCTGGTTCGAGCCCGCACTCGCACCCGCACCCTCACCTACGCCCTCGTCCGCACTCGCCCTCGCGACCTCGACGGCGCCCTCGCCCTCGACCTCGACAGCGCCATCGCTCGCCTGCACGCCCTCGACAGGTACCTCGCTCTCGCCCGCGACACCGAGGGCGGTCGCGCTCGCGCCCGCGCCCTCGACAGCGCCCGCGCTTTCGCCGGCGACGTCGTCGACGACCTGAGTAGGGCGGCTGGGGCGGCGCGGCGGAGGGTGGGGGCGCTTGGGGCTGGGGTGCCGGTGCCGGTGGTGCGGGTTGCGGTGGGTGCGGGGTGGTTGGTGCGGGTGGCGTTACGGGTGATGCCTGCGTCGGAGCGGGTGAGGTATGGGGAGGAGTGGCGAGGGGAGTTGTGGGATCTGGCCGGCGGTTCGGGCCGGTGGCGTCGGCAGACGGGTTACGCAGTGCGGCTGGTGGTGCGTGCTTGGTTGGTGCGGGCGGCGGTCCGCGGGGGTCAGCGGCGTGCTGCAGGCGGAGGCTGAGCGCCGTGGGTGCCAAAGCGGTGGTCAGTGCCGGAGTCGGGGCGGTGACGGGGGTGGGCGGGGCCGTTGTGGGCAGTTGGCCGGTTGCGGTGCTGCTGGTCGCGCCGTTCGCCGCCGTGCTGGCCGTGTTGGTGTGGGTCCTGGCCGACCAGGAGGTCCCGTGGCCTGGCCGACCTGATAAAGGCCGCTCGATTCCCCGGAAATACTGAAAGCCCAGCGCCCCCTGCTGACGAATAGACAATTCCCGATGTACCGCTGTGCTTGTGCTTGGCGCTCAACGCTTTTGTTGATGGACTGACTCGGGGCGGTCATCGGTGTGTGGCGACCGATGCATGTCCATGGGCCTGGGTGCGATCTCCCGGGTTGGTGGCAGTGGCTGCGAGAGCGTGTCTGAGATCTGCCGTATCGGCCGTTCAGATGGCTCGTTGGGTGGTGTGTGAGTGCTGGCCGGGACGGCTACCCGTCTGATCCGACCGATGAGCAGTGGGCGTTGATCGAGCCGCTGCTTCCCGCGGCGAGGACGGGCCGAAGGGGCGGTCGTCGCGAGAAGCACCCGCGCCGGCGGATCGTGGACGCGATCTTGTACCTGGCTACAGCGGTGGGCGCGGGTGCCGAGCTGCTCGCTGTGCTGCAGGCAGCTGTAGCGGCCGAGCAAGTTCAGGTTCCGGTGCTTGAGCGGCGGGATCCCGGCAATGTCCTCGTCCCGGATCCCGCGGTCCTCAGCCTCCCCGGAGCGGTGCTCAGCCCGTACCGGCGTGAAAACGTCCTCCGGTTCGGCGACTACACCACCGACCAGCTCCACGTGCCCCCTCCCGCCTACGATCCGGCTCTCCATGCCGACGAGGGCCGCAGAAAGAGATAGGGCATTCTTGGATGGCGCGGTCGCCTTGGGACATACGGGGTTCCCCGGCCGTTCACGAGAAGACACGAGATCTTGAAGGAGCTGGGTGCTGGTGGGGCTGATCGACATCGAGCGGGTCCGTCAGGAAACGGCGGGAGTCTCACGGGTGGTCCACCTGAACAATGCCGGAGCCGCCCTGGCGCCCCGGCCGGTGGTCGATGCCGTCGTAGGCCACCTGCGCCTGGAAGAGCAGATCGGCGGCTACGAGGCAGCATCCGCGAAAGCGGACCAGATAGAGCACACCTACGACGCGCTGGCCCGTCTGGTCGGCGCCGGACCAGATGACATCGCGGTCGTGGAGAACGCCACCCGCGCCTGGGACATGGCCTTCTACTCACTGCCCTGGGCCGAAGGCGACCGGATTCTGACGGCCCGTGCCGAGTACGCGAGCAACGCGATCGCCTTCCTGCAGACGGCCCGCCGACACGGTGTCCAGGTCGAGGCCGTTCCCGACGACCCTCACGGCCAGCTCGACGTCGAGGCACTGCGCGCGATGATCGACGAACGGGTCAAGCTCATCGCGATCACCCACGTACCCACGCAGAGCGGCCTGGTCAACCCAGCCGCCGAGATCGGCAAAGTGGCCCGCGAGGCCGGCATCGTCTACTTGCTGGACGCCTGCCAGTCCGTCGGCCAGATGCCTGTCGATGTCGGAGAGATCGGCTGCGACCTGCTCACCGCGACCGGCCGCAAGTTCCTGCGCGCACCGCGCGGCACCGGCTTCCTGTACTGCTCGCCGCGCATCCGCGAACAGCTGGAGCCGCCGTTCCTCGACCTGCATGCGGCCACGTGGACATCGGCCGACAGCTACCAGGTCCGGTCCGATGCCCGCCGGTTCGAGAACTGGGAAACCTACTACGCCGGCAAGATCGGCCTCGGCACCGCCGTGGACTACGCCCTCGACCTGGGCCTGGACGCGATCGAAAAACGGGTGACCAGCCTGGCCGCGACCCTGCGCGCACGCCTGCGGACGCTACCCGGAGTACAGGTCCACGACCGGGGTGTACGTCAGTGCGGCATCGTGACCTTCACCATCGAGGGCCACGAAAGCCAGGACATCGCCAACGCTCTCCGAGCCCGAGGAATCAACGTCTCCGTCTCCATCGCCGACTACGCACGCTGGGACTTCGAGCCCCGGTCCCTCACCTCAGTCGTCCGCGCCTCCGTGCACTACTACAACACGGAAACCGAGATCGACCAGCTGGTCAGTGCTCTGCCCGCACCAGGCGGATCGTCCAACCGCAACTCCGCACGTATCTGAAAACGTCGAGCATCACGACGTTTTCGCAGGACCAGCCAGCATTCCGGTCCTCGGGAACCCATAACCGTCACCCTGAGCGCTGAACAGCCGAGGTGAACCTCCCACGTGATACCCCCGTGTGTCCTTGGAGGGGATGCGCGGGGGGGGGGGCCGGGGGGGGGCCGGGGGGGGCCCCGCCCCCCCCCCCGGCCGGCGCGGCCCCCCCCCCCCCCCCCAAAAAGACCGCGCGAGGAGGGGGCGGGGGAGCCAGGTGGT
>NZ_JBIRRA010000025.1:0-42818 GCF_044333485.1 Streptomyces sp. NPDC020983 | reverse complement strand
CCCGTGGCGGCTCCCCCCCGTGTTCAACCCCCCCCGTTGCCCCCCGGGGGCACGTGGGGGGGGTGGGGGCGGTTTGCGGGGGGCGGCGGCCCGGCCCCCCCCCCCGCGCATCCCCTCCAAGGGCCGACCACGCACGCCCAGCCAAAGATCGCCCGACGAGGTAGTCGCACTCGAAGCGATGCTCACCATGATCGATAGAGCCACGACTTCTCAGAACTGCCCACCGCTCAAAGCCTCCGTTCGCGCCATCCCCCGAACGGCTCAGCCTGTGCGGTCCCGGCTGCCACCGTAACTCGGCGCATTGCCGGGGACGCCGTTCCTGTCCTGCCGGCGCCCCCGTCAGCCCGGTCCAGTCACAGCGCAGCGCGGGTGCCGATTCGTCGGTGAAGCCCGACGCGTGAGCGGCCGCCGGCGGCCACGGCCTGCGGGTCCCCTGGGCGAGGCCGCACGGAGCGGCGCCCGACGCCTGATCAGCTCCCGTTGGGGAAGGCGGCGCGCAGTACGGAGCCGCGGGTGATGAACGCGACTCGAATGATGGGCAGCACGCAGATGGCCTGCATCACGGCGTACCACGGCGGACAGACACCCGGGATCAGCTCGATACCGATGATCGCGATCGGCATGATGACGGCGAGAGCCCGTACGCGCTCGAAGGCCCGTCGAGATCCCCGGGAGGCGGATCCGGTCATCCGGTAGATCAGCACGGCGACTACAGGCAGCAGGACTGCCCGGACCCACATGAACGTGTTCACCGTGTGACCGCTGATCGACACTGCGATGACCGCCAGGAGGGCGACGGCGCTCAGTGCGCCGTAAACCTTGATGCTGTTCTTCGCTGTGTCGAAGGCCCCGTGGGAGCGGGGGTTGTCGAGGAGCGACGCGTCGGCCGTGGAGTGTGCGTTGGTTTCCATGCTCACCGACGCTATAAAGCCCTTGACTGACACGGTATCCGCCTGGGCCCACAGGCAGGTGGGGCTAGCCCCACTCGCTGGTTGACCGGGGGAGTGGCGGGCTTGGCGCGGTGCACAGTGGGAGCACCGAACAGCAAGCGAGGGAAGAGTCATGAGACAGCTGGGTTCGTGGGTGGCGCGCGTTGGCGTGGGGTTCGTGCGGGCGTGTGTCGTGGCGGTTGTCAGCATGCTGGTCCCGGCCGTGTGGGCCGCCGCCGTGGCGATGGGGATCTGGTGGGGGGCAGGAAACCCGTGGTCGTGGGTAGCGCCGTTCGTGCTGGTGTGCGGGGGCACGCTCGCGTTGTCCCGTCCGGTCTGCCGGATGGTCCGCTTCCTCGTCGCACGGTGGACCGCCACCGTCGTCGCCGCCGGATACCGGCAGGCCGGGCCAGTGACGCGGATGTCCACCGGGTACTGGTGGAACGGCTTCTCCTACGAGCGCACCCGTCGGGACGCCCTCCTGGATCAGAAGTGGCGGCTCCGGTGGAAAGACCCCGCCAACTGGCGCGACCTGCGGTTCACGGCGATCGTGCCGCTCACTGCGGGCGTGGCCGCCGCCCTCCCGCCGGCCGGGGTGGCCGCAGCGGTCCTCGAGCTCAGCCGGCCGGAGCTCGCCGGGCATTTCGTCGGGGCACTCGGCCTGGTCATAGCCGTCGCCTCCGCCCCGTACGCCTGGCGGCTCGTCGAGCCGGTGGCCGTCCGCTTCCTGCGTCCGTCGCCTGCGATGGTGCTGGCGGACCGGGTGGATGAGCTGACCGCCCAGCGCGCGGACTCGACGGTCACGCAGGCTGCCGAGATCCGCCGGATCGAAAGGGACCTGCACGACGGGGCACAGGCCCGCCTGGTTGCGCTCGGGCTCTCTCTGGCGACCGCGGAGAAGCTGATGGAGACCGACCCGGAGCGGGCCAAGTCACTGATGCAGGACGCGCGGGCCGGCGCCACCGCCTCGCTGGCCGAGCTCCGCGAGCTGATCCGTGGGATCAGTCCACCCGTGCTGAACGAGCGGGGGCTCGTCGACGCAGTGCGCGCCCTCGCCCTGGACATCCCGCTCGACGTGGCCGTCAATGCTGACGCCCGGCTGACCCTGGACCCGCCGATCGAGTCGGCCGTCTACTTCGGCGTCGCCGAGTTGCTGACCAACGCGGTCCGGCATGCCCACGCGTCGCGGGCCCGCGTCTACCTCGCCCGCGACAAGGCCCACCTCGTTGTCGAGGTCGAGGACGACGGCCGGGGCGGGGCCGACGAGCGAGTCGGCAGCGGGCTCTCAGGCCTGCGCCGCCGCCTCGCGGTCTTCGACGGCACCCTGGAGATCACCAGCCCACCGGGCGGCCCGACCTGTGCCAGGATGGCGCTGCCATGCGAATCCTTGTAGCCGAAGACCTCTACCTCCTGCGCGACGGGATGGTCCGCCTGATCGAGGCGTACGGGCACCAGGTGGTGGCGACAGCGACCACCGGACCTGAAACGCTCGACGCGCTGCGGACATGGCGCCCGGATGTGTCCGTCATCGACGTCCGCATGCCCCCGGACCAGTCGGACGAGGGCCTGCGAGCGGCCCTCGCCGCCCGCAGCGAGATGCCCGGACTGCCGGTCCTCATCCTCTCCCAGCACGTCGAGCAGCTGTACGCCCGCGAGCTCCTGGCCGACTCCGCCGGCGGCGTCGGCTACCTCCTCAAGGAGAGCGTGTTCGACGCCGACCAGTTCATCAACGCCCTGGAGCGCGTCGCGGGCGGCGGGACCGCCATGGACCCGGCCGTCATCGCGAAACTGCTGTCCAGCAGTTCCCCGAACCGGGGACTCGAACGGCTCGCCGAACGCGAGTACTCCGTGCTGGCCCTCATGGCGGAGGGACTGTCCAACCAGGCCATCGGCCGCCGCCTCTTTCTCAGCGAGAGCGCCATCAGCAAGTACACCACCTCCATGTTCGGCAAGCTCGGCATCTCCGACGATGACGACACCAACCGCCGTGTCCGCGCTGTCCTCACCTACCTGAACAAGCCTTAGCTTGGTCCGGCCGCCGGCGCGTTCGTCGCACGCACTCGTACTCGCCGTCCGCGTCGACGGTGCGCCAGTACTCCGTGCGGATACTGCCGGCGGGCGGGGCGGGTTGCACAGGCCCACCCGTTCCTGCATCCCGCAGCTCAGGTCCCGGCCACGGAGCAGCCAGAAGCGTGAACGGATACTGCGGGTCGTCTTGACCGGCTGGCGGTCGATGTCGGCGGCCGGCGATGCGGCCATGGCGTGGTGCGCCGCCCCTGGTGAAGCTCCGCGAGGGGGACGGTCGAGCGGGTCGGGGCGATCCCGGTGCCCGATTGTCGGCGGAGGAGCTGACGGTGGACGCCGTACAAGCAGTTGCCGACGCGTTGTGAGAGCTGTCGAGCCACCACGCGTGACGGGTCGTTGATCAGTAGGCTGTTCAACCGACCATCAGGTCATGTTGCTGTGGCGAGGGCGGGGGCTCCGTGTCGGATGCAGTGCTGAATGTCGTGATCGGGCTGATCACGAGCGTCGTCAGCGGCGGGTCCGTCTGGGCCTGGAAGCGTGTCAGCGCCGCTCGCGTCATGCACCAGAAGCAGGCACTGCTTGGTCTGCGGTCCGGTGTCCCGTGCGTCATCATCCTGAACAGCCACTGGCAGATGGCCGACGTCACCGAGCACGGTGACGTCTACGCGATCATCGAACTAGCGATGCTCGCGGAGGAGTCAGGGTGTGCGTTCTCTCTCGTTGCGGCCGACGCACCGGAGCTGAACGGGGACCGTACCGAACTCAGCATTGGTGGCCTGGGATCCAACCGACGCAACGTCGAGTACTTGGCCAGGCACCTGCCCGGGGTGAAGGTCAACCAACGTGGTGACTTCAGCGTCGGTGGTGAGCGTTTCCCCCACAAGTACGGTCGAACGGACCATGCGCTGGTCGCGAAGTTCACCCCACCACGGTCCGCACAGCCGGTCCTCATGATCATGGGGCAGTCGGCGATCGCCAACCGTGCGGCGGTGCACCTGCTCAAACACGACTACAAGCGCCTCGTCCGGGAGATCGAGTCCCTCGACCGATTCTGTCTCATGCTGCGCGTCGACGCGGCTGACACCTACGGCTACCAGGCTGTCGAGGTCGCCGCCGACCTGTCGGCCGTTGCGTTCTGACCCAGCCACGCTCCCGCAGCGACCGGCTTCGGTCACCGATCGCCCACCGGGGGGCCGACCGCCTCGACTTCACGGGACTGGGAGCCCCGCCGCCTGCGGCTGCGCCTGTTCACCACTGCGGGACAACTCGCCACCACCGGCCGCCGGAGGATTCTCCGCCTCGCCCGTACCGGCCCTGGAACAGCCACATCACCGCCGCCCTCGACCGGCTCGCCCAACTCCCGAACCCGAAGTGGCTCCACGGTGTACGAAGTGACCTGGCTCCACCGCCGATCGGAAAGTTCGGTAGAGCGGTGGGCAGACGTCGGTAAGGTGGCCTGTTGTGGACGCGGTGGCAGGAAGCGAGATGGTTGCGGTCCCGTCGGGACAGGTGACGCTGTCGGACCGGCGGACGCAGAGCAGTTGGCCGGTCGAGGTTGCGCCGTTTCAGATGTCGGCGTTCCCGGTCACCCAGTCCTGGTACGCACGAGTCACGGGCCGACGGCCGAGTAGCGCCCAGGGTGAGCGGCTGCCGGTTGAGGGCGTTTCGTGGTGGGACGCGGTCCAGTTCTGTAACGCCTTGTCCCGGCATGACGGGCTGACGCCGGCGTATCGCTTGTGCGTCGACGCCGAGAGGGCCGAGTGGGACATCTCCGCAGACGGGTACCGGTTGCCGACCGAGGCCGAATGGGAGCACGCGTGCCGTGCGGGCACTACTGGCCCGCGGTACGGACAGCTCAACGAGGTCGCCTGGTACCAGGGCAACTCCGATGGGCGGATTCACTCTGTCGGCGGCAAGCAACCTAATGCGTTGGGCCTGTACGACATGCTGGGCAATGTGTGGGACTGGTGCTGGGACGTCTACGACGCTGAGGTGTATGGGGCCTACCGAGTGCTCCGAGGCGGAGGATGGGCCGACGAGCACTGGAGCTGCCGGGCGTCAGTGCGGCGGCGCAGCCACCCGACGTTTCGGATCGACGACGTGGGATTTCGCATCGTGCGCTCCACACCTCCGCCTCAGACGTAACAGCTTTCTCGTCCAGCCGCCGCGGCCGCCGGGGGGTCCACGGCTTGAACCGAGCCCGGTCGGCAACCCTTCACGCACCTGTCGGGGAAGCGCTGACGGAGGTCCACCAAGGCTCCAGAACTACCGCTACTCAGGTTGCACGCATGATGTCGGGGGCGGCCTGCCAAGCCACGGATCTGCCCAGTTGGTCAATTCCGTCATCGGCCGGGCCAGGAGGTTGCGGCATGATGCCCGCTGTGAATTCGTTCGAGCGACTTCTCCACGACCTGGAGAGGGCCGGCCTGTGGCGGGGCGTCTCACACGCTCAGGCGTTAGCTCTCCGAACCAGGCTCCAGTCCGGTCAGGATGCGACATGGTCGTTCGGTGGCGCATGGCGGGTTGACGGTGAAGACCTCGCCGAGGGTGACGTCGAGGAATGGCTTCGCGGCATGACGGAGCCGCTCAGCGGCTGCGGGGTCCAATTGGTGGTGACGACTTGCTCAAGCCCGCACGATGATCGCCTTGGCAGCTACGCGGTGAAGGTGAACGGCGAAACGCTCGGTCTTTACTCCGTTGACCCGTCCGATCTGAGACAGCCGCTCGCTGCGACCCGTGGCTGGAGTGCACCATCAGGCCTGCTGCTGAAGTGAACCGTCTCCTGCTTGCGGCCGGAAGTGACTGCCGGATTGCGGTGTTCTGGCCAGGTAGTAATGACGGTTTCTCCGTGCTCGGCCCCGAAAGCGTTCTCCGCGAGGCTGCTGTCCCAATCCAGACAGTCGACGGTGTGTCCGCCTTCGTAGTCCCACGACCGACACGCTGAGGCTGGTCAGGTTGTAAAGCCAAGCCGGTGCCGGCGCCGGTGAGGCAGCCGTCGATGAGGTCGTTGCGGTATTGGACTTCGCGTAGGCCTCGGCGGAGGGCGCGCATGAGGTGTTCGGGGTCGGTGAACGCGGCGTTGGCCTGGCAGCGGCGGCGGAGCAAGGAGGCGTCGATCCGACCCCGGTTGATCCCGGCATACAGGGCCCCGTGACCGCGCCGGTGTTCCGGGGCGAGCGCCAGGTCCACGAGGGTGCGAACCGGACCCTCGTCGCACACCAAAGCGTCGCACAGCTCGAAGACGCGTCGCCACGAGAAGCCAGGCACCCGTACGGCTCTGACCGGAACTCCGCCACCACTGTCAGCGCGTCTCGTTGAGCCCCGTGCTGAACCAGTCCCACGATCCAGGCCTCCGTACTGCGCTGTCGCTGAGCACAGGATCGGGCCGCGTCCCCTCACCCGTCCGATGAACTGGGGAAACGCCGACCAAGGAGTCTCGTTCGACGTCCAGTGTTAAACGTCAAGGCCAGCACCGTATGTGCTTCTCGCGCTGTTGGGCGGCAGGCGTAACGCTCTGAGCGGTGGGGCAGCATGTCGGCGGCCTGTTCCTTCCGGTAAGCCCACACCCACGTGAAACCGGCAATGCACGCGGGCGGCAACCACTAGGATCCGTCGCCGAGCAGCCCCTCAAGCCGGTTCATCGCCCCGGTACGCCAGTGGGGTCAGCCGGACGTACCCCGGGCCTCACCGCTCAGTTCCCGCCAGTGGGCGAGGTCGCTGCGGGTGGCCAGGGTGCCGGGGTGATCGGGGCCGAGCACCCGCACGTAGTCCTCCAGCAGTTCCGCGAAGGCTGCCGCGGCCCCGGGCGCTTGCCCTGCCTCTCCTCGCCAGTGCGCGAGGTTGCCGCGCGTGGTGAGGGTGTCCAGGTGGTCGGGTCCAAGGACGCGCACCACGTCGTCCAGCAGTGCGGTGAGTGCGGTGGCGGCGCCCGCCGCGTCTCCCGCCTTTCCCCGCCACCAGGCGGCGTTGTGTCGGGTGGCCAGGGTGCCGGGATTGTCGGGCCCGAGGACGCGTGCCATGTCCTCCTGCAGTGCGGTGAGTGCTGTGGCGGCACGGCCCGCGTCCCCGGCCTGCCCCCACCATCGGGCGGCGTTGTGGCGGGTGATGAGGGTGTCGCGGTGATCGGGCCCGAGGACGCGTGCCATGTCCTCCAGAACGCCGGTGAGTGCGGTGGCGGCGCCGGCCGCATCCCCCGAGTGACCCCGCCAGCCGGCGACCTCACAGCGCACGCTGAGTGTTTTGGGGTGGTTGGGTCTAAGGACCCGTGCCATGTCCTCCAGCAGGCTGGTGAGTGCGGTGGCGGCGCCGGCGGGGTCTCCTGCGTGCCCTTGCCAGTAGGCCAGGGTGTGGCGGGTGGTGAGGATGTCGGGGTGGTCGGGTCCGAGGACGCGTGCCATGTCGTCCAGGAGTGCGGTGAGTGCGGTGGCGGCGCCGGCTGCATCGCCTGCCTGTCCTCGCCAGTGGGCGAGGTCGCGGCGGGTGGCCAGGGTGTCGGGATGGTGCGGGCCCAGTACCCGGATCCGGTCTTGGAGCAGGTCGGCAAGGGCGGTGGTGGCATCGTGCCGGTCTCCTGCCAGCCTTCGTGACTGAGCCAGGGCGTGGCGGGTGATGAGGGTTGCCGGGTGGTCCGGGCCGAGGACGCGTACGTCGTCGTCCAGCACGCTGGTCAGCGCGGTGACGGCGGCGGCCGGATCTGCTGACCTGCGCCAGGTGGCGAGGTTGGCCCGGGTCGCCAGGGCGTACACAGTGTCGGCGCCCAGCACCCGTATCTGGTCGTGGAGCAGGTCGGTGAAGGCCGCTGCGGCACCGGCCGGGTCGCCTGCTTGTCCCCGCCATCGGGCGAGGTCGGCGCGGATGGCCAGCGTGTCGAGGTGGTCCGGGCCGAGGCGGCGGGTGACGGTGTCGGCCAGGTGCTGGAAGTGGTCGCGGGCGGCGGCGCTCTGGCTGGCTTCGCCGAGACTGTTGCCGGCACGCAGCAGCACATCGTGGGTGTCGGGCTGGTAAAGGCACCCGGCGGGCTCGTCATGGTCGGCCAGGGCGGTGGTGTTGGCGCGCAGGGCTTGGGCGAGGTCGGTGTCGCGCTCGATCTCAGGCCACGCGGCGATCAGGGCGTCGGCGGCTGTCCGGGTGCAGGCACTGTGCTGGCGGGGGGTGAGGGTGCCGCGCGTGGTGCGCTGGACCATGGCGTGGACCCGGACGGCCCGGTGCGCGGTGGCGGGGGTGTGGTCGATCAGGCTCAGACCGTCAAGGACCCGCAGCGCCTGGTACACCTGCTCGGCTGTCACCGCGCGGCGCAGCCACCTCCAGGGGACTGATCCGCTCTTGCTGCCGGCGGCGCACCACATGCGGGCCGGATGGGAGGTGAGGACCGGGGTGGGGATGCCGTTGGGGTCCAGGAGCGCGGTGAGTTCGAGCAGGCGGCGGGCAAGCCGGGGCGGGCCCTGGGCGTCGGCGAGGTCGACCGACAGCGACCAGGCCGCGGTCACCCGGTGGTGCTGGCCGTCGGGCAAGCCGCCCGGCGTCGGCAGGGCACGGTCCAGGGTGCGGGTGCGGTCGGCCAGCAGTGCGCGGTACTCGGCGAGGGGCATGGCCTGGTCGACCAGGTAGGCGGCTGCCTGGGATAGCGCCAGCGGCAGGCATCCCAGGTTCTCGGCGAGGGCGGTGAGCTGCCCGGCGGGTTCGGTGTGGCCGTGCGCGGTCAGCACACCGGTCAGGTAGGCGGCGGCTTCGGCGGGGGAGAAGACGCCGACGTCGATGCGGTGCCGGCCCTGGCCGGTGAGGGCGGCGTCCCTACGCCGGGTGGTGGCAAGGGTGCGGCCTGTCGGGCTGTCCGGCGGCCACAGGCTGGTCACGTCGGCGGGGTCGGCGATGTCGTCGAGAACCACCAGCCACCGGTGCTGCTTGGCCCGCAGCCAGGCCAGGAACACCGCCGCGGCGTGCTCGGGGTCGGCCGGGTCCGCCCCGCACAGCTCCTCACCCGCCTGCGCGTACGCGGCGATGATCGCGGCGCGGGATGCCGCGGTCACCCACACCAGCACCTCCACTTGGCGGCTGTCCCAGGAGCGGTGCGCGAGGTCCGCGGCGAGTTGGGTCTTGCCGACCCCGCCCATCCCGGTCAGCACCTGGCACAGCACCGCGGTGCCGCCACCGTCGACCGCCGCGGCCAATCGGGCCGCCTCTGCACGGACCTGGAAGGACAGCGCGCGGGAGGGCACCACCCCTACCTGGTGCGGCAACTGCGCCGGTTGCCGCCCGGCGGCATGGAGGTGGACATCCCCCTCGATCCAGCCGGCCGCCACCGCACTACCGGCCGCGCGGATGTCCATGCCTGTGCCCACGGCCAACCCGTGGTCACCGGCCTGCGGCGGTAACCGCCCATCACGTCGACGTCGCCCACCCACCCCGTTCCCCTTCCACGCACGCACCATCCGGTGCCCCACCTGCCGGGCCCCGGGTTACCAGCCCAGCACACACCGGGCATCCCGTCACCCGAACACCCGGATTCGGTTGGTGTCCCGCCCCTGGCGAGGGTGCGCCTGCGGTGCCAGGCGCACCGCGGCTGGGCCAGCGTGCGGTGGTGACGGTGCTGGGGGAGTTGAGGCAGTTGGCGAGGTCTTGTTCGAGACTCGCGGCGGCTGTACGCGCACGTGGTGGCGGTCCGCGGCTCTACAACCAGCGGATCACGGAAGAGGTCAGCGACCGGCTCGGGCTGGCGACCGAGCCGCGCACCCCGACGCCGGGCCTGCAGCCGGTCATCGAGATCGCCGGGTTGCCGCCGGAGCTGATCGCCTGGACAACCACCCGGCACCGCGACACCGCCGTGCTGCTGAAGCAGGCGGTGTCGCAGTACACCGCCGACCACGGGTACTCGCCCACGGAGCGGGTGCGCAGCCGGCTGATGAAGCGCTCCGAGGACGACAGCCGCCCGGCGATGAAGACACCACTGCCGCTTGCCGAGCTTCGCCGCCGCTGGCGGGCAGACGCGCTCGCCCGCTTCGGTGCGGCCGTGGTCGACGGGCTGTTCGAGCTGTGCCGCCGCGCCGCGGCCGCCATCCGCGCCGCCTGGACCGCCGCCCCACCGGCCGGTGACGGCGCGGCCGCGGCCGGGGCGGTCGTCGACGTGCACCTGGCGGCCGTCGACGCCGCGACCGTCTACATCCACCACGGGCAGTTTCGCCACCGGCACCTGCTCGCCGAAGCCCGCCGCCACCTCGCCCGCGAGCTCCGGGGCCGCCGAGCTGCTCCCGGCCTGGAGAGCCGGATCGCGAACGCGGCGATCGGCGCGCACTTCTCCACCGTCCGCCTGCGGACCAAGGCCACCCGCGCGGCCGGCTCCCGCACCGCTGCCCTGGCCATGGTCTTCAAACTCGTCGAGTCCGCCCAGCAGCGGTGGCGGGCGGTGAACGCACCCCACCTCGTCGCTCTCGTCCGCGCCGGAGCCCACTTCGAACGCGGCCAGCTCGTCGAACGCGCCGAGGGAGTTGCGGCATGATCAAGGCCAGCCGATTCCTTGGGGGCCAATGTGGCATGGTCTGAACATGTGCTGGTGCGGGACGGGGTCCAGCTTGCCTGCCGGGACTGGGGCGGGCCCGGTCAGCCGATCGTGTTGCTGCACGGCCTGGCCGGTCACGCAGGTGAATGGGACGTGCTCGCATCGAGCTTGAGCTCCAGCTATCGGGTCGTTGCGGTCGACCAGCGCGGGCACGGCGCCAGCGAGCGCCACCCGCAGGACGTCTCCCGCGCCGCCTACGTCGCCGACGTCACCGCCGTTGTTGACCAGCTGGCCCTGCAGCGGCCCGTCCTGGTCGGCCAGTCCCTGGGCGGGCACACAGCCATGCTCACCGCCGCCGCGCACCCCGGACTCATCCGCGCGCTCGTGCTCGTCGAGGCCGGCCCAGGCGGTCCGAACCCGAACGTCCCCGCGGACATCGGCGCATGGCTCGACTCGTGGCCGACACCGTTCCCCTCACGCGAAGCGGCAGCCGCGTTCCTCGGCGGCGGACCGGTCGGCGCAGGCTGGGCGGCCGGCCTGGAAGAACGCGACGGCGGATGGTGGCCTCGCTTCGACCGGGACGTGATGGTCCGCTCGCTGGCCGAGAACGCCCGGCGTTCCTTCTGGCACGAGTGGGGCCAGGTCACGTGCCCCACGCTGGTCGTTCTGGCCCAATCCAGCTTCATCCCTGCACAGGAAGCCGACGAAATGCTCCGCCAGCGGCCCGCCACCATGGCCATGAGCATCCCCGGCACCGGCCACGATCTGCACCTGGAACAGCCTGAAGCCCTGCAGACCGCGCTCTCGCACTTCCTCGATGGCCTCGCCTGAGAAACCCAGCGCAGTCACAGCGACACCAAGGTCAAACCCCGCGGATAGCCATCGATCCCCAGGTCTTGACGATTACTCAGCTCGATGCGCTCCGAGCCGCTGTAGGTCAAAGGAGCGGGAAAGTACGCCTCGCAGTGCCGCTGGACGGCCTCGAGGTCGGACAGGTACAGCAGGAGACGCTCGACCGCCTCCAGATCCTCTTGGCTACTGCTGGCTGGCAGGGTCCCGGACCCGGCGCTTGCACCCTCGACGGTCAGCCGGAAGTGGCCGCCGCGCCGCAACCGCTGGTGCAGCCGTAGGACGGTTATGGCTTCCGCCGGGTTCAAGCCGTCCAGGTCGAAGGTGTACTCACGGCTATCGGGCTGGCCTCATGTGCTCGGGGGTGCTTGCCCCGCAGGGCTACGGCGACCCTGTCGCCCTCGCGCTGGAAATCCAATTTCCAGTGCGGATCGACACCGTCGCTGCGTGCGCCCAGGGCACGAACGCGCTCCACAAGATCGTCGCCACCCAGCAGTAGGGCTTTCTCCACATTGAAGTCCCGAGCCGCCTCGCGCAGTTGGTCGCGCGTGAAACTGTCTTCCAGATCCTTGTAAGAGGCGAAACCGTTGTCCAGGGCTGGGCCGGTCCATCGTGGACACCGTCACCGACCTGTCGTCGGCGAGCCTTTTCGATGAAGGCACGCTCAGATGGGCTGAGCGTGCACGGCACCACCAGCGTCCACTCCACCGGGTCATGCTTCAGGGCCCGCGTAAACGACTTCTTGATCGCGGTGCGGCGCCCCTTGAGCGAGCCGGGAAAACCGTCGGGGTAGTACTTCAACTGGAAGAGCCCAGCCTCGGCGGTGACCTTCACGTCGATGCCGTCGTCCGGAGTTGGGCGAGGCCGAGGCACGAGATGGTCGTTCGTCGTGGGGGACCCACCAGCCGGGGCGGGGCGTGTGGTCGGAGTGTTGATCATGCCGGTCAAGGTGGTCAGGGCCGCGTGCAGCCCCGGCTCGGCGGCCGTGGCGTGTCCGGTGGCGGTGGCAGCGAGCAGGATCCGCCCGATGCCGGCCGGCGCCCGCAATGGTGTCGTAGACGGCCCACAGTGTTCCCTGCCGTCCCTGCCGCAGGCGCTCGCCTTGGTGGCGGGCTGGTCAGCTCGGTTCCGGACCAGTCGACGGCTCCGCGCCGTCGACGGCTCCGGGTAAACGGAGAAAACCGGGTGACCTCCTTCGTGACCGGACCAGACAATGGCTCATGCTGATGGATCACTGGCCCCTCCTGGGGCTGCGTGTGAACACTCCCCGTCTGGAGTTGCGGCTGCCTTCTGAGGAGGAACTGGCTCAACTGGCCGACCTGGCGGCCGAGGGCGTACATGAAGCGGACCGGATGCCGTTCATCGTGCCGTGGACGGACCTGCCGCCTGCCGAGAGGGCGCGTTCGGTGGTGCAACACCATTGGCTGCGGCGGGGAAACTGGGCGCCGGACGACTGGGCGCTGAACCTCTGTGTCTTCAAGGATGGCCGTGTTGTCGGCTTGCAGACGATTACCGCTCGTGACTTCGCCGTGTTGCGGCAAGTCAGTACGGCCTCGTGGCTCGGCGTGCGGCATCAGCGACAGGGAATCGGAACCGAGATGCGTGCTGCGTTCCTGCACCTGGCCTTCGCCGGGCTGGGCGCGGTCGACGCGCTATCGGGCGCCTTCGAGGACAACCCTTCGTCCTTCGCCGTGTCCGAGAAGCTGGGTTACGAACTCGACGGTGTCGATCAGTGGAACGTCCGTGGCCGACGCGCGACGATGCGGCGCTTGCGGTTGGCTCGGGCCAGTTGGGAGACACACCATCGCGTGCCCGCCACGATCAGCGGTCTGACGCCATGCTTGCCGCTCTTCGGTCTCCCGGGCGTGGCGGCGCACTGAGCTACCGGCACAAGCACTGCCGGTCAAAGTTCAGTGGCAAACGGTCAAGGTGCGCGCCTGGCGGGATGCGGGCATGAAGCGGGCGTTCACGATGCCGACGATGCGGGGCAGAAACGCCCCGCCGAGGGTGTGTTCGGCGGGGCGTTCGTCGGCGAGGTGCCGGTCAGATGATTCCCGCCTCGTCACCGTCGATCACGAGGACCTGTCCGTCGCTCAGGGTGCGGTGCGGGGTCCCGTTCGCCCGGTAGTGCTCCGCGACCCGCCCGCAGGCCTCGGTCTCGTGGTGTCCAGGGGAATCGACATGTGGGACGAAGGCGTGGTCGAGTATGCCCAGCCCGTCCCAGACCGGCTTGTCGCCCCAGGTCTTCGTGACGTCCTGGGGGGAGTCGCAGAGTTCCAGGCCCTGGAGGCTGGGAGCCAGCACGCAGGGGCCGGCGCTGTAGCCCGCATAGACGATCGTGTCCTCGCGAAGCCTCGAGGACAGCGCGGTGTCCGCTCCGCTGCGGGCCATCGCGTAACGAAGCATGAACGCGTTGCCGCCGCGGACCCAGACGGCAGGGAAGCCTTCGAGCGCGACCTCGACCTCGCCGCTGGGGCGGTCGAAGAACTCCCGCAGATCAACCTCCCTGGGGTCGAAACCGAGCTCGGCCAGAGCATCGGTCTCGCGTTCGACTCCGGCTCGGCGGACATCGTCCGGAGCGGAGTCCATGGCATTGGCGACGACAGCGATCCGGCCGGGTTGCGACCTGAGGAGCTTGAGCAGCCGGTCGGGGTGATCGCCGATGCGGAAGGACGACAGGTAGAGGCGCATCCACGGACCCTAGCGTGGTCCTGGGGTTCTGAACTCGGATTATCCCCGCGGAGCCGTCCTGGACAGCCCCGTTCGCCGGGCTGAGCCCGCGACAGTTCGGGAAGCTGGTGACAGTTCTGCGGCGCGAGGGTGCGGACGCGATCCCCAGGGGCCGGCCATGGAGCCTGCCGCTGGAGGACCGGGCACTGCTGGTCGCTGCTTACTGGCGAACGAACTTGACTATGCGCCAGCTCGCTCCGCTGTTCGGGGTGTCGAAGTCGGCGGCGGACCGCATCATCGACAACCTCGGGCCCATGCTCGCACTGCGGCCCCGCAAGCGGTTCGCCAAGGACACGGTGCTCATCGTGGACGGCACCCTGGTCCCCGCCCGCGACCGCACCATCGCCGCTCAGTCGAAGAACTACCGCTACCCCACACCAACCAGGTCGTCATCGACGCCGAGACCTCACCGCGCATCGTCGTCGGCTGCGGCTCACTGCCGAAGGGAAACGCCGTCGTGCAGGAGCAGTACTGGCAGCGCGTTTCGGACTCGTACAGCGTCGGACCCGGGGAGCAGAAGACGGTCAGCAGTACCGTGACGTCGGGCATGCAGCAGACCACGTCGCCTTGTCCTTCGGCACGTCTGCGGCGAACTGGCTGCGGAACTTCTCCGGCTTGATGTATACGTCCGTGCCCTGATCACCGTCAGGCAGGACGTAGTGGACGGACTCGACGGCTTGGCCGAGGGTGCTGCCGGGGAACTGGTCCGTCAGTCCGATCGAGCTCTCGCCCTCGTCCGGCAGGAACGCCGCGATGTAGACCAGTGCCTTCACCTTTGTGCTCCTTTCCCTGGGCGGCGAACTCGGGCCAGTAGTGCGCGACCGGGCGGTGCAGATCCAGCGCGCTCCGGTCCATGAGGATCAGAGCCGCGAGATTGGTGAGGGTTTTCGTGGTCGACCGCATGCTCACCAACGTGTCCCGGTGCCACGGAACGGTCCGTGCTTCGTCCGCGTGGCCACCCCGCAGGTCGATTTTCCATAACCCCGTCCACATCGACGGCGATCGACGCCCCCAACTCCTCGCCGGCTTCGAGGTGCGCCCCAGCACCGCCCGTACCGGTTCGAATCGGTCTGTGCTCGTTCCCTCGACACACCCGTGCTCTTCTCCACTTCGGACGACAGCTGTGAGGCTCCGGCCCCCTGATCAGGCCCGGTTCGCCGCCTGGAACATCCAGTTCTGCTTCTCGAGGTCGGCCGTCAGCCCGACGAGGAGATCCTCGGTGACGACATCCGCCGGGCCCATCGCGACGATGCGCTCACGCAGCCTTTCGGTCACGGCGGAGAGCGCGTGCACCAAGGCCTCGACGGCGTCACCGTCCTTGGTCCAGCCCGGGGGAAGGGCGGGCACGCCACTGGCTCCCGCAATGGTCCCGGCCCGTCCGTCCGGACTGACCCCCAGGGCGGCCGCGCGTTCGGCCACCGTGTCGGCGTGGTTCCGGGCGACGGTGGCGACCTCGTCGAGCTGGACGTGGACCGAGCGGAAGCGCGGGCCGTACACATTCCAGTGGGCCTGCTTGGCCACCAGGGACAGGCCGAGAAGGTCGGCCAGGGTCGCCTGCAGCGCTGCACCCGCAGTCTCGCGGTCGCGCTCGGGCAGAGAATGGTTGACAACCGGCACAGGAGTGCGGTCCTTTCGTGACAGGCGCCGGTTCTCAGGCGCTGAGGAAGTCGATCAGGGCGGCGTTGACCTCGGCTGCGTGGGTGAGCAGCAGCCCGTGCGGGGCGCCGTCGATCTCGACGTATCGCGCGTCGGGCAGGCGGCGGCGGAATTCGCGGGCCGTGGCGTCGATCGGCAGGATGCGGTCGGCGGTCCCGTGCAGGATCAGCGACGGCACGTCGATGCGCTCCACGTCGGCCCTGAAGTCCGTCAGCCATGCCGGGACGCACGCGTACGCGGCCACGGGCGCCGAGCCGGCGGCGGTGATCCAGTTCGCCCGCACCGCGGCCTCGCTGAGCCGCGACCCGAGCGTCTCGTCGGTGTTGAAGAAGTCGACGAAGAAGCTCTCGTACCAGGCGTGGCGGTCGGCCTGCGCCTGCTCGGCTATCTTGTCGAAGACGCTCTGCGGCACACCGGCGGGGTTGTCCGGCGTCTGCAGCAGGAACGGCTGGAGCGAACCGAGGAACGCCGCCTTCGCCACCCGCTGCGAGCCGTAGACGCCGAGGTAGCGGGCGACCTCGCCCGAACCCATCGAGAACCCGACCAGAACCACGTCACGCAGGTCCAGCTGCGTCAGTACGGCGTCCAGGTCGGCGGCGAAGGTGTCGTAGTCGTAGCCCGTCATGGTCCTGCTCGACCGGCCGAAGCCACGGCGGTCGTAGGTGATGACACGGTAGCCGGCCCTGACCAGCGCATCGGTCTGCTTCTCCCACGACTGCCCGTCCAGCGGATAGCCGTGGATCAGGACGACCGGCTGCCCACAGCCGTGGTCCTCGTAGTACAGCTCGATACCGGTCGAGCCCTCGGCGCCGACGGTGACGGTTCCCATGGTGTGCCTTCCCGCCCCGTCCGCCGTGTGCGCACCGGGCATGGCACAAACCTAGGAATCAAACGGGCTGCACCGCGTCCGTCGGCCTACGTCTCCGCCGTACGTCACGACACCGCGCCTTCGGGGTACGTCACCGTGCCCCCCAGCACCCCGGCGAGCTCCCCACGGGACGCCACGCCCAGTTTGGGGAACATCCGCTGGAGATGAGTGCTCACCGTCCTGGGCGAGACGTACAGCCGCTCGCCGATCTCCCGGTTCGTCAGACCCTGCGCGGCAAGCTGGGCGACGTGCAGCTCGGTCGAGGTCAACCGGTCCACCGCAGCCGGATCCTGGCGCGGCGACGACGCGCCCGCGGCACGCAACTCCTGCCGCGCCCGCTCCGCCCACGCCGACGCGCCGAGCGTCGCGTTGTACGACGTGGCACGCACCCCCGTGCTGTGCACGAACACGATCGAACGCCCCATTGGGCTTCTTCGATGTGGCCACCAAACGGGTGATGGCCGTGAGCCGCAACGGGTGAGGCCCCCGGGCTGTTGATCGAGATGTCTAGCGTCTCAATCACGCTCCTCGGGGGCCTCGTTGGTCGTCTGTCCCGCCGCACTCGAACTGCCTCGCGCGCTCGTGGAGTGGGTGACGATGCTGATCGTCACCCGCGAGGGCGACCGGCGCTGCAAGCTCCGCCCGTCCCATCGCGCGATGGTGGCGCTGATCTATCTGCGCGAGCACATCACTCTGGCGAAGATCGCTGCCGGGTTCGGGATCAGCGAGTCCACCGTCCGCGCCTACAGCAGCACGGTCATCGCTCTGCTCGCCGAACGGGCGCCGGGCCTGCTGAAGGTCCTGCGCGAGACAGATCCCGAGTTCGTCCTGCTCGACGGCACCCTCGCGGAGTGCGACCGGGTCGGCGACGGACGGGCCGACTATTCGGCCAAGCACCGCCGACACGGGGTGAACGTCCAGGTCGTCACCGATCCGGAAGGCCGGCTGCTGTGGCTCTCACCCGCGCTGCCGCGCCGAGCCCACGACCTGACCGCGGCCCGCACCCACCGGATCATCCGTATCTGCGAACGCCAAGGGGTGTCCATCCTGGCCGACCTCGCTTACCAGGGCGCCCGGCCCTGGCTGACCACCGGCGTCAAACGCAGGCCAGGGCTGATTCACACACCCACTCGACCTGCTCGGACTCACCTGACCTGCACCAACACCTGATCACCAGGAATTCGAATCAGCCCTGCGCCCCCGGGACGTCCGCATGCCCCGGATGTGCCGCCACGGGGAGGTGGCGGCACATCCGGGGCGTGGCGCCGGCTCAGGCCGGTGTCAGCTGCCATTGCTGGTTGGCGCCGTTGTTGGCGGTCCACTGCACGACGGCGGCTCCGTCGCTGGTCGACTGGCCGCTCACGTCGGCAACCAGGCCGCTGTCATGGCTGACGATGGTGTAGTACCCGTCGCCGGTGGGCCGTAGGTACCACTGCTGGTTGGTGCCGCCGTTGGCGGTCCACTGCTGGAGCTGGAGGCCGGCGGCGGTGGAACCGCCGTTGACGTCGAGCACCTTGCCGGTGGGGTTGTAGCGCAGGGTGAAGGCGCTGCCCGAGGCGCTGAGGGTCCAGTTCCCGCCGCCGGTCTGCTGGACGGCCTTGGCGCCGTCGGCGGTGGAGTTGCCGGCGATGGCCAGCGGCTTGCCGCTGTTGCGGTTGACGACCCGGTAGGTGCCCGGCGCGGGACTGGTGGAGCTGCCCAGGGTGAGGTACTCGACCGCGTCGCTGAACACGGTCGTCCCGGCTTTGCTGGTGGACAGGACGAGGTAGACCCGAGAGCCGCTGGACGGCGCGGTGAACGACACGGTCTGCGTCGCCTTCGAGCCGAGCGGGACGGTGAGGGTGGTGTTCCCGGAGGCGATCACCGGGCCGGTGGCGCTGTCGAGGTGGGCGCTCCAGGCGAAGCCCACGTCGGTGCCGGTGAAGTCGTCGTTGAACACCGAGATCGTGCGGTTCACGGTGCTGTTGGCGGCGTATCCGGGTACCGCCTGCGGGAGCGGGAAGGTGCCGTTGGAGTCCGACACGCCGGAGGCGGACCAATAGGGCAGGTCGATCGCGGCGACCGGGTTGAACGCGGCCTGGATGCGCTGGATCTGCGGATTGCTCCACGGGTCGGAGAGGTTGTCGGCGCCGTAGACGGGATGGCCGCCCTCTTCGGGGGTGAAGTCGGTGGTGCGGACGCCGGGTATGACGCCCGCCCAGGCGGACAGCAGGGTGTAGGGGCGCAAGTCGCTGGCGTCCTTGGCGCGCTTGGCCACCATCGTGGTGGCGAACCACTCGAAGCCCTGCTTGGTGTTGCACTTCGGCCAGATGTACTCGCCCTCGCCGTCGGGCCGGCCGGCCACCGACACGACCTTCTCGCCGTAGGTGCCGAAACCGTCCAAGTAGTGCCCGAAGACATCGAAGTTGGAGTACGTCATGGTGGGGTAGGGGTTGGCCGGGGCGCCGACCCACGCGTCGACGCTGACCGGCCGGGTGCCGTCGTTGCCGTTCATCGCCGCGTACAGGTCCTTCTCGAACTGCTCCGAGTCGTCACCGCTGCTGCCGGGCTCGTTGCTCTGGCTCCAGCGGATCACGGCCGGGTGGTTGCGGTCGCGCAGGGTCAGCGCGCGGGCGTGGTCGACCATGTTGTCGTGCCCGGCGACGAAGTCCTGAAGGCTGTTGGAGCCGCGGATGCCGGTCTCGTCGATGATCATCAGGCCCATCTCGTCGGCCACGTCGAGCATGTAGGGGCTGGCCGGCTCCTGATGAATGCGGACCACGTTGTAGTTCAGACGCTCGTAGTTGTCGACCGCCTGCGGCCAGCCGCCGTTGCCCGAGGAGGGCGCGAGGAAGCCGGGCAGGGTGTCGTAGGCGTCGCCCTTGCCGCCGTTGTTGATGCGGTCGAAGTCCGCGCCCTGGAGGTTGTCGCCGCGGAAGTTCACCCGCACGCCGTTGAGGTAGTAGTACTCGCCGTTCTGGCTGCTCTCCCGGAATCCGAAGCGGTAGGTCGCGTCGCCGATGTGTCCGTCGTCGGTCGCCGCGTGGACGGTCAGGCGGTGCAGCTGGGCGCGATACCCCTGCCGGTAGGGGACGTTGGGCCACCAGTACGAGGAGGAGCCCAGGTTCCACGCCACCGGCCCCACCGTCACCTTGACGGTCGAGTGGGCGGCCACGGTCACCGTGCTGCTCGGCAGCGCCGGGTAGGTGAACGACGTGCCGTTGTCCGAGGAGAGCGAGCCGGTCAGGGTCACCGACCGGGCGCTGGCGGAGGTGTTGGTCACCGACGCGTCGTAGGTGAGGGTCTGATTGGCCACGGACGTGCGGATGAACGTGTCGCTGACGTACACCGCCGGATACACGCGCAGGAACGCCGAACGGAAGATCCCCTGCGGCACGGCCTCAGCCCAGTCGGCCGCGTCGGGCACCAGATACCTGCCGTTCGCGGGGTTCTTCAGGGCGCCCCTGCCCTTCACATCGACCGAGATGGTGTGCGTGGTACCCGGTGCCGCGTACGCGCTGATGTCGAATTTCGACGGCGTGAAGGCGGTGGTCCTGGTCGCCACCGTCCGCCCGTCGACCGACAGGGTCGCCTGGTGGTTCACCGCGCCGAACTCGATCCACGCCGACTGCGGCTGCCCGGAGTCCGGCACGGTGATCGTGCGGGAGTACACCGCCTCGTTCACATCGGTGAAGCCCTGCTTGTACCAGCCGCCGCCCGGCACGGTGATCGACGTCGCCGACCGGCCCACCGGGGTGAACCCCCACGTGCCGGCCAGGTCGACCGAGGCGATCGCGGCGTTGCCGGCGGTGACGCCGTCGGTGCCGGAGGCCGGCGAGGCAACGGCCGGCGTGGCCCGAGGGGCGGTCGCCGTGGCTGGCTGTGTCCCCACAGCCCCGGTCAGCAGCGCCACGACGGCCACGAACCAAAGACCCAGGCGTCGACGGCGCAGCGGCTGTATATGTTGTCGCTTCACACGATCCTCCTTGTAAACGGACCAGGCACGGGCAGGTGGTGAACCGGTCGGGGCGGCGCTGAAACCGTAAGGCGGTGAGCGACCCGCCGGGTCGGCCCTGTCCCACCACAACTCGCCGACAACCAGGGGGAAGGAGGCCGCCCGGACCGCCCGACCCTTCGGCTCGTCTGACAGCACCCATTGTGTTAGCGCTCACACATACCGGTCGGACGGAGATATGGCGTCACTGGAGGGACAGATGTTTCGGATACAAAAACCTGCCCTGCGCCCCTCGTGGTGTCAAGCCTCACGACACGAACCGTTTCACCCGGTCATCGGTGAGAACTCCGGTCGCAACCCTTGCCCTGGGCGACCCTGTGCTCGCATCGGCGCCTGAAGCGGAGGCTCCGCGCGGACGACTGGCACGCGGGGCAGGCGCCGGAACAGGTCAGTACCGCACACCCCTTGAGATGGCACCGACAGATGTGTCAGTCTCATTTCGACCCTTCAACCGGGGCAGTGCCCCCGCTGGCCGACTGCGCACACCTGGACTCCTCACACTGAATGTGAGCGCTCACCCATCCCGGGCGACGCGCGCTCTCAAGTTGCAGACCCGCGCAGGCCTTCCCACCAGGCATCCCCGCAGCATCTCGGACAACTCGCCCGCGACCACTGGGGCATCGAGTCGATCCACCATGTGAGGGGCACGACCTTCGCCGAGGACGCCTCCCAGATCCGCACCGGGCACGGCCCGGCGAACACGGCCACACTGCGCAACCTCGCAGTCAACACACTCCGCGACCGTGGTGGCGAACCACTCGAAGCCCTGCTTGGTGTTGCACTTCGGCCAGATGTACTCGCCCTCGCCGTCGGGCCGGCCGGCCACCGACACGACCTTCCGCGAGAGGTCTCGATCGCGACCGCGCGCTACCGCCGGGCAAGTGTCAGGCTGAAAGCCTGGCTGACCGGCGTCGCTGTGGAGTTGGGTGGACGTGCCGGGAGAGGCTGTGCCGGCGTCTGGGTCTCCCCGCCGGCCGGACCCGCCTGCTTCGGCTGCTGCAAG
Source organism: Streptomyces sp. NPDC020983 (assembly GCF_044333485.1). Classification (NCBI taxonomy): domain Bacteria; kingdom Bacillati; phylum Actinomycetota; class Actinomycetes; order Kitasatosporales; family Streptomycetaceae; genus Streptomyces; species Streptomyces sp. NPDC020983. Next base: position 21,272 of record NZ_JBIRRA010000025.1, on the reverse strand, counting down.
CTCCAGCGGTCCCAGCGCCGTCGCCCCGGGTCCTGGGCGTCGATGAGTTCGCCTTCCGCAAGGGCCGCACCTACGGCACCGTACTGGTCGACGTCGAGGCTGCGCGCGTCATCGACGTACTGCCCGACCGGACCTCGCAGACGTTCGCCGCCTGGCTGCGCGAGCATCCAGGGGTGGAGGTCATCTGCCGCGGCCGGGCCAGCACCTACAGCCGCGCCGTCAAGGAAGCCGCCCCTAACGCCACCGAGGTTGCCGATCGGTGGCACCTACTGCAGAACCTCTCCCCGCGCAGTCGAGTAGATCTGCCACCAGCACCGCGCCTGTGACCCGCTCGCCGCTCTCGCAACCGCCGAGGAAGTATCCGGAGCAGTACGCGGAAGGTGGGTCAACGCTGGACTGGTCCAGGACGAGTATCACGACTGCGTGCCGGCCGGACGACCGGGAAGCAGCTCGCCAGATGGGCATCCCTGGTCTCCGCCGGAGTTCAGACCTTGACGATCAAGCCCGATCACGGAATCGCGGCCAGAGCCTTGTAAACGGCCGGGGCCGGTCCTCACCCCACTTGCTTGGTCTTTGAACTGAGTGGGGAGGATGGGGATCGTAGAGCGGTCCTTGATCACCAGAATGTAGGTTTTGGCCATGACTGGTGACTGGCGGATGGACCGGATCGGGACTGCGCTGAGGGGCGAGAACCCGACCGTCCTGCGGCGGCTTGAGTCGGGGTTCGCGGTGATCGGGGACGTTCAGTTCCTGCCGGGCTACTCGGTTCTGCTGGTGGACGAGCCGGACGTGCAGCGGCTGTCGGACCTGCCGAGGGCGAAGCGGCTGTTGTTCCTGTCTGACATGGACCGGCTCGGCGAAGCGGTCGAGCGTGCCTGTCGGCGGCTGGACCCGGCTTTCCGCCGGGTCAATCTGGAGATCTTGGGGAACACGGACCCGTTCTTGCATGCGCATGTCTGGCCGCGGTTCGAGTGGGAGCCGGCCGATGTGGTGGGCAGGCCAGTGTGGCTCTATCCACGTGAACGGTGGATTGACGCGCAGTTCAGGCTCGGTCCACAGCACGACGTGCTGCGGGACGCGATCAGCAGTGAACTGGACCAACTGCGCTCGGTGACCTGAGTGTTGCGGGCCGGTGGGTCTCCCCGCTCCACTGTCAGCAAGTTTCCTCGGCTTGGTGTCACAGCCCACGTTATGAGCAGCGACGGTCTGACCTGCGGATTCGACTCAATGGTAGGACTGTGCAGCTGACACCGGCGTGACGATTTCCTCTGACGTCGGGCGAGGAATCCCAGGACATGGGAACGAGGAATCCAATGGGGGGGTGCGGGCTGACCTGCTTGTTTACTCTAGCGCGAGGCGTTGTGCGGGTGGAGTACGCGGCACCGCCGGCCTGACGTCAAGCTTGACGAGTCACCCTTACACGTGTGGGGTGGACCGCCTCCAGGCTCAGTCAGAACGCGACGCGGCCGAGTCAGCCCCACGCCTGGGGGGGGACACTTGCTCGCCTGCGATGTCAGCAGGGCTTTGCATCGCCTTTTCCTGGAGGCGGGTTCGGTTCTTCATTGCTGTCGGTTGCCGACGCCGTCGCTTTCGGGTCATTCCGTCACGCCGGGATGACCCGAAGCCTTGGGGAATCGCGCGCACGGGTAGGTGCTCGCTGGAACGGTCCGTGCTCGACGGCCTGCTCACGGGGGGATTCTCATGCGACGCTGGGCCGATCCGGGTGAACGGTGGGAGATGGTCACCCGGCACCCCCATTCTGCGCTGCGGCCGGGGGTCCACAGCTACCGGGGCTTTCGGCTGGACTTCGACCGTCCGCGGCTGCGGCTGGAGATCCCCGCGGGTTCGGTGAGCGTGGTGATCGGTTTCGGCGAGCCGCTGCGGATCGCCGGTGGCCGGGAAGCGGCTGCGGGCGGCGTCACGTGCACCTCGCTCGTCTCCGGGCTGCACACGCGACCCTCGTTCGGCGGACATGACGGCAGGGCGTACGGCATCGAGGTCGTGTCGGACCCGTGGACCGCGTTCCGCCTCCTTGGCACGCCGATGTACGAGCTGGCCGACACGGTGGTCGACCTCGACCAGGTGCTCGGCAGTTCGCTGCGGTACCTCACCGAGGCGCTCGCGGAGACCGTGGGCTGGGCCGGGCGTTTCACGCTGCTCGACTCGTACCTCGTGACCCGGCTGCAGACCGGTCCCGCGGTGTCGGCCGGCGTGCCGCAGGCCTGGCAGCGGCTCGCAGCCCGGCAGGGCCGGTCCGGTCCTGCGGCCCTGGCCGCGCAGGTCGGCTGGAGCGAACGGACCCTGGAACGACGGTTCCGCGAGCAGATCGGGCTGCCGCCGAAGTCGGTTGGCCGGGTCCTGCGTTTCCGGCACTCGCTCCGGCTGCTGGAGGCCCAGCGGCGCCCGAGCGAGATCGCCGCCCTGTGCGGCTACTACGACCAGGCGCACTTCAACCGGGAGTTCCGTGAGATGACCACCCGGTCGCCCTCGCGTTTCCTGGCCGAGCGGGCGCTCGGTGCCCGGCTGCAGGCCCAGCTGGACCGGGCCGAGAACCAGATCACCAGCGTGGTGCTGACCACATGAGGCCGGGTGCCTGCGCCTGCGGGCCGTCCGGCGGGCGGCCCGGGAGGACGGTGGCGGCCGGACCCGTTTGCAGCCCGACCGCCTCCCCCGACCGCCTCCCCCGTGCGGACCCTCGGCTACGAGCCGACCGGTCCGAGCCTGGGCAGGACCGAGTTGACCGCCACGTCGTCCCCGAGCTTCAGACCGTCGCTCGCGTCCCACGGGTAGTGGACACCCAGGTACACCCGGCTGTTCGCGTCTTCCTGGGCGGCCTGGTGGAAGCTGGTGTAACTGCGGGTCTTCTGCGGTGAGTGCGGGTCGTCGGTGCTGACGGTGAAGTTCATGGAGTCGTTGCCGCCGAAGTACCCCTTCATCACCGCGGCCCAGGCACCCGCGAAAGCGGAGTGCCCCGACGCCCATGCCGGGAAGCAGGGAGTCAGCGGTGAGCCGTCGCGGCCTGCCGACAGCGGCTGCCAGGAGGCGTCCCCGGCGTAGTGGACCGCCGTCACCGGGCGCCACAGGTCGATCGGCGTCTGGTACTTGACGTCCCACTCAGCGATCGCGGCGTCCGCCATCGCCAGCGAGACGAGGGCGAACAGCCGGGCGTTCTCGTATTTGCTCTGCAAGCGCGCCTTGGCGATCCCGATGGTCGCGTCGAGAAGCTGCCCGGGCGGCTTGAACGTGCCCTCATGCGAGGCGTCGGGACCCAGGTCGTTGGCCCAGAACGTGGCGATCGCCGTCTGGTCGTCCGTCCGCTCCGTCGAGTCGCGGCCGCCGAGGCGGCGTACCTGGTCGAGCTGGGCGGCGTAGGCGGGACTTGCCAGCAGCGCCGGGTAGCTCGCGTAGATGCTCGGGGTGGAAGGGCGGTATGCGGAGCCGGAGCTCATGGTGAACGGCTTGACCAGACCCCAGTTCGGCGTCACCGCGTTGTCCGCGCCGGTGCAGCCGGCCTCCCCTGTCGGGCTCCACGAACCGGGGACGTTGTCGAGTTGGTACGTGGCGGGGTTGTCCCAGCCGTCCGCGCTGCGGGCCTGCCGCATGTTCGCGACGATCGTGCCGACGATCTCGGTGTCGATGATGTCGTACTGGGTGGACGGGGTGCCGAACCGCTCCAGGAACCTCTGGTCCAGGTACGCGGTCTGGTCCGGATACAGGTCGTGCAGGATGTTGTAGGCGGTCCGCCCGATTATGCGCTCCTCCTCGTCCGCACCCTGGCCGAGATTCCAGTACTTGGGGGCGGACAGGTACGGCTTGTACTTCAGGGTCCCGAAGGTGTTCTGGTACGCGCTCTCGCCGTCGTAGATCGCGGCGTTCATCATGGCGGCGGCTCGGGACAGCCGGCCGGGCGAGCCGGCCTCCCCCTTGCTGACGCGGAACAGCTGCACCAGAACGCCGTTCCAGTACTGTGTCGGGTCGCCGACGTAGTTGGGCGCCGCCGCCCGGGCCGGGGCCTGGGGCAGCGCGAGGGTACTGCCTGCTGCCAGCAGGGACAGTCCGGCGCCCAGAACGGCCGCCTTCCGTAACCCCCGCGCGGTGCGCGCGGGTCTCTTGCGGATGGTGGAGGTGCCGTGCGGTGTGCCGAGGAGCGCTCGCATGGAAGGTCTCCGACGTATGAGGAGGGCAGCGGTCCGGGCACCGGAGCCGCGAGCGAACGCGCGCGTCCTGCCGTCCCGCTCGTGGCTGACGGCGCCATCTTCCGGCCCGCCCTCATCTCCCGTCTTGGATATTTCCGCCACTGCGCCGTGGAAGCAGCCGGCCGACCCGAGCGCGCGCCCCCGGCCCAGGCTCGGTTCGGTCCGCCCGGCGAAGCACGCGGATCGCCTGGCACCGGAGCAAGTCCGTGACCGGTCAGGAACGCGTGACGGCCGGCTCCAGGAGGCCCTGGAGGACCTACTGCTGCCCGGCGGTGCGCCGCCGCGCCACCGGCATGACCGCCGACGCCGTCGCGGCCGCCCTTGAGGAAGCGCGCTTCTTCGCCCGGCAGGACTCCCGGCACGAGGACCTGGCCGACGACCCGCGCGGCCGCGCGGAACTCGCGGAGTGGGAACGCATCGACCAGCTGCTCGCCGCAGCGGGGCCGGGCGGCGGTCCACGACCCGCAGAGCGACGACGTCGCGCGGGCGGAGCTGGCGGCCGACGCCGCGGCGCCACCGCACGGGAAGCCGATCTGCGCGAAGCGGCGCGGATCGAGGCCCGCGCCGATGAGCTCCAGGCGCTGCGCGAGCTCGGCGCCCTGGCGCAGGCCGAACCCGAGCAGGGTGACGAAGCGGTGCGGGACCTGCTCACCCGCCGCGCCGGCCACTACGTCCAGGCCGCCGTCGACGCCTGGTTCGCGCACGCCCTGGCCATAGGCCGCGGCCCCTACGCCGACCCGCCCGCCCGCCAGGCCGCCGTCGACCTCCTGCCGCGCCCGATCCCCACCCACGCCGCCCTGCTGGCCGCGCTCGCCCCCCTCCAGCCCAGCAGCGACGTCGACGTCGACCAGCTGGCGTTCGCCGGCCGCCTCGCGAACGCCGACGCCGACCTCGCCGCCTTCCCCACCAGCCGAGCGAGCGGACGTCACGCTGACGGAGAGTCAGCGTTACACCGCCCGGGGAGCGTGACACCCCGCGTTACACCACCTTTCAGCCGCGCGGATGACTGAAATCGCAGGTCAACGGACACCATGGCCCCGCCCGGAGGGCAAGAGCCGGCGGTCTGGCCGAGGTGTCATGCTCCCCGGGATCGCCCCCCAGAAGGGCCGATCCGGGGCACTTCAGGGGTGAGCGTGACAGCGTTACACCCACCCGGATCTCACCGGCCGTGAGCACCGCGCCCGGTCCGGACCGACCGGCCGCACGTCACCTCAGCCCGAAGCCTGCCGCCCCGTAACCATCCCGGGCCGGGCTCGTTGAGCACGGCAGACCCCCCACGATGAGGCCCCGGCGCCGTACGCCCCCACGGCGGCCCCGGGGCTTCGTGCTGACCGCGCCCGCCCGGTGGGCTGCCCGTTGCGGCAAGGGCGCCCGGGGAGCCGGTCGGCGCCGCTACCGTGGCAGCAGGCCCGCGACGCCCCTCTCCGGAGGCCTCGATGAGCGCGACTCCCGACCACGTCCTGCCCCCGGCCACGCCCCCGGCTCCGGCGGCTGCCGCGCAGCTGCTGGAGGCGCTGCGCGCCGACCGCCGCGCGGGCCGGTGGGTGCCGGCGTTCGAGGCCGACTGGGCACGCGTGGCCGCGGCGTGCTCAGGGGCAGGTCTCGTCGGTCTTCACCGCGGTGAACGTGACGGGCTGCCCGGTGTACGGGGCGCCCGCCTTGGGGTCCTGGGTGCAGATCTTCCAGTTGGACTCCAGCAGGATCATCCGGTCGCCGGTGGCGTCCGTTGTGGTGATCGACGCGCTGCTGGGGAGGCTGGACCGGGCGGCGGCCAGCCCCTTGCCGACGTAGTTCGGCATGGTCGATCCGGCCTTCGCGGGCGGCTTCTGGTCCCCGCCGGCGGGGCACTTCTCGGTGAGTTTCACGGCGCCGAAGTCGAGCTTGGTGTCGACCGGCGCGGTGGTGCCGGCGGCGGGGGTCTGGGTGCAGACCTGCCAGTCGCGGTCGAGGACCTGCATGCGGTCCCGCCCGAGGGAGTCGTGGGACGTGAGGTTGTAGAACCCGGCTGCCTGGGCGGTGTCCTGGGCGGTCTGGAGCCCCTTCCCGACGAGGTCGGGCACGGTGGCGGTCTTGGGCTTCGCGGGTGGTGCTGCCGCGGAGGTGCCTGTGGCGCCGACGGTGCTGGAGGGGTTGGTTTTGGTGCCGGTGGCGGTGTGGCTGGTGCTCGGGTCGCAGGCGGTCAGGCAGAGCAGGCCTGCTGCGGCCGTTATGCCGATGATGATCGTGGTTGTGCGGGTGCGCACGCTCTTCCCCCTTGGTGGTGGTCTGTGGCGGGGTTGAGGGTGGCAGATGTGGTGGCGCTGTGTGGGCGCTGTGACCGGGCTGTGACGAAATGGCGCGGCGGTCTTGCCTTACCTGGCGCGTTTCCTGCTGCGGCGCCAGGGCCTCCGCGTGGCGCGCGCCCCGGGTAACTCGTCCTGCCCCGCCTCGAACCGCCCGGGTCGGTGCCACCACCAGGCTGCCACCGAGGACGCATCTCACGCCACTGGGCACCCGAGCGGAACTTCCAGATCGCGCCCTCGAGCTGCTCCCGAAGATGCTCCGGATACGGGCCGGACCTGCCTATCGGCAGGAACGGGCCGATCAACTCCCACTCCGGGTCCGTGAGTTCTCTACGCGCCATCCCAGACGTCTACCAGCCCATGTCCTTGGCCACCTCTTCCTGGGCCGCGGCGATCTCTGGCGCGGTGGAATCCGTGATGTCTACATCGCATGCCCACTCGAACCGCGACAGCAGGTCCGCGAGCGCCTGCTTCTGAGCCGGGTGCGTGATCGGTACAGCGTTCAGGTCGGTGCTCATCAGCCAGTCGAACAGCACGATGGCATCGGCGCGCCACAGCCTCACGGTGACAGTTGGCACGGATTCCCGCGATTCATCGGCATTCATGAGGGCATCGTGCCAGGTGGCATCTCACCTGTTGATCACGACTTCAGGCAGGCCCTAGTGCCGTATCAGGCAACGTTTGCCTTGAAGTCGGCGGTGCGTCGGCCGGAATTGCTGCGCCATAGGCGTGACCGCGGTGGGAGCGGCACGGCGCTGGGCGGCAGACCGCACGTCGGCGTCGCGCCGGTGGTGTCAGGAGCTGCTCGCGGTGCCAGGGCTGCCCAGGTGCCGGGCGAAGAACCGGATCGAGCTGTCGATTTCGAAGGACGGGATTTGAAAGTGGCCGCCGGGGTTGGCGTGCAGGGTCTTCTCGGCGGAGCCGAGTGCGTCGAACAGCTTCATGACGGAGTCCCGCGGATGCCCTTCATCGTCCCACTGCAGAACGTACTCGACCGGGACGGTGATCCGTGCCGCGGTGTCGGTGAGCCAGTCGCTTGCGATGAGGCCGAGGACCGCAGCCTTGATCCGAGGTTCGGCCGCGACGAGGCGGATGCCCGTCTCACCGGCAGCGGACAGGCCGTAATACCCGACGGGCTGGCTGTCGCCGACGGAGTCCAGTTTCTGGAGTGCATCGAGGGTGGTTTGCCAGTCGGGTATGAGCTGCGACGCTACGACTTCGCAGAGGGCGGGCCATTCTGGGCCGGCGGGCTCGCCTGCCGCCTTTCGTTCGTCGATGACCGCGACGAGCCGCCGGATCTCTGGGTGCTCCGGCCTGTCGCCGGTACCGGGCGCGTCGATGGCGGCGACCGCGAAGCCGCAGGAGGTGACGTAGGGGAAGGCTCGGGAGACGACCTCCCATCCCTTCTTGTGCTGGCCGCCGCCGTGCCCGATCAAGACCAGCGGACGGGGACCGGAGCCCTCGGCAGGCGTCCAGAGCACCCCGGGGATGTCCCCGATAGCGAAGAGCTGTTCACGGATGCCGTCAACGACGGTCTCTGAGGTCATGCGCATGGTGGGATTAAATCGGTATTCCCGCTGACGCGGCGAGTTGATTATCCGGGCGGCCAGGCCGGAGACGATGACGCCCGGCGACCGGTCGCCCGGGCACGATCGGCCACGCCCGCGCAGGCTGCCATGGTCACGCCAGCGGCGCAGCGAATCCGACCGACGCGCCACCGACTACAGGGGCAAACGTTGACTGATACGGCACTAGGGCCTGTTGTGAAAGTGGATTTTGTTCGTTCATGATCATGTCTTGTGGGGCGTGGTGATCTGACGAATGGCCAGTGGGCCCGGCTTGAGCCGTTGCTGCCGCAGGGCATCAAGGTGGGCCGTCCGCCGGTGTGGACGCGGCGGCAGCTGATAGACGGCATACGGTGGCGGACCCGGACGGGTGCTCTCTGGCGTGACGTGCCGGAGCGTTGCGGACCCTGGGACCGTGTCTACGATTTGTTTCGGCGGTGGCAGCGCGACGGCACCTGGGCGAAGATCCTCACCCGGCTCCAGGCTGACGCTGACGCCAAGGGCCTGATCACCTGGGACGTGAGCGTCGACTCCACAGTTTGCCGGGCCCACCAGCACGCCGCAGGCGCGGCGAAAAGGGGGATCTCCAGAAGGAACCGCCCGGCGGCGTCTTCGTCGAGCCAGCCGACCACGCCCTCGGGCGCTCCCGTGGCGGACTGACCAGCAAGATCCACCTCGCAGTCGAGCACGGACAAAAGCCCTTGTCCATCGTGATCACGGCCGGCCAGTGCGGCGACTCCCCGCAGTTCGAAGCGGTCCTGGAAGCCATCCGGGTGCCGAGGCTGGGGCTGGGCAGGCCGCGAAAGCGGCCGGATCGGGTGCGGGCCGACAAGGCGTACGACTCCCGCGACAACCGCTCCTACCTGCGCAGACGTGGGATCAAGGCCACGATCCCGATCCCGGAGGACCGGGTCCGCAACCGCCTCAAACGCGGATCGCGTGGTGGACGGCCGCCGAAGTTCGACAAAGAGGACTACAAGCAGCGACACGCGGTCGAGTGCGGGATCAACCGCATCAAGCGACACCGGGCCGTCGCCACGAGGTACGACAAACTCGCCGTCCGCTATGAAGCGACACTGCTGGTCGCGGCCATCAACGAATGGCTGTGAACAGCGATTTCACAGCTCGGCCTAATGAAGATCGACGTGAAAAGGGTGACAGTGATCCGTCTGACAGGCGAAGATCCTCAACTCGCCCCACCGTCCGACTACCACCGCGGACTCGTCATCGCTCGCGATGGTGAACACAAGCGGCATCACCACTCCGCACGCCTCGCAGGTGATCGCCGTCGGCTGTGACAAGTGCCAGGTGGGCCAGCCTCCCAGCTCCAGCCCGAGAGACGGGTGATGGTGTCCTTGCCCTCGTCGTCGGTCTCCTCGATCAACCGCCGCAAGCGCGGCTGGAGGTCGACGGGGAGTTCCTCACGGTATGGGAAGTCAATCAGCCGCTTGGTTGTGAACATGCACGGCTCCGGGAGGTAGCCGAACTCGTAGTGGCGTACCGGGTGGGGAGGGCCCACAAGGTGCTCATCCACATCGGCCACCTGTCGCCAGCGCAATTCCACGATCGGGCTGACGTCGGCCTGGTTCGCCGGCGCGTCCCAATGCTCGTTGGGGCACCACAGCACCTGCAGGAGATCCATCCCGGCCGGCCACCACGGACCCGGTACGTCCCGAGCGTAGATCTGCGCGACCGGCACCATCGCGACCGCCGGAACGCCTGACGGCTCCTCCTCGTCAGGTTCGGAGCAGACCGGCCACGGCTCATCGGCAGGCCAAAGCAGCGGGCCGCCGATGGAGCTGTCTCTCACCCCCGGGTGGCCACGTGCAGGATTGAGTAGGACAGCCTCCCGGCCGAAAGACGCGAGCTCGGGCAGCGCGGCCAGTATTTCCGCGTCTGATGGCCGCTCAACGAATGTCATGACACCTTGACTCTCCAACGGGCAGGGCGACTGCAGAGTACCGCCCGCCCACGGCGCCATCTCCAGCTGGCTGGGCAATACAGGCTGCACTCACAACCACCGCACGAGCAACCAGACAGTGACCAGCACTTCCGCAACAGGCCCTAGGCCTGGTCTCGGAGTGTGCCGAGGGCAGAAACGGCTCGTGGAGATGAACCGACAGGTCGCCGATAACCTGGGGAAGATCATTACGTCACTCGAAGACGACGGCCAGGCGGATACCGGTGAGGCGGCGGCCGATGCCTCCTGAGCCCAACATCGGACCACTCGTTGCTGCTGCCCGAAAGCGGCACGAGTTGACGCGCGCCAAGGCCATCCAGGCCCTGCGAGAACTCGACCGCACCGGAGCCCCGGTGTCCTTCGATGGCGTCGCCCGGCGCGCTGGCATCTCACGTTCCTGGCTCTATGGCCAACCTGACATCCGAGCCGAGATCGAACGGTTCCGCGACGCGACTCGGCGTTCCCCGTCGCCGCCGATTCCCGCAGCTGAGCGCTCCTCCGATGCGTCACTGCACGCACGCCTGGAGGCGGCCCTGGAACGGAACCGACAACTCACAGAAGAGAACCAGCGTCTGCGTCGGCAGCTCGCTCACGCGCTCGGTGACCAGCGGGCATCCGCACGCTGATGGCGCTCTTTGAATTGGTTCTGACTGCAGTTCCGTGAAGGACTCCGGATTGGTTGACCTGGTGCAGTCCATCCGGAGCCACCTGGTTGGATGAACGCATGACGGATTGGTCGACGCTCACCGACGCGTGCGGTTCCGCGGAACACGTGCCTGGTCTCCTGGACCGTTTCGAGGCCGATCCGAGTGGTGTGTGGTCCGAGATGATGGACCATCTATGTCCGCAGCTGGAAACAGCCTTCCCTGCCAGCTACGCGGCTCTTCCACGGCTGGCCGAGATTGCGGGCGCCTGCGGGCCGGAGGATCTGGTCTGGGTGCTGCTGGCAGCCGGGGCGATAGCTGCTTGTTCGCCCGGGCTGTGGGAGCCCGACAGCCCTCTGGCGGTCTACTCGGCCCCGATCGGGGTTCTGCACCGTCTCACCGATCGCCGGCTGAGCCGGGCGGTCGAGGCCGAGGAGTACGTGAACCTGCTGCAGGCCCTGCTCTCTTTCGAGGGCGTCGAGACCTGGGATCGCTGCCTGGACGGTCTGCAGACCGGGGAGTACGAGGTCGACTGCCCGCACTGCGGCGTCAACATGTTCGTCGTGCTCGGACAGGACGGCTACTTCTGCTGCAGCGATGACTACGCGTTGCAAGAGATGGAGAAGTCGCCCCTCCAACCGGTGCGAACCCAAGACTTGGACGGGCTGCCGCAGAGGTTGTTCACGCGAGCGATGGAGGACGGGCAGGAGAGCCTGGCTCACGGCATTCCGTACCTATTCGGACGAGCCGCCTGCCCAGACTGCGCGACGGACTTCTCGGTGGCGGAGCGGGTGGTTGCCGGTTGGATTCCGTGACCGACCCGGCTATGCACCGGCGACCTGGGTTTTCACGGAACTGCGGCCAGAACCGTTTTCGAAGAGCGCCGTCAACGCACAGGCCCTGAAGTCAGTCACCGCGTCGCACTTCGTAACGATCGGCCCGTGCTGACCAGGCTTCCAGGGCGTCACGCGGCCAGGTCGAAGACAGTGTCCTTGACCTGACAGCCCAGGTCACAGCCCTGCTTGATCGGCGAGCTTGAGATAACCGCCAGCGCGGCGAGCACGGCGCGTTGCTTGGGCCCCAGCCGGGCCAGCGCTGCACGCACCACCAGTCCCGTGTCGGCGTCCTCGCCAGTGAGGGGCTGCACGCCCTCGGGCAGCTCGCCGTACGCGTGCTCGCGCCACCAGAAGCGGCGGCGGGAGGCGATGAAGGTGTTCACGAGAGTTCTGCGGGCGTACGCCTCGAGGTTGTCGATGTACTCCAGACGCCGCCCGCCGAGGACGACCTTGACCAGTGTCGACTGCACCAGGTCCTCGGCCTCGTCGCGGTTGCCGCACAGCAGCCATGCGCTGCGGAGCAACGCGGTGCGCCTGCCCTCGACGAAGGCGCGCACGGCGGCGTCCGCGTCGGCCTGCCTCATGCCCACCCCTGTCCCGGCCCACCCGTGTGGACCCTCTCGACCTTCCAGTGCGCCGGACCGGCCACAAGGTTGCGGCCTGCCGGAAATCGGTCGCGGGCCCGCATCCGCAGCACGGGCGCCGCCGCGGACGGATCGGGGCGCTCGTCGGACTGCTCCAGGATGTGCTCGGTGACCTCGTCTTCACACAGGTGGGCTGCCGTCTCGGGTAACTGCGCGGCGAACACCTCGGCCTCCTCGACACGTTGTGACCGACCCGGCGCGCCGGGCGCTGCTCGGCGGCGGAGCCGAGGGGCGTTCGCGGTGGGGCTGGCCGTGCTGGTCCTCCTGGCCTTCCTGTGGCCGGCGCACCGCAGGATCGGGCAGTTCGGCGCGGCGCGGCCGGTGCTGCTGCGCCGAGGTTCCGCCCTGGCGGTGGCGGCCTGCGTGGTGGGGCTCGTGCTGTTCGGTGCCGCGGTGGTGTGGTGAGGCGCGCGGCCGGACGGTGAATCCCACGGCCGGACGGTGGGGCGCGCGGCCGGTGACGCGTCACGGTGTGCGCCGGACCCGGGCCGGCACGGGGGTCGGCACGGGGTTCAGGGGGCCAGGACGTCCAGCTCGTGCAGGGCCCCGACGCAGATCTCGCGCATCAGCGTCTCGGCGGCGCCCGCGTCTCTGGCGCGTACGGCTTCCGCGACCCGGACGTGCAAGGTGACGGCGGCCGGATCGGGGGCAGTGAACATCACATGGTGTTCGGTGCGCCCGGTCAGGACCTCCGCGACGACGTCGCCGAGGCGGGCGAACATCTCGTTGCCGGACGCGGTGAGCACCACGCGGTGGAAGGCGATGTCGTGGACCAGGTACGCGTCCAGGTCGGCGGCGCGGCCCGCGGCGGCCATTTCGGCGGCCAGCACGGTCAGTTCGCGGCACTGCCCGGGGGTCGCGGCGCCCGCGGCCAGGCCCGCGGCGACCGGTTCGACGGCGGTGCGCAGCATGGTCAGCGAGCGCAGCTGGCGGGAGCGGTCGGGGCCGGCGAGGCGCCAGCGGATGACGGCGGGGTCGAAGACGTTCCACTCCGCGGCGCCGCGGACCGTCACGCCGACCCTGCGCCGGGTCTCGACCAGGTGCATCGCCTCCAGTACCCGCACCGCCTCGCGCACCACCGTGCGGGAGACGCCGTAGCGGGCTTCGAGCTCGTCGATGCGCAGCACGGTGCCCGGCGGGTGCTCGCCGGACGCGATGGCCGGGCCGAGTTCGTCCAGCACGCGCGAGTGCAGGCCGCCCCCCTCCTCCGACCGGCGGGGCGGGACCGGGCGCTCCTCGCGCTGCGGGCGCGGTTCCTGCTGTCGCATGACGACAGCGTAAGGGCTGGCACAGATGTATGACGTTTAGATCACGTTGACTTGAATAAGTAGTACCTAAGGTGTTCAGTGTTGGTCAATGCCGGTCGGTCGGTGTCCGGCAGTAGCCGATTCAGGGGGACGGCACACCGCCGTACGGCCCGCGCCGGGCTGCTGCGCCGGCGCGCATCCGTACAAAGGAAGGCACGAGCTATGACGGCTGGACCCGCACCGCGGCCGGTGATCGTGGTCATGGGAGTCTCCGGCTCCGGCAAGTCGACGGTCGGCGGCCTGCTCGCCGAGCGGCTGGGGGTGGAGTACGCCGAGGCCGACGACTTCCACCCGGCGGCCAACATCGCCAAGATGGCGGCCGGTCACCCGCTGGACGACGCGGACCGTGCGCCGTGGCTCGACGCCATAGCCGGGTGGGTCGCCGACCGCGGCGACCGCGGCGGCGTCGTCAGCTGCTCGGCGTTGCGCCGCCGCTACCGCGAGCGGCTGCGCGCCGCCGCACCCGGGGTCTTCTTCCTGCACCTGGACGGCCCCCAGGAGCTGATCGCCGCCCGGCTGGCCGCGCGCATGCAGCACTTCATGCCGCCGGGCCTTCTCGACTCGCAGTTCGAGGCGCTGGAGCCGCTGGCGTCCGACGAAGCGGGCGCCGTCGTCCAGATCGACGGCGGCTCGCAGCAGGTCGCCGAGCGCGCGCTGGCCGCCGTGCCGCACTGACCGCGGCCCCGCGCCTGCGCGCCGCCGCGTCCGCGGGGCCTCTCCCGTCACCGTCCCCCTCGGCACCTCCGTCCCGTCACCGCCCCCTCGTCACCCCCGTCCCGTTTGGAGCACCCCGTGTCCGCACTCAGCGTCGAGCTGCTGGCCGCCGCCGCACCCCCGCCGATCGCCGACGCCGGCAACGCCCGCCTCGCCGTCGCGGCACTGGCCGGCATCGCCGCCATCGTCCTGCTCATCACGCGCTGGAAGGTGCACGCCTTCCTCGCCCTGACCATCGGCGCGGGCGTGCTCGGCACGGTCGCGGGCGCTCCGCTGGCCAAGACCGTCACGAGCTACTCCACCGGCCTGGGCTCGACGGTGGCGAGCGTCGGCACGCTGATCGCCCTGGGCGCGATACTCGGCAAGCTGCTGGCCGACTCCGGCGGCGCCGACCAGATCGTGGACACCATCCTCGCCAGGACGAGCGAGAAGCGGCTGCCGTGGGCGATGGCGCTGATCGCGGGCCTGGTCGGGCTGCCGCTCTTCTTCGAGATCGGCATCGTCATCCTGATCCCGGTGGTGCTGCTCGTCGCCCGGCGCAGCGGGCAGTCCCTGATCCGGCTGGGCATACCGGCGCTCGCCGGCCTGTCGGTGATGCACGGCCTGGTGCCGCCGCACCCCGGACCGCTGGCCGCGATCAGCACGATCCACGCGGACATGGGCATCACGCTCGCGCTCGGCGTGCTCGTCGCGCTGCCGACCCTGGCCATCGCGGGCCCGCTCTTCGGCCGGGTGGCCGCGACGTGGGTGGACGTGGCGCCGCCGGAGCGCATGACGCCCTCGCGCGCCTCCGACGACCTGGAGCGGCGGCCCAGCTTCGCCGCGACGGTGTCCACGATGCTGCTGCCCGTGGTGCTGATGCTGGCCAAGGCGCTGGCCGACGTGGCGATCGACGACCAGGGCAGCCTGGCCTACCGGATCCTCGACGTCATCGGCACCCCGCTGATCGCGCTGCTGGCCGCGGTGATGGTCGCGATGTTCACGCTCGGCCGCGCCGCGGGCTTCAGCAAGGAGCGCATCTCCACCACCGTCGACCGGTCGCTCGGGCCGATCGCCGGCATCCTGCTGATCGTCGGCGCGGGCGGCGGCTTCAAGCAGACGCTGATCGACTGCGGCGTCGGCCAGATGATCCTGGACTGGTCCAAGGACTGGCACATCAGCGCGCTGCTGCTCGCCTGGCTGATCGCGGTGCTGATCCGGGTCGCGACCGGTTCCGCGACGGTGGCCATCATCTCGGCCGCGGGGCTGGCGGCGCCGCTGGCCGAGGGCATGTCCTCGACGCACACCGCGCTGCTGGTGCTGTCGGTCGGCGCCGGGTCGCTGTTCTTCTCGCACGTCAACGACGCCGGCTTCTGGCTGGTGAAGGAATACTTCGGGATGGACGTGCCGCAGACGCTCAAGACCTGGTCGGTGATGGAGACGGTGATCTCGGTCGTCGCGATGGCCTTCGTGATGCTGCTGTCACTGGTGGTGTGACCCTGCGGCCGCCGGCCCTGTGACGCGGCGGCCGGTGTCGCGGCGCCGCTGCGGTGTCACCGGCTCCTGCCTCGTGCCGCTCTCCGGCCCTTCTGCGGCAGGCTGGAGCAGGTCCGTCCGGCGACAGCAGGCCGCCCGGACCGTCCGGGCCACCGGTCCATTCCCTCGGCCATCCGGATGCTCGCCGACGGCGCCGGGTACACGTACACGTACCTGTGTGAGCCGGATCCGGTGGTCGCAGGTCGTCGAGCAGGCCCGCGCCATCGTCGTGGAACACGACGGCGGAGTCACCCTCCGGCAGGTCCACTACCGGGCGGTTGATGGTCTGCACGAGAGTGTCAGTTGTTGCTCGTCATACAGCTCCACCACGCCGGAGGTCTTCGCCATGATCAAGACCCGCGTGTCAACAACGCTCGTGATCGATACACCTAGTGGAACGGAGTGGCAAGCACGGTCCTGGCCTCCTGGCTGAAGTCGTGCTGCGCCTGTTCCAGCGCCGTGCTGTGTTCTGCGAACATGCGGACGCGCTGCGCAAGGTCCGTGGCAGGAAGACGCATCGCGTTCGCTTTCGCCAGTACCTCTTCGTGGATGGCAGAGGCCAAGTCGGCCATGAGGTCCGGGCCGGTGATAGCCACCGCTGTCACAGCTCGCTGAAGTGTGTGCAAGGCGGCGTTGGTGGGAGCCCAAAGCTCCTGATGGTCAGCGTCGTCATCCCACTCCGGCTGGGCACGAGCAACGACGATCGGGCCGAAGGTGGCCTCGACCTCGCTGCACCGATCGAGGACAGCCGCGAATGCGGCCTGCCGCTCCTCCCGCAACCGGTGCCTGACGTCGACGGCTTCCTGGTCCCGTACCTGTCGCCGGGTTACCCGGCCTTGGACGAGCGCGCCTCCGAGTGCCCCCGCGAGCGTTCCTGTGATCCCCAGTGCAGCAGCCCACACAGCTGCATCCCCCTGATCCATGCCACGCATCATGCCGCCCACCGGCCAACGAAAATGCAGGATCACATTGACCAGCTGTGCAGCCCACCGCGCAGGTCGATCCTCCACCGCGCCGGTCATCGCACCGGACAGTGCAGCCTTCGTCCAGATCGGACATGTGGCACAGAGGACGACCCGAGGGGACCAGCCGGGACCGCCCTGGCAGGGCTGCTGTACGCCCGCGTGGCGGCTTCGTGGCAGCAGGCGGGCCTGGTTGGTCATCTTGTGTCAGCGGGGCAGCCACGGCGGCGCACAAGGGCCGGGTCCGGGTCCCCAACGGGATGCCCGGGCCCGGCTTCGATGAGGCCCCGGCACAGCTTGTAGCAGCGCTGCCAGGCTGTGAGCGGGCGTCAGCGGCTGGAAGTGCTGATTGCCTGGTGGCAGGCAGTCGTGTGGGCCGGTCTGCTGTCATGAGGTGATCAGGTGGCTACCGTGGTCCGGCCAGGGCTGGTTCGGCTGGCTGTCACGGAGGTGCCTACTCACAGCGCACAAGGGCCGGCCGCCGCCAGCACGCTCCGGGTCGGATCCCGACCGTGCGGATCGGCTGTGGCTGTGGCCCGTGAGTGGGAACCGGGGTAGCGGTCGGAGAAGTCTGTTCCTATGGCAGACGTTCTCCTGGGGCACGTTCGTGTGGACGTAGGTCAGCCCCGGACGTGTCGGCGAATAAGGGGGTGGAGATGGACGCTGACACTGTTACGGCAGTGTGTGCGACGGGAATTGGTGCCCTTGCCCTTGCCGTCTCGGTGAGCGAAGGGCGCGCGGCCCGACGGCACAGTCGCATGTCGGTCCGGCCTGCCCTGACTATGAGAGCGACCCGGGACGGTACTACCGGAATCAGACTGCAGAACGTAGGCCTGGGCCCTGCTGTGATCACGGCAACCCGTCTGGTGCTTGATGGCCCGCCGTTGGCGGGCTGGACGGAGAACGCGGTCAACGTCATACGAACCTCGTTCCCGTACCGGACTCATGCCAGTACCTTTGAGGACGGTGCGATCCTACCGGCCGGCTACAACGCGTTCATCCTCTGGGTGACTGACTACGACAGCCGCACGCACGGGGATTTCTGGCACTTGGTCCGCACCGCGTCACCGTGGAGTTGCAGTACGAGTCGCTGTACGGGGGATAGAAGCTGCTGGCCGTCCACGGCCTCCGCCGGAGTGTGACCGGCCCGAGCGTCCAGCCGTAATAGTCCGCGGCTCTACCAGCGCATTCCCAGCTGGTTGAGTTCCTGGCGGCGCTCGTCGCTGAGCTTGTCGGCGCGGCGGCGGGCGTTGTCGACGAACAGCCCGAGCTTGTATTCGACCCCGTCCACGACCTCCACGGCCTTCCTGGACGGCTGGAGGTGGCCTTCGCGGGTGTGGAACTGGCGGGCGGCCCGGATGTTGGCCGCCCATTTGTCGGCTTGTGTGCGGGGCGCTGGGGGCCGTTCGTTGGGGCTGGCGGGGGTGAGGTGGAGCATGTGTTCGAGCATCCACTGTTGTGCGGGTAGCAGCTGGTCCCAGCCGTGCCGCTGTGCCTGGACCCACGCGCCGAGGTCTTCGCCTTGGAGCGTGGTCTGCCCGGGGGCGGTGGGGAGCGGGGCGCTGGCTTCGATGATGCCCGGCAGAGCTTGTAGCAGCGCTGCCAGGCCACCGGCCAGGCCGGGCACCAGGAGGGGGCGATCGCCTCGAGCGCGTCGCGGCGCTCCTGGGTGAGTGCCCCGGCGGTGGAGCCGACCGGCAGGCCGGCCTCGCGCCGCGCCTCGATCTCCGCCGCCCGCTGTGAGTAGGCAGCCTGGTGGCAGCGGGTGGGCGTCAGCGTTAGGAAGCGCTGATTGCCTGGTGGTAGGCGGTTGTGTGAACCGGTCTGCTGTCACGAGGTGACCAGGCGGCTGCCGTGGTCCGACCAGGGCCGGTCCTGCGGGCTGTCACAGAGGTGCGTACTCACAGCTGCTTTGTGACCAGCGTCGGGGCGACTGGCTGTCATGAGAGTGCTTACTCACGCGGGTCGAGAGGTTTCGCCTGTTCGTCGTTGTCGCGGTGTTTGTGGCTGGTTGGCTGTCATGGGGGTGGTTGCTCACCTGTGGGTTCAGGTGGTGGGACGTCCCGTGGCCTCTGCCCGGCACCGGTCGCGTGCCTCCCGGCTTGTCTGCGTGTCCGGGTGATCGGGTCCGAGGATGCGGGTGCGGTCGGCGAGGATCTGCTCGTGCAGGTCGGCGGCGTGTGTGTGGTTTCCGAGGAGGTGCAGGGCGGCGGCTATGGCAGTGCGGCTGGCGAGGGTGTTCGGGTGCTGGGGGCCCAGTGCCTGTGAGCGGTCTGTGAGGACGGCCTCGTGCAGGCTGAGGGCCCGAGGTACGTCGCCCGATGCGGCTACCGCGTTCGCGAATCCGAAGCGGCTGTCCAGAGTCCGCTGGTGGTCGGGTCCGAGGATGCGGGTGCGGTCGGCTGTGACCTGCGCATGGAGCGTTGCGGCCGTGGCGTGGTCACCCAGCCCTGCACGGCAGTCGGCGAGGTTCGCCCGGCTGGTCAGGGTCTGGGGGTGGTCGGGTCCGAGAGTGCGGGTGCGGTCGGCGAGCGTGCTCTCGTGCAGTGCCGCCGCGCGGGCGAATTCGCCGAGGTGCTGGAGCATGAAGCCGAGGTTGCTGCGGCTGATCAGCGTGTCCTGGTGGTCGGGTCCGAGGGTGCGGGTGCGGTCGGCGAGGTTCACACGGTGCAGGTCGGCGGCACGGGCGTAGTTCCCCAGACTGTAGAGGCTGTTCGCTTCGTGGTTGCGGGAGGTGAGGGTATCGGGGTGGTCCTCGCCGAGTTCGCCGCGGCGGCGGATGAGGACGATCTGGCGCAGGTCGAGCTGGAGCGCGTAGTCACCCGAGTCGCCGAGTACGTCGGCGAGCCGGTCGATCAGCACGCAGGCCTCGTCGGACGGGGAGAGGGCGGGCTCGGCGAGCAGCACCGGGGCGTGCGGGGCGAGCTGCCGGGCGGTCGACCAGCCGGCGGCTCCTGCGGTGCCGAACCGGACGATTGCCGCGGTCAGGGCCGCAGCAACTGCCCGCCGATGATCCGCGGTGCCTGGTGACGTGCCGGACCGGGCGGCGACCAGTGCCGTCACCTCCCTGATCAGCGGGTGCAGGACGACGGCGGGCGACGAACTGCCGTACGCGACCGGTTCGTCGTCCGGTGCCCGGTCGAGCAGTCCGTGCCGTTCCAGGCCGGCGAGTGCCCGGTCGACGGCGGACAGGGTGACCGCAGGCGCAGGGGAGGGCAGCACCCCGGTCAGCAACTCGGGGGTGACTACGTCGAGCGGGACCGGCGCCTCGGCGAAGTGCGCGAGAACGCGCAGCAGCGGGCGCGCCAGCGGCAGGCCCTCGCGGGCGAGCTGGTCGAGCGACAGCTCCCAGGTGTGACGCAGCACCTGCCGCACCGTGTCCGGGCCACGGCCCGCAGGTCCCTCTGCGCCGAGGAGGGCCGGCAGTTCGGTTTCCAGCGCCGCACGGTAGGCGGCGAAGGTACGCAGCCGTGCTGTCGGGGCGGCCAGGCTGGTACCCGCGGCGCGCAGGGCGAGCGGGAGGCCGCCCAGGCGTGCCGCCAGGGCCTCCGCTTCCGCCGCGGTTCCGGCAGCAGGTGCCGCGTCCCGCAGCACTTGCCCGCCCGCCGTGCCGTCCAACGGGGCCAGCCGCACGAGGTCGGCGGCCGAGCCCCAGGTGCGTTGGCTGCCGTCCCGGCTGGTCACGAGCAGCAGACCGCGGCCGTCCGGCCGTATCCAGCCCCGGTAATCCGCGACCGGTTCACCCTCGGGGCCGATGCACGCGGGCTCGTCTGCGTTGTCGATCACCAGCAGCCAGCGCCGCGCCGCGCCGAGCTGGCGCCACACGGCGTCCGGCAGGCTGTCGTGCCCGGCCTGGGCCGCCGCCAACGCGGTGTGCGGCAGACCGCATGCCAGAGCCGCCCGGACCATTTGGTCGGCGAGGGTCTCGGCGGAACGCCAGCGGATCCAGAAAACCGCGTATCCGTCGGCCGCGGCCTGCGCGGCGAGCGCAGCGGCGACGGTGGTCTTGCCCGTTCCGCCCGCGGCGCAGAGCACTACGAATCGGCGGTCCGGCCGACGTAACAGGGTCGTCAGCCGGGCGAGTTCGGCCTCCCGGCCGCGCACACGCGCGAGGTCCTGGTGCGGCGGGCGCAGCGAGGTCAGGACGGGAGGACGTGCGGGCGCGGAGGCGACATGTGGCGTCTCCGGACGCGATACGGAAGCAGCACCCAGCACCGTGGCCAGCGCCATGAGCACGGCGAACGACGGCCACACCAGCCACGGGCTGCTCGTCCAGTGCGGTAGCGCGGCGCCGGCCCGGTCGGTGACCGGTCCCAACACCACAGCCACCACAGCGGCCCCCGCGGCTGCTCCCGCGCCCGCTCCCTGTCTTCGCATACCCCCTCACTACCCCACCGCCCCATTGGGGTACGCGCGCGAGCTCTGCGAGCGCAGCCGCGCAGTCCGTTTGCGGCGGACGATGTTTCGGCCCTGGCCGACGAAGGACAGTCGCCGCTGGCGCCAGCTCCGCCCGTACAGGCGTCCCGCGCGCCCGTCACGCTCCCTTTCCTGCCCAGCGCATCCCTAGCGCGTCGAGTTCCGCGCGCCGCTGTTCGCTCAGCTTGTCGGCCCTGCGCCGGGCGTTGTCGACGAACAGGCCCAGCTTCA
>NZ_JBIRRA010000024.1:0-68907 GCF_044333485.1 Streptomyces sp. NPDC020983 | reverse complement strand
CCCCGGGTGAGTGCTAGCGTGCCCTGACGGCGAGGCCATGATCGGGCTTCCTTCTCCTTCACTCTCTGACGCTAGTCCCTTCGCTCTCCTCGCCGCCAACCTTCCGTGAAGCGGGGCGCTGCCGACGCAGCGCCCCGCGAGCAATGCTCAAGACCTGTGGATCGGTGTCGGGGAGGCGCGCGAAGGGCGTACCTTCCCGAATGATCTTGTGATGGTCATCGAGTAGGCCGACGTTGGCGCGTCGGTCGGGAAGGCACGCCCATGGTCACCGTAGTGAATGACGACGGCTCCACGCGAGACGGCTCCTTGATCGACGAGATCGTCCGCGAGGGCGCTCGGCGGATGCTGGCCGCCGCGTTGGAAGCGGAAGTCAACGGGTACATAGCCGAGTTGGCCGATCAGCGGAGCGGCGACGGTCGGCGTCTGGTTGTGCGCAACGGCTACCACCAGCCGCGGAAGGTCACCACAGTTGCCGGGGCGGTCGAGGTCAGGGCCCCGCGAGTGAACGACCGCCGCGTCGACGAGTCCACCGGCGAGCGCAAGCGGTTCTCTTCTGCGATCCTGCCGCCGTGGTGCCGGAAGTCCCCGAAGATCAGCGAGGTGCTGCCGCTGCTCTATCTGCACGGCCTGTCGTCTGGGGACTTCGTGCCCGCTCTGGAGCAGTTCCTTGGCTCACCGGCCGTCTGTCGCCCGCGACGGTGACGCGGCTGACCGCGCAGTGGCAGGCGGACCACACCGCGTTCCAGGACCGTGACCTGTCTGCCACGGACTACGTCTACGTCTGGGCGGACGGCGTCCACCTGCGGATACGACTGGAGGAGGCGAAGGCCACGGTGCTGGTGCTGATAGGTGTGCGCGCGGACGGCACGAAGGAACTGATCGCGATGACGGACGGCTACCGCGAGTCGTCCGAGGCGTGGGCGGGCCTGCTGCGAGACTGCGCCCGCCGGGGCATGCGCGCCCCGGTTCTGGCCGTCGGCGACGGTGCGCTCGGCTTCTGGAACGCGCTGAAGGAGGTATTCCCCGACACCCGTCATCAAAGGGGCTGGGTCCACAAAACCGCAAATGTGCTCGACGCCCTCCCGAAATCCGCCCAGCCCGCGGCCAAGCGCGCAGTCCAGGAGATCTACAACGCCGAGGACAAGGAGCACGCGGAAAGAGCCGTCCGCACCTTCGAGCGGGTCTACGGGGCGAAGTACCCCAAGGTCGTCAAGCGGATCACGGATGATGAGAACGAACTGCTGGCGTTCTTCGACTTCCCCGCCGAGCACTGGATCCACCTGCGGACAACCAACCCGATCGAGTCGACCTTCGCCACCGTGCGACTGCGGACCAAGGTCACCAAGGGCGCGGGCAGTCGGACCGCCGCGCTCGCTATGGTCTTCAAGCTCATCGAGTCCGCCCAGGCCCGCTAGCGGGCCGTGAACGCACCCCACCTGGTCGCCCTCGTCCGCGCCGGAGCGCGCTTCGAACGCGGTCACCTCATCGAGCGCTCGGCGCTGGCAGCATGACACGGGCAGGAAGGGATTCCGCGATGGCAGGACACAGCCGGCAGGTCTTGCTCGACCTCCTCCGGTGGAACGGCCAGGTCGACGACTTGATCGCAGCGGCCCGCGTCATTCCGGAGGGCGAGCTCCCCGCGGTGGTGTTTGACCGCTCGATTGCGCAGGCCGCTCTGCGCAGGGTGCTCAGTGGAGAAGCACTCCCCGGTGACCTCACCGCGTGGACTCAGGAACTGCACATGCGCGAGGACGTCGACGTCGAGCCGGGACACGAGGACCTGCTGACCCAGTTCTTGTTCGAGATGTCGACACCCGAGCTCTTCGAGCCGATCACCCGCAAACTCTGCAGCCGGTGGCTGGACGCGCTACGCGCAACCGCGTAACCGCCTCACAGCCCGTCATCCACAGGTATTGACAATTACTCGCGCCCCGCCCGCATTGCCGTACTTCCCCGACGCCAGGTCTCAGCGCCCCCGCAGCAGCTCGGCCCCGAAGCGAAGTTGTCGCCGTCAAGAACGCATGCCGCGCGCCGTCGGGCTGACGTCGGAGCGGCTCGCGGAAGCAGTGAAGGCCAGGCCAGAAGCTCAGACCAGGTCAGTAGAAGTTCGGGCCATACGGGCTCTGGCCTCGAAGGAACGGCTTGAGGTCGTCGGGGCGGGGTTCTGGGATAGTGGGGAGCCGGAGCCGCTGAGCCGTCAGCTGGAGCTGAGCTACGTGCCGTGTGGCCCAGTCGATCCATGCGTCGGCCTGGGCCTTTTCCGGCCCCGGTGGGAGGGATCCGGCATGCGCGTGGGCCGCCTTGAGGTATTCACCCAGGTGGTTCGCACGGCGCCAGGCGGCCTCCTGCGACTCCAACTCCCTGATTCGGTAAGCCTCGGCGTACTCCTCACGGGCCTGCGCCATCGCGGCTTCCCAGCGAAGGCGCTTTTGCCGTTCCGCCTCCAGGTCGGCAAGGCGTCTGCGTTCGGCCGCCTCTCCACGCAGCCCGATCTCCTGCACGATTTCGGGGAGCTGCTCCTCCAGGAGGCGCTCTGCCCTGTCGGCCCACTCGGACGCGCGGTGCGGCTGACCGCCGCTGAGGA
Source organism: Streptomyces sp. NPDC020983 (assembly GCF_044333485.1). Taxonomy (NCBI): domain Bacteria; kingdom Bacillati; phylum Actinomycetota; class Actinomycetes; order Kitasatosporales; family Streptomycetaceae; genus Streptomyces; species Streptomyces sp. NPDC020983. Next base: position 66,323 of record NZ_JBIRRA010000024.1, on the reverse strand, counting down.
CCAAGCGCAGCCGCTCGGAGGGCGTGTAGTCGAACCGGGGGATCTTTACCCAGGAGTATTTCTTCGCCTCGGCCAGCTCCTTCTCGGTCGCAATGTGCTCGGCGCGGTCCTGTTCTTGGACGACGAGGAAGTCGACGCTTTGCCCCTGGGCGGTGACCGTGAAGTGGGATCGAGAGCTGCGGCGGCGGTGCGGGGGCGGTGCTGCATCCACCACACCGGCTGCGCAGGTATGGCCGTCGCGTTCGACCGCCGTCAGGAGAGCGTGCACGAGCCGCAGCGCGCGCCCCTGGACGGATCTCGTCAAAGCAAGCGGTTGAGATGCCTTCTGCATGGCCTGGACCACTTTGTGCGGGCGTGTGAGCCGGGACGGGACAGCCACCGGTTCCAGGACCGCCAGCCGCCATGCCGGGGTGTCGACAAGCTTGATCTCGTAGCCGTCACGACACCAGCCCCCACACAGTTCCTTCGTCTTCGGGATCCGTCCGGACCTGCGCGCGGTGGCCACGCGGGCAGGCCACCCGTCGGAGTCCCGCCCCGTCCGCACGATCCTGCCACCCGATGCTTCAAGTTCCTCCAGCAGCTGCTCGGTGAAGGACTTGCGTGGTTGGCGCAGCATCCGAGGCAGCAGCGAGGCAGCAGAGGGGCCGACCTCTGTCGACGCCTTGACAGGCGGCAACCGAGGCGTGGCCAGGCTCCTTGTCGGAGCCGGGGTGGCTGGGTAGGTGCCGTGGGCCAAGTAGTGGCTGCCGGAATCTGTCAGCACCGCGCTCCAACGACCGCCACGTCGGGAGACCCTGACCAGTCCTCTGTTCTGCAGCGCCTGGCAGCTGGCCTTATAGCCGCTGGAGTCCCAGACCCCCTCGGGGCAGCCCTTGCCGACCCACTCCAGCACCGCAAGCTGCCGCTCATTGAGGAGCTTCTTCATCGGCTGCCTTCCATCAACGAACAGATGCCTGCTCGAAAGCCTGCCCCGTAGGTACCCGGCCGGGCTGGCCATCGCGGAGGATCAACCCGAAGTGGTACTGACCCTCAGCGGGCTCCGCATCTCGCTGTCCGGGCTGCCCACACCGTGCACTCTGACCCTCGCCGGAACGTCAGCCACCACCGGTGCCACAGTCGGCGGTTACCACACCAACCCAGGCGGCCTGAAGCTGGGCGGCAGCGGCGATCTCCACACCTGGAACACCAACTGCGGCACCCGGTTCAGCTCGGCGACGCGGCCACGCTCACCGGAGACTTCACCGTCAACCCGAACTCGCTGACGTTCACCGCCTCCTGAACGCCCCCCGCACCGGGAAGCGGACAACCCCGCGGCGGCAAAACGTCCGTCCAAGTCGCCTGGCCTCCGCCAGGCCCATGGCGGCGCTCTGGTACACGGTCGGCAACGGCAGGCTGGGCACCCCGGGCTCCTCCACGGCTTCGGTCACCTGCGCGACAGCGCACCATGCGGCACGGTCGCGGCCTCCTGGCCGGTCCGCGACGGCTCCCGCTTCAGGGGATGTCGCCCTCCCACAGCCAGACCCACGGCCGCGCGAGCGCGGGCCCGTAGCACGCCTTCCCTCCGGCCCCGTACCGCCCGATCTCCGTGACCAGCACGCCGCCTTCGTCACGGTCGGCTTCCGGGATACCGGTGACGTCCAGGAGCAGTCCGTCCAGCGGCCCGCCGGACAGCTCCACGTACTCGTGCCCGTCCCTCGGGCCGGGATCGGGGTCGTCGTGGTCGGCGCCGTACACCCGCCGCTGCATCCACCTCGCGTCCATGACCGATCACCCTGCCACCCACCACCGACAGCCACCTGCACAGACTCCACGGGCCGGCCGGTGACCGGCGGTTCCCCGGTCAGCACGGAGCCCGGCCCGCCCACGCCAGGGTGACGGTCCCGCCCACGGGCACGCGCACCATGTAGACCACCATCCATGATCACCTTCCTGCGCCTTCCCCGCCGCGGCGCCGTCGCGGCCACCCTCACCACCGCCCTGGCCGCCGCCGCGGCCCTCCTCTCCCCCGCCACCGCGAGCGCCGCCGGTCCCGGCGCGGCGCGCACCGCCGGGCAGACCAACACCCTTCCTGTGCGCGACGCTCTCGCACAGCTGCCGGTCACCGCGGAAGACCGCACCGGCTACCAGCGCACCGCCTTCCGCCACTGGATCGACGCCGACAAGGACGGCTGCGACACCCGCAAGGAAGTCCTCAAGGCCGAGGCGCTCGTCGCCCCGGAGCAGGGCCCGGGCTGCGCCCTGACCGGCGGAGAGTGGTATAGCCCGTACGACGACACCTACTTCAACGACGCCAGCCGGCTCGACATCGACCACCTCGTGCCGCTCGCCGAAGCCTGGGACTCAGGAGCATCCTCGTGGACCGCCACGGAGCGGCAGGCGTACGCCAACGACCTCGGGGACGCCCGCGACCTGATCGCGGTGTCCGCCAAGTCCAACAGGAGCAAAGCCGACCAGGACCCCTCCACCTGGCTGCCGCCCGCGGCCGGGTACCGCTGCACCTACGTCACCGACTGGATCGCGGACAAGACCCGCTGGGGCCTGAGCATCGACCCCGTCGAGCAGGCCGCGCTCGAGCAGAACCTCGCCGCCTGCCCCGACTCCCCCATCACCGTCACCACCGCCCGCTGACACCCGCCCGGGGGGTGCGCCCGGTCGGGGGTGCGCCCCGCCCGCCGGCCGCGAGCCAATCCAGGACCGCCCTGGACGCGAGGCAACGCCCAGCTGCAGGCGGGTGGCCAGCGCCGCGCCACGGGACAGTGCTGCAGGGACCAGTCAGGAAACGGGCTCACCGCCAGCAGGCCGTACCGAGCGGCGCAGCAGTTGGCAGGTACTCCGCGGGCCGCAGACCACCACCGGGTTCGGTGTCAGGGCGCGTTGCGCGCACCGGCCCGGCGGCTCGTGGAAGGGCTCCGCGGCGAAGCGGACCGTGGAGGAGGCCAGATCCTCACCGGCCTCCTCCACGGTCGCGTTGCCGTGGCTTACCTCGTAGCCGGTCTCCGTGACCGGTTCGAGGAGGTTCTCACTCAGCCAGCCGCCGGACAGGTCACCGCAGAACGCTCCGGTGCGCTGCCCGCGCACGAAGACCGCGTCGATGCGGTCGACCGCAGCGGCCCACAAGGCTTTCGGCTCCTCGTCGAGCCAGGGGCCTTCGTCCAGGAGGAACGTCACGAACGCCCACTCCGGGAGCAGTTGCCGCACCACGTGGTGCACGGCCCGGGCCGGTTCCTCCCCCTCGGGCCCGGCGGCGTCCACCGCCGCTGCGACCCGCTGCGCGGCGAACAACTGCAACGCTCCGTAGACGGCCCCGTCGTCCGGGAACAGCCCCCGCACCTGCTCCGGGTTGACCTCCAGCGTTTCCGCGAGCACCTCCACGGTCGCGTTGCCCCCCTCGGCCTCGATCCCGACGGCAGCCACCAGCACAGCCTCACGCCCCACGGTCATGGCAGACATGCTGCCACCCCCGGTCAGCCCCGCCCGGGCAGCCGACACCGCGGCGGCGGTGGGCTCCGACCTGGCTGTCGTGACCTTCCCCGATCCACCGGCACCGGCACCCCGCTGCGCGCGCCCGAGGTCGGGGAAGAGCGGGCGCCGGGCGCGCCCGTCCGGGCGAACATCACCCGGGGCCGGAATAGCGGACCCTGTGGGCAGGACAGGTACCTGCCATGACACTCCTGCGTACCCGGCGGCCCCGCACCCGCACCCGCGTGCTGCTCGCCGCCGTCCCCGTCGTCCTCGCCGGCTCACTCACCGGCCTCGCCCCGGCCCACGCCGCCACCGCCTCGAGCGCCGCGTTCCCTGCAGCGGCACGGGACAAGATCGCCTGCCCCCGCGGGTTCGTCTGCATCTACCCCGACATCAACTACGTCGGCCAGCCCTACGTCAAACGCGCCTCGGACGGATCCGTCCGCCACCTCCCGGACTACATCCGCGGCTCCGGCAGCTCGATCATCAACAACTCCGGCCGCACTGCCCGCGTCTACGCCAAGGACAACTACACCGGCTCCCACGTCTGCGTCGGCCGCGACGGCGGCACCATCAGCGACCTGCGCTCCTACGGCATGAACGACACCACCCACTCGCTGAAGAACAACGACACCCCCTGCGGAGCCTGACCAGCGGCTCGCTTCGGGTGCGGACCGGACTGCCCGGCCGCAAGGCCCGGTGCCCAGAACGAACGGAGCCCCCTGACGTGCCCGTCACCGCGCCGGGAGTCGGCCGTACGGCCGGGCAGATCCTCGCCGACACCGCCCGGATCACCGATCCGGCACTCACCCGCGTGGTGGACCGCCTGTCCTCCCCGCTGCGGGAAACCGTGTACTACCACTACGGGTGGGCCGGAAAGGGCGGCGGGCCGGCGACCGGTGTCCGCGGCGGGACCGGCCGCAAGGGCATCGCCTTCACCCTGCTGTGCGCAAGCGTCGACGGCGGCCCGGCCGAATGCGGCCTGCCCGCCGTGGTCGCGGGCAACCTCCTGATGAACGTGGCGACCCTCCACGACGACATCGTCGACCTGGAAGCCCGCCGCCGCGGCAGGCCCACCGTGCTCGCCGCTTACAGCACCGGGCACGCCGTCATGGCCGGCGACGCCCTGCTGGCCCTGGCCTTCTCCCACCTGGCCCTGCACCCCCACCCCCGCACCCAGGACGCGCTGCGGATCATGCGCGAGGGCTGGCTCCACCTGTGTGCCGGCCAGGTCCGCGACGAACAGCACGAAGGGAATTGCGAGACCAGCCTCGAGCAGGCTGTCGCAGTGCAGGCGGCCAAGACCGCCGAGGGTGTGCGCGCGGTGTGCTGCCTGCCCGCGCTGCTGACCGACGCCTCCCTCACGCGGGTGGAAGCCGTCGGCCGGTTCGGCTGGCACCTCGGCATGGCAGTGCAGCACCACAACGACCTCTCCGACCTCTGGCCGGCACGGCCGCCGACCCGCGACCAGTACGGAGACATCCGCCGCAAGCAAGATCACCCCCACCGTCGCCGCCTGCCTGCAATCAGGCCACCCCGACAGCGGCGCCCTGGCCGACTACTACCGCAGCACCGGCAACCCCGCCCACGAACAGCTCGCCGACATCGCGGACCTCATCGACCGGTGCGGCGGACGCGCCTGGACCCGCGAACAAAACCACCACCACATGCGCCTTGCCCTCCAAGAAGCAGACCCGCCGCCGACCGTCTACCGCGACGCGGTCACCCTCACCGGCATCTACCTGGCATGAGGTACCGACCCTGGGGCATCACCCGTGAAGGTGGCGTCGAACTGCGGGGCGAGCCGGTCGCGGGCGCTCGTGGCAGCCAGTCAACCCGAGTGACGGTTGGGCCAGATGGGCTGGCACATCGACATGCAAGGGTCGTTTCCGTCATCGTGAGGCGAATTTCCACTCTCCGCATACGAACCTTAGCAAAGAGTATGCAAAGCGCGCAGGAGGAATCGCCAAAATTCACTCCACAGTGAACGCCCGCGGTCTTGTTCTTGCGGTAGTCGCCTGGCAACACTGCTCCGGTCCGTAGTCCTGCCGTCCCTCGCTGTGAGGCCGGCTGGCCTTACCTGGGGGGTGGGACGTTGCTTCGTGCTGTCTTAGCGCGTGCACGGGTGCTGGCTGTGCTCGTTGTGCTGGCGGTACTTGTCGGCGGGGGGTGGTTGCCGTCGGGGTCAGCGACGGGAGCAGTCGCTGCACCTGCATCGGTACGGGCTCATAGTCCGGACCCCACTCCGGCGCAGAAGCCGGTGTCGTTGGCGGAGCGCCGCAAGGCTCTGGCGCCGCTGTCGCAGCCGGTGAAGGCTCATGCCTTGCCCACGACGAAGGGGCAGCGGCCGACAGCCGGTCAGATTGCTTCTTTGAAGAAGCGCCAGTCGACGAACGCGGCTACCGGGCCGAGTGCCCGCCCTGCCTCGCCCAAGGTTGCGGCAGCTCCGGCTGCTACCGGCGACACCTACAGTGCCGCGGCGTTGTGGCAGATCACTCAGGATCCTCTGGGGAACGTCGCTGCTCAGCAGGGCGGCTGGCTCGCATCGCTGGGGTTCAGTGTCGGAGCGGCGGTTCCCGGCGAGCCGCTGGTGGTGTCCGCTGCATGGCTGCAGGAAGACGATGACAACCCTGTCGAGGTGGAGGAGTCCCATCCGGTCCATGTGACCTGGGAGCTGACGGACTACTGCACGGACGGCCCCACCGATCAGATCTTCGACTTCGGGCAGATCGTCTCGGCTCCGAACCAGAACACGGCTCTTAAGCCCGGTGCTCCTGAACCGCCTGTGGCCAGCGCGGTGATCCCGCTACCTGCTAAGCAGTGCACCAGCAGCGCGGCGTCGTACCTGATCTGGGCGTGTGGCCAGGTCACGGATGAGCCGAGCGCGGTGAAATGCGGGTCGTTCAACGGCTTCGATGTGGTGCCGTTCCTCCCGCCTGCTGCTGCACGCGGATGTGTGTGCGGGGACGTCAGTGGTGCGCCGAGGTCGGACGTGCAGCGCGGGGACCCGGTGAACACCGCTACCGGTGCCTATTCCGAGAGTTTCACCGACGCCTCGGTGGCTGGCGTCGGGGTGCCGTTCACCGTGACCCGCAGCTACGGCTCGGACGTCGACACCACCGGGGTGCTGGGGAAGGGCTGGTCCCTGCCGTGGGAGACGAGCCTGCAGGTCGACAGCGCCGGCAACGTACTACTGCACAGCGACGACGGCGCGCTGCACGGCTACACCAAGGACGGAAGCACCTTCGACGCGGCCGACGGTGGCCGCTCCACTTTGGTGAAGACGAGTTCCGGGTACACCCTGACCACTCTGGACCACCGGACGCTGGCCTACGACGCCAGTGGTCGACTCCTCACCGAGGAGGACGCCTCCGGGCAGGGCCTGACGTTTGCGTACTCCTCCGGTGTGGTCTCTACGATCACCGACGCCGCCAGCCGGGTCGCGCGTCTGTCCTACGACGCCGGTCTGCTCACGAAGATCACTTTGAGCGATGACCGTCACGTCGACTACGGCTACACCGACGGGCAGCTGACGTCCGTGACCGCCCTGGACGGGGCGACAACAACGTACGGCTACGACGCCGGTGGCCGCCTGAACAGCATCACCGACCCGCTGAAACACCAGCAGGTCTTCAACATCTATGACAGCCAGGGCCGAGTCACCTCACAGACCGACGCCGACCACAACATCACCCAGTTCGCGTACACCACGGCCGGCGTCCTCAACGAGACCGACACCACAGCCCCTGACGGGGGCGTGTGGACCGATTTCTACGCCGGCTACATGCTCTTTGCGCAGGAAGACCCATTCGGCAACAAGAGCTACTACGTCTACGACCGTCAGTACAACCGGATCAGCGCGATCGACGGCAACGACCACGAGAGGTCTTGGGCCTACTACGACGACGGTCGGCTGAAGCAGGAGGACGCCGCCACTAAGCAGCAGTGGAGGTACGACGCAAACGGCGACCCGCAAGAGTACGAGGACGGCGAGTACCGCAGCGTCTCCTTTACGTTCGGCACCCACCACCTGCTGAAATCGGCGACCAACGACCTGGACCAGGCCACCGGTTACACGTACTGGCCCAACGGAGAGCTGAAGACCGCAACGACTGCCCGGGGCTACCCCACCTCGTACGACTACTACCCCGACGGCGCTCTGCAGCAGGTCACGACGCCGGAGGGCCGCAAGACCACTTACACCTACGACGCCAAGGGGCGGCTGAAGACGGTCGTGGACCCCCGCGGCAATGTCTCTGGCGCAGACCCGGCGCAGTTCACGACGAGCTACGTCTACGACGACGCCGACCGGCTGCTGTCGGTCACCGACGCCAACCACCACACCACGGCGTACGGCTACGACCCGGCCGGCAATCTCCACACGGTGACCGATGCCACCGACCGGGTGACGGTGTACGACTACGACGATGCCAACCTGCTCAAGACCGTCACCGACCCGGCAGGCCACACCACCAAGTACACCTACGACCCTGCCGGACGCCAAGCCTCAGTGACCGACCGCACCGGCGCCACCACGTCCGTGACGTACAACAAAGCCGGCCAGGTCGCGACGATGACCACCGCCCGCGGCAACGTCCCCGGTGCGGACAAAGACGCCTACACCTGGACGTACGGCTACGACCACGTCGGCAACCGCACCTCGACGACCGACCCGCTCAACCACACCACCCTTTTCGCCTACGACAGCGTCGATCGTCCCCTGAGCACCACCGACGCTCTCGGCCACACCCGCTCGGTGGAGTACGACGACTCCGGTGACGTCACCGCCGAGTACGACGGGCTCAACCACACCGTCGCCGTGTTCGAGTACGACGACGCCAACCGTCTGCAGGACACCAAAGGCAACAACGGCGTCAAGACCACGTACGAGTACGACGGCGACGGGGACCTGACCGGCGTCGTGTCGCCGACGCTGGCGCACGTCACCTACGGGTACGACAAGGACGGACTGCGTACCACCACCGTCGACCCCCGTGGCCACGTCAGCGGCGCAGACCCGGCCTCGTTCACCTGGGTCACCGGATATGACGCGGCCGGCGAGCCCACCAGTCTCACCGACCCTGACGGGAACACAACGCGGACCGGTTACGACGCGGTCGGCAACGTCATTTCCACCACCGATGCCCTGAACAAGTCCACCGCTTACGCCTACGACAGCCTCGACCGGCTGAAGAGCACCTTGGCCCCGGCCAGTGGCACGACTACGTACGACTACGACCCGGTCAACGGGTTCCTCACCGACGTCATCGATCCGAACACCCACACCACCCTGTACGGCAAGGACAACGAAGGCCGCACGACCTCGGTGACCGACCCGCTGCACCGTACCGAGTCGTTCGCGTACGACCCCGAAGGGAACCTCTACCAGACCTCCAACGCCCGCGGCCAAACCATCACCGCAACCATCGACGCCCGCGGCCTCACAGAGAAGATCGACTACTCCGACACCACGCCCGACGTCTCCTTCACCTACGACGACGCCGGGCGCATGCAGACGGTCGCAGACGCCACCGGCACCCGCACTCTGACCTACTTCGACAACGACAAGCTCAAATCGATCACCCAGCCCGGCGCCACCCAGCCGTTCTCCTACACCTACAACGGCGACGGCACCATCAAGCAGCGCACCAACCCCGACGGCGCGTCCACCGCCTACGCCTACTACCGCGACGGCACCATCCAGCAGGAAACCGCCACCGCGCAGGGCTCAAGCCGGGCAACCAGTTACACCTACGACGCCGCGGGCAACCTCAGCACCACCACGCTGCCCACTTCTCCGGTGATCACCCAGACGCGCGGCTACGACAACGCCGGCCGTCTGACATCCCTGGCAACCACCGGCCGGGCCGAACACGACTTCCAGTACGACCCCAACGGCCGCGTCACCGCCGACTCCACCGGCACAGGTACCAGCGGCGGAACCTTCTCACGCAACCGCTATGCCTACGACGACGCCGGACGCGTTACCCGCGACTGCGCCGACGCCGCGCAGGCCGACAACTGCGTCACAGCCGGGCTCGGCGGTCGGACCTACAACTACGACAACGTAGGCAACCTCGCCGACGCCACCACCTACACCTCGGTGAACGGCAGCGACTACACCGCCCAGGTCACCACCAACACCTACGACACCGCCGACCAGCTCAGCACGGCCGACACCAAGACCGCCACCCGCGCCGGCGGCACCACCACGACAACCCCGGGCGCCACCACCACCTACGGATACGACGACGACGGCGACCAGACCCAGGCCGGCGCCACCACTCGCACCTACGACGCCGCAGGCCGCCTGACATCCGCCACCACCGGCTCCACCATCTACGCCTACGGCTATGACGCGGACGGCAACCGCACCACCGTCAAGAAGAACGGCACCCTCACCGGTACCACCACCTGGGACATCAACAACCCCCTGCCCCAGATAGCCACCGAGACCGGCACCGGCAACGCGCTCCTCGGCGACTACTTCTACGACCCCCAGGGCGCCCCGCAGTCCCTCGCCACTACCACCGGCAGCTACTCCTACCTCCAGGACCGGCAGGGCTCCGTCTCCGCCGTCGTCAACAGCACCGGAACGCCCACCTCCCAGTACGCCTACAGCACCTTCGGCACCCCCACCGAGAACCCCAGCGACCCCGCCGGCGGACAGAAGAGCACCTTCGGCTTCACCGGCCAGTACAAAGACCCCACCCAGACCGGCGCGCTCGACCTGCGCGCCCGCACTCTGGACACCACCACCGGCCGCTTCACCACCCGCGACCCCCTCACCACTGCCCCCGGAAACCCCAACCCGTCCGCATACGCCTACGCCGACAACGACCCCGTCAACGAAGCCGACCCCTCCGGCGACTGCCCCGTCTGTATCAGCGCCCTCGTCGGCGCAGGCATCGGAGGCCTCGTCGGCGCCGGCGCCTACGCCTGGCAACACCGAGACGGCGGCTGGAACTGGTCCGACTTCGCCTCAGCCACCGCCAAAGGCACCGTCATCGGCTTCGGCGCCGGCCTCCTCGCCCCCGCCGGCGCCACCACTGCCGCCTTCCTCGGCTTCGAAGAAGGCACCGCCGCCTACTACACCACCGCAGCCCTCACCAACGGCCTCACCCAAGCCGCCTACACCTGGGCCGTCAACACCGCCCAATGCCAGCCCACCACCCCCCAAGACCTCCTCTTCGGCTTCACCGCCGGAGCCGGCAGCACCCTTGCCGGTCCTGCTTTCAACTGGGCAAAAGGCCTGTTCGGGGAATCAGAAGCAGCAGCCACGACCACTCCCACCCGGTTCGGACCTGGCGCAGCACACGCCAACGATCCCGCACTGCGCGGCGAGAACCCGTACAGGTTCATGCCGTCGAGGGACGCTGCAGGCCTTCCCACACCGCCGCCGACGGAGCCAGAAGTTGGCCAGGTAGCGCCGGGAACGACCGCTCCCGGTGAGCAAGAGGGGCTCTTCGATCGGCGCAAGCAGCGGGAAAGTGCCATCACGAATGTGCCTAAAGGGGCTGACTATCTGGATCAGACCGCGCATCACCCATCGGAGCCGGTATCATCGGCTACGTTTGCAGTTGGGGCGCTTAGTGCCGGGGTGTGGAAAATAGTAAAGAGAAGGATGTCGGGACAATGAGTGAGTGGACCGGCGAGAAAGCGGACGGCCGAGAGCTACAGGAATTCCAGAGGAATGCGGCTCTCGTCGACACAAGCGAGCGCGCTGCGGACATTCTGCGGCAGTTCGAACGCCTCGGCACGTTGACGGAGACAAGCCGGACAGCTGCTGAGTTCAACGGCACGAACGCAATGAGGGCCACACCGGGTTATGCCCTGTTCGGTGCGCTGGTAGGAGAGCTGATTATGCGGATGTCTGACCAGCAATGGCGAGTGGATTCTGTTCTTAATGGGCTTCCACCAGTCATCGATCCTAGAGATGCGCTTCGTCTGATCGAACTCAGCGTTGGGAACATTGGCGGCGGACAGCACCATGCAGGTCGCGGGGGCGAGCTCACCCTGGATACCGTCGTGGCCCTGCTGTCGGCCGTCTGGGAGCAGAGCGGGAGGTCGGAGAGCCAGCGCCGCGACCTGCTCCTTGCAGCGGCAGGGACAGCCAGTAATCTCGAGCGCGCAGTCGACGAGGGAGACATCTCGTGGGGGCGTGGGCGCGTCACCGGCCCGTGGGACATCGAAGAAGTGACCAGTGGGACCCCGGGATGGCGTTCAGAAACCCCCGAGGGAACGACCCGTCACGACTTCGGCGGCCTCCAGGTGCCATTCGATCCGGATCGCGTTCAGTGGAAATTGGTAGCGCCCGCTCCCGGAGCGGAGGCCGAGGCCTTCGCCATCCACTTGATGGACGGGAGGACAGTCATTCAGCTCGATCTCTTCCGCGCTGATCCGTCGCGGCCGTGGACGCAGTTGTGCTCCGAATTGGTCCAGAACATGATCGCCAGCGGCGGGACAGCTGAGCTGGCCGCCGGACCGATGGGGCCGGAAGTACGCGGCACCATCGGAGCAGCGGTCTCAGGCAATCCTGGATCTCAGAAGGACGTCCGGTTCCTCGGATGTCAAGGCCCTGGGTGGCTACTTCGAGCCACGGTGTGGGGCGCGGCCGCGGCCCCGCACAGCAACGAGCCATGGCCGTACGACGTGTGCACCGGAACCGTGGTCAACGCCAAGCAGGGGTCACCCGAGCCCGGTGCACACATTCTGCTCCGGCTCCCTGATACGTACGGTAAATGAGCTGGACGTCGTGGCCCGCCCTCATCGTGCCAGGGGCGGGCCACGGCGGCACCACTGAAAGTGTCTTCCTGGGTCTCTTACCGCGCCAGCAGTTGCTGATTTCGACCACGAGGATAGGATCCGCACCGCGGTCGTCGATGTGTCCAAGTTTCAGCAGCAACCGGGACGATGCGATCTGCGTTGCGCAAGGAAGTGCTCCAGGACGCCGGTGACATCTTGCTCATGGCCTTGGGTATGCGTGGCCGTCCAGCAGGGCCGCGGCGATGAGCTGGTTGGCGTGTTCCTGGTGGCCACGCAGAGGTTTGGCGTAGATGCGGTAGAGCATGGCGAGGCTGTGTCCTGCGCGTCGGGCGGCTTCGGCGGGCGGGATGCCGGCGGTGATCCACAAAGAGATTCCGGCGGCGCGCAGGCAGTAGGGAATCTGCGCGAGGGGGGTTTCCGCATCGTGGGGTGGCAGGGCGTGTTGCCGGGCGGCGGACCAGAGGCGGGTGTACTCGGTGGAGCTCACGCGGCCGCCTCTTACTGCACGGAAGAGCCGGCCGTCGGGTGCGGTTCCGTAGCGGTCCATGTGGTTGCGGAGCAGGTGGACGAGGTCGGGCGGGATGGGGATGGAGCGGGTGGCGTTGCGGGCTCGTCGTTTGAGTCCGCGGGTGTCGTGGGGGCGGCCGTCGTCGGTCCAGCCGGATCCTGCTTCCGGGTGGCTGCGGGCCAGGACGAGTTCGCCCCACGCCGAGGGGTCGTCGCCGGTGTCGGGTAGGAGGCAGTCGTTGGCAGTGAGGGCGGCGGTTTCGGATGGTCGCATGGCGGCGTAGTAGAGGCAGCCGAAGAAGGCTTCCAGGTGCTCTCCTCTGGGGCCCTGGGCTCGTACTGCGGTGATGAGGTCGCGGGCGAGTTGTGGTCCGGGGACGTAGCGGTAGTCGATTTCGAGATTGGTCGGCGGGGGTTGCCAGTCGGTTTTCGGCAGGGGGTTGGTTGCAATGCGGTCGCATGCGACGGCGTAGACGAGGACGTTGTTGAAGGCCATGCGTTTGCGCCGGACGGTGTTCTCTGCGGCGCTGTTGCCGTCGAGTTTCTTTGAGAGTGCGTCCAGTGCGTGGTGGAGGTTTTCCGGTTTGACGACGTCGGTCAGCAGCAGGGAGCGGCGGGCGATCCATTCGAGTGCTGCCGCCGCCTCGGGTGGAGGTTCTTCGGTCTCGGCGCGTGGTGCCCAGTGGCCGTCCTTGTCTCGGGCCATGCGGAATGCCCAGGCAGTCAGTGCGGTGCGCAGCCCCGGCGGGGCGAGGTCCTGCTGCGAGGGGAGTGTGAGGGCGACGGTCACGGTGGCGAGGGCGTCGGCGATTCCTGCCCGGTGCTTCGCCGAGATCCGCGGCCACTTCATCTGCGTGTACTGCGCGGCGTGCTCCAGCCAGGTGACCCTGCTGAGTGCACGCAACTCGCTGGCGGGCAGGCCTGTGGCGGTGTCGAACTGTTCGCCCTGCTGCAGAGCGGTCATGAGTTGGGCGCGGCGGCCGTCGGCTTGTGCGTGGAACTGGTAGCTGTGGCAGTGAGGCGTGTCGCCTACGCGCCATCGCACCCGGAAGGGCCGGAAGCGGCCGGGGAGGGTCTGCAGCTTGTAGATGCGCACCTCGAAGGTCAGCATGTGCACCGGCTGGGTCGCGGCGACTTTCCTGCTGCGGTCTGGGGCTGTTGGCCCGCGGCGCGCCGTACGGGTGGTGCGGGCAGGCAGGAGATGTGGGCGTACGGCGTACGGGAGCCCGGGCCGCCCAGGCGGGGGCGTCTGCTTGAGGGCCGTCTGCGGTGCCGGGCCCCCGCCGTTTGCCTGGCGGGGAGGGGGCCGGTTCCGCGTCGGGGGTGCGCGCATCGGCGGACGGCGCGGCCGCGCCCGTGGTTCCTGATGCGCCCCGGTGTTACTGGCTTTGCGGGTGGGCCCATGCCAGGCCTCCGATGTCGAGGCGCCGACCGGCGCGGGTGACTGCGACGTAGGCCAGGCGGGCTTCGCTGTCGTCCATGGGCGGCTGGTGCTCACCGGGGGTGTCCGGCGCGGTCTTGTTGCTGCGTGGGGCGAAGTCGCCTGCGATCTTCACGCGCTGCCATTCACATCCTTTGGCTTTGTGGGCGGTGGAGACGGTGACGTCGGCGTGCGGTGGGGGGATCAGGTGGGCGACGGCTTGCAGGATGGCGTCGGTGCCGTGGGTGTCGACGAGGTCGACCAGGGGCTGCAGGTCCGTTCCGGCGGGGTCGTGGTTGGCGTAGTCCTGCAGTGCGCCCCAGGTCGGGAACAGCAGCAGTTCGGGGTGGTGGGTGCGGCGTCCGTCTTTGAGGTCGCGGGCTGCTTGGGCCAGGGATTGCAGGGTTTGCCCGCCGCCTTCCAGCGCGACGCGGTGGCCTGCGGCCATGAGGTCCATGACCTGGGCCATGGCGCCGGCGTTGGTGCGGCACAGCACGGCGTCAGGGCGGTCGACGGCGCCGAGTTCGGTGGTGAGAGAGGGTGTGCCGGTCAGGCGGAGCGGGGCGTCGGCCAGGTGCAGCCAGTGGTTGGCCTCGTCGGCGAGGTGGGGGCCGAACCGGAAGGACTGGGTGAGGGTGAGGTGGGTGCCGGTGAAGCCGGTCATGATGTCCTTGGCGCCGCGCCAGTGGTAGATGGCCTGGGCGGAGTCGCCGACCATGACGAGCTGTGCGTGGTCGCGCTGGGCGAGGAAGACCTGTTCGACGACGGGGTTGGTGTCCTGGGCTTCGTCCAGGAGCAGGAAGTCCGCGTCGAGCCTTGGGTGGGTGAGGGCCCAGATCTTCAGGTAGTGGTCGTGGTCGAAGCGGACGGCGCCGGCGTCAGGGTTCTGGAGATCGGCCCAGGCTTTGCGGGCGAACGGCACGATGTGGGCGGCGAGTTCGCGGTGCAGGGTCTTGTCTTCCAGGCCGCGCAGGGGTGGGACGTGGTGGCGGGTGATGGTCTCGTCGGCGGTGTGGCAGAAGCGGGTCACGGTGCGCAGCACGGTGTTGGACAGGGCGCGCTGGGTGACGTCGCGGTCTGCGATGCGTAGGGGTTTGGTCAGGCCGAGGGTGTGGCCGGTCTGCCAGGCCGGCCGACGCGGGGCGTTCAGGCGGGCGGTGTAGCGGTGGCCGATGGCGGCGAAGGCGAGGGCGTGGGCGGTCTTGCACTGGACGGTGGCGGGGAAGCGGGTGGTGGCGTGCTGGGCGATGGTGCGGTTGTAGGCGAGGTAGCGGCCGCGGCGTGCGGTGTTGTGGGCGAGGAGGGCGAGGGTGCTGGTTTTGCCGGTGCCGGCGCCGGCTTGCAGGGCGAGGTGGTGGCCGGCGCGGAAGGCGTCGGTGGCGGCGGTTTGTTCGTCGGTGGGGTGCACGGGGGTGGTCCTTTGGGGAAGGGGTCCGGTGCCGGAACAGGGTCGGCGCCGGATGGCTCGGAAGGCGGACTGGGCTGGGCGGGGGTGTCAGGGGTAGCGGCAGCGGCTGGTGGGCCGGGTGCTGTGGGTGGTGCGGGGGGTGTGGTCGGCAGGGAGGCGGGGGTGGATGTGTTCGTGGTGCAGCAACGGGTCGAAGGGCTCCCAGTCGGCTGTGCCCATCTCTGCCCTGGCGCTGGCGTGGTCGCGGCAGCGTTGGGTGCGCCAGCGCAACTGCTCGGCGTAGGGCAGGTCGCTCAGGTCGTAGACCGCCATGTCCGTGCGGGCGGGCAGGGCGAGTTGCTCGCTGTCGCACACGGTGACGGGGAGCATCCGCCATACCCCTGAGGGGCGGCCGGGCGCAGCGAGACCCCCGGTGCAGCGAGTGCGGGTGCGGTGGGTTCTGGCCAGGCAGCGGATGTCGTCGACGGGGTGGGCGGCGAGATAGCGGATGCCGAGGATCTGCACCACGGGGCGGGAGGGCCGGCACGGGTTGCGGTCGGGCCGGGGGTGGGGGGTGAAGCGGCCGGTGTCGATCAGGTGGCGGGTGTTCAGGGCGAGGTAGCGGCGCAGGGGTGCCAGGTGCACCAGGGCGGGGTCCGGGGCGCGTTTGGGGCACAGGGCGGCGTGGGGCAGGCGGCACCAGGCGGTGCCGTCGCCGGCCGGGTAGGCAAGGCCGGCGCTGACGTGCCAGCGGTGGTGGCCGGGGACGAAGGCGGCGGGCAGTTCTTTCGGGTGGAGCCGGACCGGGCGGTGGTCGGTGCGGTGGTACCACTCGAAGGCGTTGCCGCAGTTGCAGCAGCGGCCGGTCTGCCCGGACCGCAGCAGGGCGGTGCCGGGCTCGGGGTCCAGCCGCAGGGGGCGGCGGGGGCGGGCGCCGGTTCGGCTGCCGTCCCGGCGGCGGTGCGGGTGGTGGGGCGTGGTGTGCATGCCGGTGACCTTGCACCGCGCGTGGCGGACGGGGCTGTGCCGTGTCGGCGGGTGTCAGCCGTGTGGACGCAACGGTTCGCTCGGACGTTCTCCGCGCCGCCCCGTTGTTCGATTCCGGGGCCGGTTCGGGTTGTTCTGCTGCGCGGGCCGACCGGGGTCTGATCAGGAGGCGGGGGCTCCCGGGAGGTCGTGGTCGCCGCACAGCGGGCCGAGCAGCTCGTCGAAGGAGGTGTCCAGCGCGTGGGCCAGGGCGTGCCAGGTCTTGAGCAGGCCGTAGGTGCGGCCCTGCTCGATGTCGATCAGTGTGCGGCGGGAAACCCCGGAACGCTCGGCGAGTTGCTCGTAGGTCCAGCCGCGGTTCGCCCGCAGGCGCGCCAGCTTCAGGCGCAGGGCCTCGAAGTCCGGGTCTGGCGGGAAGATCGTCACCCGTCCATACGACGGGGCAGACCCCTGCACTGTCAGTGCAGATCTCTGCCCTATCCGACGGGCAGGAGGGTGAACGATGAAGTGCAGGAGTCTGCACTACGGTGTCGGCGCATCCCCCAATCCGCCGCACCGGCGCTGCCGCGCACCGTCGCCGCGCCGGGCACAGTCCAGGAGGTCGCCTGCCGATGAGGCCGGACCGTCTCATCCTCTATCCCCCGCGCCTGTGGAGGGTCGACGTCATCCATGCCGGCGGCAGACCGCTGGCGGTGTGCGGCGCCTGCGGGCCGCTCGACGGCCCCCTCGCGCCGGACCGGCCGCTGCAGTCCGCGGTGCTCGGCCATCTGGCCCGTCACGCACGCCGCGACGTGACCCCACCGCACCTGCGCACATGCCAGTGCGGGAAAAGGGGATGCCTCTGGCACCGGCGGCACCGCGGCTGCACCGGCGAGGTGGTCCTCGCCCCGACCCACCGCGCCCGCTCCCCCAGCTGGCAACTGACCGACGCGTGCCGCCGGTGCTGCGCGGCAACGCCGGGAACCGCCGCGGTTCCGGTCGCACTGGCCGCCGCCGCGGGCGGTCGCCCTTCCGCGGCGGCGGCCGATGGGTGGACGGCGCAGGAAGACGGCGATGACAGCCAGGTCTGGGAATCGCCTGAGGCCTCGTGGTGAACCGCGCCCGGCGTTCAGCGCATCAGGGAGGCCCGAGTGAGTGTGACGGGTGGGTCATCCGTGTCGCGTGTCCCCCTCTGATGCCGCTTCAGCGCGTAGCGCTATTGGCGCATGCCCGAATGGCATATGCACAGAGGGTGCATCGGGGCTCCTTTCGGGGAGCGAAAGGGGTCGGTCAGCCGCCGTTTCGTTGCGCCCGCCTACGGAAGATAGAGGACTCTGGTGCGGGTGTTTTCTCTGCCCTATTGGCCAGTTTCTGCCGTCAATGTGAATATTCCTGTGCGGATTCGACTTCCCTGATGCTCCATATGTCCGCCATGACACCCGACGGGATCAGGCGCAGGAGGAGCCTGCAGCTTCGGGGCGGCGTATGTTCTGACCTGGCGGTTTCGCGCTACTCCGGTGGGCGCGTTCGCTTCCGCGGGCGCGAAGGATTGTCAGGTACGCGGCCGCAGGTTCCGCCGGCGCACGGGGCAAAGACGCCGCGACAACCCGCGACTGGACGGCGGGAGTTACGCAAGTATGATTCTTACCCGCAGACCGCTGGCTGGTTGTCACTTGCCGCGGGCTGTGTCATGTTCACTGGCGGCGCCTTGTGGGTATGTCAGGTATTCGGAGGCCTGGCGCGAGTGAACGGCGGGGTCTCGCAGCTTGCAGAAACGTGAAGTCTCCCGCTTGCTCGGTTCTGGCGCGCATATGCCGGACGCTAGGGTCTGCGGGGCGCGACCGCAGCGGGGCCGGTTGCCCGATGGCCGGCTGGGGGAGGTAGGCCGAGTGCTCGAGGCACGGGATGCGTGGCGCAAGAGCAGCTTCTGCGGCAACGAGAACGAGTGCGTCGAGGTCGCCCTGGGCGGTGATCGGGTGCGGGCGCGCGATTCCAAGGACCGGGCGGGGGCCGAGCTTGCCTTCTCGCCCGTGGCGTGGAGGGCGTTCATTGCCGCCGTGACGTGTGGGGAGTTAGAGGCCTCGTGAACGCACACGGTACGGGAGCGTGGGCGCGGTGAAGGCGCTGACACCGGCGGGGGCGTCGGCAGACAGGGCGCGGCGGAGGATCTCACGCCGTGCGCGCAGTGCCGTGCTGTATCTGTCGTACGGGGCCGCGGCCATGGCGGTCGCGGCGGGAGCCTCGCTGCTGACAGACGGCACCGCTGCCAGGCGCGTGGTGTGGCTGGTGACGGGTGTGGGATTCTCCGTGGCGGCGGGCATCGTCCACGCAGTGGCCCAGCCCCTTACGAGACGTCCGCCTGAGACTGACCACTCCCCTGTTCTTGCGGTGGTTGCGCCTGCGGACCGGTCGGAAGCCGGGTCACGGTATCGGCAGGTGCAGAGGCGGCGCGTCCCGTCGGCTCGCTGACGGCGCGCCGGGCTATCCACGCACGTATCTTCCGCCCGACGAAGGCGGCGGCGGCGGCAGTCGCACCGAGGGCGATCGTGCCCGCGCCGGCGGCCACGCCGGAAGGAAGCGGCAGGTGCATGGCCTTGACGGCGCGCGGGACACTGAAGGCCCACGCGGCGGCGACGAGGACGACCAGGCCTCCGACGCCCCAGATGACCTTGGTCCTGAAGCGGCTGTTGAGCTGCTCGGTCTGCGACTTCAGCAGGTCCTTGTGCCGCTCCGTCTCGGCCCTGATGATCTCGATGTCGGCCTGCTTGGTCACCTCGATCACCGCTTGGAGCCGGCGGGTCTTGGCGTCGTCCTCGATGGCAGCCTGGACCACGCCTGGTGTCAGGAACGATGGCGTGGTTGCTTCCTCCTGGGGAGCAGGGGCCAGTGGGGCGGGCGGTTCCTGGCCGCCCTGGGGGGCATCGGCTGGGCGATGCCGGGTGAACCACCACATCGTGAGACCTGGGCCTCTCTGACTTGCGCCGCGAGCGCCGGTGACCAGGCCTCAGCGCCTTCCGCATTCCTCCTTGATGCGGGTGATCAGTTCGGTTGCGGCCTCCCCCGTCACGGCCCTCGCGCTGATCGTCTCGAAGCACTCCTGGTACCGGGCCATGAGGTCCATGTCGTTCCCGCTGGTGAGGCTGCCGGTGGCGTGTTCGAGGTAGAGCAGGTCGTCGTCGTCGGCGAACCCGAGCAGGACGAAGCTGCCCAGGGTGCTGAAGTGGGCGCCGCTGCCGGCGGGCAGGACGCTGATGTCGACGCCGGGCCGGGCGCTCATCGTCAGCAGATGCTCGAGCTGGTGCTTCATCACGGGGCCACCACCGATGCCGCGGCGAAGCGCCAGCTCGTCCAGGACGAAGGAGGCCTGCGGGCCGCCCTCGTCGAAGATCCGCTCCTGCCGCTCCATGCGCAGGTCGACGACCCGCTGGGCCCGCTCGGGATCGACTCGGGGTTCGAGCAGTGCCATCGCGTAGTCCTGGGTGTGCAGGTGCCCAGGGATGATGATCGGGTGGTAGGAGCGGATGGAGGTCGCCGCGCTCTCGAAGCCCAGGTACTGGGCGTAGGCGGGGGTCAGGACGTCGTTGTGCCGCGTCCACCAGCTCGAGCCCTTGCTGCCGCGGGCTGCTTCCTCCAGGGCGGCGACGGCCTGCTCGTCGTCGATGCGGTACAGCTGGAGCAGGGCGCGCAGGTCGGTCACGGACACGCTGACCGTGCCGGTCTCGATCCGGATGAGCTTGGACAGTGACCACTCGAGGGTGTCGGCGGCCAGGCGCTGGGTGAGGCCGGCCTTCTCGCGGGCCGCCCGCAACTCTATGCGCAGTTTGCGGCGGTTGAGGCTGGGATCGACTGTGCTGGGCATGGTGTTCCTTCGCGGGCGGAGAGTGTCGCCATACTTCCATATGATGTGTGTCATGCCGAACTTACCTGTCAGGTATGTTCATTGTGACACTGTCATTTAGAAGTACCCTATCCGACACATGTCATCCCGGAGTGTGGGAAGCCTCGTCGGCTACGGCGTCCTTGTGCCGCCTGGCCGCCGTGGCGCACGCCGGGGGACGCAAGAGGGCGGGAGGCCTCAGGGAGCGTGCTCCGGCGCGGTGGCGCCCGTTGCTGCTTCCTAGTCACCGTCAGGCCGCTTCCCCTCGCGGGGAAGCGAAAAAAATTTCGTGCCGTCCCCCCGGGGGGAAGCCCGCCCGGGGCGACTAGGAAGACACGGGCGGACGGTGAGGCGTAGCGCTTCGAGGAGGAGTGCGTGGTCATCAACGAGGGGCCTCGCGCGGGCAGTCCGCGTACCGCACCGCAGCAGGCCGGTGCCCCGCCATGGAGCACCGGGACCGGGATCCACGTGCCCAGCGCGGTACTCGGCGACGGGGCCGCCGTGAAGGCTCCAGTGGCCGGCCGCGGTGCACCGGCGGCGCTGCTGGAGGCGGAGGGCATATCCGACGAGCAGTTGCTGGAGATGCTGCGGGCCTGCGGACTGCACTCCCCGCTCGGGCAAAAGGTGTACCAGCGGCTGCTGCGGTACGAGCTCGCCGCGCTCACCTCGTGGATGAGCAGCGGCCTGATCTGGCACAAGATCGCCGCCCTCACCCGCGCCAAGTCCGGTGCGGTCTACACCGGGCGCAGCAACTGGAGCGCGCAGGAGGCCGACGAGCTGCGCAAGGACACCGTCGCGCAGGGTCTCCTGGAACTGGACAAGATCGTGTTCGGCGGCTGGGACCCCGCCCTGGGGGCCGGGCTGAAGACGTACTTCACCAACCGGTGCCTGTGGATCTTCCTCAACAACTACAAGAAGCTGCTGCGGACCAAGAAGATCATGCTGGTGCCGCTGGAGGAGGCGCCGCTCGCGCACCACAGTGACCCTCAGGACGTGGTGGTGGCGCGCGAGACGGCCCGCGAGGCACTGTCGAAGCTGCCGGCGGAGATGCAGATGATCCTCCAACTGCGGGCCGAGGACTACACGAACCGGGAAATCGCAGAACTGGTCGGCATCACGGAGAAAGCTGTGGAGGGCCGCCTTCACCGCTATTACGAGCGCAACCAAAGGGGGGGCTACGATGAGCAGTGAGCACGGTACGTACGGCAGGCACCCGGCACCCGGCATGTGGCCCGGGCTGCCAGGCTCCACCGCCCTCAGCTCCCCCGGACAACCGCCCGGCTGCGAAGCAGTCCCGGCCCGCACCTCCCACGAGCCCGGCGGCCCCCCGTACGCCTGGCACAGCCCGCACCAGACCGGCCCCGCAGCGCATGAGGCCGAGCCGCTCGCCCTGCACGAGTACCTGCTCCTGCTCGCCGGGCACACCGCCCAGACCCCTCCCCCACCGGCAGACGAAGCCGGGCCTGTTCCGCCGGTCGCCTGCACGCCAGCGACGCCAGGTGCGGCCTGCCCCCCGGTGCCCGGTAGCCGGACCCCGGATCTCAGTCCTGCCGAGGAGGCACTGATCGCTGCGTCCTCGCTGGGCACACCCGGCGTCCTGGACATAGCCGACCGCACCAGCGACCAGGACGCCGCCGACGTCATGCAGCGCCTGCACGCCCTACGACAGCCACCGGCCGAACCGCCGCCCGCCGACTACGCCTTCGAACGGTGGATCGAGAAGTCCCACGACCTCCCCCACGCACTCATGCGCATGGGCCACTCCTACGCGAGGCAGCACTTCAACCACCGCGCCGACCTGTGCTTCCGCGCCGCCCTGGCCGCAGGACACCCCGACGCCGAACAAGCCCTCGCCGCGCTGCCCCGCACCCGCGAAGGCCTCATCGAACCCGGCAGCGACCCCGGCACCAGCAGCATCGGCCACGCCACGCACCCCGCCGAAGCCCGCCACTCCCCCGCAGGCGCCCACACGATGGGCGGGGAAGCTGACACGGCACCCATGCCCCACACCGACAGGCCCCGCGGCGCCGCACCACCAGCCTGCGGTCTGGGATGGGCACCGGACATGCAGGCGATCTGACTGTGCCCGTACAGATCACTCGCCATGAAAGCCGGGGTAGTTGAGGCCACGCAGGGCCGACAGTGGGATCGACATAGCGCGGGCGGCGGGGACGTCCGCGCCCAGGCGGCGGGGAGCCGCGGGAGAGCCGTCATCCCGCCCGGCAGCACCGCAGTCGCCTGCTGTCGGACAGGAGAGGGCGGGTGCCGGCCTGCCGCAGGGTCGGCCGGCTGGTTCCGCAGAACAGTGGCGCGCGCCCGTGCGCGCGAGGTTACGACAGGAAATGCCGGGAGGGGCAACGATGAATTGGGGCAGCGTGCTGGCCGTGACCGTGGTGGCCGCAGCCGTGTATGTCGGATGGCGGTTGTTCCACTACCCGGGAGGCTGGGACTTCGCGTTCGGCACGGCCCACTCACGTGCCCGGGACGACCTCGACCGTGCCCGCCGGCAGGCCAACACCCTCAAGCGGGAATCGCACAAGGAACTCGATGCCGCCCACGCCAGCTTCAAGCGTGCACAGAACCAGCAGCGCGAACAGGTACGCGCCATCGAGCGGCGGATCGCCGGGCTGCTCCGGCCCGGCCGCGGAAGCATGATCAGCCGGCTGGGGGACGTCAGCCTGCACGAGCACAGCGTCCTCGTCGACGACCAGGAGATCCCGCTCGCGGACCTGGCCGTGCGTGTCGATCACGCCCAGCACCAACACTTCCTCTACCTCACCCAGCCCGGCGGCAAAGTCCGCCTGCACCGCTACCCGCGCAGCGAACACGACGAGGACACCGTCCGCCGCTTCGCCGTCCAGCTGGAAAACGCCATCGCAGACGAGAACGCCTACCGCATCCGCGCCGCAGCACAAGCAGACAAGGCCCAGACCGAACTCGCCGACGTGCGCGCGGACACCGAGGCACAGGACAAGGCCCGCGCGCACATCGTCGAGGTAGAAGAGCGCCAGCGACGCGATACCCGGCCCCAGCGCGCGCACAAGGAACTGGAAGCAGCACGCGACCAATGGCAGCAACTCACCGGCAAGCGGCCCCGCTGACGGGCTAGCTCCTGCCCGGAAGCCGCGGTGCCCGCTTCGGGAGGACCTGCATCCGCACGCATGACACTGCGCGTTGCACGATGAGCTTCCTCCATGGGGTGCATCCGTCGCTGGCACCTCGGAACGCCCCCGGTGCTCTGCTTCTGGCATGCCTACCTCCTCTCCCCAGTTCCTCGGAAGCCGACTGGGCGAGCGCGTTCCACCGTCACCGGTGGCCACCGGACGCGCATACTGGCGGTGTACGAGCGAGCTCTTCGCGCTGGAGCTGCTGTGGGGAGATCCAAGGGGGTGGCACGCTGCTCACGGAGATCGGATTCGACGGCGGCAGGGGCCAAGAGGCCGATCTGCGTTCGCTGGCGGACTGGTTACGACGCGAGCCTTCGCTTCGCCTGGCGCAGGTGTCGCTCAAACAGGCGGAGACGCGGCCGGGGAGCATGGGCGGCTGGGTGGAGGCTGTCCAGATGGTCACGGACAACGGATGGGCGGCGGCTTCGTTCGTCCTGTCGCTGATGACGTGGCGACAGACTAGGCCTGCCAGTCCACCGGTGACGATCCGCCGCGGAGACGTCGAGGTGATCCTGGCTTCCGGTGATCCGCAGGAAGCCGCCCGGATCGCTGTGCTTCTCCAACAGGCCGCAGATGCCGCGGGCACCGAGGACAGCAGTGGCCACGGGGCCGACGGTGGTACGAACGGCAACAGCACCGGCACCGATGCAAGGACGGACAGTGCGGAGCAACAGCCGTGAGCGAGCGGCCGGATCCCACCGCGTCACGGGCCGTCCTCGTCGGTGTCAGCCACTACAGCTTCCTCGAGCCGTTGCCCGCTGTGGCCAACAACCTGCCCGCGTTGGCATCCGCCCTGACCGCAGCCGACGCGTGGGGGCTGCCCGAGGATCACTGCACGATCATCTCCGAACCCCGAGACGCTCAGAAGATCGCAGACGTCCTCTGGCAGCAGGCGCAAGCAGCCACCGACACCCTGCTGTTCTACTTCGGCGGACATGGGCTGATCGACAGTCGCGGCGAACTACTGCTGGGTCTTGCCGACTCACGTCACGGCCGCAGTCACACGGGCATCCCCTACCAGTGGCTGCGCGAGGCCATGGTCGAGGGCGGCCGGCCCCAGCGCTACGTCATAATCCTCGACTGCTGTTTCAGCGGCCGGGCGCTGGGGCTCATGAGCACCACCAACGATCTCGTCGACACCGCGCAGATCGACGGCAGCTACCTCCTGGCCGCAGCCGGGGAGAACGCCCTTGCCATCGCCCCGCCCGGCGAGACCTACACCGCGTTCACCGGGGAACTACTGGACTGCCTGACATCCGGCGTACCAGGCGGCCCGCCCGAACTCGACCTGGACACCGTCTACCGGCACCTGCGTGAGCAACTCGCCGCAAAGGCCCTACCGGTCCCGCACAAACGCGACCGCAACACCGCCGGCGCACTCGTCCTGGCCCGCAACCCCGCCTACCGCGCCCAGGCCGAACGTCCCTTGGCTCCCGCACCTGTGACCGCCTCGCTATGGCCCACCCCGGCCTCCTTCACCACCTGCCAGGACTTCCTCAATGCCCTCGGACAGGTTCGGGCTGTCGCCGGCCTGCCCGTGCAGCGGGTCGCCGAGCGCGCCAAAGTCTCTGCCAGCACCGTCAGCGCACTCATCAACCGCACCACGCTGCCGACACGATGGACCACGACCGGCGCCTACCTGCTCGCCTGCGGCCTGACCTCCGAGCAGGAGGCCGAGTGGAAGGCAGTGTGGCAGCAATTGCGGGCATCCGCACCGGCCGCGCCTGCCGTCGCCTCGTCGCAGCCCACAGCAGTTGAGACGGCTACGGACGCTATCCGTCCGCGCTGGTGGCGGCGCAGCCAGACCAGCCGCCGGTGACGACCGCGGATCCGATTGCCCTGCAGGCCTGTCCGGAGTGAGCTCCCCGGGGAACGCCCCTTCCGCCGGGCGGCTAACGGCCCGCGGACGCTGTTGAGGCAGGCCGCGGCGTGGAGCCGTGTGCCGAGCCGTGCGGGAACAGCCCCAGCCACGCTCCAACGAGCAGCAGGCCCACCACCAATGCCGTCGAGGCCTGCTTCTTCCTCGACCCGCCGCCACGCGTACCCCCGGACTTGTTCACCCAGTGACCCGCCCGGTAATAGCGCCCAGAACCCTGCGGCACAACGCCTCCCCTTCGACCCGACTGCGATGGACGCTCCCACCACAGTCACACAGTGTGGCAACTGACCCCTCCAAACAGAGGCAGATCACCTGATTCGGCGGAATTCATGCGCCACTTGCAGTGACACATGTGCAGCGATGCGGCATCGCCGCTGCTCACCGAGGGGCTTGCGCGCGGTCGTTTCGGCTACAGCTGAACGGCATGTCCGGAAGGCGCCGATACTGGCCTATCACCAGGCACCGACAGTCGAGCCCGCCAACAGCACGGCCCTCCACATTCGACATGCCCACGCCTCGCCGACATCGCCGGACGAGCGCTCAAGCTGGGTCACCTCCGGGTCTACAGCTTTCGGGCCGCGGGGCGGCACCGCCGATGAGGCCACCCCCTCAGAACCTGCGCTCGCAGGGGCCATCGACGCCATTGACCTGCGGCTTTCGCTAGGATGGTGGTGACTGTGCCTGCTGCTCCCATGCCGCCGCTTATCAAAGCACCGCACCACTCGCCCACCTCTTGGACCGAACGTCACGCTTTCGAGTGACGTATTGATGTGCGCATTATGCATTCTCATTGAGTGGAATTAGCTGACGGTCATGGAGAAGAGGGAGACATCTGCGGTGCTGGGACAAGTGGGGTCCCGGGGCGCGCATGCACTTGTGTCGGAAATCGATGCGAAGTTTGTCGACACCGGGGGCTGTATACGCGTGATGTCGTGGATACAGGCAGCCGAGGAGCAGGTGTTGGAAGAGTGCCCGCCAGTGCGGGAGTTCGCAGTGCGGCCTGGGCGGCGGATCGCTCCGGGCTGGTGGTGGTCGGCGACCACCGGGGGGCTGGTGCACTACGGGTTCGGCGCGATGCGCACCCAAGTGATCCTCTTGGACCATGATCCGTCAGTGGTGGCTCTGGCGTGCAGTCCGGTGGAGCTGTCGTGGGTCGGGCGCGGTGGCCATGAGGTGCGTCATGTGCCGCACTTGATGGCCCGGCTGCGCGATGGCAGTGCCGTATTAGTGGACTGCGCAGGCCGTGACGGGATCAGCAGGCGCCTGGCCAGTAGGGGTCGGGTGGCGGAGGCCGCAGCGCAGTCGGTGGGTTGGCACTACCGCGTAGTAGGGGCCCCGGATCCGGTGGTGGCGGCGAACGTCAGGTGGCTCGCGGGATACCGGCATCCGCGCCACTCCAGTTTGCTGGCCGCGGAGGCGGTGGAGGGTGCTTTCGCGCGGTCGCGGCCCCTGGTGGAGGGGGTGCGGGAGCTGGGTGAGGCGATGACGGCGTGGCCAGCGGTGTTCCACGCCCTGTGGCACGGCCAGCTGAGCGCGCCGCTGCGAACGCCGCTGCACGAGCGGACGATCGCTGTCGCCGCCGGCGTCGGGGCGCCGGCATGACGCAGCGGGCGAAGATCGCAGCAGGTGCCCGGGTCGCCTTCCAAGAGCAGGAATGGACAGTGGTGATGCTGCAGGGATTGCAGGTCCAGCTAGTCGGTGACGACGGAGCGGTGGCCTCGGTGCTGCTGCCGCATCTGCTGGCCGATGAGCATTTCCATCTCCACGGGCAGGCGGTTCCAGGAGTGGTGGGGCCGCTGGCGCTGCTGGAAACGCTGCCGCAGCCGGTGCGAGATGCTGCGTTGGAGTGGGAGCGGCACGTGCGGGAGGTGGAGAGCGGCGAGCCGCTTGAGGTCGGCGGGGCAGTACGGCTCGAGTACGACCCGGCTCGGCGCAGCATGGCGGAGCGGGAAGCGGCCAAAGCCGACGAACTGCGGGAGGCGGGTCAGGCTGCGAGCGTGGCCACGGTGCGTCGGATGCGTGCCCGATACCGGCAGCAGGGTGTGTGGGGGCTGGTTGACCAGCGTGCGACGCGCGGCCGCTCCCAGGTGGGCCGGGCTGATTCCCGGGTGGTGGAGGCAGTCCTTGCTGTACTGGAGACCAACAGAACCCGCTCGAGCGGCACACTGAGCCGGCTGCGCACCCAGGTGGGCTGGGCACTGGAGGAAAAGTTCGGGCCGGGTGTGGTATCGCTGCCGCCACAGTCGACCTTCAACAGGCTGGCGCGGGCCCTGGCAGAGCCAGGCAAGCTGCTGGACTACGCACTGCGGCAAAGAAACCGCGCCTCTCGTCCGCAGCCGCCGTTCACGCCGACGGTGGCGCTGCGGCCGGGCGAGCTGGTGATGTTGGACTCCACCCCGCTGGATGTGCTGGTCGTCTTGGACGACGGGGTGACCGGGCGGTGCGAGCTGACAATCGCTTTGGATGTAGCCACGCGAACCATCGCGGCTGCGGTATTGCGACCAGCGGGCACCAGGACGGTCGATGCGGCTTTGCTTCTGGCATTGATGGCCACGCCGTTGTCGATGCGGCCGGGCTGGGATGAGGCGTTGGCGATGCGCCGCTCGGTGATTCCCTTCGAGCGCCTGGTGACACTGGATGCTCGGCTGGAGCACGCCGCGGCGCGACCGGTGATCATGCCGGAGATGATCGTGGTCGACCAGGGCAGAGTGTTCGTATCGACGTCGTTCGTGGCCGCATGCGGCTCGCTGGGAATCTCCTTTCAGCCGGTACCGCCGGCCAACGGCCCGGCAAAGGGCGGCGTGGAACGCACTTTCGAGTCGATCAACACGCAGTTCTGCCAGTACGTAGCCGGGTACACCGGCTCCAATGTCACCCAGCGCGGCAGTTCGGTGGCCGACGAGGCATGCTGGACGCTCCCCCAATTGCAGGACCTGCTGGACGAGTGGATCGTGGCCGGCTGGCAGCACCGCCCGCACGACGGACTACGGCACCCGATGATGCCCAAGCGGGCTCTGAGTCCAAATCAGATGTGGGCGGCGCTGATCGGGCTGACCGGGTACGTGCCAGTGCCGCTGACCGGCGAAGACTACCTCGAACTGCTGCCGGTGAAATGGCAGCCGATCACCGACGCCGGGATCCGCTTCGACTACCGCACCTACGACAACAAAGCCCTGGGCCCCTACCGGGGGCAGCGGTCCCGGCACACCGCCCAGAACGGCACGTGGGAGGTGCATTACAACCCGTACGAGCCACACCGGGTCTGGGTGCGCCTACCCGAGGTCGGATTCGTGGAGGTGCCGTGGATCCACGCCAGCGAAGTGACGCAACCTTTCACAGACTTCGCCTGGCAGCACATCCGCAAGACCATCCCACGCACCACCGACCGCGAAGAACACGAACTGATCCTGGCCCGTGCCCTCAACGCCCTCCTCAAACGCGCCTCAGCCGGCCACGGCACCCCCCGCGAGCGGACCATCGCCGCCCGAGCCGCCGCCTCAGCCACCCTGCCGCACCTACCGGCACCGCCCAGCGGGCTGGACGTCCTCGCCACCCCGACCCTCATCGGCGCCCCGCCCGCACAGGCCGACGACCCGGAAGACGACGAGAACTGGCCGGCCGACGAACTTGAGGCCCCACTCGATTTCGACTCCCCCGACGAAACCGACGCCGCCAAGAAGGAAGCGGAGGACGGCGAGGAGGACGTTGCAGGCGGCGACGGGCGTGGGGGCACAGCCGACACGGCCGGGGGTCCGGGCCCCGGCCCGACCAGTGCCCCCGTCCCGGCGGCCCGCCGGCGGGGAAGCAGCATCATCAACGACGACCGCAAAGGACCCGACCAATGGCTGTGACTTCCCTCGCCGCCTTCGACGGCGGTGACGAGGCAGGCAGCGGCTATGAGCCGGTCAGCACCTGGCAGGGCTGGGAGCGCTTCGTCGACACCCCGCGCCAGGAGGCGCCCCCGGTCGGCGATTCCTTCTGGACTCAGGAGACGCTGCAGGACTACCACTCCCGCTTCGTGGTCATGACCACCCCGTCGATGAAGAAGGTGTCCCTGGAACTGCGGCGGCTACTGGCCCTCAACCGCCGCCAGCAAGGCACCGCCCGGCGCGGCCTGATCGTCTCTGGGCCGCCGACCACCGGCAAGACCACCACGCTGATGGAACTGGGGCGGATCTTCGAGCACACCGACCGCGGCAGGCATCCTCGCGCCAAGGACCGCCTGCCGGTGGCCT
This sequence comes from Streptomyces sp. NPDC020983, assembly GCF_044333485.1. Lineage (NCBI taxonomy): Bacteria > Bacillati > Actinomycetota > Actinomycetes > Kitasatosporales > Streptomycetaceae > Streptomyces > Streptomyces sp. NPDC020983. The sequence goes on along the minus strand of NZ_JBIRRA010000024.1, from coordinate 36,657 downwards.
TCGTATCCGTGCCGCCGTCGGCCACCCCCAAGATGCTCGTCAGCGAACTCGCCCGATTTCTCGGCGTGCCGGTGCACGGCCGCATGAACCAGGCACAGATCACCGACGCTGTCGTCGGCGTGCTGACCGACCTGGGCACCCAACTGGTGTTCATCGACGACGTACACCTACTCAACACCCGCACCCGAGCCGGCGCCGAAACCGCCGACCAGATGAAGCACCTCGGCGAGCGGATCCCCGCCACGTTCGTCTACTGCGGGGTGGACGTCGAGGACTCCCCCCTGCTCGCCGGGCCCCGCGGCGCCCAGATCGCCGGGCGCTTCGTCCTCGTCCGCAACACCGCCCTGCCCTACGGCACACAAGCGCAGCGCCAGACCTGGAACAACCTGCTCGGTGACATGGAAGAGGCACTGAGGCTTGCCCGCCACCGCACCGGGACGCTGGAACGCCACGCGGAGTACATCCACATGCGCACCGGCGGAGTCATGGGCAGCCTGTCCCACCTGATCCGCTCCGCCGCGCTCACCGCCCTCGACGACGGCAGCCAGAAGATCACCAGACAGCTCCTTTCCAGGATTCAGCTCGACGTGCGCGCCCAGCGTCGCCGCGGCACCGCCTGACCGCACCGTGGCCACACAACCAGCCGCCCTGGTCCAGCGCTCGAACCGGCAGCCCATCGCCCCGTAAGTGGAGCGCCCCTGGCCCGACGTGCCGTCAGCGCAGGGCAGGCGCCCCCAGGGCGCCTTCTTACACCTTCCCTTCGCTGCGCCGACAGGAGACCCGCCTGCTATGCCGACCACACCAAGCGTCCAGGGCGCTGCCTCGCCCCGCCCGGTCGCGGGAGAGCTCACCGCGTCGTGGCTGAGTCGGCTGGCGGCCGTCTACCGCCTGCCGGCCCGGGACCTGCTCAGGGCGATCACCGGGCCATTACCGGGGCGGCCGCTTGCGGCCATTCCTGCGCCCGGACGCGAGGTATATCTCGGCCCCAAGGCACGTCAGCGCCTTGCTCTGTTCGCCGGCATCAGGCAAGAAGACCTCGGGCGGCGACTGCCGGCCGCCGCCCACGCCCATCCCCTCGGCACTGACCGCGGGCCGTTGTGGACCGACTGGTACGTCCCGCACCGCCCCTGGCACACCGCCTGCGGCCCCTGCAGCCGCAGGCACACCCGACACCCCCGCCTCGCCCGGCCCACCCCGGTCCTGGTGTACGTCACCGGGGCACGCCACATCTGCCAGCGCCACCGCCGCTGGCTGCTCGCGACCTGGGACACGCCCTCCTTCATCGACCTGACGCACTTCCCCGAGATCCTGAACGCCCACCGCCGCCACATGCGGCTACTGCGCGAGCGCCCTGATGCCAACGACGCCCTGGCGTACGCCTGCGCAGTCGTGTGGTCCTGGCAGAGCGCTGCGTGGCCCGAGGAGCACCTTTGGCCGCGGCGCACCGCGGCCCTGGCCCGTCTCCTGGGCCTGGACAACCCGCTTGAGGTCGCCGCGCACCCGCTAATCCCCTACCCGGAGACCATCGCCGTCGCCGAATTCCTGGCTACCCCCGCATGGCGGCACCAGGTACCGCACGCCAGTCCCCGCGCCCGCACCCGTGCCAGCACGCAAGCCGCTGGCACCGTCCACGCCGAACTCGCCCACCGCACCGGCCGGCCCTGGCTGCCGCAACGCCTGGCCGAGGCAGCCAGGGCCTGCGGACGACGGCGCGGTCTCCCCGACCCACTGCAGCACTGGCTCGACGGCTGCATACGCGCCCGGGCAGCACCGAGCACCGCAACCAACCGGGCGCTGCTGTGGACGCTCCCAAGCATGGCCCAGGCACCCGAGCACTACGACGACCGCACGGGCCTCCTCCACCACGGTCCGCGCCCCTCCAGCACCCGCGCCCACGCCCTCGGCCTGACCGGCGGCTGGCATGTCCCCACCGAACGCTCGCTGCGTCTCACCACGCCTCCCTGACCTTGTTTCACCCGCACCCACCCAGCAGTCTCCGGGCATCGAGAGCGTCTTGCAGTTCGTGATCCGACGCCCGGCAACCCACGCCGCAACAGGCCCTGCCCGCCAGCACACCGACACGACGGCAGACGCGGCACATGCGGCAGGTACGACCGGCGTGACCAAGGGGCTGTGGGCCGAGAACCCGTCCGCACCGCATACACACCGCTCGGCGCAGCCGACTGACCTTTAAGGAGCCGCCGGTGACCGCGCCCGGGACCACGACCACACCCACCGCCAGTGCCGTCCGCGTCCGCCCCTTCCTGGGCGAGACGACTTGGTCCTACCTCAACCGGCTCGCGGACGCACACCACCTGACCGCCTCCCGTCTGCTCACCGCACTGGGCATCGACCACCCGGCCGTCCCCAGGGCAGGTCTGACACGGGAGATCCACCTGTCCGCCGGCGCCAAATGGGCTGTTGCAACCCTGTGCGGCCTGACCGACACCCAACTCAGCAAAACGCTGCCCGCCTGGCGGTCGGGAGAGGGCCCACACCAGCAGGGAAACCGAAGCGCCCTTTTCCAGACGCCCGCTCACCTACCTGCGGCGGCCTGCGCCCGGTGCGCCGCCCGGTACCAGCCGGGAAGCCGCATCACCGCCTACGGCACCTACCTCGGCCTGCTGTGCCGCAAGCACGGACAGTGGACCCTCGGCCGGCAGACCATCAATGGCACACCCGTGAACGCCGACTACGCCGACCTCCACGCCGCCCCCGAGATCCCCGCTGCCCTGCGGCACCTGCGCCGTGACCGCCGGCTGTACTCCTCCTACTGGCACTTCGCTTCGGTCCCGGCCGTGAACTGCGCCTACGCCGCCGTCACGTACTGGTGGCTGGAACACCGAGACCACGACGCGGTCTGGCGTGACCGGGCGCAGCGGCTCACGCCCGCCAGAGGCGACAGCGATCTGTGGGCCGTAGCAGCCAGGGAACCAGTCACCCTTCCCGAGACGATCCGCGTCGCGGCCATCATCCAGCGGTACCAGACCATCCTGCGCCCGCTGCGATACCGCTCGGGCGAGGAACACCCGGGCTGGGAACGCCGCCTGGCCAAAGCCGAGGCCGCGCTGCGCCGCGATGTCATCGCCGCCCTCGACCGGCCCTGGCTCACGCCCGCCTCCATGGCACGCCTGGACCTGCTGGAGCGTTCGTACCAACCTCTCTTCCAGCGCAAGTGCACCAATGCCCTGCACAAAGGCCTCCCGCAGATCCGACCGCTGGAACTGTCCGCGCTCGGCCTCGGATCCCCTCCCGCCCGCAACGCGGTCACACGCATCTGGAGCGCCTACTCCCACATACACGACCCCTGTCACAGCGACGACCTGCCCCTGCGCCCGCGGGACACCTGACCGTGTAGTGCACCGGCAGCCGGCACGTCACAGAGCAGCCCGAGCCCCCTGCCCAGTTCACGGCCGAGCCGCGCAGGTTGCGCCGAGCCCGGCACCGGCGGCTCGCCGGGACGGTGCGGCGGGCTGGGAATACCCTCCTCCACACCTGGCCAGAACCTCGCATCGCCGGCGGCTTCCGGTGCGGCCGGGACCGCACCGGCCGACAGCCCCTCGTCATCGCCCCTACACAGCACGTCGCAAAGGACAAGAAGGAAAGGGGAGAACTCGACCGTGGACACACCGGTCACGGGCCGCCCGCGAACAGCCCGCGCGCCGCTCCAGATCGCGCCCACTGCGCGGGAGACCACGCTGTCGTTCATCAGCCGTCTGGCCGGGCGCCACTACCTGGGCACGGGAGATCTCCTGCGCGGCCTGGGCATCTCTCACCCCACGCGGCTCGCCTCGGCCCGTCCCGCCGCCGATGCGGACCGGAGGGGGGGTGTGACCCTAGCCTGAGACGCCACGGCGCGGCGCAGGGGAACCGTGTCGGGCACCGCTCACCACCGCGGATCACACAGCCCGCAGCCCGGTGCGAGCCGCTGTGCCGTGGCGCCTACGGCGCACGCTTCGCCGTCGACGTGAGCGGCCCGCGCACTGAGGGAGCCTTTGTGCGGGTTGTCCTCTGCTTCAGCCTGGGTCAAACGGCCTGCATGTTCGGCGCCCGTCCCAGGCGCCGGGCCGGTGGCGCGGCGCTGATGCCGTGCGTGCGGGGCGAAGGAATCGTGTTGCCCAGAGGAGCCCGAGGACCCGACGCTTGCAGTCAGACGACACTGATCGCTGCATGGCCACCGTCCAACAGCCCTTGCACGCCCTGGGCCTCGGGTGCTCCGAGCGCCTGGTAGATGTTTAGTGCCTCCTGCCAGCAGGAGCGTGCGCGGATGCTTTGGCCCATGCCGGCGAGGGCGCGCCCGAGCGCGGTGAGGGCATTTGCGGTGCGCCAGTCGCCGACCCGGTCCTTGCGTAGGAGGCCTAGTGACTGCTCGACGCAGGAGGCAGCTTCCCGGAACCGTCCGGCGGCGAGGTGGACGTTTGCGAGCCGGAAGAGCGCCATGCCCTCCCAGAAGTGTTGCCGGGACTCGCGGAAGATGCCAGCCGCCTCGGTGAACGAGGCCACCGCGCTGTCTAGTCTGCCGCTGACGGTCTGGGCGATCCCCAGTGCGTAGAGACCGTTGCCGAGCCGGAAGCCGACCCCCAGCCCCCGGCGCATCGCCACCACTTGCTCTGCGGCAGCGACGGCCGCGTCCTCCTGACCGATCTCCGACTGCACCCGCGAGAGGTTGCTGAGGGCGGCCGCCTCGCCGTGCCTGTTGCCGTCCGCTCGGAATGCCTCCAGGGCGGTGGTGTAGTAGGCGGCGCTCTCCGCGAAGCGGCGGCCGAGGAAAGCGAGGATGCCGCGCAGGTTCGGGGCGTAGCTGCATGTGATGGGGTCCTCGGCGACTATGCCGAGCATCAGGGCGCGGGTGGCCTCGTTCTCGGCCTCCTCGAAGCGGCCGGTGATCCGCAGCAGCTGGCCCAGCCAGATCCGGGCGCGCCCTTCGACCAGCGTCTCGCCGCAGTTCTGGGCCGCGCCGACCAGCGCGCGGGCGGCCTGCTCGTACTGCCGGGCGTAGACACCGGACTCCATCAGGTCCTGGGAGACCAGCAGGACGTCGGCCGCGCGCCGCAGGAAGCCGCCGCAGCCGCCCTCGGCAGCCTGCCGCACGGTTGCGAAAAGTCCTTGTGCTTCGCGGAACATCCAGTCCAGCGACTCCTCGCGGGCGGTGAAGGCGAGCCCGGGGTGGCTGGTCGGCGCCAGGTGGTCCAGGACGCGGTCGCCCGGATTCTCCAGCGCGTACGCGGAGGCCGTCGAGCCGAGGTAGAAGTCGAGCAGCCGGGAGAGCGCCGCGCAGCGCTCCTCCTGGCTCTCGTCGGTTTCGGCGCGCTCGCGCGCGTAGAGGCGCAGCAGGTCGTGGAAGCGGTAGCGGGCGGGCGCGGCGGATTCGATGAGGCTGATGTCGACGAGGGCTTCGAGGAGTTCCTCGGCCCGGTAGCGGTCCAGGTCGAGGACGGCGGCCGCGGCGTCCAGCGAGATGTCGGGGCCCTCGGGCAGCGACAGCAGCCGGAAGGCGCGGGCCTGCGCGGCGGAGAGGTGGTCGTAGCCGAGGTCGAAGGTGGCCTTGACGGCGAGGTCGCCGGCCCGCAGCTCGTCCAGCCGCCGCCGGTGGTCGGCGAGCTTGGCGGCGAGCACCGACACCGTCCAGGTGCGGCGGGCGGCCAGGCGCGCGGCGGCGATGCGGATCGCCAGCGGCAGGAAGCCGCACGCGGCGACGACGTCGAGGCTGGCCTGCCGCTCGCTGCGGGCCCGCTCATCGCCGACGATGCGGGTGAAGAGCAGCAGCGACTCCTCGGGCGACATCACGTCGAGGTCGACCAGGTGCGCGCCCTCCAGGTCCACCATCCGCACCCGGCTGGTGACGAGCGCGGCGCAGCCGGGGGTGCCGGGCAGCAGCTGCCGGATCTGGGCGGCGTCGTAGGCGTTGTCGAGTAGCGCCAGGACGCGGCGGCCGGACAGCGTGGAGCGGTAGAGCGCGGCCCGGTCGGCGAGCGAGTCGGGGATCGCCGCGTCGGGCAGGCCGAGGGAGCGCAGGAACGAGCCGAGCACCGCCTCGGGTTCCGACGGCACCGCGCTGGTGCCCTGGAGGTCGACGTAGAGCTGGCCGTCGGGGAAGTTCTCCCGGGCCTCGTGCGCGACCTGGACGGCCAGCGTCGTCTTGCCGACACCGCTGAACCCGGAAACTGCCATCACGCCGCTGCCTAGCGCCGCCGCCGACAACTGTTCGCCCAGCTCCCGCACGAAGGCGGCGCGGCCCGTGAAATCAGGCACAGTCCCGGGCAATTCCGCCGGGCGCATGACCTCGAGGACACCCGATGGGACTGGGCCGTGCGGTAGTGCGAGGCCCGTATCAGACTCCAGGATGCGCTGGTGTAGCTCTGTAAGCTCGGCCGACGGGTCGATGCCCAGCTCGTCGGCGAGTAGCCGCCGCGTGTCGGCATAGACGCCCAGCGCCTCGGCCTGCCGCCCGCTGCGGTAGAGGGCGAGCATGAGCAGGGCACGCAGCCGTTCGCGCAGCGGGTGCTCGACGGTGACGGCGGTCAGCTCGGAGACGGCTTCGGCGTGGGCGCCCAGCTCCAGGTCGAGTTCGAGCCGCGCCTCGATGAGGCCGAGGTGCCACTCGGCGAGCTGCACCCGCTGCGTCTCGGCGTACGGGCCGGGCAGCCCGGCCAGCGGCTCGCCGTTCCACATGTCCAGGGCGCTGACAAGGAGTTCGCGGGCCTGGGCGGGGTCGCTCTGGCGTATTTTCTCCGCCTCGCCCACCAGTTGCTCGACCCTGGTTGCGTCCAGGGCCTCGACGGGGATCCGGATGGCGTAGCCGCCGGAGTCGGTGACGAGGGTCTGCGAGCCGAGTGCCTTGCGCAGCCGGAAGGCGTACGAACGCAGGGCGGCGAGCGCGGTGTTGGGCGGCGAGTCGCCCCACAGCGCGTCCAGCAACTCGGCCGCGGTGGCCGTGCGCCCGCCGCGCAGCAGCAGCACCGCCAGCAGCGCGCGCTGCTGGGGCGCGCCGGTGTTGATCTGCTCGCCGTCGCGCCAGGCGCGCACCGGCCCGAGTACTTGGAAACGGAAACCCTTGGGTTGAGACGTATCGGCCGGGGTGGTGTCTGCACGTGTGAACGATGAAGATGAAGGGCGGGTCGGCGACAGAAGCTCACGATCGGCCATCGCCCGTGCTCGCTCCTCAACGAGGGCCGCCCGAACCTGCAGGACCTTGGACGTGGGCGCCAGCCCCGCCAAAGGTTCCCTACCCCACAGGGCATCAGCTTCAGCGAACGCCGCCCGTGCTCCGTGCAAGTCACCGCGGGTATGTGCAGCCAATCCCTCACGGTGCCACCGGCGGAAGCGCTCCACGTCGACCGATTCCGAAGCGACCTGAAGGATGTAGCGCACGTCAGCGGCAACGGGACTGCGCACGGTCATCAAAACCGGCCCGCCTCGCCCGTCGTCGGCTTCTCGTAGAACTCGCCGCAGATGGTGCATGTGGACCTGCAAGGCAGTCGCAGCCGTTGAAGGTGGGGTTCCGTCCCAGAGCCCTGCCGTCAGTTCCGCTACCGACTGTGTACGGTCCGGCGCCGTGGCGAGCAACGCGAGAATGGCACGGCGTTGGGGAGGTCCCAGCGCAAGAACCCGCCCGTCCTGCTGTACTTCCACGCCTCTCAGGACGTTCAGCTCGAAGACCATGCGCCCCTCACCCGACTGAGCCGGCACGGTGAGCTTAGCACCCTCACTAAGTTGGCGTTAAGTTACGTAGAGTAGTCAATAAGTTGTAGGATTGCGTAGTTGTGCGAAGTCTGGCGAATTGGAGGCGATGTGGATCCGGGATGCAGCCATCCGCAAGGTAACGGTGCAGGTGAAGGATGCGAGGTGCGGGTACATCTGTTGTTTATCGGGTACTGGCAAGATGCCCATACTGCATCGACACCGGCATCTGGTCCGTCGAGCGCGCGTCCGACACCCGGGGGTGGTAGCCCGGGTGGCCGGACGTATTTTTCTGCCAACTCTGGTGCTGCAACGAGGATTTCCGCTAGCGTGGCCGTCAACTCCCGTACGCGGATGTTGCCGGTCCGGGCACTCCCTACCAAGTGCCTGCGATGGGGCGGCCAACGGCGCGGCTGGGAAACCGGACCAGATGCCGTTGCAAGGAGTCTTGCCCTGCGATGCAAACTTCAGCTGCCTCCCCATCACTCGTGGCCTCCGTCGTAGTGGCGCTGGCCTTTTTCGTTCTTGTGGCCTATTTGGTCAGATCGCTGAGGACCACTCAGCGGGCCGCCGCGGTCATCACCGCAATCGCCGGTCTCCTCGGAGCTCTTCCTGCCATCCTTTATGCCCTGCACTACGCAGGGGCAGCCTGACGATCCGGCACAGGGTTCGACCGGGTACGTCAGCATCAGCCTGACGTACCCGGTCGCCGGAACCCCTGGTCTATCGGGGACCCTGCAACCGACGTCAACCATCAGCCGGGTTCGTAACTGGCTGTCGTGCGCCGGAGGTTTACTGGACGTGGCCTCATGCGCCCGGCGAACTGCTTCCTGAGTGTTGCGAGCATGAGCTCGGGCAATGTGAGTGCTGCGAATGAAAGCAACTCACCAGGCGCCGTCTCCGACATTCCACACCGAGGTGTTGTCGCCGTCCTCATGCGGCATCGGGGGCGTTGGGTGCCTCGGGATGTGGGCGGCTGAGACCGGCCCGGCGGGTTCAGGGACGCGGGCGGTGTGGGGCGTTGCGACTGCGCAGCCGCGACACGCGTCGGCAAGTCGCCAGGTGGGCGAGTGAGGGTTGTGCGTCAGAGCCAGGAGGATCGGCCCGGTGCAACTGCGGTGCTGGCGGTGCCAAGGGGGGCAACGGTTGCGTCCTTGGAAGTGGTGTAGCGGGTTGGACCTGATCCGGGGGTTTGTCCCGGCATTCTGGGTTGGTGCCCGGATGGAGAGGCGGCCACCGGCTGATCTTCGAACCGGATCTGCCGGATGCGGCGCCTGGTCCGCGTCTCCGACCTTTGCGGCAGGGGGCGAAGCGGCAGGGAACGCCTCCAGCCGCTGTCCTTGGTGGCGGCTAGGGTGCGCTGCCATGGACGCTGCAGAGCTCGAACGCCAGGCCAGGACCCTGTCCGGATGCATCCCCCCTTCCGTGGCCTCCCGTCTCCTTGCGCTCGGTCACGAGGAAGATGTCCGGGCTCTGGCCGGCGAGGGAGAGTGGTTCTGCGCACTGGAGTGGGCCCGCCGGTGCGGCGGCGAGGGTCGGCAGGCGGAGGCATTGGAGGCACTCGCCCCGTACACAGCGACGGGTTGGTGGCCCGCCATCCGGACGAAGGCCGAGTTCCTGGAACAGTGGGGTCGGGCGGCGGAGGCCGTCACCCTGGTTCGGCCGCACGCCCGGACGGGCCGGCTGCCCCTGGAGTTCGCCGCTCGCCTCTTCGCGCGCCACGGGCATGCAGACGAGGCGTTCGAGATGCTGAGCACGGGACTCGACGACTGGTTCCTGGTCGCGGCCCTGCCCAAAGTCGCCACGAGCGCGGGCCGTGAGGAAGACGCCGCCGACCTCCTGGCCCCCCTCGTCGCCAAGGACCACGGGTGTGAGGGCTCATGGTGCCGCCACAGCAACGACCGCGACAACGCAGTTCGCGCCCTCGCCGCAATCCGGGAGCACCAGGGGCGCCTCGACGACGCGATCCTCCTGCTCCGCACACGCTCCTGCACGTCACTCAACAACCGTGATCAGCTCGCGGATTCGAAGTGTGTCGTCGACCTGGACATTCACCGAACAGTGAGGCGGCCTTCGTCTGATCATGCGCTCCGAAGCACGGGCCGGAGATCCACCAGCACATGCCCTACCCCGCCGGAGCACCGAAACCCCACCGGCCTGGTCCCGGACGCCCGCCAGGCACCCCGAACGGACACCGGGCACCCCGATACAACGTGGGCAAAACTGTCCGCTGCGAGAAATCGATCAGCGCCACGCAACTGTCGAAGGTGTAAGGAGCAGCAAGCTGAGCGGCGCCTCAAGGGAGTCGGTACGTAGACCGTAGGCCGCCGGACACCCATGCAGCTCACACCTCGTCAATCGCCATCCTGAAGCCCAGGGGCCGACCTGCGACAACCTCGGTCTGAGTGCGAAGGAACGTATCGAGGTCGGCGGAAGTGGCACGAATCAGGCGGAGGTCAGTCTCCAGGAAGTCCAAGGAAGAGCCAGAGGTGACTTCCAGGAGGTGCTTCCGTATGGAGGCGGTCATGTCAGCCACAACTTCAACGAAGGGCCTGTGCTCATCAGTAAGGGATTCCGTCGGCACGATCGCCGTTTCGCTCGCGGCCAGGCGGTGGAGGGCACCAACCAGATCAGCCTCCAGCGTGCCGACTTGCTCATCAAAGCGGTCAGCGTCGACCGATCGACCAGCTTCAGCGTCCTGCGCGAATCGTTCGAGTGACGCCAGCAGTGCACGGCTGGCAGTCCGCGCGGCGGTGATGATCTCCAGCGTCAGCTCGTTCGTGAGACGCCGTCGCTCGTCCGCAGCATCTGCGCGCTGCACAGCGGTTGCGGCGCTGTCCTGACGACTCTTCGATCGCTGCAGGAGGCTGCCGCCCACCGCGCCGATAGCTGCTGCACCCAACCCGCCGACCAGCTCAAGCACCGCAGTTACGTCTGCCATGGACACCCATGATCCGAGATCGCCCGGTCATCAGCAAGGCCCAAGGTGGAGGTGGGCGAGGCGAGCGGGCTGCCCCACCTCTCCGCGTCCGCAAAATGCTCAGGTGAGCGACCCAGTTCAAAATCACATTTCGACGCCGCAAGTTAGAGAACAATCTAAAAGCAAACCCTCTTTCTCCTCGGATCGGACGGCCATCGTTTGGGCGGACCTGTGGACCTGCGCACCACTCAGCGATCCTGAGCGCACGTCAACGCACATCAGCTCAATGCAGGTCAACCCGGGTAGCCAAGACGAGCACGAACACCTGACCGAGCCGACGGACAGCCACCATCCACTCATTGCACCTGCACACTCCACGGTCAGAGAATCGCTGCTACCCAGAATGAACGACCCACGACAGCTGTCTGCAGCAGCCGCGTGGGCGGCAGAAGCGGGCCACCTCCTCCCGCCCACCACCGCCACCTACCGCGGCTACCCCATCGGCGTCTGGATGAAGAACAACAGGACTGCGGGTCGGAAGGCGGCGGAGATCCAGGCGCGGCGCGAGCAGGGGCTGCCGGCCGGCAACACCGCCGGAGCGCTGACCGAAGAGCGCAGGGACGCCCTGGAGGCCATCGACTCGAGCTGGTGCCCGGCCTGGCCCGTCGCCTGGCAGCGCTGCTACAAGCTCTGCCGGGGCCTCATCGAGGCAGGCACCGCGCTGCCCACCGCCCCCGGGCAGATGACGCTCCAGGGCGAGGACCTGGGCGCCTGGATCCAGGCGCAACGGCTCGGCTGGGAACAGCTGCTGCCCGCGCAAGCCTGGATGCTCGAGAACATGCTCCACCTCGGTCCGGCCGCGCCGGAGGGAAGGCCACAGGCGCCCCGCACACGAGCCGACCACTGGGCCGCCAACCTAGCGGCCGCCCGGCAGTTCCACGCCCGCGAGGGCCACCTCCACGTGCCCAGGAAGCACATCGAAGACGTCGACGGCGTCCCATACAAGCTCGGCACCTTCATCGACAACTCCCGCCGCAGGGCCGACAAGCTCGCGCAGGAGCGGCGGGCGGAGCTGACTGAGCTGGGAATGCGCTGGTAGGCGGCGGCGCAGGTCAGGCCCGGGTTCTCTGTTGGAGCCCGGGCGCCCACCCATATATGTGCCGCCGTGTGCGCCTTGCTGACACGGGATGGCCAAAAACCGGGCCCGGCTGCTGACATCAGCGCGCCAGAGGCGTACTGGCCTGTAGTCAGGGCCTCGGTGCGGGAAGTATCCGAAGCCGCAGCAGCCCGTCGTGTCCACCGGTTGCGTACAGCCGGCTGTCTGGTGAGAAGGCGGCAGCATCGACAGTGCCTGAATGACCTACTAACGGGTCACCGAGCTCTTTCCAGGTACCGGTATCCCAGAGCCGGACGACATGGTCTGTCGCCTCCTCCTGATCGTGATGACCGGTGACGGCAGCAAGTACACGGCCATCGGGCGAGAAGGCCATGCGGCGAACCTGCTCGCCCGCGCACTGCAGGGGCTCATGGATCATTTCGGCGCGGGCAACGTTCCACAGTTGGATGTCCTGCCCCGCGGTCGCCAGGAGTTCTGCATCGGGCGAGAAACAGAGTGCAGTGACATCATCCGCATGTCCCCGCAGCGGACCACCGAGCTTTGTCTGCTGAGCGGGATCCCAGAGGTGGGCGACGCCCCCCGAGTGGCCTGTGGCCAGTATGCCTGCCGAGGACAGTGCTGGCGGAGCGGTCAGGCTGCCGGAAAAAGGCTTGCCGATCTTCAAGGGTTTCGCCGCGTCCGTGACGTCCCACAGGCGGATGGTCCTGCCTACGGTCACCAGGAGGCGTCCGTCGGCAGAAAAGAGCACGGTGGAAGCCCCGCCGCTATGGCCGTCGAGCGGCTCAGCCACGAGCGTTCTGCTGGCAACGTCCCACAGGCGAACCGTCCCGTCGTCGCTTCCAGTGGCGAGCAGAACCTGGTCCGGAGAGAAGGCCACGGTGACGACCCGGTCAGTGTGCCCGAACAACGGAGGCCCCGACCTTTGCCGGGCGACCGTGTCCCAGAGCTGTGCAGTCTTGGGGCCATGGCCGGTGGCGATGAGCGAACCCTCCGGTGAAAACGCCACAGCCCATACGCCGCCCGTGTCCGCGGCCATCGGAAGCAGCTGTATGTACTCACCTGCGCGCACAACACTGAGCAGAACGCGCTCAGCCAGACCGCCGGCAGTCTGCGGCTGCTCCGCCGCTGACTGCGCCCTGACGCTCTTCCCGAGTTTTTCGTCTTGCTTCAGGCGCTGCAACTGCTGCCAGCGCGTTTTCCAGACCGCTATGTCCTCGTGCTGCCAGGAGGCGAGCTTCCCGGTGTCGTAGGTGAGCAGCACTCGCACCAAGGTCAAGTAGTAATCGCAGCGGGGAAGCGTCCGTCCCCTCAGCACCGCGCTGACCATCGATTCGCCAAGATTGCCGCGGCCGGCCCTGCTCACGATCTGCTTCAGCGTCAGGCCACCGTGCGCCGCCTGGAGGCTGCGCAGTTCTGCAGCCGCTGCCTCAAGCTCTTCCTGATAGCGGCCGCCTCCGGTCCGTACAACGCTCATTCCGCCCCCCACCGCCAGTCCCTGACTCCCCGAAAGCAGCAGGTTACGCGCCTGGGTGTGCATCCGACTGGAAAACAGTGAAGGACGTCACACACTCGCGGAAAACGGTGTAAGGCATGGCCCCCTACGGCGGCCTGACGAACTTTCCGCTCAGTGGAAGAACAAGCAGTCCCATGCGCTGGACTCTCCGTGAGCGCACGGCCTACGGAAGCGACTCACCAATCACAAGGCAGACAACAACCCACACGGAGGAACAGTTCATGCCCCACGAAAACCGCGCCGGCGACAGTGCGTGCTCGAAACCGTTCCTTGCGCCGAAACGCCTGCCCTCGAAGGCCCGGTTCCGAGGCCGACTCCGGAACCTGGGCAGCGAAGCCGGCCTCTACCTAGTACGCGGCGCAGCGACCGCGGCCGGCGGCTTCGTTGTCACCTGGGCCACGGTCTGGGTCCAGAGCCGCGTGTGAACAACTTGGTACGGCAGACGTCCCGCCATACGTGTCAGCGCGCGGTGTTCTCGGCGCGGATCATTCGGCGCAGACTGGTGCGGGCTGCGGTGAGATCGGCTTCCGCGGCTACGAGGCGTTCTCGCAGGGCGGTGTTCTCGGCCGTTGCCTGTCGGAGTTGGTCGGCGAGTTGCTGGCCGGACTGGGTGAGCTCGTCGACGCGGGCGGCAAGGTCTGCGGCAGCGAGGTTGTCGAGTTGCTGTCCGAGTTGGTGGCGCACAGCGGTATTGAGCCGGTCGCGGTCGGCCCTGAGCTGCCGGGTCTCTTGGCGGGCCAGGTCGAGTTCGATGCGCAGTGCTGCCGGCGCGGTGTGCGGGGCGCCGTGCTGGCCAGCTGCGGCGTGCTGGCGTCGCTGGGCGGCCTCGACGTGCTCGCGGATGCCTGGGGTGTAGGTCAGCCATGTGGAGACGCCGGCAGCACGGGCGACGGCGGTGAACGTGATCTTCGTCCCGTCGTGTTCGAGGTCGGCCAGTGCATTCAGGGTGCGCTGGCGTTTGTCGAGGCTGTTGCGGCGCCGGGCCTGGGCGAGCGTGGCGGGGTTCCCGGATCGGTTCACGGCCGCTCCTGGGGGTCGTGGTCGGCGACGGTGAGCGGCAGGAGGGGGTGGCCTGCTCCGGCGCGGGCCCTGCGCAGGATGGTGCTGGCTTCCTCGATCTCGGCCCGCTCATCTGCGGGCAGGGCTGCCAGGGCGCGGCGCATGCGGTCGGTGACCTGCTCGAAAGCGGTGATCTGCGCGCTCAGGGCGGTGATGACGAACTCGGCGGCGTCCATGGCCAAGGCGGTCTCCCGGTCGGCACGCAGCTCGTTGATGTGCTGCTCGATCGCGGACAGGTAGGAGGGGTCGGGGCGGTAGAAGCCGCACCCTGCGCACTGGAAGCGGATCGGGCACGAGGTGCCGCCGGCTTTGACATTGCTGGGCTCGGTGCAGCCCCCATAGGGAACCGCCACCGAGCGCATCTCGTACAGGGCGGGGTCAGCGGGGCGGGGCAGGCCCTGGTTGTCGACGACGTGAGCGCTGAGCTTCGCCACGGCATCGCGTTTCCGCTGCAGGGAGACGGTGTAGTAGCGCTGGGTGGTCCGGACCGATTTGTGGTCCATGAGTTCGCACAGCACGTCCAGGGGCGTTCCGGCGTCTGCGTGCCGCTGGGCGTAGGAGTGGCGGAAGGCGTAGGCGTAGATGAGCGAGCGGTCGAAGGGCAGCAGGGCTGCGTCGGAGTCGGTGCCCTCCGCGTGCAGCGCTGGCAGGTCGGCCACCCAGTGGCGCAGGGTCTCGCTGAGGTAGCTGGTGTGCAGGTGCCGGCGGGTGGCCAGGGGGGTGAGGGCCGGGAAGAGGTAGTCGGCGCCCGCCGGCGGCAGGGTCGCCTGGAGTTGGTCGCGGCGTTCGCCCCAGGTGCGGATGGCCTGGGCGGTGGAGGCGGTGATGGGCAGTCGCCTGCGGTGGCGCCGGGCCTTGTGGTTGTCCCAGATCAGGGAGGTCTGGTCCTGGCGGGTTTCCAGGCACTCCCGGGACAGGGACACGATCTCGTTGGGGCGCCGCCCGGTGTCGCGAAGCAGGACGTACAGGGTCTGGTACATCAGCTGCAGGTCAGCGGAGGCGAGAGTGCGCTGGCCACGGGCCCGGCCCTGGCCCAGCAGGTGGAGGTGGGCATCGAGTTGACGGATCACCGGTTCGGGGATGGCCTTGCCGATCTCGTCCTCGCCTGCTTCCTCCTGGGCGATGCGGTGGGGCGGCGGGGTCGCGGACGAAGGCGGCGGACAGGCCGTCCGCGGCCCCGGAGCGGCGGCCGTAGTCGATCAGGGCGAAGAAGTGGCTGGCAATCGACATCCGGTAGCTCCACCCGGCCGGCTCCCCGTTCTGCTTCAGCGCGGCCCGGAATGCCTCGACCACCGCGGTGACGTCGTCGTAGCGCAGCTTCGCGGGGTCGTCGGTGGCCGGGCGGGACGCCAGCGCCTGTGACGCCAACTGGACTCCCCACAGGGTCCGGGTGAAGCCGTCCGTATTCGGGCGCTGCTGGGTCGTCCAGGTCCGCAGCAGTCTCCGCAGCCACGGTTGTCCGATGGGGCGCAGGTCGACGGTCTTGGGGTGGCGGATGCCCGCCGGGGTGCGGGACCCCTGCCCCAGAGCTCGCAGGTCCAGCAGGTCTTCCTCCGCGGGCGCGGTGCCGGTGTACTGCGAGAAGCCTGCCCGGACCGCAGTGCGCACCCGGCCGAGCATCCGCCGGACCGCGACGCTGGAGCGCGGGCACAACTGCTCGTCGGACACGTCGCTGACCAGCGTCGCTACCCCGGACAGATCCCGCACCATCCGGCGCACCTGGCACGGTTCGAAGGTTCGCAGCCACGGATCGGCCTGCTGCAGCCCGAACAGCACTTCCAGGCGCAGCGGTTCGGGCAGCGTCAGGAGGCTGAACTGGTGGGGCGCGAGGTACGGGGTCTGGCGAGGCGCCCAGTCGGCAAGGTCAGCACCCGGCGCAGTACGCCGGTGCTCCCGGAACAGACGCGCATGATGCCGGCACGGGCCCGACCCGTAGACAGCGGGAAGGGGGCATGCCGGCACCGGGCATGGCGGGATATCGGTGTAGGGTACGGCCGCCGCGTGCCAGTCGCCGGCCTTACCGCGCTGGGTGTGGGCGTTGAACTGCGCGTAGTGCAGGCTGCACAGCCCCCGGCAGTGGGACGGGCGTACGCACCGCTGCCCGTCCCGCGCCACCGAGCACGCGTCCATGGCCCCGCCGAAGTACACCTTGGTGCGGACCGGCACGAACGTCGCCGCGAACTGATCGTCCGGCAGCGGTGACTGGATCTGCGCGTGCTTGCACAGCGGGCAGTAGCTGTTCGTCGGCGACACCAGCGTCTCGCAGACGGCAGTCCGGCACAGCGACACCGACGTTCGCGGCTCATCGGGGTTCCCGGTGAACAGCCAGAACCGCGGCTGCCACTCCGTCGGCCGCCAGCCCGGATCAGTGTGCTCGCGCAGCCACCCCGCCCACCCCGGCTCGTCCATCGCGGGTGTGGTGCCGGCCGCCGTAGCGGACAGCGTCGTAGACAGAGGAAGAGGAAGGGTCATGAGCGCTCCCGCAGCGAGTCGACGTGTTCCACCGCCGCGCGGGCCTCAGCTTCGTCGACGTGCCGGTAGTGCTCCATCGACAGCGACGACGCGTGCCCCGGCAGCCGCTGCACCACGTCGCGGTCGACGCCCTCGCGCAGCCACCGGGTCGCCGCGGAGGGCCGCAGCATGTGCGGCCGGCACGGATGGCCAACAGCGCGGGCCAAGCGGTCGAAGGCCTCCTTGGTGTTCGGGTAAGATATCGGCCGGCCCAGCGGCGGCCGGAAGAGATTCACGAACACCATCGGGGAGTCCGCGGCCTGGACCACCCGTCCGCGTTCGTACTGGTAGTCGCTGTAGAGCGCGACCAGGTCCGCGGTGACGGGCACGAAGCGGCTGAAGCGCGACTTCGCCAGCGCCCCGTTGGGGTTGTCGCTGCGGCGCCGCACATGCACATGGGGGCCCTCGATACCGCAGCCCACCGGCCGGGAGGAGGCCAGCAGGTGCATGTCGCCGCGGTGCAGCCCCAGCGCCTCACCGATCCGCAGCCCGGTACAGGCCAGCAGCCCGATCAGGAACCGCTCCCTCGCCCGCGGCGCCAGCACCAACATTCGGCGGATCTGCTCCGGGTCGAGGTCCTCGTAACCCGGCTCGGCGATCTTGAAGCGGAACGTCGCCGCCCGGACCTGCCGCAACCGGCCCGACTCCCCGGTGTCGTACCCGGGCGGGGTGAACCGCAGCAATTTCGGCTCCGACAACAACCCGGCCGTGGCGGCCGGCACCCAGCCGTGCGCGGCACCGAACCGCAGGAACTCCCCCACGGTGGTCATCACCGCGTTCGCCGATCCCCGCGACCGGAACCTGGCCGCTCCCGGCACCGGCCGTCCCGTACGCGGCGGCAGCGGCACATCGACCAGCCGCTGCTGCAACCCCACCAGACCCAAAAATCCCGGCTCGGTCCACTCGATCCGCCGCATCCGGCAGAAGTTCAGGTACAGCGCAACCCGCCCGGCGTACGCACGCTCGGTATTCGGCGAACACCCCCGCGCCCGCAACGACGCCAGATACGCCGACCCCTCCCGCTGCAGC
Source organism: Streptomyces sp. NPDC020983 (assembly GCF_044333485.1). Lineage (NCBI taxonomy): Bacteria > Bacillati > Actinomycetota > Actinomycetes > Kitasatosporales > Streptomycetaceae > Streptomyces > Streptomyces sp. NPDC020983. The sequence goes on along the minus strand of NZ_JBIRRA010000024.1, from coordinate 18,828 downwards.
TCATACGACCGGGAATCAGCAACCACCCACCGCTCTCCGCCCCATACCGGAGAGACAGCCCGCTCCCCCACAAAGATCCGCTCCACACACCAAACACAACCACCACACCCCAGACCCCCACCCCCGATCACCACCAAACCATCCCCCCAGGTGACACCCCAAACAAACATCCCGCACACCCCCACCACCCCCAGATAAAGGGCCTCCGCAGTCACGACACCGACACCATCGAGCAGCTGGCCGAGCAACAGGCCGCCAGCCGGACGCAGAAGCCCACCACTGCGGAGCTCGCGGCCTCAGGCCGCAGAGAGGGAGAAGGCGGGCCCTCGGCCCCGGCGCAGAGCCTCCTGACCTTCTCCACCCCGCGCGACCCCGCCATCCTGGCGCAGTTCATGAAACTCCGCATTCTCCAGCCAGAAAACACGTACTGGCGTCAGGGAATCCAGGCCGCCACCCGGTATGTGAAGGAGAACGGGGATCTGAAAGTCCCGGATTCGTTCACCACGCCGGAAGAATGGCAGCCCGCCGGATTTCCGCTGGGATCATGGATTGCCGACCAGAGGCGGTTTTACAACGCGGGTGAGATGAAGCCCGCACGAGCCAAGGAACTCGAAGAGCTCGGCATAATCTGGTCGCACTGGGACGTCGCCTTCCAGGAGGGGCTGTCAGCAGCAGCCGGGTGGGCGGCCGAACACGGACACCTACTCCCGCCCACCACGGCCGTCTGGAACGGGTTCCCCATCGGGGTCTGGATGAAGAACCAGCGGACCTTCGGCAGGAAGGCCGCCGAGATCGAGGCACGGCGCCAGGCCGGCCTGCCCGTCGGATCCACCGCCGGGGCACTCACCGAGGAACGCCGCGACGCACTCGAGCAGATCGACCCGTCCTGGTGCCCCGCCTGGCCGGTGGCCTGGCAGCGCTGCTACAAGTTGTGCCGGGGCCTCATCGAGGCCGGGACCGAGCTGCCCACCGGCGCCGGGCCAGACCACGCTCCAGGGCGAGGACCTCGGCGCATGGATCCAGGCACAACGCCTGAGCTGGGAGCAGCTGCTGCCCGCACAGCAGTGGATGCTCGAGCACATGCTCCACATCGGCCCGGCCGGACCCGACGAGAAGCCTCCAGCGCCCCGCACACAAGCCGACAAGTGGGCGCTGAACATCCGGGCCGCCAAGGAGTTCCACGCCCGCGAGGGCAGCCTCCAGACCGTTCCCCGCAAGGCCGTCGTCCACCTCAGCGAGCCGGACGGATCGCAGACCACCGTGAAGCTGGGCCTGTTCGTCGACAACGCCCGGCGCAGGGCCGACAAGCTGAGCGAACAGCGGCGCGCGGAACTCGACGCGCTAGGGATGCGCTGGTAGACGGAGGCCCGGGCTGCGTCATTGAAATCGGGGCGGCACTCACAGCGCCGTGATCACGAAGGTCAGGAATGCCAGTGAGAGTGTGGCGCAGCCGGCGAAGGCAACGGCTCCGCGCATGAGCGCCGTGGCGTACGTGGCTCCGTCAAGGCGGGCGAGCAGGCCCGCGGCCGCGCCTACGAGGGTGCAGAAGAGTACGTCGACGGCCAGGAGCAGGAGGAGAAGCATCAGGTGAGTGGGTGAGGTGTTCATTCCTTCTCCCAGGGGGTTGGTGGGTCGCTGAGGAGAAGTTCGCCGGTTTGGTGTTCACCGGGGTTCGGCGCGAACGAAGATGAATGGAAACGGTCATCGGGGCGACGGAGCATCGAGACATGGCAGAGTTACCGGCGGATCCGCTGGCGGAGCTCGCACGGCAGTTACGGACGCTGAAGGCACAGCGAGGCCTGCAGATGGGCGGCCTGCAGCAGCGGACCGGGCTGGGACGAACCACGCTCAGTCAGGCGCTGAGCGGCCACAAGGTGCCGTCCGAGACGACGCTGGTCCTGCTGGCGAAGGCGCTGGGGGCGGATACCGAGCCATTGCTGGCGCTGCGCTCGGCTGCCACCCGCCCGCCGGTGTCCAGGGCGCCGCGAGCGACAGGACCGCTTTCCTTCGAGCAGCGGTACCGCGCGTACGTGGAGCAGCGGCATTCCCGGCTGACTGTCGTGGGACTGGACCTCAGCCGCCCGGACCGTGCTCACTGGCCGCTGGACGCGGCGTACCTGAGCCTCGAACTCGCAGAGCGAGCAGAGGGCTGGCCCGACGGCGGTGACGAAGCGAACCGGCCGAAGTCCGTCGTCAAACGTGCCGAGCATGCGCTGTCCGGGCAACGGCGAGTGCTTCTACGGGGACTGGCCGGCAGTGGGAAGTCCACCCTCCTGCAGTGGCTTGCGGTGGCCGCGGCCCGGGAGGAACTACCGGAAGAGCTGGCGGACTGGCGGGGCCGGATTCCGTTCGTCCTGCCACTGCGCACCCTGGTCAGACGCAGCTCTCTCCCCGCGCCGCAGAAGTTCCTGACGGCAGTCGGCACGCCCCTTGCGGCATCGCAGCCCGAAAACTGGGCTGATGCCGTACTCGCCCGGGGCGAGGCACTCGTACTGGTCGACGGCATCGACGAGGTGCCCCAAGACCAGCGCGGTGCCACAAGGGACTGGTTGGAAGGACTTCTTGCGGCCTATCAGGACGCCGTGTTCGTGGTCACCACGCGCCCGTCGGCTGTTCCTGAGGGATGGCTGGCGTCCTCCCGTTTCACCGAGCTGACGGTGCGGCCCATGAGCACCGCCGACATCAAGGTGTTCGTGGGTCGGTGGCACACTGCAGCCCGCCACGACGCCGAATCCGCCGATGAACGAGCACACCTGAACGGACTCGAATCCGCACTGCGGATGACGGTGCGCGCTCAGCGCGACCTGGCACAACTGTCCAGTACACCGCTGATGTGCGCACTAGTCTGCGCGCTGCACCGCGACCGCCGCGGTCATCTCCCGCACAGCCGCATGGAGCTCTACCAAGCCGCGCTGTCGATGCTGCTCGTGCGCCGTGACCGCGAACGCAGCATCGACGTCCCCGAAGGGATCCAACTCACCGAGCACCAGAGCATCCAGCTTCTCCAGCGCCTGGCCTACTGGCTGATCCGCAACCGCCAGACCGAAATGGGCTACGCCACCGCCCTGGCTCTGATCAGCGACGCCCTGCCCGCCATGCAAGCCGTGGCAGAACAGGGACCGTCCGAGCAGGTCCTGGCCCATCTGATCGGCCGCAGCGGCCTGCTGCGCCAGCCCACCGCCGACACCGTCGACTTCGTCCACCGCACCTTCCAGGACTACCTCGGCGCCAAAGCCGCCATCGAAGCCCACGACTTCCCCCTGCTAATCAACAACGCCCACGACGACCAGTGGGAAGACGTCGTACGGATGGCCGTTGCCCACGCGCGCCTAGACGAGAGCACCGACCTGCTCCACCGCCTCGTCACCCGCGGCGACACCGAATCCGAACACCGCCCCAGACTCCACCTCCTAGCCCAAGCGAGCCTGCACTACGCCACCGAAATCGAACCTGCCACCCGCCACCTCGTCGAGCAGCGTGCACGCGCCCTCATGCCGCCCCGCTCCAGTGAGGAAGCAGTCGTCCTAGCCTCACTGGGGCCAGGAATCCTTGATCTACTGCCCCAACCCAATGAGCTAGAAGACGACGAAATAGATGCTGTCATTCAGACTGCAGCCGCCGTCGGTACTGACCACGCCTACGCCTTCCTCCAGCGCTTCGCGCAATCCTTGAATGTGGGAACCTACGCGCTGGTCGAGGCTTGGGAGCACTTCGATGCGGAGCAGTACGCCGAAGACATCCTACTTCCGCATAAGGGAATCCTTCTGGATGTGCAGAACCATGAGCAACGAAAAGCACTTCACCTCCTCAATCCTATTACCTGTGTCAATTTTCGAACAGAATCCTTCACTACAGAGGAGATCGCAGAATATCTGTCACCTGAGCAGACGGAAACCCTGCGAATTTACTCCGGCGAGCTGATCGAAAATCTAAATTTTCTGCGAAACCTAACCACCTTGAGGGAATTCCTTATCTCGGACGCACCACGCCTGAAGGATATCGATGACCTCTCAGGGCTGCCTCTCACCGACTTGGGACTGCTTCACCTGCCTGAAGATTTCTCATTTACCGCACTTAGTTCTCTGCCCAATCTCACAAAACTGTCGCTCTACACGCATCTTCCATGGCGGAGCCTGGGCGAGTTGCCCGCGCCAGAGAATTTGACCTCACTATGGCTGGCCGAATGGATTCGCACCTCTCCAACTGGCCTGTCAAGGTGGCAGGGACTGCGAGAACTGGTGTTAAACACGCTCCCGACCCCGGAACAGTGGCGAGAAATATCCACACTTCCAGAGCTAACGAAGCTCCACCTTTCGAAATACGACTTCACTCAGGCCACTCCTGTACGAACCGTTACCAATCTTCAACTATCACTACAGGACTCAGACCCCCAGACGCACTTGATCCCCGAGGTATTCCCCGCCCTTGAGCAGATATTCATCAACGGTCGGGCAGTGAAAAAATGCACGATCGACATCACACCCTTGGCTCAACTCGAAGGACTCCGGGTCTCCCTGAACTATGTACATGAAATTATCGGTCTAGAGAGATTTGCCCCGGACAGAGTCCACCCTTACCCAAGGCCGAGAGGGTTGGATATGCGAAACGTCGTATGAGGCCATCTCATTGAAGGGTGCGCCTACGCGACCGGCGCCCCAGTTGTGCAGACCTACCTTGCATCTTCGGCGACGAAGCAGTTCGAACCACCGTTCGAGCTCGCGAAGCCCAGCCGCATGCAAGATCCAACTGGACTGTGCAGCGTCAGATGCAAGGCCGATCTGGACTTATGCAACGTCACCCGGTACAGGACACCCGCCGCAGCCTTGGCGTGCCTTGACACCCCCGCTACGCTCCATGCCCTCCCCGAGCGAACGCGAGGCTGAAGCGAGCCACAGCACCACTGTCGCGGCGGTGACACATCCGGCTCCCGCCACTGTCACCAGAGTGAGAGGCGCGGGCCAGGGGTTACCGCTCGTCTGCGATCTTGGGCTCATCCCACTGGCGGGCGAGCTTCCTCATCTTCCGCTTCCGCTTCTCGAACCACTCCGAGCGCTCCCACTCCTCATCCAGCCGCTGCTGCTCGGCTGCTTTGCGGCGCTGTTTCTCGGCTTCGGCAGCCTCTGCCGCGCGCTTGCGCTGTTTGCGGCGGTGGCGGTACTCGGCTGCGGTGTGGGTGTCGGTGAGCGCCTTCAGCAGCGGTTCGGGCTCACCGCCGCGGTGTTGTGCGACGCGGAACCACACCGGTCCCATCGGGCCGTGCTGTTGCAGGCGGTCCAGGGTCGTGATCACCAGCGGGATCTTGGCGGTGAAGTCGAGGTAGAAGTCGCCGTCGTCGGGGGCGGTCGCCCCGTAGCCGATGTCGGCGTGTTCGGTCCCGGCCCAGAACTCGCGGGACATATGGCCGACGCTGCGCATCCGGCCCGCCAGGGCGGTGGGGCCGGCTCCGGTGAGGACGATCGCCAGCGGCGGCCACCCGGGCAGGCCGGTGCGGGGGGAGAGCGTGGTCCAGAACGGCACCGTGTTCAGGTCGCCTATGGTGCCGCGGCCGGTGCTCGGCGTCCCCGGGGACCGCACCCGGCGGGCGTAGAGGTCGGCGTAAGCGCCGACCTTGTCCGCCAGGACGTGCGCGGGCTCGGTGGACCGGTCGACCTCCACCATCAGCAGCGGCACACCGGCGGCCTTGTCCTGGAACACCGCATCGCTACGGACGTTGCGCTTGCCCGAGCTGGAGAGCGGGTGCGGCACTTCGGTGCGCCAGGCCTCGAGGCCGCCGATCCCGGCCGGGGATCCCGGTGCCCTGCCGCCGCGGATGAAGGCCACGATCGTGGCGTTGACCGCCATCGCGTGCGGCGCGCCCCCAGCGCCCGCGCCGCGGGCGTAGCCGCCCATCAGATCGGGGTCACGGTCCAGGGCGACGGTGGCGGCGTCAAGGCCTAGAGGCAGTCTGACAAATGCTTTCCGCAGGCCACATCAGGTGCGGGCTTGGCCTCGGCTCCGCATGGGCAGATCCTTGCTGACGGTGGTGTCGGGAACATGGACTAGGATGCTGACAGTGGTGTCGGCAAATCCTGTCGGTGCCCTGTCCTGCCTTGGAACAGGTGGTTTTCGGATGTACACGGTGATGAACCGGATAGCGGTCCCTGCGGTCGGTGCGGAGGCGTTCGAGGAGCGGTTCGCCGCGAGCATGCGTACGACGCTGCCCGGTGTGGACGGGCTGTTGGAGGCGCGGCTGCTGCGCCCTCAGCAGGAGGGCGGGGTGTACGTGGCGGTGATGGACTTCACCGGCGGGGAGGCGTTCGCTGCCTGGATGCGTTCGGAGTCGTTCCGGGCCGCGCACGGGTTGTCCGGGGGCGGCGAGTCGGCCGACGGAGCGGGCGGTGGCGTGGAGACGTTCGACACCGTTGTCTCCGTCGGCGCCTGAAGCGAAGGGTCCTGTCGTGTTCCTCGCTCTTCGTGATCTGCGTTTTGCCCGCGGGCGGTTCGCTCTGATCGGCGCCGTGGTCGGGATGATCGCCGTCCTCGGCGTAATCCTGTCCGGGCTGGCCAGCGGTCTGGCCGACTCCGGCATCTCCGGCCTGCGCGCCCTGCCCGTCACCCACCTTGCCTTCGACCGCTCGGCCACCGGCGAGCTGTTCTCGCGCTCCACCGTCACCACCGACACCGCTGCCCGGTGGGCCGAGCAACCCGGTGTCCGCAAGGCCGAACCGCTGGGCCAGCAACTCGTGCACGCCCAGCTCGGCGGCACCGGAGGCAAGCAGCTCGACCTCGCCGTCCTGGGCGTGCAGCCCGGTGGCTTCCTCGCCCCCGCCCCGCTGTCCGGCGCACCGCTATCCGCCGGTACCCCGAAAGGCGTCCTGGTCAGCGAGGACATCCTCAAGGAGGGCGTCAAGATCGGCGACCGCCTCACCGCCGGACAGGCCGGAACCGAGCTGACCGTCACCGGCACGATCGGCCACGCCTCCTTCGGCCACGTCGGCATCGTCTACGCACCCCTGCCGCTGTGGCAGCAGCTCCACTACGGACTGCCCGGCCGGCTGCCCGACGCCGCCGCCCACCAGGCCACCGCGGTCGCCCTGCAACTCGCCCCCCACACCGACACCGCCGCCGCCGACCGGCACCTGGGTACCCAAACCGTCGACAAGGCCGGCACCTATGCCGCGTCGCCCGGCTACACAGCCGAATCCAGCACCATGACCCTCATCCGCGGCTTCCTCTACGCCATCTCCGCCCTGGTCGTCGGCTCCTTCTTCACCGTGTGGACCATCCAGCGCCGCCAGGAGATCGCCCTGCTCAAGGCCATCGGCGCCTCCACCCGCTACATCCTGCGCGACGCCCTCACCCAGGCCGCCGCCGTCCTGCTCGCCGCCACCGCCGTCGGCACCGCCGTGGGCTTGGCCCTGGGCGGAGCGATGAACGGCTCCGCCCCCTTCTCCCTCCAGACCGACCAGGTCACCCTCGCCGCCGCCCTGCTGATCGTCCTGGGGCTCGCCGGCGCCGCGGTTGCCATCCGCCGCATCACCAAGGTCCAGGCCCTCAGCGCACTCGGAGCCAACCGATGACCCGCCCCGTCCCTGCCCCCCACAACGCCCCCGCTGCCGAGGCCGCCGTCCTGCGCCTGACCGGCGTCACCCTGCACCTGGGCCGCGACCCGCAGCAGGTCACCGCCCTCGACGCCGTCGACCTCACCGTCGACCCCGGGGAGCTCGTCGCCGTCACCGGCCCCTCCGGATCGGGCAAATCCAGCCTCCTCGCCGTCGCCGGCGGCCTGCAGACCCCCACCCGTGGCACCGTCCACGTCGCCGGAACCGACCTGAGCACCCTCAGTGAACGGCACCGCACCGCACACCGCCGCCGCCACATCGGCTACGTCTTCCAGCACGCCAACCTCTTCGGCTCCCTCACCGCCCGCGAGCAGCTTCTGCTCACCGCTCACGTCGCCGGCCGCCTCGACACCGCCGCACGCCGGCGCGCGGACGCACTCCTCGACGCCGTCGGCATGAGCGCCCGCGCCGGCCACCGCCCCGACCAGCTCTCCGGCGGCGAGCGCCAGCGCATCGGCCTCGCACGCGCACTCGTCCTGGCCCCCGAGATCCTGCTCGTCGACGAACCCACCTCCGCCCTGGACCGCGCCCGCGCCCGCGACATCGTCGACCTGCTCGCCCAGCAGACCCGCGCCCACCACACCGCCACCGTCATGGTCACCCACGACCACGAGATACTGGACGCGGCCGACCGCGTCCTGACCCTGCGCGACGGCCGCCTGAGCTGACCGCGCCCCGAAAGGCACCTGCGCATGCCCAAGATCAATGCCGCCACCGTCGCCGAGCACCGTGCCCAGCAACGCGCCGCGCTGATCCAGGCCGCCATCGACGTCCTCGTCGAACAGGGCGCCGCCGCCGTCACCCCGGCCGCGGTCGGCGCCCGCGCCGGGCTCGCCCGCTCCAGCTTCTACCAGTACTTCCCCTCCGCCCCAGCCCTGCTCGCCGCCATCGTCGAAGAAGCGTTCACCGCCGCCGACACCGCCACCACCCAGGCCCTGGCAGACCTCCACGAACCCGCAGAGCGCCTCGAAGCCTTCGTCCGCACCGAACTCCACCTCGCCGCCCAAGGCGCGCACCGCCCCGCCAGGGCCCTCCTGCAGGCCGACCTCCCGCCCGAATGTCTCGCCCGCGTCCACGAACTCCACCACCGCCACCACGCCCCCCTCCTGGCCGCGATCACCACCCTGACCAGCGAGGCCGACGCCCCCGAACTGACCGCCCAACTCGTCGGCGGCACCGTCCAGGCCGCCATGACCGCCGTCGAACACGGCGCCGACCCCACCCACGTCGCCGACCGCGCCCTCGCCCTCCTCCACCACGGCCTCACCCCGCGCACCAGCCAGTAGCCCCACGACGGACCAGCGGTGTGATCACCACTCCGACGCGCGCAGCCACAGGACCAGCGCTACCACGACAACACCCGCCCGGTAGCGGCCGGCGAGCTTGTCGAACCTGGTGGCGACCGCACGGAACTGCTTGAGGCGGGCGAAGCACCGTTCCACCACGTTGCGGGCCCGGTAGATCTCCTTGCCGAATGCGGGCGGACGGCCCCCGGCAGCCCCACGTCCTCGCCGGTTGGCCACCTGGTCACGGCGCTCGGGGATCGTGGCCGCGGTGCCCCGTCGGCGCAGCAGGCGGCGGATGGCCCGGCTCGAATACGCCTTGTCGCCCAGCACCCGCCCCGGCGTCGTACGTGGACGGCCCGCTGCGGCGCGCGGAATCCGGATCCCGTCGAGAACCCGGTCGAACACCACGGCATCGTTGACGTTGCCCGCCGTGAGCACGATCGACAGCGGCAGGCCCCGGCCGTCGACGGCGAGGTGGAGCTTCGTGGTCAGGCCACCACGAGATCGGCCGAGGGCCTGACACGCCTGCGAACGTCCCGGATCTTCCAGGTCATCCCCGTCTGATGCCCCTTTTTTGCGGGCACCTGCCGCATGCTTGTGCGCCCGATTGATCGTGGAGTCGACGCTGACGGTCCACTCGACCCTGCGCGACAAGGTCCTGGCCGAGGCCCGCGCCCACGCCCCCTGCTGGGCCACCGTCAACCCGCCCCGGCCCGGCGGCGTCCGCGAGCAGATCACCCGCAAGCGATGGCGCGAAATCCACGCCCTCCTCGGCCAGGGCGTCGGCCTGCTTGACTGCGCCCGCAGACTGGGCCTCGCTCTGAACGCCGTAAAACGCTACGCCCGCAGTCCCGAACCGTCCGCCGATCGCATCGCCCCCCGCTACCGGCGCACGAGAAAACCTCAGTCATCTCTCACTACCGAGCGGCAGATCCGGCAGGCCGTTCAGGAGAGTTCTAACCTGATCCTTCGTCGCTCCTACACGCGTCTGAAAGTCGCGGTCATCGCCAGTCTCAAGCGCTTCCATCATCAGCGCCGCGACAAGAAAGAATTCCGCCCTCGGCAACGTGATCACGACCTGCTCCCCGCAGTCCTTCACATGCATCAGAATCGTCCCCTCACTCCGACTGGAAGTTCCTAGTAAAGTACCTATATCCCTCTTTGGGTGCGAAGACAGTACCACCATCCGCCGCCTTGGGGTTGCGTATCACAATTACACCATTCCGCCAATAGGCCGTCGTACCACCAGATCGCACACGACGCTCTCCATTGGTGATTACATCGTAAATCATATCAGAGAACTGGGCGCGGGTTCGAATTCCCGGGAATTCCCCCTTTTCCAGAACATGCTTATCGAAAGCGTGCCCATCTGCTCCGGCAAGCTCATCGGCTGCGAGCCCGGCTTGGAGCCGGGGAAGATCCGCTGCGCTGCCGCGGCAGCCGCCGGAACTGTATGCCGCCTCCAGTAGACTGGCGCCCTCTGACGGAGCGATCTCCGGTGCGCCTTCACCGTTCATAGCCGCGTTTGCTCCAGCAACTGCAGCTGTTCCAGCGCTCACGCACTCCAAGAATGCTGCAGCGCAGAGCGCCCCGGCTGGCAGCAAAGCGGCTATGCCAACGACCAGCTTCTGCCACCCCGATGCATCGGCCAGGCCAGGAGCGATGGAGTGATCAACGCCGCAGCCGTAGGGCATGTTGCCGGTGCAACCTCCGGCATACCCCGTTGCCACGTTTGACTGCTGCTGCTTATAGGCCCAGTATTTCTTCAGAGCGTCCAGCATGCGCTTGTAGTCGGCTATGTCGTTGACGCTCGGCTTGGACTTCGGGATGCCGCAGTGGCCGGCCGTGCATCGGCCGCCCTTGGCGGGGGTCATGCCCTGGTCGGGAAATCACCGGGATGGCCCCGTGGGCGAGCGGGTGCCGTGTGCAGTCCGGCCTATGAAGGCGGAGGCGGAACTGACCGACGATGAGCGCCTGCGGGCCCTGGCCGCGCTGGAATCCGCCCTCGGCAACAACGACGACACACCCTAATCGTCCTGTCCCGCAGCGGTCCGCAGGGCCGGGAGAGCGCGCGCTGCCGGAGCTGCTCGCCGCGTACGGGCACCACGCGATGCACTACATCCTGGTCGCGTCCTACGTTATCGACGCTGACCTCAACCCCGCTGAAGCCGGTCGGCACGCCGCAGTGGTGGACCGTGATCCGTTCGCCCGCCTCGTCCACGTCCTGATCGACACCCTGAACCAGCAGGCCGAGCTCGCCGGCGACGCCCCCACCGCCAAGGCCATCGGCAGATCGATCCTCAAGGCCTTCGCCTCCTTCACCGCCTTCACCGATGCCGACCACCTTCAGTCGCAGGAACGAAGTGGCCCTCGACGCCCGCAAGAACACGCAGGCATTCCTGCAGGCACTACGCGAAGAGGTCCTCTCCCGGATGTGACGGCCGGCCCCGCATCATTCCCGCAGGTCCATGCGGTGCGGGCTGTCCCCACTCTTTCCCCGCCTGTAGCTGCCCGACTCGCACACCGGGCCGACATTGGTCGGCGCGGCGGACGGTCACGCGGCAGAGACCGACTCCCCGCGCCTACCGGCGCGCATCGATCGTGTGCCCATCATCCAGGCCCCTCTTGATCGCTGCCGTCCAGTCCGCCCACCGGGCTAGATCGGACTCCAAGTACTGCAGGAGCAAAACCAGCCCCACATCAGGGTCCTGTTCCAGGTCGATGTACTGCTCGACCATGCAGAGGCAGCCCGATACGCCTGCTCAAGTGTCAAAGTCTCGGGGAGAGACGCGTCGCCCGCTTCACTGCTCATGTAGTCCGCCGCTTCCCAGTACTCCAGCCATACTTCGCGATCTGGTTCGATGACCCACAGGGTCTACTGGCCTCAGCCGAGTCGCGAGGGTGGGCGGATGGACGAGCGCACGGTCATGTTGAACGAACTCGCGCAGGGGCTGCGCCCGCTCGGGCAGGGTGTCGAGTGGTTCGAAGCCCTCCCTCCCGAAGGCCAGTTCGAGGTCCTTCGGGATCTGGGCGGACACTGTATTCAGGCGCGCACGACGGTGGAGGACGGGCCCGAGAGCGTGCGACTCGCCGGTATCCGGCCGACACACACCCCAGCGGTGCTGATCACGCGTGGGCAGTTGACCGGACAGCTGACAAAGATCATCAATCTGCCGCAGGACGAGCGCGTGAAAGCATTTCGTCTGCTGGTCGCGCTGCTCGGGGTAGCGGACAAGCGCCGCCGGGAGCGGTTCTGCGCTGACGGATGCACCCATGCGTGGCACCAGCTGGTGGCAGGGGCCGACACAGAAGCGGCCACCGCGTGATCATCGAAGGTTGTGTGGACTCTCGGTAGCCCAGGCTGCGGGCTCGGCCACGGGCGAGTGGTCCCACCGTGCTGCGGCTGGAACGGCTAGCGCAACCCCGCGCAAGAAGCCTGCTGCTGGACGTGCAAACTTAGGCACCATGGACGAGGAGTTGTCCCGGGCGGTCGCCTTGTTCCACTCGGGCACCCCGGGCGGGCGTTACCACCAGGCTGACGCTGTCGTGGACGCTTTCGGACCCGGGGCGGCACAGTCCCTCATCTCCCGCATCAATGCGATCGTGTCGCAGGCTTGGGACTTCGGAAACCAGTACGACCGACTAGGCCTCGGGCAGGCAGCCCAATCCGTTCAGACCGACCTGCAGCAGGCCCATCCAGAGCTGTCCGACGAAGCAGTCAAAGCCATCGCCTTGTACTGGAGCTTTTGCAACCGGTGACAACCTTCGCCCCGAGATCACCAGCTCGCCTGCGCGGGTACGGAACAAGGTCACCGACACTCTCGCGGGCACCGTTAGGGCTGCCGACCGTCGGGATCCCAACGCTGCCGAACACCGGCCAGCCGTGGCCGGAGCCGTCTCCGCCGCGGCGACCGGTATGCCCGCGCACTTCCACGCACGGCACCGCAGCGCCAGGGGGGTACTTTCCAGCCCCCGGCCCGCAGCCACCGCCACGGTGGTCGCCATCATGAGCGGGCACCCTCGTGTACAGCACGGCCGACTCGGCATCGTGCTGCAGCTCGCCCTCACCTGTTGGTGAGGGCGCCTGTGGGGGCGGCGACGGATGCGGCATCGTCGGAGGCGTCACCAGTGCATCAGGGCGCGGTGCGGGCCAGGCAGCAGCCGGGGAGAGGGGCGGGACGATGGGTGCGACGCGGGAGACGTGGACGACGGAGGAGTTCGGGCCCGCCCACGCGGGCGCGGTCGGGGTGCTGCTGGCCGACGGCACCGTCCCGGCCCCCGTGGTCCTCGACATGGCCTCGGGCGGGAGCGCCAGCAGCGTCTCGGAGTGGAGCATCTACGACGGCCGGCGCTTCCACGGGCCGAGGGCCGCCGCGCTGCGGGGGGTCTGCTCGTGCGGCTGGACCGGACCGGAGCACGAGCTGGACTGGGACGCGATCGGCGACGAGGAGCTCTGGCTGGCCGGCGCACGGACGGCCGACGCCAGCACCCGGGACTGGGACACGCACGCCGAGGACGTCGCCCGCACAGCCATCCCGGTCCCGGAGACCGTGACCCACCTCCTGGCCCAGCTGGAGACCGAGATCGAGCAGCTGGCGAAGACCTCCCCGCTTGCGGCCGTCCGCGCCGCCCGCCGCCTGGAAGTCCTGGCCACCGACGTCGGATACTGGGCCGCCCGCGACGCCCTCCAGGACGCCACCTCGGACCAGGCGGCCACCGCACTCGGACTCGACGAGGACACCGCCCGCAGGCACCTGACCCGCCTAGGGCCTGTTGTGAAAGTGATCAGGGGCCTGCGGGAGGCTCACAGCCCGTGAATGGCTTCGGTCAGGTCGGAGCCGTAGGAAGCCCAACAGATGAGTGAGCCGTCGGCGTCGAGCTGCCCCATGAACCACTCGCCATCAGCTCGTGCGAGGCACAGGTCATGGAAGGACACGATGACGTCAGGCTGGAGGACGCCGTAGTCGACAGAACCGAACTGCTCGACAACGACGAGTCGTTCAAGCGAAAGGAGATCCGCTTCGGCATCGCCCGACACCGAACGGACTCGCTCGATCGTCCATCCGTCCGGGAGATCTGCGTTCACGGCCGCATGGTCGCAGCCGAGGGTGCCTCACAGCCACTCGTTTATCGCGGCGACCAGCACCGTTGCGTGATAGCGGACGGCGAGCTTGTCATACCTGGTGGCAACCGCGCGGTGGCGTTTGAGGCGATTGATCCCGCACTCGACCGCATGCCGCTCCTTGTAGTCGTCCTTGTCGAAACGGGGCGGGCGGCCACCGTGGGAGCCGAGCTTTCGACGGTTGCGAATCTGGTCCGTCTTCTCCGGGATGGTGCACTTCACGCCACGTCGCCGCAGGTAGGAGCGGTTCGCGCGGGAGCCGTACGCCTTGTCCGCCCGGACCCTGTCCGGCTTCGTGCGAGGGCGGCCGGGCCCGGTACGAGGCACGCGGATGGCGTTCAGGACCGCCTGGAACTGAGGGCTGTCGTGTCGCTGGCCGGCGGTGACGAGCAGGGACAGCGGCTTCTGCCCCTGCTCGACCGCCAGGTGCAGCTTCGTGGTCAACCCCCCGCGCGAGCGGCCGAGGCCGTGGTCATCGGGCTCGGTGTCGACGCCTCCGGAAGGCTCCTTGTGGAGATCCCCCTTTTACGCGCTCCAGAGGCATGCTGGTGAGCGCGGGCAATGGTGGAGTCGACGCTCACGTCCCACGTGATCAGGCCTTTCGCATCGGCCTCGGCCTGCAGCTGTTCGAAGATCCGCTTCCAGGTGCCGTCGCGCTGCCAGCGGCGGAACAGGTCGTAGGCTCGGTCCCATGGCCCGTACCGCTCGGGCAGATCACGCCAGGGCGCCCCGGTCCGAGTCCGCCACCGTATGCCGTCGATCAGCTGCCGCCGGGTCCAGGTCCGCGGGCGGCCCGGCTTCTTGCCCACCGGCAGTAACGGCTCCAGTCGCTCCCACTGGCCGTTCGTTAGATCACCACGTCTCACGGACCGTGATCATCTAGGACCTTGATCCACTTTCGCAACAGGCCCTAGCCGACCATCTCGGCCTGGACCCCGCCGGCCCGTTCACCCACGAATCCGGCGACACCCTGACACGCCACCTGCCCCCCCCAGCCCGCCTCCACCGATCACCGGATGACACCTGTCATCCCCGAAAACCAGCCCGTCGTCCTTGCCTCGTAGCTTCTTTAAACACTCCGCTCAGCGCCCATTCAACGCGTATATGGGAAGCACCCCATCAGAGGTTGAAGACCAGGCGGGATTCTGGCGCATCTGGAAATGAGCCTTTTCCATCATCGGTCTGAGCTGGCCAGATGCAGGGCGAGGACGGCTTGGACGAGGCCGGTGATCCGGGTGGTGGAGCACTGGAGTTTGCGCAGTTCTTGAGGGTCGCCATGGCCTGCTCGACGAGGGCGCGGATTTTCGTGTGGGACCGGTTCAACGCCTTCTGACCGGCGGAGAGGGTCTCCCATCGCCCCAGCAGGGGATGCGGACGGTTCCGCCGGCGCCTCGGTAGCCCTTGTCGGCCCAGCAGGGGATGCCGGCCTGGGCGAGGGCGTCGACGATGCGGTGTTCGCGGGCTGCGCGTACGTCGTGAACGGCGCCGGGCAGGGCCGGTGAGACCCACAGCAGTCGGCCGAACAAATCGGTGAGGACCTGCACGTTCATGCCGTGCCTCTTGTGCTTGCCTGAGTAGAAGGGTCGGTCCGCGGCGATGCGGTCGATGGGCAGGAGCGTGCCGTCGAGCAGGACGAACGCTTTCCCCGATGCCTCGCGGACGGCTTGTTCGAGCGTGGGTGCCAGGGCGGCCAGGAGATCGACGGCTTCGGTGATGTACCGGTACGCGGTCGTCGTGCCGATGCCGAAGCCAGCTGCGAGTTGGGCGTAGGGATGCCCGTTACGGAGGTGGGCAAGGGTGAGCAGCGCATGTCGGCCGGCGCTCAGCCTGCGCCACCGGCTGCCGATCGCACGGCGACGTTCACGCAGACGGGCGGCGAGGAAGCGAAGATGCGAGCTGGACAGGTCCAGGCCGGACGGGTAGACAAGCACGTGAAGCCTCTGGTGGTACGGGAGATCTTGGTCGTGACCCCGTCTACCAGGGGCTTCACTCGTCTGTCACGCCAACTGCCGTACTGGCAGGACAGGTTGGAAAGGCTTAGACGCCGTTTCTGATGGCGTGATCGTTCGTTGAGCAGTGCATGGCCCGCAGCCGCTGGTGCGCGGGATCCCGCCCATCCGCTCCCGCCGCGGACCGCGCCGCCGGCGTCCTGCCAAGCTCCATGCCGACAAGGGCTACGACTACGATCACCTGCGGAAATGGCTTCGCGAGCGTCGCATCCGCCACCGCATCGCCCGCAAGGGCATCGAGTCTTCCACCCGGCTGGGCCGACACCGCTGAGTCGTCGAAAGAACAGTCTCCTGGCTGGCCGGCTGCCGCCGCCTGCACCGCCGCTACGAGCGCAAGGCCGAACACTTCCTCGCCTTCGTCGGCATAGCCGCAGCCCTCATCGCCCATCGCCGACTCGCCAAGTGAAACGACGTCTAACAGCGGCTAACACAATGAGGTCGTCTGTCAGCCCATGCACGCGATGCAGTGCGTGAGGTCCTCTGTCAGGTAGATGACGAAGCGCCTTTGCGGACTGGTGATCTTTGCGAGATGGACGAGGGAGGTCCCGGCGGCTTGGAGTCTGCCGACGGCTTCGGCCAGTCCCGGTCGCGGGGTGACGCCGGTGTCGAGCATCGTTTGGTGTCGGAAGTCCAAGGTGGACCAGAGGCGCCGGGCGGAGATGGGCGGATGTCCTTCGGACACCAGCTCGAAGTCTGCGCCGGCCTGAAGTGCAAGGAGGGCCGCTCGCGCGGAGGGACTGTCGTCCCGGGTGAGAGCGGATTCAAGGTCGCTGCGGATCACGTGCGTAGTCTGCTGGATCTCTGCTGACGGGGCAGCTGCCTGCCTGCCGGTCCGGTGAGGACGAGGATCTGTCGGTGGGTGATGAGGCAGCAGGCGAGCTTGAGGAAGGCTTCGTGGATGTCGGCTCTGCGTTCCCAGCGGATGCGGAGTCGTTTGAAGCCGTGGAGCCAGGCGAAGGTGCGCTCGACGACCCAGCGGTAGGTGCCCAGGCCTGTTCCGTGCCGGGTGCCGCGGCGTGCGATGGCCGGCACGATGCGGCGGGCGCGGACCTGGTCGCGGCAGATGTCGTGGTCGTAGCCGCGGTCGGCGAACAACGAGTCCGGCTTACGGCGGGGATGCCCGCGCCGACCGCGGATGGCCGGGACCGCATCGATCAGCGGCAGGAGTTGCGTGACGTCGTTGCGGTTGCCGCCGGTGAGGATGACGGCCAGCGGTGTGCCGTAGCCGTCGGTGATCAGGTGGTGCTTCGAGCCCGCCCGGCCCCGGTCGACCGGCGAGGGGCCCGTGTGGAGCCCCCTTTTAGCGCCCGCACGTGCGAGGAGTCGACCACGGCTCTCGACCAGTCCAGCCGGGCGGCCGCGTTCAGCTCGGCAAGCAGCACCTCGTGCAGACGCTGCCACACACCGGCCTCGTTCCAGTCCCGCAGCCGCCGCCAGCACGTCATCCCGGATCCGAACCCGAGTTCCTGGGGCAGATGCTCCCACTGGATGCCGGTATGCAGCACGAACAGGATCCCGCACAGCACCTCCCGGTCCGGCACCGGCCGGCGACCCGGATACCGGAATCGCCGTTCCTTCCTCGGCAGCAGCGGCTCGATCCGATCCCACAGCTCATCCGACACGATCCACGGCGAGGCACCCACGGCCAGCCCAACGCCGAACTCCTCTGCCAGACACGGCCACCAGGACCGACCCATCTCATTGTGTTAGCCGTTGTAAAGGGCGACGGCGTCCACAACGCGATGCTCGGCATCGCCCGCCTGCACAACCTCATCCTCGCCGGGTGACGACGAACAGGCAGGTCAACGCACACGTCGTAGATCATTTACGGGACAACGCTTAGGTCATTGTGTTAGCCGTTGTAAGCTCGCTCTACTTGGCGGCCTCTGCACAACCCAGGTGCCGTGCCCGTTCGGGAACCTAGAGTTGTCCTATGGCTGGACACAGTGCACCGCCACCGGCGCCGTCCCCTCCACCGTTACCCCCGCCCGTCCACCATCCACCACGCTGGGCTTGGTGGGTGGTCGGAATCTTGATACCGGTGATGGGAATATTGGTGTCGTTCCTACATGGTTATCCGTCAGATGCTCAACCGGCGGCACCCAGTTCTAGAACTACTTCCACACCTCCGCAGAAGACGCCAACTGCACATACATCCCCGAATACCATCGCGCGACCAAGCTCCGGCTATCCGACCAGCAGCACCCCCAGCCCGCCGACCTGTACTTCCTCCTCCGCAACACTCAAGCTGACCGTGCCCAGAAACGTCATACCACCTGGTAAGAATCTAGATTTCACCTTAAGTGCGCAGAACAAGAACAAGCCGACCTGTACGCTAACTCTGGGAACTCCGGCAACGCTGTTCACAATCACGAGGGAAGACGTAGACGAACGCACCTGGAAGAGCACCGACTGCTTCAGACCCGGAGAGACACACCTCTTGCTCTCTCCAGGCGAGAGCGGCAGCTATTCAAGCTCCTGGGACCGGGCCTGCGCTTCGGCCAATCCCAAACCGAATATTCCCTACGGGATATACCTGCTGACAGCCAAGGTGCCAGGATTCGAAACCGTGCAAATCTCGTTCCTGCTGGGCCCGTAGCCTCCGAACCGACAGGCGGACAGGCGGACAGTTGGGCAGGTGGGTCGGCCGGCTTTCTTGCGGGCGGTCTTCTTGGCCGGCGTCTTCCTCGCGGTGCGCTTGGCCGGCTTCTTCTTAGACCGTGTCCTATGTGGTGATCGTTCGTTGGGCTGTGCATGGGGCGGGGTACGTGGAGTTGGATAGTTCCGGACGGCCTGTGGGAGATCGCCGA
>NZ_JBIRRA010000023.1:0-69938 GCF_044333485.1 Streptomyces sp. NPDC020983 | reverse complement strand
AGCCTCCTCGCCGTCAAAGTCATCGCCCGCCTCCGCACCGCCACCGACATCAACCTCCCCATCCGCACCCTCTTCGACAACGGCACCGTCGAAGCCGTCGCCCGCACCCTCGAAGACGCACTCCTCGCCGAACTCCACCAACTCACCGACGCCCAAGCCGACCAACTGCTGGCGGACGGCCCGTGACCGTACCCTTCGCGGCGGCGGACTCGGGGAGCGGGCCGCTCACCTGGGGGCAGCTGGCGATCTGGGACGCCATCGAGCGGACGGCGCCCGACGACCGCTACTTCAACTTCGGCCGGATCCTGAAGGTGCCCGGGGTGCGGACGCCCGCCGAGGTCTGCGCCGCGCTGGGCGGGCTGGTCGCCGCGCACGGTGCGCTGCGCACCCGGCTGGACCTCGCGGGGCCGCGGCCGCGGCAGCGGCTGGCGGCGCGCGGGGAGCTGCCCGTGGAGCGGTGCTCCGGGGATCCCGAGGCGGTGCTCGCCGGGCTGTCGGCGCGGGCCTTCGACTACCAGGCCGAGTGGCCGCTGCGGGTGGCACTGGTCATGGACGGGCCGCGCGTCGGCCATGTGGTGCTCGCCTTCTGCCATGTGGCGGCGGACGGGCTGGGGGCCGACGTGGCCGTACGGGACCTGCGGGTGCTGCTCCTGCGCGGCGCCGCGGCCCTGGCCGGGCGTTCCGCGCCGCGCCCGCTCGACCTCGCGCACTGGCAGGCGGGGCCGGAGGGCCGCCGGGTGGCGGCGCGGGCGGCGCGGCTGTGGGAGAAGGTGCCGCACGAGGTGATGTTCGACCGGCGGGCGGGCGCGGGCGAGCGGCCGCGCGTGCGGCGGGCGCAACTGGCGTCCCCGGCGATGGAGCTGGCGGTGCGGGCGGTGGCCGCCCGGCACCGTACGTCGACCTCGACCGTGCTGCTGGCCGCGACGGCGGCCCTGGTGGGCCGGATGACGGAGCGGGAGCGGTGCGCGGTGCTCCCTATCGCCAGCAACCGCTTCCGGCGCGACACCGCGCGGATCGTCGGCATGGTCTCGCAGGAGGGCGTTTTCGCTCTCGACGGGACGGGCCGGCCGTTCGGCGAGCTGCTGAGGGCCGCGGATCCGGCGGCGCTGCGCGCGTACCGCAGTGCCTTCCACGACCCGGCGGACCGGATGCGCGGGGGCTGGGCGCAGCCGCTGTGCTGCTTCAACGACCAGCGGCCGGCCCGGCCGGACCCCGCGCCGTGCGCGCCGGAGGAGATCCGGGCGGTGCTGCCGGCGAGCAGGATGTCGTGGCCGCTCGGCCAGGACCGGCTCAACTGCCGCTTCTGCGTCCATGTCACCGGCAACCTGGAGGTCTCCCTCACCGCCGACACCGTCTACCTGCCGCGTCCCGAGATCGAGGGGTTCCTCTACGGGCTGGAGCGCCTGCTCGTCACGGAGGCGGGTGCCTGACCGGCCGTCCGGCGGTCAGACGCCGTCGCTGCCCTGCGAGGCGGCTGCGGAGAGGGCACCCAGGTCGTCGAAGGCACGGCGGAGATACGCGTCCAGGGTCTGCGCGGGATCGTTGATCCATTCGTCGGCGGCCCGCTGGAAGGCGGCCCAGCCGGCTTGTGCCGCGAGGCCGGCGAGCCGTTCGGGCACCCCGCGCTGCCGCAGGGCTCCGGCGACCGCCTCGGTGAGAGCCGCGGCCTTGGCCAGCTCGCGTTCGCGCAGCGCGGGGGTGGCCGCGATGACCGCGCAGCGCGGCTCGGAGAAGTCGCGGTTGCCTTCCAGGATGTGCTTGGCCTTGAGGAAGGCGTGCAGCAGCAGTTCGAGCGGCCGGCCCTCGGGGGCGGTGGCGACCTCGTGGACGAGGGTGTCGCGCAGTTCGGCCTGACCGTCGAAGAGGACCTCGCGCTTGTCCGCGAAGTGCCGGAAGTAGGTGCGCTCGTTGAGGCCGGCGCGGGCGGCGATCTCGGCCGTGGTGGTCTGGTCGAATCCGCGTTCCCGGTACAGCTCCAGGGCCGCCTGCTGAAGGCGGCGGCGCGCTTCTGCTCCGCTGCGTGGCATCCCGCCAGCATCCCACACGCCAGTGACCGGCACTTCTTTGTGCCAGTGTCTGGCGTTTCTTGACGCCAGACACTGGCACTACATAGTGTCAGTGACTGGCGCAACCACTGCGTCGCACACCTGGCCCCACGTGAGAGCGAGTGCTTCATGCATGTCTTCGTCACCGGCGGCTCCGGCCTCACCGGTCCCGCGGTCGTCGCCGGGCTGGTCGCGGCCGGCCACACGGTCACCGGGCTCGCGCGCTCGGACGCCGCCGCCGCGCGGCTGGAGTCGCTGGGCGCGGCGGCGCACCGCGGCTCCCTGGAGGACCACGGAAGCCTGCGCGACGGGGCCGCCGCGGCGGACGGCGTCCTGCACATGGCCTTCGGCGGCGACTTCGCCGACCCCGACGACCTGGTCCGGCGCGACCGGGGCGCGATCGAGGCACTCGGCGGCGCGCTGGCGGGCTCCGGCAAGCCCTTCGTCAGTACCTCGGGCACGCTGGTCATGGCCGTGGGCCGGGAGGCCGCCGAGACCGACCGGCCGGACCCGCAGGGCATCGCGGGGTTCCGGATCCCGGGCGAGGAGGCCTGCCTCGGCTTCGCGGAGCGGGGGGTGCGGGCGAGCGTGGTGCGGCTCGCGCCCACCGTGCACGGGCCCGGCGACTACGGCTTCGTCGGCATGCTCGTCGCGACCGCCCGCCGGACCGGCGTGTCCGCGTACGTCGGCGACGGCACCAACCGCTGGCCCGCGGTGCACCGGCTCGACGCCGCGGACCTCTTCCGGCTCGCGCTGGAGAAGGCACCCGCCGGCAGCGTGCTGCACGGGGCGGCCGAGACGGGGGTGCCCTTCAAGGAGATCGCCGGGGCGATCGGGAGCGGCCTGGGCCTGCCCACCGCCGGCCTCTCCCCGCAGGAGGCGGCCGCGCACTTCGGGAGCCCGTTCATGGCCACCGTCTTCGGTGCCGACGTGCCCGTCTCCAGCGCCCGCACCCGCGAGCTGCTCGGCTGGACGCCCACGCGGCCGGGACTGCTCGCCGACATCGGGGACGGCGACTACCTCACCGCGCCGGCCGCCTGACCGCCCCGCAGCCCCCGCCCCCGGACCGTCAGGCGGGCTCCGGGAGGCGGACGGCGAAGGCGGCGTGGTGCGAGGTCTCCGTATCCGCACGCCCGCCGCGGCACCGTCGGAGACGGTGCCGCGGGGTGGCGGCCGGTCGGCACGTCCTCATTCGCAGCCCTGGCCGGGGGTGACGGCCGGCCAGGCCTCGACGCCGTGGGCGGTGCGGACGTAGACCCGGGAGGTGTCGGAGGTCGTCCACAGCTCCTCCCCCTGGCGGTGGTAGCCGGTGTCCCGGGCGCCCGCGGGCATGGCGGCGTCGCCGTCGTACGGGGCCGCGAGCATGCCGGGCGGGAGGACGCCGTGCGGGTCGCGGGCGTACTCCCGTCCTGCGCCGCCGGATTCGCCGCCGAGTTCCAGGAAGCGGGTCTGCTGCCAGCCGCAGTGGGCGGGGCCGCCACTGGTGCTGAGGGTGGTGACGGGGACCCGGTCGCCGTGGCTGTCGGTCCAGATCTCGTACGGGCCCTTGTCCGTGAAGCTCGCGGGGAGTTCGGCCGGGTCGCAGGACGCGCTGGTCTCGGGGCCCCAGCCGGGGCGCCCCGGCTGGTCCTTGGCGACGACCACGGCGACCTTGGTGCGCAGTCCCACGTCGTAGGAGAACAGCACACGGTCGGCGTCGCGGCGCTCCACCCGGTAGCCGGAACGGGGCACGTCCGGCTCCTCCATGTCGAAGTACGCCGTCAGGCCCTCCTCCGGCGTGCCGCCCCCGTCACCCTTGCTCCACGAGCCGGAGCTGCCGCCCGCGTAGATCCGCCCGGTGCACTCCAGTGCGCGCCCGGCCGCGCCGGAGGCCGCCAGCAGTGCGGCCGGGTCGTCGCCGGTGGCGGCGCTGACCGCGACGTGCAGCGGCCCTGCGTAGGGGATCGGCGGCGCCGTGCCCTCCACCACCGGGCCGGTGCCGTGGCCACAGCCGCTCGCCGTCGCCGCCAGCACCGCCGCCGCCGCTGCCGCGCCGCGCCCGTACGTCCCGCTCATCCGCATGCCCGCTCCCCCTGGTCCGCTGTCCGGCGCTCCGTCCGCCGGGCGCCGCGCCGGTTCGACGCCGGGCCCGCCGTGGCGGTTCCGCTCAGCTGCCGGAGGCCGTCAGGACGCGGCCGGCGCGGCCCAGCGCGGACTGCCACTCGGCGGTGACCCGGCGCAGGAGCCGCAGATCGGGCACGGGCAGCCGGGCGGTCTCCTGGCGGCGAAGGCCGAGGAGCGTCGCGGGCAGGTGGATGCGGGCCTGGCAGCGGCCGTCCGCCACGGCGACGGCGATCTCACGGCGGCGGAAGGCGGGGCCGGACGCGCCGTCCGCGTGCTCGCGGCGCAGCGCCGCGGCGGCATCCTCCGGGGTGCGGTAGATGTGGCCGCTGCGGCGCATACAGGTCTGCCAGCCGGCGAGGACGGCGGCGTAGCGGGGGCCGGCGGTCGCGGCGTGCAGGGTCGCGTCGGCGAGCAGCTGCGGCACGTAGTCGACACGGGCCCAGGCCTGGAGGCTGCCGCCGAGCTGCTCGCGGGCCGCGGCGACGCAGCCACCCGCGGGGACGGTGGCACTGCTGGCGCCGCGCAGGGGTACGGCGGTCGTGGGGGCCCCGCGCCCGAACTGGACGTCGGTGAAGCGGGCGCGTTCCGCCCGCGGAAGGGCGGCCGCGTAGGCCTCGGGGGACGGCGCCGCGGCGGCGGGGCCGGCGGCGGTGGCGATGCCGTAGCCGCCGCGGGCGCGGCCCGCGAGGTCGATGACGGCGGACTCGTCGTCGGGGGACGGGGGTTCGGCGGCGGGCACGGGCGGGGGGTGGAAGCCGGCCGAGCCCAGGCACGCGCGGTCGAGGCGGTCGAAGGCGGCCTGGAGGCGTGCGGAACCGGACGGCCAGCCGCCGGACCCGGTGGCCAGGTCCGCCATCGCGGCGGACACCGCGGGGGGCCCGGCCGGCCGCGGGGAGCCGCAGCCGGCCGGGCCGGCGGCCAGGGCGCATCCGGCGAGGAGCGCCGCCGCCCGGCGGATCACTTGGGGGTGCACCAGTTGTTGGAGCTGATCGCGTCGTTGAAGGCCGGGTCGTGGAAGCCGGTGCCGACGTTGTTGACGCGGTCGCCGATGCTGACGCTGTGCCGGGTGCCGTGGTAGTCGGCGTCGGAGTAGAAGTAGACCGTGCAGGAGGTGCCCTGGTTCTCGACGGAGCTGATGCAGTCGTTCCAGGTGCCCGGGTAGGCGGTGCACCCCGAGGAGTTCTTCAGGTTGCGGTAGTCGTGGTTGGTGCCGGCGACCTTGCCCATGGCTCCGCCGCGGTTGATGTCCACCCAGAAGCAGGCGTAGCCGCCGGCCACGGGACAGGCGGTCACCCGCGGGGCGGCCGCCGCAGCGGGAGTGGCGGCGCCGGTGCCCCAGCCGAGGCAGAGGGCGGCGGCGAGGGCCGCGACGGTTCCGGCGAGTCGTGTCGTACGCACGCGATCGTTCCCTTCGTGCTCTGCCGGGCGGGGGGCCGGCGCACCGGCCGGGCCCCCGTCCGGCCCGTGCTGTCGCCCGGTGCGGGGCGGCAGCGGGAGGCTTCCGCCCCCGTGGCGGCAGCGCGCCGCGCCCGGGTCGTGGATCGATCGTGCCGGGTCGCGGGAGCCGCGGGGATAGCACTGCGCGCCGGGCGCTTAACGCTGCGTGCCAGGACGCGGACGCAGGGCGGCCTGCCGGTAGTCGGTGGGGGTGAGGCCGTAGGCGGCGCGGAAGGCGCGGGTGAAGTCGGGCGGGTGCCCGAAGCCCCAGCGGGCGGCGATGGCCTGGACGGGACGGGCGGCCTGCGCGGGGTCGGCGAGATCGGCGCGGGCGCGGGCGAGGCGGCGGCCGCGGATGTGGGCGGCGGCGGTGGCGCCGTGGCCGTGGTCCTGGAAGAGCCGGTGCAGGGTGCGCAGGGAGATGTGGTGGGCGGCGGCGACCGTGGCGGGCGACAGGGCGGGGTCCGCCAGGTGCCGCCGGACGAAGTCCTCGATCTGGAGGAACAGCACCTGGCGGCGGGTCTCGGCGGGGGTGCGGTCCCCGGAGTCGGTGTGGTGTGCGAGCCACGCGGTGACGAGGTCGACGAGGACGCCGCCGATGCGGTGGGCGTCGCCGGGCCGGCAGGGCGCGGTGTCGGCGGCGAGCTGGGTCAGGAATCCGGCGAGCAGGCATCCGGCGCCGTTCCGCGCCGGGAGGCGGGTCGCGAGCAGGCGGTCGACGAGGCCGGGCGGCAACGGCACGTCGGCCCGCGGCACCTGCACCACGAGTGAGGCGGCGCCGTCCGGCCGGGCGTCGACGTCCGCCCGGTAGGGGCGCGAGGTGGTGTACACCACGAGGTCCTGCGGGCCCAGTTCGCTCACCGTGCGGGCCTGGGCGATGCTCTGCCGGCCGCGGACGACGAGGCCGACGGCGTACATCTCCGGATCCGCCTGGCGGATCAGCCGCGGGGTGCGGCGGGACGTCATCGACGCGTAGGTGAGCGCGGTGACCTGGGCGGTGCCGAAGGCGCCGGTGCGCAGGGTGGCGTGGAAGGCGGAGGCGTCGATGCTGAACTCGTTGCCGACGAGCGCGCCCGCCGTGGCGTCGCGCCAGGCCGCCACCCGCTCCGGTGCGCGTACGCTCCGGCTGTCGAACACGGTCCGCAGCACGCCGGACCACCGCCTTCCCGCTTCCCCGTCGATCGTGCCCGGTGCCCCCACTCTCCCGGCCGATGCCCGGCGGCAAAAGGACGTATCGGGACACAGGGTGCGTACGGCTCGCGGGTGGAAGCACCGCCGCACACCGGCGCCCGCGGGCGGCGCGCGCAGGGGCCCCACTCGGGTGGCGGGGCCGCGGGCGGGGTGGCGCAATGGGTCCGCGGGAGGTCCCGCGGACCGGGAGGGAGCACTGATGACGGAGGACGGACGGCCGGAGACCGCGCGGCTGCTGGGGCTGGAGCCGCACCCGGAGGGCGGCTGGTACCGGGAGACGTGGACGGCAGGCGGCGGCACGCCGGTACGGCCGGACGGCTACCCGGGCGAACGGCGCCTGGCCAGCGGCATCCACTTCCTGCTGGAGCCGCGGCAGGAGTCGCGCTGGCACAAGGTGCGCTCCGACGAGCTGTGGCTGTGGCACCGCGGCGGCCCGCTGCTGCTCTCGCTGGGCGGCACCGGCGCGGCTCCGGACCGCGCGGGTGTCACGCAGACCGTGCTGGGCCCCGACCTGGCCGCGGGGCAGCGGCTCCAGGCGCTGGTGCCGGGCGGGCACTGGCAGGCGGCCCGCCCGTACGGGCGGGAGGAGGTGCTGGTGTCGTGCGTGGTCTCCCCCGCGTTCGACTTCGCGGACTTCGTCCTGGAGGAGCCGCCCACGACGCGCGCGGAAGTGTCCGCCGTGCTGCCGGTGTCCTACGGGCGGGCCTGGCCGCTCGTCGCCGACTTCGACGGCCTCGCCTCCTGGCACCCGCTGATCGCCCGCTCCGAGCCGGAACCGGGCCTGCCGCCGGGCGCGCCGGGGCACGTACGGCGGCTGGTGACGAGGACGGGCGAAACCATCAGGGAGCGGCTGCTCGCACTCGGCGAGGGCCGGTGCGTCTACGAGTTCGCACAGTCACCCTTCGCCGTGCGCGCCTACCGGGCGACGCTCGCCCTCGGGCCCGGGCCGGACGACGCGACGTGCCGGGCGCGCTGGACCGCGCAGTTCACGCCGTCGGACCCCGAGCAGGGGCCCGCGCTGCGGGACTTCTTCGCCGGCGAGGTGTTCGCGCCGGGGCTCGACGCGCTGGCGGAGGCGGCGCGGGCCTGACGCGCGGGTGACGGCAGGTCAGGGCTCCGGGTAGCGGGCCAGCCGCAGCCTGCGGGCGAAGAGCAGCAGGGTGGCGGCCGTGCACAGCACCCAGACGCCGCAGGCGTGCAGCAGGGCGTGCCACACGGCGGCGGTGCCGGCGCCGTCGACCGCGTAGTTGCCCATCGACCGGGCCGACCAGTACGGCATCAGTTTGGCCGCCAGGCCCGCGGGATCGGCCAGCAGCTGCGTCGCGCACACCATGAGCAGGGCCAGGGCCCCTTCGAGCTCGCGCGGCAGCAGAGCGGCGACGAGCCCGCCGAAGGGCGCCGCGACCAGGGCGGTCAGCAGCAGCATGAGACCCGCGCCGTACGGGTGGCGCAGGTCCTGGCTCGCGCCCACCAGGCCCCAGTAGCCCACGGCGAGGGCGAGGCCCGCGCCGGTCATGGCCAGGAGCCGGCCGCCGATGATCCCGGGCGTGGAGGCGCCGGCCAGCCGCAGCCGCGGATCGAGGCCGCGGGAGCCGTTGACGACGAAGAGGGTGAGCGTGGACACCGCCCACCCGATACCGATCGCGAGCAGGCGCGTCGACTGGCCGGGCTGGTCGTGCCGGACGAGGTAGAACGACAGCGGCAGCGCGACGACCAGCAGCAGCGCGGAGCGCCGTCTGGCCAGTTCGCGTACCGACATCGCGGCGATCACCAGGGATGTCATGCGTGCCTCCGTCCCGTCCGGGGGGTGCCTGCCGGCCCGGCGGTTGCCGGTCCCGTGGCCTCGCAGGCGCCGGCCGCGGCGCCCAGGTCGAGGACATGGTCGACGTGGTCGAGTTCGTGCAGCAGGTGGGTGACGACGACGACACCCCGGCCGGCGCCGCGCCATGCGTGCACCTGCTGCCAGAAGTCGAGGTAGGCGCCCTGGTCGAAGCCCTGGTAGGGCTCGTCGAGCAGCAGCAGGTCGGGGGCGTGCAGCTCGCCGAGGACGAGGTTGAGCTTCTGCCGGGTGCCGCCGGACAGCTGCTGGGCGCAGCGGGCGCGATCGGGGCGCCAGGCGAGCCGCCGGGCGAGGTGGTCGCCGGTCGAGCGGGCACGGCGGGGCGCGATGCGGGCGGCGGCCCCGAAGAGCATGAAGTGCTCGGCGGGGGTGAGCCAGCCCGCCGTGCCGCCGTCCTGGGGGACGAAGCCGACGCGAGCGGTGCGCTGGACGCTGCCGCGGCTGGGGCGGGTGAGCCCGGCGCAGATGCGCAGCAGGGTGGACTTGCCGCAGCCGTTGGCGCCGACGACCGCCGCGACCTCGCCGGCCCGCACAGTCAGGTCGATGCCGCTGAAGACGGGCCTGCGGCGGTAGCGCTTGCCCACTCCGGACAGCCGCAGCAGGACCCTGCCGCCACCGAACGCCCCGCCGGGCGGGGCGGGTTCGCCGGGGGCGCCGAGCGTCGTGACCAGGTGCCGGGCGTAGAGGTGCGCGGGGCCGAACAGCTCGCCGGGCTCGGCACCGCACTCGGCGGCCTGCTGGGCGGTGTCGCGGGCGAGGGCGCCGGCCCGGGCGGGCTCCAGGCCGAGCCGGACGAGCTCCTCCTCGAAGCGCGCCAGCCAGGAGGGGCCGGCGGTCATCGCAGGCCTCCGCCCGTGGCGTCCGCCGAGGCGCCGACCAGGCTGTCGACGCCGTCGCGGAAGGCGCGCCACTCGGCGGCCTGGTCGGCGAGGACGGCCCGGCCGGCGGGGGTCAGCGCGTAGTACTTGCGCCGCGGGCCCGCTTCGGAGGGCATCCAGCTGGGCTCGGCGAGACCCTGCTGTTCGAGCCGGAGCAGTGCCGGGTAGAGGGTGCCGCCGGGGACGTCGGCGACGCCCGCCGCGGACAGCCGCTGCGACAGTCCGTATCCGTAGTCGGGGCGTTCGCGGAGCATCGCGAGCAGGCACAGGTCGAGGAAGCCGTGGAGCCACGGCCGTGCAGTCACCACCTAGGTAGGCTACCAAGTAACCAGGCTCTCTACCTAGTGCTCGACAGCGGGGGCACGAGCGGGAAGGGAAACCGGCCGGCCCGGACGCCGGGTCAGCCGCCGAGCGGCGGGAGCCTGGGGCGCCGGCGGCCCGACCGCGCCGAACGCCGGTCCGTCCACACCAGCACCGCCCCCGCGACGGCGCACGCTGCTGCGCCCGCCGAGAGGACGACACCGGCGGTCCCCCCGTACCCGGCGAGCATCCCGGCCGCGTGGCACAGCTGGCTCGCGCCGAGCGCGACAGCGCCCCACGCGCCGCGGGACGACCCGCCGGCGCGCAGGGGCAGGGCGGCCACCAGGCCGAGTGTCACGAAAACGACCCCGCAGGCCCCCAGCACGATTGCGCCGAGCACCGCCCACCTCCCTTCAGAGCTCCCGGGCGGCAGCGTAAGCCCGGTGGCTGTGAGGGGAGGTGGCGGAGCGTCAGGCGGCCGGGACGACGGCCTTGCCGCGGTGGGCGGCCTCAGACCCTGGCGACCGGCCCGGCCGCGGCCGGGGTGACCGCGACGGTCAGGCCGTTGAGCACGAGCCGGGTTCCGCCGCGCAGATGCGCGAGATCCTGGGAGCCGTCGCCCGTCCACACCAGGTAGGTGTACTGCTCGGTCCACGTCAGACGCGAACCGCCGGGGGCGTCGGCCAGCTCGACGGTGACGAGCGAGGCCCAGCGCCGCACGCCGTCGACCTCGGTGCCGTAGGCGTGGACGATCCGGGTGTCCGGAACGATGTCGAGGAAGCGGGAGCGGTAGACGAGGCGCTCCTCCGTGTCGCCGGACACGAAGACGTTGCGGGCGGTCTCGCCGCCGCCCACCCGGAAGTCCAGCTCGTGCTCGGCGGTCGCCGACGGGCCCGGCAGCCGGAACCAGCGCCGCCGCAGCGACGCGTCCGCGAAGCCCTCGAAGACCCGGGAGCGCGGGACCGTGAAATCCAGCTCGACGGTGAACGAGCCGTGCAGGGCCGCTTGCGCGGTGCCGCCCTCAGCGGCGCTTCCGGCAGGGTGCGCGGCCGGGCCGCGGCCTTGTGCGTCGTCCATGGCGCCAACGTAACACGCGTCCAGACGGAGGAACGCGTCGGCCAACTGCGCCTGGCGACACGGTGGTTGGAGCGTCCAGCGGCGCGTGGGCCGGGACTGCCGGACGGCAGACGACCGGCGACCGGCGGGCGGCTGGGCGCCGGGCGGCTGGAGCCGCCGAGGGGGCGGCCCCCGCACCACGAAAGCGCCCAGCGGCCGTGTGGGCCGTCACGCGGGCCGCGACCGCCCTCACGGCCTGGGGCGACCGGGAGCCCCGGCCACCGGGCCGGGCCGCCGCGCGCCGGTCGGCTCGAGCAGCCGGCTGCTGGAGAACCGCGTCGAGGGCGCCGAGCGCGGCTGCGAACGGCACGAGGGAGCCGAGAAAGCCCCCGGGCGAGGGGCGAGCGCCCCGCAGGCAGCAGGACGACGGCGAGCTGCGCGCAGCGGCCGGCCCGCAGCGCACAGACGCACGGCGGGGCAGCCGAACCCCCACGCCAGGCCGGCGAACCCCCACCCGCCGACGCACAGCACACAAGCGCGCACCCGCCCGCACCCGCACCCGCATCCGCACCCGCCGACGCACAGCACACAAAGCGCGCGCACGCCCGCATCCGGCCGGAACAGCCGGCCCGCAGCGCACGGACGCACGACGGGCCAGCCGAACCCCCACGCCAGGCCGTCGAACCCGCACCCGCCGACGCACCGCGCGTGGGGCACCCGGGCGACAGCGGCGGCGGCATTCGTGTGACCGCCCGGACGGGGTGGCGGGGGGCGGTGGCGCGGCGGCCGTAGGGTCGCTGGCGACCCGCCCGTACCCTCCGGAGGTGCCCGTGCGCATGCTGCTGGTCGCCGGCCCGTTCGACAGCCGCGCGCACCGGATGCGGGCGGAGCGGCGGGACCGCGGTCTCCGGGCGGCCCTCGTGCCGCGCGGGCACGACGACCCGGTGCCCGCCGTGACGGGCGCCCGCCCGCCGGGTCCGGGCGCGGCCGTCGCGGTACGCCCGGGGACGGGTACGCCCCCCGGCGGCACGCGGGTGGCCGGCGTGCCGGCGGCGGGGCTACCGCCGCGGATGCGCTGAGCGGTGCGCGGCCGGAGCAGAGGTGACTCCCGCGGCGCGCCCGTGGCCGCGCCCGCGGCCGACACCGCGTCCGGGACCGCCCCGGCGCTGCGGCCGGCGGCCGCGCCCGCACCAGGCACCGGCACCGGCACCGCGACGGGAGCGGCGCCCGGCCCGGCCCCACATGACGACCCCGGCAACCGGACCCGCACCGCGCCCGCACCAGGCACCGGCACCAGCACCCGCACCGCGCCCGCACCAGGCACCGGCACCAGCACCGGCACCGCGTCCGGGCCGGCGCCCGGCCCCGCGCCGCGGTGCGGGGCGGGCGACCGGTCCGGTGCCGCGGAGGAGCCGGTGGCGGGGAGCGCTGACGGGTCCGGGGCGTGGCGGGCGACCCGGCGGGGGGTGCTGCTCGCTGCCGGGGCGGGCGTGGTCGCCGCGGGGTGCGGCCCCGGTTCCGGGTCCGCGCCCAGCGCGGCGCGACGGCCCGGCGGCGCCGACTGGCGGCTCGGGCCCGCGGGGCCCGACGACGCCGTGCAGGGCTACGCCGACCGGGTCAGTGTGCTGCCCGGCGAGCGATTCGGGCTGTACGTGTCCACGACCGCCCGCACCTTCCGCGTCTCGGCCTTCCGGATCGGCTGGTACGGCGGGGCGCAGGCCGCCCGCGTGTGGACGTCCGGCCCGGTGGCCGGGGGGCGGCAGGGCGGGGCGCGGCTGGCCGTCGCCCGCCGGACCGTCGCGGCCGGGTGGGAGCGGAGCCTGGAGGTGGCCGCCGACGGGTGGCCGGAGGGGGCGTACCTGCTGCGGCTGGAGGCGGACACCGGCTTCGGCCGGTACGTCCCGCTGGTCGTCCGCTCGGCCCGGGCGGCGGGCCGGACGCTGCTGATGCACGCCGCCGCGACCTGGCAGGCGTACAACGAGTGGGGCGGCTACAGCCTCTACCGCGGGCGGGACGACACCTACGAGCACCGCTCGCTCGCGGTGTGCTTCGACCGGCCGTACGCGACGAGCGGCGCGGAGAAGTTCCTCGTCCACGAGCGCGCCGCCGTCGTGCTCGCGGAGCGGCTGGGGATCCCGCTGGCGTACACCACGGGGCTGGACGTGCACCGCGACCCGGCCGTGCTGCACGGCGCCACCACCGCCGTCGCGCTCGGGCACGACGAGTACTGGACGCCCCGGCAGCGCGCGCACGTCACGGCGGCCAGGGACGCGGGCACCAATCTCGTCTTCCTGGGCGCGAACACCTGCTACCGGCGCGTCCGGCTGGAGCCGGGTCCGGACGGCACGGCGGACCGCACGGTGGTCTGCTACAAGAACGCCTACCACGCCGACCCCTACCTCGCCCGGCACCCGGGCATGGCGACCACCGACTTCCGCTCGGGGCCGGGGGCGGATCCGGAGTCGTCGCTGACGGGCGTGATGTACGAGGGCTTCCCCGTGGACGCCCCCTACGTGGTGGAGAACGCCGACCACTGGATCTTCCGGGGGACGGGAGTGCGCCGCGGCGACCGCTTCGCGCACCTGGTGGGCGTGGAGTACGACCGGGTCGTGCCGCGCCACCCCACCCCGGCGCCCATCGAGGTGATCGCCCACTCGCCGCTGCGCTGCAAGGGCCGCCCGAGCCACTCCGATTCGGCCTACTACACCGCGCCCGGCGGGGCGGGCGTCTTCGCCAGCGGCACCATGCGCTGGGTCGAGGCGCTGATGGCGGGAACCGGCCTGGACGGCCGCGACCACGGCATGGACGCGCGCACCGGGCGCTTCGTCACCCGGGCCACCGAGAACGTCCTGACGGCCTTCGCCGAAGGACCCGCGGGCCGCAGCCGCCCGGCGCCGCGGGACAACACCGCGCGGCTGTACGGGAGCTGAGGGCGAACAGGCCCCGCCGGACCGGCCCCGGCTGCTGGGCTCCTCTTCTTGTACCCGCCATCCACCGGCCACCCGGCGGTGCCGGTGCGGGAGCAGCCTTGCCGTGCCCGTCTCCCCGCGCGCCGGGCCGGCGCGCGCCCGCGAAAGGAACGCCGATGCCCGACGCCCCGCACGACTCCGCCCCCCAGCAGGACCAGGCGCCCACCCGGCGGCGGCTGCTCGGCGCCGCCGCGGCCGTGGGCGGGCTGGCCGCCGCCGCGTCGGTGCTGCCGCCGAACCTCAGCCGTGCGGCGGCCGCCGAACCCCGGTCGGGCGGGCGGCTGTCCGACATCGAGCACGTGGTGATCCTGATGCAGGAGAACCGCAGTTTCGACCACTACTTCGGCACGCTGTCCGGGGTACGCGGCTTCGAGGACCCGCACGCCGTCACGCTGCCGGGCGGCCGCCCGGTCTACTACCAGCCGGACGCCCAGAACCCGGACGGCTACCTGCTGCCCTACCACATGGACTCCCGGACCACGGCGGCGCTGGCCGTGCCGTCGCTCAGCCACGCCTGGCAGGCGCAGCACAACGCCTGGAACGGCGGCGCGATGGACAGCTGGCTGCCCGCGCACCGCGCCGCGGACGGCAACGCCAAGGGCCCGTACACGATGGGCTACCTGACGCGCGACGACATCCCCTTCCACTACGCGCTGGCCGACGCCTTCACCGTGTGCGACGCCTACCACTCCTCGGTCATGGGCCCGACGCACCCCAACCGCTACATGCACATGACCGGGACGATCGACCCGGACGGCCTGGCGGGCGGTCCCGCGCTGGACAACAACGCGGCGAAGGGCACGTACTCCTGGACCACCTACCCGGAGCGGCTGGAGGCGGCCGGGGTGAGCTGGCGGATCTACCACGAGCCGTCCTCCGGCCCCGGCGGCGGCCCCACCGGGCTCGCGCCGATCGCCAACATGGCGCAGTACCAGGCGGCGAAGCCCGGCGACCCGCTCTACGACAAGGCGATCGCCGAGAGCGCCTTCGGGCAGTTCGAGTACGACGCGATGAACGGCACGCTGCCCACGGTGAGCTGGCTGCTGCCGCCGTCGCTCTACGACGAGCACCCCGCCCGTACCCCCGCGGCGGGCGCGAACTGGCTGGCCGGCAAGATCGACGCGATCGCGGCCAACCCGGAGACCTGGGCCAGGACCGTCTTCATCCTCAACTACGACGAGAACGACGGGCTGTTCGACCACGTCGTGCCGCCGACCCCGCCGGCCGGCACCGCGGGCGAGTTCGTCGCCGGGACCTCGCCGACCGGGGTGCACGGCAACAACCTGCCGGTCGGGCTCGGCTTCCGGGTGCCGTGCGTCATCGTCTCCCCCTGGACGGTGGGCGGCTGGGTCGCCACCGAGACCTTCGACCACACCTCGGTGCTGCGCTTCCTGGAGCGGCTGACGGGGGTGACCGAGCCCAACATCAGCCAGTGGCGGCGCCGCGTCACCGGCGACCTGACCTCGGCGCTGCGCATGGACGGGCCGCGCCGCCCGGCTCCCGCCCTGCCGCAGACGGGAGCCCGCTACAGCCTCGCCCAGTACGAGACGGCCAAGCTGCCCCTGCCGTCCGTACCGGCCCAGCAGAGGGCGCCGCGCCAGGAGCGCGGCCACCGTCCCCGCACCTGACCGGCCGTCACCGGCCCGGCACGCGCCGGGCCGGCGCCCATGGGGCCGTGGGCGGTGTCAGACCGGCTCGGGGACGGGCTCCGGGGATGGCGGCCCGGCGGCTCCGGCGAACTCCGCGGATCCGCCGGGCCCGGCGGGCTCGGCCGCGCGCACACGGGCGAGCAGCGCGGCGGGCGCGGGTTCGGCCTGGAGTGCCGGGAGGAGCACCTCCCACATGCCCTGCAGCCGCTCCTCGATGCGGGCCCGCCCGTCGACGGCCTCGGAGACGGTGTGCAGGCCGAAGAAGGCGTACACCACGGTCAGTGCGGCGGTGTCCGGCGCGATGCCGGGCGCCAGTTCGCCCGACTCCCGCGCCTCGCGCAGCAGCCCGGTGACGGTCTCGGTCCAGGCGGCGAAGGGGCCGGGGACGGGCGCCTCGATGGCCCGGCGCTCCATCCACAGCCGGGACCCGGCCCGTACGACGACGTCGTCACGGAAGGCGCGGGCGACGGCGAAGCTCAGCGACACCAGTTTGTCCAGGGCCGGCGCGGGCGAGGCGCGGACCTCGGCGATCATCGCGGGCCAGGTGTCGAGCGTCGCGGTGACGACCGCGAGGGCGAGTTTCTCCTTGTTGCTGAAGTGGAAGTAGATGGCGCCGCTGGTGCGGCCGGACTGCGCGCTGATGTCGCTGATGCTCGTGCCGGCGTATCCGCGTTCCTCGAAAAGCCGCGCCGCGGCTTCCACCAGGTACCTGCGCGTCGCCTCGGCCCGTTCCTGCACGTCCACTCCGCAATTTCCGCCCGCCGCGCGGTGGCGGCGTGTCGCCAATGGATGGCAGCAATCTAGCGCGTGATCGACTTCTTCCCGACACATGCGCGAAGCAATGCGGGTGCGAATTCTTCGGGCGCGGGTTTTTCTTGTCATATGAAGAATCTGGCCGGTCCTTCGTCCCGTTCGGACCGCGCCCCGGATCTGACCTGGTCCCGCCCCGTTCCCCGGGAGCTGGTGCACCGCAGGGCAGTCGCCGAGGTGCTGCTGACGGATGTCAGGGAGGGTCCGGCCGGCGGCTTCCGCGCCGCGGCCTGCTGGCCGTATCCCCACACCACCTTCCCCGCCGACGGCACCGGCCGGCACAGTCCGCTGCTCGTCGTCGAGACGCTGCGCCAGCTGGGCATCTACCTGCCGCTGCGGTGGTTCGGCGTGCCACCCGCCACCCGCATGATCATCGACGACCTGCGCTTCGCGCTGGACCCCGAGCACGAGCCGGCCGCACTCGCCGGGCACACCGAGATCAGCTGCGCGATACGCGTGACCGACCCCCGGCAGCGCCGGGACGGCTCGCTCGCCGCGCTGCGGCTCGCGGTCGCCTTCCGGGCCGGCGGGCGGGTGTTCGCACGGGCCGGCGGCGGTGCGCGGTTCCTGCCCGAGGAGAAGTACGCGGCCGTGCGCGGCGACCGGCTCGGCGCCCCGCAGCCGCCACCGGGGGCCGGCACGCGGCCGGCCCCGGCGCTCCTCGGCGTGGCGCGCCCGGCCGACGTGGTGGTGGCACGCGGGGCCGGCGGGCTCACGGTGGACCCGGCGGATCCGGCCCATCCCTTCTTCTTCGACCACCCCAGCGACCACGTGCCCGGCATGGTGCTGCTGGAGGCGGCGCGGCAGAGCGCCGCGGAGGCGACCGGCGGCCGGATGCTGCGGCCCGTCAGCGCGGTCATGGCCGCGGTGCGCTTCACCGAATACGCCCCGGCGCCGCGGATCGACGCCGTCGCCCACCACCGCACGTGCGCTTTCAGGATCCGGCAGGGCGGCGCGGTGACGGCATACGGAGTTCTCGGTTTCCGGTGATATGAACTGCACGCAAGGGGGCGCGCGGCGTGTGCGACACGATTCTTCACACCGGAGAATTGCTTGACCACCCCAGGTGACCGTCCATAACGTAACGATCGTTATGTTCCTGGTGACGCCCGGTGGCGCGGGCGATCACCGGGTATCCCGTCGCGCGCCTTTTCCGCATCTCGCTGACGCGTTGTGCGCGGGGCCGCACCTCCCCGCCCGGGCAGGCGGGCCGAATCCCCTTCCTGCCCGTGTGCCCGGGCATTCCCGAACGGAATTCTCGCCAATGAACGACCACCGCATTTCCGTTTCCCCGCCGTCCGCGCCGGAGTCCGCCGCCACGTCGACGGCACCGGCGCCCGTCCCGTCGCCCGCCAAGGACGCGACACCGGCCGCGCGCACCGCGCCGACCACCCACACGGCCGTGCCCGACCTGCCCCCGCCCGCGCGTTCCGCGGCCCGTGCCGCCCTGCTGGCCTGGACGCCGGACGCGGTCGTCTTCGACTGCGACGGCACGCTCATGGACACCGAGCGCAACTGGCAGGACGCCCGCGAACTGACCCTGGCCGACCACGGGCTGCGGGCCGCACCGGGCTTCGCCGAGCGCGCCAAGGGCGTGCACTACACCGAGTGCGGCCAGCTCATGGCCGAGGAGGCCGGCCGGCCGGAGCTGGCCGACGAACTGACCGGCGCACTGCTGGACCACTTCCGCGCGCTGGTCGCCACGAACGCCGCGACCATGCCGGGTGCGGCGGAACTGGTCCGCCGCATGGCGGCGTTCGCACCGCTCGCCGTCGCGAGCAACTGCCCGGCCGACGTCGTCGAGACCTGCCTGTCCGCCGCCGGGCTGCTGTCGTTCTTCGACCATCTGGTGGTGCCCGGCAGCGCGGTGCGCCCCAAACCCGCGCCGGACGTCTACCTCACGGCCGCCCGGCTGTGCGGGGCGGCACCGGAACGCTGCCTGGCCGTCGAGGACTCCGCGTGCGGGATCGAGGCGGCGCGCAGCGCCGGGCTGCGCGTGCTCGGCGTGGGCCCCAGGCCGGGCAACCGGGTCGCCGCGGACGTCGACCTGTGGGTCGACCGGCTCGACGACCGGGACATCAACGGGTGGGCGGAGCGCCGGGCGGCGCGGACGCATCCGCACTGAGCCGCACGGCGGGCGCGTCCGCACCGGGCCGGACCGCGGGCGCGCCCGTTCCGTGCCGGACCTCACCGCCGTCCCGGCCGCGGCTCAGGGAAGCAGCGGCGCGAGGACGGTGACCGGGCCGGCGGCCGCGGTGAACAGCAGGGCGACACCGACCGCCCCAGGGTCGGGCACGCCGGCCGCGCGGTCACCGAGGTAGCTCGCGCGGCCGCGCCGGGCCGTCATCCGGGCGGTGCCGTGCACCCCGCGCCACGCCGCGCCCGCGGCCTCGCCGAGGGCCTTTGCCGGTTCGGTGCCGGCGGCCGCGGCGAGTGCCGCGGCGGCCGGGGCGAGGGCGTCGACCAGCGTCTTGTCGCCGACCTCCGCCTCGCCCACCCGCTGGATCGCGGCGAGCCCGTCGCGCACCCCGGCCGCGAGCGCGGCGGTGGGTGCGACGGCTGCCCCGTCCCGTACGGCCGCGGCCATCTCCTGGAAGAGCAGCCCGAACAGCGGGCCGCTCGTGCCGCCGACCTCGTCCAGGAAGGCGCTCGCCGCGGCCCCGAGTGGCGGCACGGGACCGGATCCCGGCGCCTGCCGGGCGTCCAGCAGGCGTACGGCGGCCTGCAGGCCCGCAACCAGGTTGGTGCCGAAGTCGCCGTCGCCGACCTGCTGGTCGAGGGCGGTCAGCTCGTCCTCGGTCGCCGCGGCCGTCGCCGCGAAGGCGCGTACCCACCGCTCGGTGAAGGCGGCGAAGGCGACGGGGCCGGGGCCGGTGTGCTCGGGTCGCATGGTCGTGTCGCTCATGGTGCCTCTCCCGTGGTCTGCGGCACCTCGCCCAGCCGGTCGGGGGGCGGCGCCGGGGTGGCGGGCCAGGCCGGCGCGGCGGCCGGCGCGTCGTAGAGCCGCAGCAGCTCGTCGTTGGCGTCCAGGAGCGTGACGGAGAAGCCGCGCATGTCCAGCGCCGTGACAAAGTCGCCGACGAGGACCCTCACGGTGTCCGCACCGCGCTTGTCCAGCAGGCGCGCGACCTCGCGCAGCACCGCGTACAGCTCCAGTCTGGTGACGCCGCCGAGGCCGTTGACCAGCACGATCAGCCGCGACCTGCCGCCCAGTCCGAGCGCGTCGGCGAGCGAGGCGACCATCTCCTCGGCCAGGTCGCGCAGCGAGCGGGCGGGGAGCGTGCGGGCGGCGCGCTCGCCGTGGATGCCGACGCCGTACTCCAGCGTCCCCGGCCGCAGCTCGAAGGCGGGCGCACCGGTCACCGGCGAGGTGTGCGGCGCCGACGCGACGGCGAGGCTCCGGCAGCGGGCCACGACCTCGGCGCCGAGGGCTTCGAGATCGGCCAGTCCGCAGCCGGTGTCCGCGGCGGCGCCGAGGATCTTCTCCACCAGCACGGCGGCGCCGGTGCCGCGCCGCCCGGTGGCGGAGTCCGCGGACTGCGAGGCGACGTCGTCGTCGAT
Source organism: Streptomyces sp. NPDC020983 (assembly GCF_044333485.1). Lineage (NCBI taxonomy): Bacteria > Bacillati > Actinomycetota > Actinomycetes > Kitasatosporales > Streptomycetaceae > Streptomyces > Streptomyces sp. NPDC020983. The sequence continues at coordinate 50,099 of NZ_JBIRRA010000023.1, read as the reverse complement.
CAGCACCCGGCCGCAGCGGATGCCCTCGTGGGCGAGCCGCTCGGCGGCGATGCCGAAGTTGATCCGGTCACCGGTGTAGTTCTTGACCAGCAGCAGCACCCCGTCCTCGCGGGCGACCGAGCGGGCCGCTGCGAAGACCTGGCGGTTGTGCGGCGAGGCGAAGACCCGTCCCGGGCAGGCGGCGTCCAGCATTCCGGCGCCGACGTATCCGGTGTGCAGTGGCTCGTGCCCGGAGCCGCCCCCGGAGACCAGTCCGACGCGGCGTGCCGGGGCGGTCCGCAGCGCACACAGATAGCCGTCCCGCTCGTCCCAGCGGACGGTGTCCGCGTGGGCGAGGGCGAAACCGGCCAGCGCGTCGTCCACCATGTCGGGGAGGGCATTGGCGAAGTACAGGCTCATGGCGCGACCTCCTGTCCCCACCTCATCGTCAGGGCTGACCCGGCGACCGGCAACCGGGTGCCGTCTCCCCCGGCCCGCCCCGGGGCCCCCGGCCCGCCCGGCGCCCGCCCGGGGCGCGGGCGCCTCACCCGGACGGCGTAAGGGCGCGCGACCCGGCGCGCAGGCCCCGGGAACGCGTACGGAGGGCCGGGCCGGCTCCCCCGGGTCGTCCGGGTGGCGCAGCGCGGGCCGGGGTGCCGCCCGCGGGCCGGACGCGGAACGTGGCCGGGTGGCTGCGTACGGCGTCCACCGGCCGGCCGGCCGCGCAGTCCGCGGGCGGCCGCCGGCCCCGCACCTGCCGGGGGCCGGGCGACGGGCCGGCGCGAACGCCCCGCGGGCGGACGGCGTTTCCGCGCGGCGGCCCCTTGCCGGCCGGGTCCCGGGGGCGACGGGCCCGCGGTCCGCACGACGTCGACTCCACTGACAGAAGGTGTCAGCGAACCTCCGGACAGTGGTGCCATGCTCCTCGCTCACCACTCCCGCCGGGCCGAACGGCTGCTCGTGCCCGCCGCCTTCGCCACCGCCCTCGGCAACAACGTCCAGCTGATCGTCGGAGCCCTGCTCATGATCCGCGAGCAGCGGACCATGATGGCCGTGGGCTGGCTCTTCATCGCCGTCGCCGGGCCGCAGGCGCTGCTGTCGCCCTCCTTCGGACGGCTCGCCGACCGTTTCGACCGCCGCGTCCTGTGGATCGGCTGCGACGCCGCCGGCGCGGCGCTGGCCCTCGCGCTGCCGCTGTGGCTGGTGTGCGGCGGCTCCCCCGGGCCCGGCATCTACGGTGCCAACCTGGCACTCGCCGTCGTCGGCGCCCTCTTCCTCCCCGCCAGCTCCGCGCTGATCAAGGAGCGGATCCCGGCGGACCGGCTGCGGCGGTTCAACGCCCGCTACGAGATGGGCACCCAGGCGGGGATGCTGCTGTCGGCGACGCTGGGCGGGCTGTCGGTCCAGGCCTTCGGCGCCGTGCCGCTGCTGGTGTTCAACGCCGCGACCTTCGCCGTCTCCGCGCTCTGCGTCGCCGCGGTGGGGCGCCGCCCGGACCCGGTTCCGGTGCCCGCCACCACGGTGGGTCCCGCACCGGCGGCCCCGCGCGGACCGCTGCGGATGCGCCGCTTCATCCTGCTCTACGCCCAGGGGAGCGTGGTCGTCACGGTCTTCAACGCCCTGATGCCCACCGCCCTCATCGGTGAACTCCACCGCGGCGCGGGCACGTTCGGCGCCGTGGACGCCCTCGGATCGCTGGGCTTCCTGGCAGCTGCCGGCGCCTACCGGATGGTCAGCAGACGCAGTCCCGACCTGCGCATCGCCGTCGTGGGCTTCCTGGTCTGCGACGCCGGCCTGGTACTGCAGAGCCAGTTCGGGCTCACCGGCTACCTGGTGGCGGTGCCGCTGGGCGCGTTCTTCTTCGGGCAGGCCCGGATCGCCTCCCGGACCATGCTGATGGCCTCGGCCGACGACGCCACGGTGGGCAGGGTCTTCGGGCTGGCGAACGGGGGCGGGCTGGCGGCCACGGTCGCCGTGATGCTCCTGGTCGCCTCGGTCACCGACCGCACCGACACGCGCTACGGCTTCGCGGTGCTCGCCGCCCTCGGGCTGCTGGCGACGCTGTCCGCCGGGCTGCTGCTGCGGTCGCCGGCCGCCGGGACGTACCGGCCGAGCACGGCCGCGGCCGCCTCCGCGACCGCGCGGCGCAGCTCCCCGGGGGCCAGCACCTCGACGTCCGGCCCGAGGGACAGCAGTACCGGCACCGCCGACCCGACCGATTCCAGGGGAATCGTCGCCGTCACCCAGCCGTCGCCCGGGTCCGGCGGCCCCGCCGAGGCCTCGACGGCGCGGACGAGGGCCGCGTCCAGGCGGTCCGGCAGGGCCGACAGCAGGGCGGGGCTGATGCGGACGCGGGCCTGAAGCCGGAGCCTTCGGGCGTCGTAGGAGCTGAGGTACTCCTGCCAGTGGGCGGCGAGGTCGAAGCCGGCGGGGCGTTCGAAGCCCTCGTCCGTGACGTCCAGGCGGAGGACCGACGACACCCGGTAGGTGCGTACGGTGCCGTCCACCGCCGCGACGAGGTACCAGACGCCCGCCTTGAGGACGAGCCCGTAGGGGTCGAGCACGCGCTCGACCTCCTGCGGCTCCGCCCAGCGGCGGTACCGCACACGGATCCGCCGCTGGTTCCACACGGCGCCCGCGAGCACCGCGAGTTCGGGCGGCGAGTCCTGCTCCCGGTACCAGCCGAGGGCGTCGAGGTGGAAGCGCTCGCGGATCCGTCCGGCCCGGTCCCGCACCGGGACGGGCAGCGCCGCGCTCAGCTTCAGCTGCGCCGCCGCGAGCACCTCGCCCAGCCCCAGGTCGTCGGCGGCGCCCGGCATTCCGGCGAAAAACAGCGAGCCGGCCTCGTCGGCGTGCAGCCCCGTCAGCCGGGTGCGGTAGCCGCCCAGCAGCTCGTAGCCGCCGTGGTGGCCGGCATCGCCGTAGACCGGGATGCCCGCGCCGCTCAGCGACTCGATGTCCCGGTAGACGGTCCGCACCGAGACGTCCAGCTCGGCGGCCAGCTCACCCGCGGTCAGCCGCCCGCGGTTCTGCAGCAGGAGGACGAGGGACAGGAGCCGGGCCGCACGCATGGACCGATCATCCCAGGCCCGACGGCGGGCCCGGTCCGCGCCGTGGTCGCCGGGCCCTGCGGGGCGCGGCGGTCACCGCCCCGCGCGCAGCCACGCCTCGAAGGTCAGCAGCTCCGGCCACCGCCGGCGCAGGCCGCCGAGGTCCGCCCGGTAGCCGGCGCCGTTCAGCCAGGTGTAGAAGTCCACGAGGTAGGGGGCCGCCGCCCGCAGCTCCTCCACCGGGGTGCGGGCGACACGGGCGGGGACGCCGTCGACGGCGGTGAACGCCTCGCCGACCTGGCGGACCGTCAGCTCGTCCCCGGCGATCTCCAGCGTCGCGCCGGCGAACTCGTCGGGGCTGCGGAAGCAGTCGGCGGCGATCCGGGCGATGTCCGCGACGGCGATCATCTGGAGCGGCCTGTCCGCGTCCAGCGCGACCGCGCCGGCGCGCTCACCGCCCTGAACCTCCCCCATCAGGTACGACCAGTTCTCCATGAAGAACACCGGGCGCAGGACGGTGGCGGGGACGCCGCTCGCGCCGATGTACGCCTCGACCTCGGCCATCGCTTCGAAGTGCGGGACGCCCGACCCGCGGCCGACCGGAGCGGCCGAGCTGTACACCAGATGGGCGACGCCCGCGGCCGCCGCCGCGTCCACGACGGCGCGGCCCCGGCGCAGGTTGACGTCGGCCCGCGGGTCGGGGAGGTCCCCGGGCTGCGGGGCGAACACGCCGTGCACGCCCCGCGCGGCCGCGGCGAGCGACCCCGGGTCGTCCAGGTCGCCCACGGCCAGCTCGGCGCCGAGCGCCCCGAGCGCCTTCGCCGCGGGCCGGTCGGCGTCCCGGACGAACGCGCGTACGGCGCGGCCGGTTGCGAGCAGCCGGCGGACCACCGCGCCGCCCTGCTTTCCGGTCGCGCCGGTGACCAGAACCGTGTTCCTGGCGGGCATGCCGAGACCTCCGAAGCCGTCCTGAGAAGAGGTGGCCAGTCTCGTCCGGCGGTGATCGATGAGTCCAACACATGCTCGTCATCCCATCGATCACCGTCGTCGATCGATCCGCGGTGCCCGGCGGTCGCGCCGGCGACCCCGCCCGGCGACGCGGCGAAACACCGCGGACACAATCGTCCGCCATGCGGACAACGGGCGGAATCGCGTGGACAGCCGAGCCGTCGTGGTGCCAGGGTCCGGCCATGAGTCCCGTGAAACCGCCGCCCCCGAGCCGTCCGGCCCTCGCCGCCGCGGTCCTGCTCCTGAGCACGGCCCTGACCGCGGCCGTCGCCGGCTGCTCCCCGCAGGACGACTCCTCCGCCTCCGGCGCGCCGTCCCCCGCGAGCGGCACGTCCGCCACGAGCGCGGCAACGGCCTCCTGCACCGCCGCGACGCTGCCGACCCGCACCGCGGGCAGGATCACGGTGGGCACCGACAACCCGGCGTACGAGCCGTGGTTCTCCGACGACAAGCCCGCCAACGGCAAGGGCTACGAGTCGGCGGTCGCCTACGCCGTCGCCCGGCAGCTCGGGTTCGGCCCCGGCCAGGTGGTGTGGCAGACGGTGCCGTTCAACTCCGCCTTCTCCCCCGGCGTGAAGAACTTCGACTTCGACATCAACCAGGTGTCCATCAGCGACGAGCGGAAGAAGACGGTGGACTTCTCCCCCGGCTACTACGACGTCCGGCAGGCCGTCGTCGCCCGCAAGGGCTCCCCGATCGCGGGCGCCACCACCCTGGCGGACCTCAGGCAGGCCAAGCTCGGCGCCCAGGTGGGGACGACCAGCCTCGACACCATCACCGGGGTCGTGAAGCCGGCCAGGCAGCCGGCGGTCTTCCAGCGCAACGACCTCGCCGTGGCCGCACTGAAGAACGGCCAGGTGGACGGGATCGTGGTGGACCTTCCGACCGCCTTCTACATCACCGGCGCGCAGGTGCAGGACGCGAAGGTCGTCGGGCAGTTCGGCTCGTCCGGGGGCCCCGCGGAGCAGTTCGGGCTGGTCCTGGACAAGGGCAGCAGGCTCACGCCGTGCGTGTCGGCGGCCGTGACACAGCTGCGCGCGGACGGCACGCTCGCGGCGCTGGAGAAGCAGTGGCTGTCCGACGCCGTCGACGCGCCGGTGCTGAAGTGACGGCGCCGGAGCCGCTGACGTGAAGGCGCTGACGTGACGGACCGCAGGGGACGGTGCTTGGCGGTGACGCGATGACGGTGCGGGACGAGGCCGCGCCCCCGGCGCCGGACGGCGCGTACCGGCCCTCCGCGCGGCGGCTCGCCCGCGAGCGGTACAGGCGGGCAGCCACCCGCCGGGCCTTCGCGGTGGCCGCGGTCAGCTCGCTGGCGACCGCGGCCGTCCTGGGCGTGCTCGTCGTGGAGTCGCCGGGCTGGCAGCGCACCCGGCAGACGTTCTTCGACGCCCGCCACGCCCGGGCCGCGCTGCCCGAGGTGCTGGACGGGCTGTGGCTGAACCTGCGGCTGCTGGCGGTGTGCGGCGCCGTCGTGCTGGTCGCGGGGCTGCTGATCGCGGTGCTCCGCACACTGCGCGGCCCGGTCTACTTCCCCGTGCGCGCGCTCGCCACCGCGTACGTGGACTTCTTCCGCGGGTTGCCGCTGATCATCTGCATCCTGATGTGCGTCTTCGGCATCCCCGCGCTGCGGCTGACCGGTGTCACCAACGACCCGGTGCTGCTCGGCGGATTCGCCCTGTGCCTGACGTACACCGCGTACGTGGCCGAGGTGTTCCGGGCGGGCATCGAGTCCGTCCATCCCAGCCAGCGCGCCGCCGCCCGCTCGCTCGGCCTGAGCCGTGCGCAGACGATGCGGTACGTGGTGCTGCCGCAGGCCGTGCGCCGGGTGGTGCCGCCGCTGCTCAACGACCTGGTCTCGCTGCAGAAGGACACCGGCCTGGTGTCGATCGGCGGTGCGGTGGACGCCGTGTACGCCGCGCAGATCATGGCCAGCCGGGACTTCAACTACACCCCGTACGTCATCGCCGGGCTGGTCTTCGTGGCGGTCACCGTCCCCATGACGCGGTTCACGGACTGGGTGGCGGCCCGGATGAACGGGCGCCAGGCGCAGGGAGGGAGCGCATGACCGCCGGAGCGCTGACCAAGGACGCCGCCGGGCCGCCGCCGACGGGCGAGCCGGTGCTGCGGCTCGAAGCGGTCCGCAAGACGTACGGCCCCGCGGTCGTCCTGCGCGACGTCACGCTGGAGGTGCCCGCGCACAGCGTCACCGCGCTGATCGGCGCCTCCGGCTCGGGCAAGTCGACCCTGCTGCGCTGCGCGAACCTGCTGGAGGAGGTGGACGACGGGGCGGTCTTCCTGGACGGCGAGGAGATCACCGACCCCCGCACCGACCAGGACGCGGTACGCCGCCGGATCGGGGTCGTCTTCCAGGCCTACAACCTTTTCCCGCACATGACGGTGCTCGACAACATCACGCTCGCGCCGCGCCGGGTGCACGGGGTGCCGCGCCACCGGGCGGAGGCCGAGGCGCGCGACCTGCTCGAACGGCTCGGGCTCGCCGCCCGCGCGGGCGAGTACCCCGACCGGCTCAGCGGCGGCCAGCAGCAGCGCGTGGCGATCGCCCGCGCGGTCGCCACCAGACCGCGCCTGCTGCTGCTCGACGAGATCACCGCGGCGCTCGACCCCGAACTCGTGGGCGAGGTCCTCGCCGTCATCAGGGACCTCAAGGACGAGGGCATGACGATGGTCATCGCCACCCACGAGATGGCGTTCGCCCGCGACGTCGCCGACCAGGTGTGTTTCCTGGACGCCGGGGTGGTCCTGGAGCACGGCCCCCCTGAGCAGGTGTTCGGCGCACCGGCCGAGCAGCGCACACGCGACTTCCTGCGCCGGCTGACGGAGGCGGGGCGCCTGTGACCGCGCCGCCTGCGATCCCCGCGGGAGGGGCTCCGCCCCGCCCGTGAGGAGCCGGGCCCCCGGGTGCGGCCGTGGCCGCCGCCCGGAGCACCCGGGAGCCGTCTCCGTCAACCTCCCCGGTCGGTTCGCACCGCGCCCGGAGGGATCGAGCCGTCCGGTGAGCACCGCGGGGATCCGCCGGACGGCTCCCCGCCCCCGTCCGGGTGCCCCCGGTCCGCCGGCGGTAGGGTACGCGGTGATGGACGGCTCAGCAGCGCAGGACCGGCCGCCGTGGGAGGCCCTGGCCCCGCTGGTGCGGGCGGCGCGGTCGGGTGACGCCCTCGCGATGGACTCGCTGCTGACAGCCGTGACGCCGTACGTGACCCGGCTGTGCCGGCCGATCGCGCTGTCGCAGTGGGAGGACGCCGTCCAGGAGGCGCTCACGGCGGTCTTCGTCGGGTTGCGGGGAGTGCGTGATCCGCAGGCGTTCTACGGATGGGTGCGCACCGTCACCGTGCGCGAGGCGGTGCGGGTCGCCCGGCGCGCCGGGCGGGAGCGCCCCTTCGACCCCGCCGACGCCGCGCGCCTGACCGGGCTCGCCGGCACCGGGGACGGCGAACTCCCGGCGCAGGTACGGGACGTGCTGGCGCGGCTGCCCGTGCACCACCGCGCGGTGCTCGTGCTGCGCGAGCTGGAGGGCTTCGACGAGCGGACGGCGGCCGGGTTGCTCGGCGTCGCGCCGGGCACGGCCAAGTCCCGGCTGCACCGGGCCCGTTCCGCTTTCCGGAAGGCGTGGCAGCAATGAGCGTTGACGCGGTGACCCGGCTGCGGCTGCTGGCCGCGGGCCTGCACACCACCTTCTACGCGGAGGAGTACCTCGACCTGCCGTTCGAGACGGTGTGGGCGGTCGCCTCGGATCTCGCGGGCGAGCTGCCGCACCTCGTGCCCCTGCTGCGCGACTTCCGCGTCGAGCCCGGGGACGCCGGGCGCAAGCCGGCCGTCGCGGTGGGACCGCTGGGGCTGCGCAGCGCCTTCGAGGTGCGGCTGGCCCCCGGCTGGTGCCTGATGCAGTCGCGCCTCGTGGTGGGGGGCATGGCCGCCGTACCGGAAGGCGGCGGTACGCGCTTCGCCGTGCTCGGCGCGGCGCGTCCCGCCGCCCTGAGGCCGCTCCAGCGGGCGTACGCCCTCGTGGCCGGCCGCGGACGTCCCTTCATCCGGAAGGCCGCGCTGCGGGCGGCCGCGCGCGCCTAGACCTCGGCGCCCGGTCCGAACAGCTCCCTCATCGCCGCGGCGACCGCTCCCGGGGCCTCCTGGGGCAGGAAGTGGCCGGCGCCCGGCACGATGCGCACGGTGAGGTCGTCCGCACGGCTCCCGCCGCCGGTCAGCATCGACGGCGGGAACACGTTGTCCCGTTCGCCGCCGAGCAGCACGGTCGGGACGGTCAGCGGCCGCCGGCGCCACGTGCCGCGCAGCAGGGCCGGGATCTCGCGCAGCACGTACTGCCAGAACATCGCCTGCCCGGCATGGGCGGCGGCCTGGGCCGCGGCGGCGTACTCCGCGAGCTCGCCGGCCTGCCAGACGGCCGGGTCGGCGACCTGGTGACGCAGCAGGAAGCGGGCGAACGCCGGCCGGCGGCGCAGCACGGCCCGGCCGAGCACCGGGTACTCGACGACGGCGGTGTACCACTGGCGCCACACGTTCGGCAGGACGGCCCGCTGCCCGGTCCACGGATGCGGCACGTTGAGCGCCAGGTACCCGCTGACCCGCCCGGGTGCCCGCTGGCACAGCCGGAAGCCCACGTGGGCGCCCCAGTCGTGCCCGACCAGGCCCACCCGGCCGAGGCCCAGCGCGTCCAGCAGCGCGAGCATGTCGCCGCACAGGCCGTCGATGTCGTAGCCGCGCGCGGTCTGCTGCGACCAGCCGAAGCCCCGCAGGTCAGGGCAGATCAGCCGCAGTCCGGGGGCCGGCAGGGCGGCGACCCGGTGCCAGGCGAACCAGTGCTGCGGGAAGCCGTGCAGCAGCAGGACCGGCGCACCGGATCCGTACTCCGCGACGTGCAGCCGGCTGCCGCGCACCTGGAGCCAGCTGTGCCTGGCGCCCTCGGCCTCCGGCAGCGGCCTGCCGGCGACGGCCGGGGCCGCGCTCGTGTGGGTGCTCGGTGTCATGGGAAAGCCTCTCGCCTCCGGCGGGTCCCCGCGGGCCCGCTCCGGCATGCCAGGAGGCGGGGCCGGGCGGAAACGTTCCCCGGGCCGCGGAAACCGGGAGGGGGACGGCAGCGCCCTGTGCCCGGCCGTCATCCGCCGGAGAGCATCCGGCCTCTCTTCGGGCATGCCGGCCTCCCCGGCGCACCCGGTGCCTCCCGGCGCGGCCCGCCTCACCCGGTGAGCGGTGCGCGGTGCGTGGTCGCAGAACTATCCGGCGTCCGGGCCCTGGTGGCGCTGCGACGGGGGAAGCAACAGGACCTCCAGGGCGCGGGCGCAGGCGGCGGCGCGCGCCACGAACCAGGCGAGCCGGTCGTCGGTGATGACGTCGGGGGTGGAGCGTACGGCGAGGGCCGCGTGGGCGTGGCCGGACGCGTCGAGGACCGGCACCGCGGCGGTCCGCACCCCGTCGGCCGACTCGCCGTCGTTCAGGGCGTATCCGGCGGCGCGGACGCGGTCCAGTTCGGCGCGCAGGTCGGCGGGGGCGGTGATGGTGCGGTCGGTGTGCGCGTGCAGCGGCAGCAGCGTGTCGAGCGCCGGGTCGCCCGGACGGGCCCACGCCAGCAGCACCTTGCCGAGCGCCGTGGAGTGCAGCGGGCGGCGCAGGCCGAGTCCGGCGGCGGCGTGCACGGAGCCGCCGGCGAGGATCACCGCGTGGGCGCCGCTGCGGATGGCGAGGTCGGCGGTGGTGCCGGTGGCCCGTGCCAGCGCGTCCAGTTCGGGACCGGCCCGGTGCATGCCCCGCTGGTGCAGCGAGAGCCGGCCCAGCTCGGCGACGGACGGGCCGAGCCGGTAGCGCGCGCTGTGCTCGTCCTGCTCCAGGAAGCCGGCCGCCACCAGGGTGCGGGCCAGCCGGTGCGCGGTGGACACCGACAGCTCCATGCGCCGGGCGAGCTGAGAGGCGCTCAGCTCGCCGGCGTTGTCGCGGAAGCAGTGCAGGAGGCGCAGCGCGCGGGTCACCGACTGGGCTCCCGGCGGCGCGCCGGCGACGTGGGTGCGCGCGTCCGTCGTCATGCGCCAAGCATGCGCAGCCTGCCACGATCTGGCAAATGTTGCCGGAAGATTGCGCCGTGTTCCGCCGTGTGAACACTGCCCGGCAAACCCCATGCCACATGGTGGGAAAGATTGCTTCGGGCCGAACGGATGTGCCAGCCTCCGTTGCAGACCGCACGCCGCACACCGCACCGGAGGGGAGAGCACCCGTGACGACGACGCCGGGCCTGCTCAGCCCGTTCCGCCCGCTGCTGGCCGCGCGGCTGTACCTGGACCTCGGCAGGTCCCGCGGCACCGCCTGTCGCTGACGGCCCGCCGCACACCGCCCTCGTACGCCTTCTCGTGTGGTGGTGAACCGTGCGCCCGTGCGCCGGATCCGCCCACGCCCCCACCTCAGCCATGCCGCTTGGAGCACCCATGTCCGTTCCGGACGAGATCTGGTTCACCCGCTGCCCCGTCCCGACCGCCACCGGCGTCGCGGCCGACCGCGGCACCCTGGCCGCGGAGTTCGCTCCCGACGGCATCGCGGTGCGCTCGCTCGCCGACGCCCCGCGCGACGCGGGCCCGGACGGGCTGCCGCTCAGTCACTTCACCCACGAGCTGACCGCGCTCTTCCGTGAGGGCGGCAACGTCCCCGCACTGTGGGCCCGTTCGCGCGGCGAGGCCACCCGGCTGATCGCGCTGACGTGGATCGAGGAGCGGCAGTCGATCCTCGTCCGGCACGGCAGCGGGCTGCGGTCGCCGGAGCAGCTGCGCGGCAGGCGGCTCGCCGTCCCGCGGCACGACATCGCCATCGACTTCTGGCGCGCCATGGCGCTGCACGGCCACGCCGGCGCGCTCGGCCTGGCGGGCCTCACCCTGGACGACGCCGAGATCGTCGAGGTCCCCGGCGTCCGGCAGGGCCAGTGGGAGGGCGAGCTGACCGCGCTGCGGGACGGGCGGGTCGACGCGGTCTACGTCAAGGGCGCGGTCGCCGTCGAGACCGCCCGCCGGTACGGGGCCGAGGTCGCGATCGACCTGGACGCCGAACCGGACCGCAGGTCCCGGGTCAACAACGGGACCCCCCGCCCCATCACCGTCCACCAGCGGCTGCTGGACGAGCACCCCGACCTGGTGGTGCGCTTCCTCGCCGTGCTGCTCGACGCGGCCGACTGGGCCGCGGACCACCCCGCGGACGTGGCCCGCATCCTCGGCGCCGAGACGGGGGCGGGCCCCGAGGGCGTCGCCGCCGCCTACCGCGGCGGCACCGCCGCCGGCCTGCACCTCGACCTGAGCCCCGAGCGGCTGGCGCTGCTCGCCCGGCAGGAGCGCTTCCTGCACGGGCACGGCTTCCTGCCCGCCCCGGTGGACGTCGCCGCCTGGGCGGACCACGAGCCCCTGCGGCTGGCCCGCGAGCTGCGGGCCGCCCGCGCCGCGGCCCCCTCCCCCGCTCCCACCCCCTGAACCCCGCGCCGAACCCGGCCGGACACCCCCTGGAGACCCACGTGAACGCCCGTCAGCTGACCCTCGCCACCACGTCCCTGCTCGCCGCCCTGAGCCTTGCCGCCTGCTCCTCCTCGTCCGGGGACGCCGCGCGGGCCGACACCGCCGGCTCCGGCGGCGGCACGACCGTCACCGTCCGCATCCCCGACGGCGGAAACTCCGGGGTGCTCGCGCTGGCCCGCAAGGACGGCTCGCTCGACAAGGCGCTGGCCAAGGTGCACGCCAAGGTGGCGTGGACCGGGACGGCCGGGGCGTTCGCCCCCGCCGCGCAGGAACTCGACGCCGGCGCGCTGGACGTCGCCGAGGGCTCGATCACCTCCGCGATCGCCGCCCTGGCCCAGTCGCCCGGCTTCAGGCTCTTCGCCGCCGTGGACCCCGACCAGCTGGGCGAGGGCATCCTGGTGAAGAAGGACTCCGGCATCAACAGCGTCAGCGACCTCGTCGGCCGGAAGGTCGCGGTGTGGCACGGCGGCACCAGCGAGTACCTGCTGCTCAAGGCGCTGGAGCAGCAGCACGTACCGGTGGACGAGGTCGAGCGGGTCTACCTCCAGCCCAACCAGATCGGCCCCGTCTTCAACTCCGGCCAGGTGGACGCCTGGTCCACCTGGGCCACGTACTCGGTTCCCGCCATCGCCAACTCCGGCGCCCGCTTCCTGACCACCGGCGGCCAGGTCGGCTCGGAGAACTACGCGGTCTGGGCCGTCCGCAACGGCTTCGCGAAGGACCACCCCGAGGTCGTCAAGGCGCTCTACGGCTACCTGCACGACGCCGGTCTCAAGCAGCAGCAGGACCCGGAGGCGTACCTCAACGTCAAGACGGACTCCGGCCCGGAGGCGGTCAGCCCCGCGCAGAAGGCCGTCGAGCTGCCCGTCGACAAGGCGCTCGGCACCGCGCAGCCCATCGGTCCCACGCAGCTCGCGCACTTCGCGACCGTGGCGCGGTTCTTCGCCGAGCAGAAGATCACCAAGGGGGTCCTCGACGTCACGCCGTACGTCATCGACATCACCGCGCCCGCGGCGGCGGCGAAATGAGCGCCGTCCCCGCCGCCGGCGACCTGCCGCTCGGCACCTCCGCCGACCCGGCGGCGCCCGGGCTCGTCGCCCCGCGCCCGCGCACACCCCGCCCGCGGCCGCGCGCGCTGAGCGCGGGGCTGCGGCTCCTCGGCCCGCTGGCCCTGCTGCTGGCCTGGTACACCACGTCCGCGACCGGGACCCTCAGCTCCTCGCTGCTCGCCTCGCCGGGCCAGGTGCTGTCGGCCCTCCGGGAGCTGTGGACCAGCGGGCAGCTCGGCGACGCGCTGTCGGTGTCCCTCACCAGGGCCGGGCTCGGCCTCGCCTTCGGCGCGTCGGCCGGGCTGCTGCTCGGCGTGGTCACCGGCTTCTCCCGGCTGGGCGAGGAACTCCTCGACTCCTCCCTCCAGCTGCTGCGCACGATCCCCTTCCTGTCCCTGGTGCCGCTGTTCATGGTCTGGTTCGGCATCGGCGAGACCGCCCGCGTCGTGCTCATCGCGGTGGCGACCAGCTTCCCGATGTACGTCTCCGCGGCGGGCGGGGTCCGCAACACCGACCGCAAGCTGGTGGAGGCGATGCGCAGCTTCGGCATGGGGCGGGCGGCCCTGGTCCGCGAGGTGGTGCTGCCCGGCGCGCTGCCCGCACTGCTGTCGGGCCTGCGGCTGTCGATGACGCTCAGCGTCATCGCGCTGATCGCCGCGGAGGAGATCAACTCGACCGCGGGCATCGGCTACCTGATGTCCACCGCCCAGGAGTACTCGCGCACCGACATCCTCACCGTCTGCATCCTCGTGTACGCCCTCATCGGGCTGCTCGCCGACGGTGTCGCCCGCGTCCTGGAGCGGCTGCTGATGCCGTGGCGCACCCAGGGGGCGGCCCGATGAGCGGAACCCTCGCCGGCCGCACCACCGTCCACCACCGGCAGCAGCGGCCGGACGGCGGCCGCGCCGCCGTCCGCGTCCGCGGGCTGCGCCGCACCTTCGGCGACCGGAGCGTGCTCGACGGGCTCGATCTCGACATCGCCCAGGGGGAGTTCCTGGCGCTGCTGGGCGCCAGCGGAACGGGCAAGACCACCCTGCTGCGCATCCTGGGCGCGCTGGACCGGCACGACGCCGGCACCGTGCTCGTCCCGCAGTCCCGCACCGTGGTCTTCCAGGAGCCGCGCCTGGTCCCGTCCAAGAGGGTGCTCGCCAACGTCACCGTCGCGCTGCCGCGCGGCCCGCACACCCGGGAGACCGGGCGGCGCGCCCTGGCCGAGGTGGGCCTGGAGCGGCACGCCGACGCCTGGCCCGGCACCCTGTCCGGCGGCGAGGCGCAGCGCGTGGCGCTCGCCCGCGCCCTCATCCGGGAGCCCGAACTGCTGCTGCTCGACGAGCCGTTCGCGGCCCTCGACGCCCTGACCCGGCTGAAGATGCACGACCTGGTCGGCGAGCTGTGCCGCCGCCACCGGCCCGCCGTGCTGCTCGTCACCCACGACGTCGACGAGGCGATCCGGCTCGCCGACCGGGTGGCCGTCCTGCGGGACGGACGGCTCGCCGTCGACGAGCGGATCGGCATCGGCCACCCGCGCGACAGCGCCGACCCGGCCTTCGCCGGGCTGCGCACCCGGCTGCTCACCGAACTCGGCGTCCGCAGGAGCCCGGAGGAGACCGCGGGCGCCGTGCCCGCACCGGCCGACCCGCACTCCACGACCGTCCCCGCCACGACCCCCGCCACCCCGGCCACCCCGGCCACCCCGGCCACCAGCAAGGAGCCCCGCGCATGACCGTCAACATCGGCGTCCACCCCGCGAACCCGTCGCTCTACCACCTGTCCCGGCTCGGCCTGCTCGAAGAGCTGCTCGCCGCGCACGGTGAGACCGCCGCCTGGCACAGGATCGGCGGTCTGGACACCGCCGCGGCCCTCGCCGGCGGCACCATCGACTTCGGCGGCACCGGCTCCACGCCGCCGCTGTCCGCGCAGGCCGCCGGGCACGACCTGGTGTACGCGGCCGTCTCGGCGCCGCGGCCCGGCCACGGTGCGCTGCTGGTCCGCGCCGACGGCGGCATCGGCTCGCTCGCCGACCTCAGGGGACGCACCGTCCACCTGGCCGTCGGCTCCTGGCAGACCCATTTCGTGGCCAAGGCCCTCGCCGGGCAGGGTCTGTCGTACGGCGCCGACATCACCGCCGAACGCTCGGCGCCGGACTCCTACCAGGCGCTCCTGGACGGCCGAATCGACGCCTGGGTCGGGCAGGGCGCGGAGCTGGCCGCCGCGCGCCGCGAGGGCCGGGTCCGCACCCTGGCCGAGGCCGGCGACCTGATCGCCGACCGCTCCGTCTTCTTCACCCGCCGCGACGTCGCCGACAGCCGGCCCGAGCTGGTCGGGCTGGTCGTCCGCGCGCTCCAGGCGGCCGACGCCTGGGCCGCGGGACACCTGGACGAGGCCGCCGCGATCGCCGCGGAGGACCAGGGCGGCACCGCGGCCGACTGGCGCGAGGCGCTGTCCGCGCTGCCGTGGCGGCTCGAACCGGTCTCCGACGCGTTCGTCGCCGAGCAGCAGGAGGCGGCCGACATCCTCGCCGCGGCCGGCTTCCTGCCCCGCCCGATCACCGTCGCCGACGCCCGGCACGCAGGCCTCGACGCCACTGCCGCGCAGGCCCTCCTGACCGCCGCCTCCCCGGAGAAGTGACCATGCCCGGCCCCGAGATCCTCTGGTACATCATCCCGCGCGAGGGCGCCTACCCCTGGGAGCCCGAAGGGCGCCGCAGCGTGGACCTCGCCTACCTCCAGCAGCTCGGCGTCGCCGTCGACCGGCTCGGCTACGACGGGGCGCTGTTCGCCACCGACCTGTACGACGTGTGGCCGCTGGCCTCGGCGGTCGCCGCGGTGACACGGCCGGGCTTCAGGCCGCTGCTCGCCGTGCACCCCGGGCTGATCTCCCCCACCGTGCTGGCCAAGACGGCGCTGACCTTCAGCCACCTCTTCGGCCCCGACCGGCTGCGCTTCAACGTCGTCAACGGCTCCACCGAGGCGCTGCGCCAGGCCGGGCTGCACCTGGAGCACGACGAGCGCTACGAGCTCAGCGGAGAGTACTGGGACATCGTCAAGCGGCTCACCGCCGGCGAGGTCTTCGACCACAAGGGCCGCTTCTACGAGCTGGCCCGGGCGGGCGCGGGCCTGCGCGAGCTGGCCCCGATCCAGGGCGGCACGCACACCCCGCTGTGGTTCGGCGGCTCGTCCCCGGCCGGCATCGAGATGGCCGCGCGGCACGTCGACGTCTACCTCACCTGGGGCGAGCCGCCGCACCTGCTGGAGGAGAAGCTGAAGCGCGTACGCGAGCGCGCCGCCCACCACGGCCGGGAGCTGCGCCTGGGGCTGCGGCTGCACCTCATCGTCCGGGACACCGAGGACGAGGCGTGGGCCGCGGCGGACCGGCTGCTCGACGTCACCAGCCAGGCCACCTACGCCCGGATGCTGGGCGACCCGGAGGGCAAGGACGGCGAGGGCTGGGCACGGCAGTTCCGCCAGCACGGCGGGCGGGTGCCCGCACGCGCGCGGGAGCTGGAGGAGCATCCCAACCTGTGGCCGGGCATGAGCCTGTTCCGGCCCGGCCCCGGCACCGCCGTCGTCGGGAGCACCGCGCAGGTGGTGGCCCGGCTGCGGGAGTTCCAGGACCTCGGGGTGGACACGTTCATCCTCTCCGGCAACCCGCTGCTGGAGGAGTCCTACCGGGTCGCGGAGACCGTGCTGCCGGCGCTGCGCGGCACCGCACGGTGACGACCCTGACGGCGCACGCCCGTTCGCTGGGCCTGCACCGCCTGCGGCGCGCGCTGCACGAGCACCCGGAGACCGGCCTGCACCTTCCGCGTACCCAGCGGGCGGTGCTCGCCGCGCTCGGCGGCCTCGGACTGGAGCTGCACACCGGCACGGCGCTCACCTCCGTGGTGGGCGTCGTGTCCGGGACGCGCCCCGGCCCCACGGTGCTGCTGCGCGCCGACCTGGACGCGCTGGACTTCCCGGACGGCCCGCGGCACGCCTGCGGCCACGACCAGCACGCCGCGATGCTGGTCGGCGCCGCGCAGTTGCTCGCCGCCCGGCGGGACCGGTTCGCCGGCGACGTGCTGCTGATGTTCCAGCCCGGCGAGGAGGGCCACGACGGGGCCCGGCTGATGCTGGCCGAGGGGCTGCTGGAGACCACGGGCAGCCGCCCCGTCGCGGCGTACGCCCTGCACTGCGCCGCCGACGTGCCCGCCGGCCGGTTCGGCAGCACCGCGGGGCCCGCCCTCGCCGCGAGCGGCACACTTGCCGTGACCCTGCACGGCGCCGGCGGGCACGGTGCCTGGCCGCACCGCACGCGGGACCCGATCCCGGCGCTCGCCGAACTCGTCACCGCGCTCGGCGCGCTGCCGGCCCGCAGGTTCGACCCCTTCGACCCGGTGGTGCTCACGGTCGGCACCGTGCACGCCGGCACCCGTCCCGCGATCGTCCCGGACCGGGGCCGGCTGGAGGCGACGCTGCGCGCGCTGTCCGACGCCACCCTGGACCGGCTCGCCGCCGCCGCGCAGCACACGGCGCGTGCGGTGGCCGGCGCCCACGGTCTGGAGGCCCGGGTCGACTACACCCCGGGCTACCCCGCGACGGTCAACGACCCCGCCGAGTGCGCACGCGTCCGGGCGGCCGTCGACGGGCTGTTCGGTCCCGGACGGTTCGTGCCCGGCACCCACCCCGCGCTCGTCTCGGACGACATCGGACGGATCCTCGCCGAGGTGCCCGGCGTGATGACGAGCCTCGGCGCCTGCCCGCCGGACCGCGACCCGGCCACCGCCCCGGGCAACCACGCCCCGGACGCGGTGTTCGACGACGCGGTGCTGCCGGACGGGGCCGCGCTGCTCGCCGCGCTCGCGCTGCGCAGACTCGCGCCGGAGGGCCCGCCCTGACGGCACGCGGCAGGGCCGGGCACGCGTCGCGCGTTCCCGGGCCCTGCCGCGAGGTGCCGCCGACGCCCGGCGGCGGGCCCGTCGCCGCCGGGGACGAGCGTGCGGCGGCGCGAGGGGAGTCGGGGGGACGGCGGCGTCAGGCTCGTAGAGAGAGGCATGGAGCATGTGCCGGAACGCCGGGGGGTGACGGGGGCCGCGGGACCGTCCGCACCGCGCCGGCCCCCGCCCGGCCGGCGGCCGGTGGTGTGCGGGGCGTCAGGCCGGCCGGGAGGCGGGCCAGGGAGCGGCGGCCGGTGCGCACGCCGGGGGCGCCCCGCGGGGGAAGGCGTCGCGGCAGTGCGTGAGGTCGAGGACCCTGGCGACCACGGGGGACGTCGCGGCCACGGTCAGCTCGGCGCCGGTGGCCTGGGCCAAGGCGCGCACCCTCAGCAGGACGTTCAGACCGGCGCAGTCGAAGAAGCCGACTCCGGACAGGTCGACGTCGACGCCCTGCGGGGTCGCCGCCACGCACTCGACGAGCGCCTGGTGGAGGGTCTCCGCGCAGTCGAGGTCGATCTCGCCGCAGACCGTCACCCGGGTGCGGCCGAGGACTTCGGCCATCCGGACCGTCAGACCGGACCGCAGATGCCTGACCACCCGTGGAAGCGGCGAGGCCGGTCGTCCCGGACCGGACTTGCCGTGCTGCGCGTCGTCGCGCCGGTGCTGCCCCGCGCCTGCCATCGGGCATGACCTCCGCTGGTCTGCGTTGTCCCCGTCTCCATGTGCCTGCGTCCCGCCCGCCGCTGACGGCGGCCGGCGGTGCTCCGCGAATCCTCAGGGCCGCGTCCCGGCGACACCAGACTGTGCCGCGACAGCTATCCCTGTCAAGTAATGCGCGAAATGTGGTTCGTGTTTTACCTGACCTGAATCCGATGTCGTATGATGACGTGCATGGATGACGCCGCCCGCCCTCGCACCGGATGGACCTTCCTGACCAACCACGCGCGCGTCCTGGCCACGATCGCGCGCGATCCCGCGGTCCGCGTCCGGGACATCGCCGCGCAGTGCATGCTGACCGAACGAGCCGTCCAGAAGATCATCTCGGAGCTGGAGTCGGACGGCTACCTCAGCCACACGCGCGTCGGCCGCACGAACATCTACGAGATCCCCACCGGCACCTCGCTGCGCCACCCCGCGGACGCGGGACCCACCGTCGAGGCGCTGCTGTCCCTCTTCTCCCTGGACTCGGCGGCCCAGCCCCGGACGGAGAACGCGGCGGCATCGTGAGCGCCCGCCCCCCGCGGCCCTCGCCCTGACCGCTCGCCGCCGGCCTCCGCGGCAGGAAGCCCCTCGCGCGCCGCGCCCGCAGGCCCGAAGGCCCGAACGGAAGCGCCCGGCGCGGTCACCGGGCCGCACCGGCGGCCCCGCGCACCCTGCCCTCCCGCACCCGGGCGGCGAACCGCAGCGCCACCGTCCGCCACACCCCGGCGGCGTCCCGGTCGTCCAGGAGCGCCGCGCGGTACAGCTCGTACCGGTCCAGTCCGTGGCGCTCCAGCCGGGCCGCGGGCCACCGGAGGATGTTCCGCGGATCGGCCTCGGGGTGGAACTGCACGCCCCACGCCACTCGCCCGACACGGAACGCCTGGTAGGGGCAGCGCTCGCTGCCCGCCAGCCAGCGGGCCCGTCCGGGCAGCCGCACGATCGCGTCCACGTGGTTCTCCACCGCCCTCAGCCGCTGCGGCAGCCCGCCGAACAGGACGTCGTCCGCGGCCTCCTCGCGCAGTGTCAGCTCCGTGCTGCCGACCTCCGGCTGCCCGTGCTCCCCCGCCACCGCGCCGCCCGCGACCTGGGCGAGCATCTGGCCGCCGAGGCAGATGCCGAACACCGGCACCTCCCGCTCCAGTGCCTGCGCCATCAGGGCCCGGGTGCCCGCCAGCCAGGGGGCCCGCCGGTCGTCGTCGGGGAGGTAGCCGCCGCCGAGCACGACCAGCGCCGCGTGCTCCAGCCGCCCCGGAAGGGCCTCTCCCGCGTGCGCCCGCACCACGTCCATGCCCACACCGCCCTCGGCGAGCCAGCCGGCCCACCGCCCGGGCCCGCCGTGCGGACCGCTCTGCACCACCAGCGCCGTTGCCCCAGCAGTCATGACTCGGATCATCCTTTCGCCCGGTCCCCGCCCGCGGCGCAGGCGTCCGGCCGCGGGCGTGCGGTCCACTGTGCCCCAGGATCCCCGCCGCCTCCTCCGGCGGCCCAGGGCGGCGGCGGTCGCGGGCCCGCCGCTCATCAGCTTCCCGGCTCCCGGCGAGACCTCCGCACCCCGCGCGCCGGGGACCGCGGCCCTCCGGCGGGGACCCGGCGTGTGCCCCCGGGACGCGGCGGGTCCCACGACGCGGCGTACCCCTCCCGGACCCGCGGCGGGCCGGGCGGTCCCGGCCCGCCCGGGCACTGCAACTTGCGCGGTACCGCGCACGGCTGACGTCCGGCCGGCCGATCCGGCATACCCTGCTGCGATGCGGATCCGCCCCCTCGCCGTCGACGCGCTGATCGCGGCGGCGCTGGCGAGCGTGGCCGTGCTGCTCGGGCAGGACGCCGTGCACCAGGGGCACGGCCCGCTCGGCGCGGCCGCCTACACGCTGGTGGTCCTCGTCCACCTGCCGCTGGTCCTCCGCAGCCGGGCGCCCGTCGCCGTCTGCTGCCTCGTGCACGCGAGCTGGCTGGTGTACATCACCGCCGGCTACTGGCCGGTGGTGTGCAGCTTCGGTCCCATGCTCGCCGTCTACACCGTCGCCTCCCTGCGTCCGCCGCGCACCGCCGTCCCCTGCGCGGCCCTGATGGGCGCGACCTGGGTCTGCGCGGGCGCCGTGAGCCACACCGACGGCTGGCCGGCCGTCGTGGGACAGGCCCTCATCTACCCGGCGGTGCTCTGGCGCTTCGGCGAGACCGCCCGCCGCTCGGCCGAACTGACCCGGCAGCTGCGCCGCGAGCAGGACGAGCGGGCGCGGCGCGAGGTGGCCGAGGAGCGGGGCCGCATCGCCCGCGAGCTGCACGACGTGGTCGCCCACCACATATCCGTGATCTCCGTCCAGACCGGCCTGGCCCGCTTCGTCTTCGCGTCCGACCCGCGGACCGCGCGCGGCGCCCTCGACACCATCGACGCGTCGGCGAAGGAGGCCCTCGACGAGCTGCGCCGCATGCTCACGGTGCTGCGCTCCGACGACGAGGGCGCCCCGGCCGGCCCGATGCCGGGCCTGGCCCGCCTGGAGCAGATGGCCCGGCGCCTGCGCACCGGCGGGGTCCCGGTGGCCCTGACCGTCGAGGGCACCCCGCGCCCGCTCACCCCGGGCGTGGAGCTGTGCGCCTACCGGGTGGTGCAGGAGGCGCTCACCAACGTGGTGAAGCACGCGCCCGGCGCGAGCGCCGAGATACGGCTCGCGTACGAGGCGCACCAGGTGACGGTTTCGGTCACGGACGACGGGCAGGGGGTGATTCAGGACAGAGTAGGGACCGGGGGCGGGCACGGCTTGCTCGGCATGCGGGAGCGGGCCAAGCTTTACGGCGGGCGGATCACCGCCGGCCCGCAGGAGCAGGGCGGCTTCGCCGTGCGGCTGACCCTTCCCACCGCCGCACGGACGGCCGCGCAGGGGGACGACACCACCACATGATCACCGTGCTCGTCGTGGACGACCAGTTCCTCATCCGGGCCGGTCTGGTCGGGCTGCTGCGCGCCGCGCCCGGCATGGAGGTGGTGGGTGAGGCAAGCGACGGCGCCGAGGCCGTGGCGCTCGCCGCCGAGACGAACCCCCGGGTGATCCTGATGGACGTGCGGATGCCCGGCCTCAACGGCATCGACGCCACCGAGCGCATCCTCGCCCGTGCCGCCGACCCGGCGCCCCGCGTCCTCATGCTGACCACCTTCGACCTCGACGAGTACGTCTACGGCGCGCTGCGCGTCGGCGCGTCCGGCTTCCTCCTCAAGGACGCCGGCCCGGAACGGCTGTTCGCCGCCATCAACGCGGTCGCCAGCGGCGACGCCCTCTTCGCCCCGACCGTCACCCGCCGGCTGGTCGAGGCGTACGCCCGCCAGATCGCCAGGGAACGGCCCCCGGACCTCGACGCGCTGACGACCCGTGAACTCGAGGTCCTGAAACTGACCGCACGCGGCCTGTCCAACGCGGAGATCGCGGAACGCCTCTACATCAGCGAGGCCACCGTGAAGACCCATCTCAACCGCACGATGGCCAAACTGGACCTGGGCAGCAGGGCGCAGGCCGTCGTGGTCGCGTACGAGTCGGGGCTCGTCGTCCCCGGCCGGTAGGCATCCGCCCTGTCGGGCCGCGCATCCCCGCCGGCCGTTGAGCTCCTCCCTGAGCCGGGCGCACGACCGGCCCGCCGCCGACGGCGGGCGCATCCTCGTCGTCCCGCGCACCACCGGGGCCCGGGGAGCCGCTCCCGGGCACGACGGGGACCGGGGCGCGGCCGCGCGGCCCGTGCGTTCCGGCCGTGGTCACAGGGCCGGCAGCGCCTCGCCGACACGCGGCTCGCGGTGCTCCGCCAGCCAGAACAGATAGCCCCTCAGGTAGTCCTCCAGGCCGTTCTCCAGATAGTGGGCGTAGCTGTCCAGACCGTGCGGCTCGTTCCGGTCGTCACAGCGCTCCCGCTCGATCCACTGCCTGACCGCGTCCCGTCCGCTCCACCACTGCCGCACGCTCTCGGTCGTCCAGTGCTCGTCCCCGTCCCAGGCGTACCCGCCGAGTGGCTCGTCGTTCGCCATCCGCACCAGTGCGGCCACCTCGCGCGGGTTCACCGGCTGGCGGTGGACGAACTCGTGGTGCCGGTCGCTGGAGAGAACGTGTTCGGGCAGGTAGAAGGGGCCGTTGAGCCCGTCGTCGGTCTCGCCGGCGTAGAAGGGGCCGGGCACGTTGAGCCAGCTGCGTTCCTCCCAGCGCCCTGTGCCCATCGTGTCGGTGTACCGCCGGGCGGTGGGCAGGGGATCCCAGTACGCCAGCTCCTGCCACGGCCCTTCCACCGGATACGCCGCAAGCCGCGCCCGGAAGTTCTCCGCCCACTGCCGCAGGCTCCCCGCCCTCTGCTGCTCCACCATGGCCCCCTCGCGCCGGACCGCTCGCCGTCGCCCCACCGTAGACCCGGCGCACCGCGGCGCCTGCACGAACCGGGCGTCGTGGCCCAGCTTGCGCACTCTCCACCACCTTCGGCGACGTCGGCCGGCGCCCGCACCGTGTCCCACTCCCCCGCCTCGGCGGCAGGCAGCCGTGCGGCGGCGAGACGTTGCGGGAGGCGTTTTCCTCCCTTCCGGCTCCCGCGCGTGCCGGACCGCCCGTGCCGTGGAACCAGGGCGACCGCGCCGGCCACGGGGTCCTCCCGGGCCGGTGGGCGGGAAGGCCGTTGCCACGGAGCCGGGCCGCGGGAATGATCACCCCCGTGACCGATACCACCGACACCCCCGCCACCACCGATACGGCCTCCTTCCTGCTCCAGCGCCTGCACGCCGCCGGAATGTCCGACGTCGCCTCCGTCGAGCCGGTCTCCGGCGGACTCGCGGCGGTCGCGGGGCTCGCGCGGCGGGGGGACGGGACGGTGGTGTTCGTCAAGGCGTTCGCGGAGGCGGACGCGGAGGACGCCTTCGAGACGGAGGCCGAGGGCCTCGGCGTGCTGCGTGCGGCGGGGATGGTCACGCCGGAGGCGGTGCTCGCGACGCCGGATCTGCTGGTGCTGTCGGTGCTGCGGCCGCGGCCGGCGGACGGTGCCTTCTGGGAGCGGTTCGCCGACACGCTCGCGCATCTGCACACCGGTACGCGGCAGCCGCGCTTCGGATGGCACCGGGACAACTGGCTGGGGCGGCGGCGGCAGGTGAACACCTGGGAGGACGACGGGTTCACGTTCTTCGCACAGCACCGGCTGCTGCGCTGGCTCGCCGAGCCGCGCGTGCGCGAGGCGCTGGACGCCGCGGACCGCGCGGCGCTGGAGCGGCTGTGCGACCGCCTGCCGGAACTGCTGCCGGGCGGCCCCGCGTGCCTGACGCACGGGGACCTGTGGGCGCAGAACGTCATGGCCGCTCCGGACGGGAGCCCCGCGCTGATCGACCCCGCGGTGTCGTACACGTGGGCCGAGGTCGACCTCGCCCACCTGTGGACGACGGCGCCACCGCCCGAGGCGGACGTGTTCTTCGACCGCTACGCCGAACTGACCGGGCTGGACCGCGGCTGGCGCGACCGCATGCCCGTCCTCCAGCTGCGCCAGCACCTCGCCGTCATCGCGCAGTTCGACCCCGACTGGGGGGCCGCCGACCTCGTACGCGCCACGCTCGCCCCCTTCCGGCGGCGGGCGTAGTGGGCGGATCGCCCACCGGGCGGACCGGCCCCGTGGTCCGCACCGGCCCCTCCCCCGCGCCGGGCGCCCCGCCCCCGGCCGGCGGGGAGCGCGCGGAGATGCTCGTGCGGCTCAACCTGGCCGTGCGCCGTCCTGCGGCGTACGGCGGGCTCACGGCGGTGGCGCGCCTTCTCGACGCACTCGCGCAGGCCGGGCCGGAGGGCGGGGACGCGGTGTGGATCCCGGACACCACCGCGCGGCTCGCGTCTTCGGGGTTCCTGCGGGAGGCCTTCCCCCGGCCGCAGGTGCATGTCGTGGCGTCGCAGTACGGGGAGGACGCGCACCGCCGGGGGTGGCTGCGGCTCGACCGGACGCTGACGGCGGGCGAGCACGCCGTCCTCGCCGGGAAGGCCGTCGGGTGGGCGGACAGCGACCGTACGCTGCACGAGGTCACCGGGGAGTTCGGGCCGCCGTCCGCCGTCTTCGGGCCCGGGGACCCGGATCTGCCCAAGACGCTGGGCTACGCCACCGCAGACCGTGCGGCGCCCTTCGTCGCCTTCCACTTCGGCGCCGCGCGAGCGGGAGCGGACGGGGCGGCGCTGCTGGCGGTCCGGGTCCATGACGGCTTCGTCGACGGGTGGACCGTCACGCCGTGGGGAGAGGGCCTGCTCGTCTGAGGAGCGCGGGCGTTCCGGCGGGGCCTCACCCGTGCAGCCCCAGCTCGGTGGAGAGGCGGCCCAGTGCGTCCAGTCGGCGCTGGAGGCTGGGGTGGGTGGAGAGGACGGTCGCGAACGGCGAGTCCGCGCGGAGAGCGGGGGTGAAGAAGAAGGCGTTGAAGGACCGGGCCGTGCGCAGGTCCTCCGTGGGGATGCGGGCGATGTCGCCGCTGACCTTGACCAGCGCGGACGCCAGCTCCGAGGGGCGGCCGGTGAGCAGCGCGGCGGAGCGGTCGGCGGCCAGCTCGCGGTAGCGGGAGAGGGCCCGGGTCAGCAGGAAGCCGAGCAGGTACGCGGCGGCGGACACGCCCATGACGAGGGCGAGGAGCGCGGCGGTGTTCTGGTCCTGGCGGCGGCCGCCGAAGAGCTCCGAGTAGAAGGCGAACCGCACCAGCAGGCCCGCGAGCACACCGATGAAGGACGCGATCGTGATGACGGCGACGTCCTTGTGCGCGACGTGCGACAGCTCGTGGGCGAGCACCCCCTCCAGTTCCCCGGCCTCGAGCCGCCGCAGCAGGCCCCTGGTCACGCACAGCACCGCGTGGTCGGCGTTGCGTCCGGTGGCGAAGGCGTTGGGCAGGTCGGTGCCGGACACGGCGACCACCGGTTTGGGCATGTCGGCGAGCGCGCACAGCCGGTCGACGGCCCCGTGCAGCGCAGGCTCCTCGGCGGGCGTGACCGCGCGGGCGTGCATGGCGAACAGCGCGATCCGGTCGGAGAACCAGTACTGGGCCGCGAGCAGCGCCGCGACCACGAGCACCACCAGCACGACCGACTTCAGCAGCGCGACCAGGGCGGCGACGAACGCCACGTACACCAGCCCGAGCAGGAAGAGGACGACCACCATCCGTACGGTCAGTTGCCGGTCGGGTGCGAAGCGAGAACGCATGACACCACCGCCTTCCTGCCGGTCCCCCGCCCTCGGCGCGGCGACCGGTCTGCCCGCGTTCCTCCTCCTTCCAGCATGCCGCTTCCCCGTCCGGCGCGTGCGCCCCGCACGGGAGTCCCCTGCGGGGCCCGTCCGGCTGCTCCGCGGCGCCGACCCGCCGTCAGCCGTCCGTCGCGGACGGACGCGGGGGCCCGGAGCTGCGCCGTCCGCGAGGCAGCGCGGCGCCCCGCCCCCCGCCGGGGGGCAGGCGGTTGACTTCGGCCGCCGCATGCTCTTCGATGCTGACCGGCCCCGCTTCCGGGGCCGGAGAAGCGATCACAGGACTTCTGCCCGGTGAGGGAGTCGGTGCGGGGCGCGTGTCCCCTCTCCGCGCCACAACTGGACGGCTCCAGGCGGTCGTCCACGGGTCGGTACGCACGGGCACCGGCGGCCCGGGGGCCGCCCCGCCGGGCGGCGAGAGGGAATCGCCGTGTCGACGGCGAACTACCGTGCCCTGCTGCGTACCCCCGGGGCCGCGGCGTTCTTCCTGCCCGCACTGCTGGGACGTGTCGGCGGCGCCATGACCGGACTCGGCATCGTCTGGCTCGTGCACGACCGGACCGGCTCCTTCGCCGCCGCCGGGGTGGTGAGCGGCGGCTTCGCGGTGGCCGAGGCGGTGGGGGCGCCCCAGCTGGCCCGGCTCGCCGACCGGTTCGGGCAGGCGAGGGTGCTGCCGCCCGCCCTGCTCGGGCACGCCGCCGCGGTGGCCGCGCTCGTGGGCCTGGCCGCCGCGGACGCCCCGCGCCCGCTGCTCGCACTGGGCGGCGCCGCGGTGGGGGCGAGCGTGCCGCAACTCCCGGCGATGTCCGCGGCGCGCTGGGCGACCCTGCTGCGCGGGGGCCGGGCCGCGGAGCTGCCCGCGGCCTTCGCGCTGGAGTCGGTCGGCAACGCGGTGTCCTACCTCGTGGGCCCGGCGCTGGTCAGCGCCCTTGCGGCAGCCGGGCATCCGGCGGCCGGCAGCGCGCTGGCCACGTCCCTGACGGTCGGCGGCGGGCTGCTGCTCACCGCCCGGCGCGGCAGCGCTCCCCCGCACACGTCCGACCGCGCCGCGCACGCCCGCGCGGGCCGGACGCTGCTGAGCGGCGGCCTCCTCGTCCTGCTCGGCCTCAGTCTCGGCATCGGCGTCTGGTTCGGCGCCGTGCAGGTGTCGGTCGCCGCCTTCGCGGTCGAGCACGGCGTCCCGGGCGCGGCGGCCCCGCTCTTCGCGGTCTCCAGCGGCAGCGGCCTGCTGGCCGGCTGGCTGTACGGGCTGCGCCGGTGGCGGGCCGCGCCGCCCGTACAGCTGCTCGTGGCCACCGGTGTGCTGACACTTGGCGGGGTGCTGCTGCTCACCGCCGGCTCGCCCGTCGCGCTCGGGCTCGCCGTGCTGGTGACGGGCGCCGCCGTGCCACCGCTGCTGGCCCTCTTCTCCCTGCTGGCGGAGGGGACCGTCGACCCGCTCGTGCTGACGCAGGCCTTCTCCTGGCTCGGCTCCGCGAGTGCCGCGGGCTCGGCCGCGGCGGCGGCGGTCTCCGGCTGGGCGGTCGACGCCCTCGGCGCCCGCGGGGGCTTCGCCGTCGCCGCGGCCGCCGCGACGGCGACGGCGGCGCTGAGCGCCGCGGGCCTGCGGGTGCTGGGCGCCGCGGTACGGGACGGGGCGTGAGTGCCGGCCGGGGGCACGCGGCCGCCCGGCGCCGGCCGGTTGCGCGCGGTTTCCCCGGGTCCCCCGGAGGTCACCGCCCCCACCGCTACCGCCGCGAGCGGCGCGGCCCGCGGATGCGCAGCCAGACGTCGCGGGCGTGCCGGCCGGCCGCCGTGCGGCTGCGGGCGACGAGGCGCCGGGCCTGGCCGTGCGTCTCGACCATCGCGCGCGAGCCGGACAGCGGTTTGCCCGCCGTCTCGCGCAGGTGGAGCGCCGACACCCAGCCGACCACTCCCGCGGCCATCAGGTAGTACGCGGGCACCATCGCGTCACCCGTCGCCTCCACCAGCGCCGAGGCGACCAGGGGGGTGGTGCCGCCGAAGAGCGAGACGGAGATGTTGAAGGCGATCGACAGGGCCCCGTAGCGGATGCGGGTCGGGAAGAGCGCGGGGAGCGTGGCCGCCGAGGTGCCCGCGAAGGAGGCGAGCAGCAGGCCCAGGATCGCGCAGCCGACAGCGGGGAGCGCGATGCCGCCCTGCCGGATGAGGAGGAACGCGGGCGCGGAGAGGACGACGAGTGCGACGCTGCCGGCCATGAAGACGGGCCGCCGCCCCCACCGGTCGGACGTGCGGCCCACCGCCGTGATCGTGAGCACCACCAGCAGCATGGTGGCGAGCACGAGCAGCTGCGCGGTGGTGTCGCCGAAGCCGAGCGTGGAGGTCATGTAGGTCGGCAGGTAGGACGTCACCATGTAGTTCGTGACGTTGTAGAGAAGCACCAGGCCGATGCAGATCATGATGGCCTGCCAGTGGCCGGTGAAGATGTCCCTGAGCCGGCCGCGCCCGGACTGCCGGGCCTCGTCGACCGGGCTGCGCCCGCCCGGTACGGAGTGGGCCGCCTGCTCGACCTCCGCCTTGAAGGCGGGGGTGTCCTCCAGCTTGAGCCGCATGTAGAGACCGGTCACGCCGAGCGGCCCGGCCACCAGGAAGGGGATGCGCCAGGCCCAGGCCCGCAGGTCGTCGGCGCCGAGGGTGACGGTCAGCACGGTGACCAGGCCGGAGCCGGCCGAGTAGCCGATGAAGGTGCCGAAGTCGAGCCAGCTGCCGAGGAAGCCGCGGCGCCGGTCGGGCGCGTACTCGGCGATGTACGTGGTCGCGCCGGCGTACTCGCCGCCGGTGGAGAAGCCCTGCACGAGCCGGCACACCAGGAGCAGCACCGGCGCGAGCAGGCCCACGGCCGCGTACGTCGGCAGCAGGCCGACCGCGAGGGTGCTCACCGCCATCATGATCATGGTGATCGCCAGCACCCGCTGCCGGCCGATCCGGTCGCCGAGCGGGCCGAAGACCAGGCCGCCGAGCGGGCGGACGACGAAGGCGGCGGCGAAGGTCGCGAAGGTCGAGATGACCTGGGTGCCGGGCGAGCTGGAGGGGAAGAAGACCTTGCCGAGGGTGTCGGCGAGGTAGGCGTAGACACCGAAGTCGAACCACTCCATGGTGTTGCCGAGCGCGGCCGCCGTCACGGCGAGCCGCACCTTCGGCAGGTCGGCGACGGCGACGTCCCCGGGACCCAGCGACTGCTTCCGGCGCCGCAGGAGGGTGCGGTAGAGCCGGTCCACCCGTTCGCTCGATCGCCGCCCCGCGCCCCCCGAGCGGCCCGGTCCTCTGCCCGCCGTCACTTCCGGTCCTCCTCCGCCGCTTCCGTTGACACGCCGACCGCGCACGGCGGCCGTACGGGGACGTACGGCCGCCGTGCGCGGCGGTCACGCGGGGCTCCCGGGCGGGGTCAGCACCAGGGCACGGCGCCGAGGTTGACGACGTAGCGGGCGGCGAGCCAGCCGGTGCGGTCGTACAGCTTGTACCAGCGCGGATTGCCGTCGACGTTCTGGCCGTCGACCTTGCACGAGAGGTGGACGACGGCGCCGGGCGGGTAGCTGCCGAGGACCGCCGAGTCGGTGGTCGCCGCGGCCCGGATGCGCAGCGGCACGCTGGAGACGACCTGCCCGTCGACGGAGCCGCTCCGCGCGGTGGCCGGCGCGGCCTGGCTCGGCGGGCCCGCGGCGGACGCGCCCGCGGGCACGGCGCCGAGCAGGCTCAGGGCGGCGGCCCCGGCGGTGAGGGCGAGGGTGGTCAACGGCTTCGGCGTGGCGAACGGCAGCATGACGGCCTTCCTGCTCGGGGACGCCGCCGGGCGCCCCCGGCGGTTCGCGGAACGATTCCCTGGCCGCCGACTCTCCTCCCCGCGCACCCCCGCGCAACCGAGCCCTGCCGCGAAGCCCCTCCGTCGGCGCACACGCCGCAACCCGATCGGCGCACGGGGAACCCCTCGTGACGCCCGCCGCCACCCTCGTTGACCGAGTGTGCACACTCAGTGTATACACGGAGTGTGAACGTACCGATGACGCTTCTCGGGCTCCTGGAACGGCAGTCGAGCCACGGATACGACCTCAAGCGGGACTACGACACGTACTTCAGCCCCGGCAAGCCGCTGCTGCTGGGGCAGGTGTACTCGACGCTCGGGCGGCTGGCCCGGGACGGGAAGGTGGTGGTGGGGGCCGCGGAGCCGGGGGCGGGGCCGGAGCGCAAGCGGTACGTGATCACCGATCAGGGGGCCACGGAGGTCGAGACATGGCTCGGCGAGCCGGTGGAGACCGAGCAGCACCTGCAGACGGAACTGTTCACCAAGGTCGTGCTCGCGCTGATGCTGGAGCGCGACGCGTCGGCGTACCTGGACGTGCAGCGGGCCGCGCACGTGCGGAGGATGCGCGAGCTGACGGAGGTCAAGCGGAACGGGCCGCTGGTGGACAAACTGCTCGCGGACCACAGCATGTTCCGGCTGGAGGCCGACCTGCGGTGGATCGACGTCACGCAGGCCCGGCTGTCCGCGCTCGCGCAGGAGGTGCTGGGATGAGCGCCGGTTTCGTCGAGGCGCGCGGGGTCGAGCTGGCCTTCGGGCAGACGCCCGCGCTGCGCGGGGCGGACCTCGCGGTGGCGCGCGGGGAGATCGTGGCGATCATGGGGCCGAGCGGCTCGGGCAAGTCGACGCTGCTGCACTGCCTGGCCGGGATCCTCGTCCCGGACGGCGGCGAGGTGCTCTTCGACGGCCGCCGGGTGGACCGGATGCGCGAACCGGAGCGCAGCGAGCTGCGCCGCGACCGCTTCGGCTTCCTCTTCCAGTTCGGCCAGCTCGTCCCGGAGCTGACGGCGGAGGAGAACGTCGCGATGCCGCTGCTGCTGAGCGGGAAGCGGCGCGGGCCGGCGCTCGCGGAGGCGCGCGGCTGGTTCGCGCGCCTCGGCCTGGAGGGGCTGGAGCGGCGCCGCTCCGGGGAGCTGTCGGGCGGTCAGGCCCAGCGCGTCGCGCTGGCCCGCGCGATGGCGGGCAGCCCGGACGTGCTGTTCGCCGACGAGCCGACCGGAGCGCTGGACTCGCTCACCGGGGAGCAGGTCATGGAGCTGCTGGTCGGCACCGTCCGGGAGAACGGCACCACGGCGGTCATCGTCACGCACGAGGCCCGGGTCGCCGCGTGCGCCGACCGCGAGGTCATGGTGCGCGACGGCCGCGTCACCACCCCGGCGCTCGGCGGGAGCCGGACGTGATACGGCTGGGCCTGCGGATGGCCCTCGGAACGGGCCGGGACGCCCTGCTGCGGCTGCTCGTCATCGCGGCCGCCGTCGCGCTCGGCGTCGGCATGCTGCTCGCCACCCTCGCCGCCCTCAACGCGACCGGCACGCAGAACGCCCGCAACGCGTGGCTCAACACCGGCCGGGTGGCGGCCCCGGCCCAGCCGGGCGCCGACCCGCTGTGGTGGCGGGTCGAGGCGGACCACTTCCAGGGCAGGCTGGTGGGCCGGGTCGACGTGGCCGCGACCGGGCCGCACTCCCCCGTACCGCCGGGCATGACGCACCTGCCGGGGCCGGGCGAGTTCTACGCCTCGCCCGCGATGGCGGAGCTGCTGCGGGACACCCCGGCCGCGCAGCTCGCCGACCGCTACCCGGGCAGGCTCGCCGGAACGGTCGGCAAGGAGGCGCTGCCCGGCCCGGACTCGCTCGTCGTCGTCATCGGCCGCCGCCCGGCCGAGCTCGCCGGGCAGCGCGACGCGACCGAAGTGAGGGCCATCACCTCGCTCTCGCCGAGCAGTTGCAGCGGACCGAGCTGCGTGGTGGGCACCAACGACAACGGGATGAAGCTGATCCTCTCGGTCGTCGCCGCGGCCATGATCTTCCCGGTGCTGGTGCTCATCGGCACCGCCACCCGGCTGTCCGCCGCCGCCCGCGAGCAGCGGTTCGCGGCGATGCGGCTGGTCGGGGCGACACCCCGGCAGATCGCGGTGGTCGCGACGGTCGAGTCGACGGTGGCGGCGGCCGCGGGGGTCGCCGCGGGCTTCGGCCTGTACGCGCTGCTGCGCCCGCTGCTGGTGCGGATCGACTTCACGGGCACGCCCTTCTTCCTGTCCGACCTGTCGCTGTCCGCCGCCGACGTCGTGGCCGTCGCGGCGGGGGTGCCGCTCGCGGCGGCGGTGTCGGCCCGGCTCGCGCTGCGCCGGGTGCGGATCTCGCCGCTCGGCGTCACCCGCCGGGCCACGCCGCGCCCGCCGCGCGCCTACCGGCTCGTCCCGCTGGTGGCGGGGCTGGTGGAGCTGGCGTGCTTCATCGGCCACCGCCCGCCGACCAGCACCGGGCAGGTGCGGGCCTTCCTGCCCGGCATCCTGCTGGTCCTGGGCGGGCTGGTGGCGGCCGGGCCGTGGCTGACGATGGCGGGCGCCCGGCTGATGGCCGCGCGCGCCCGGCGCGCGGCCGGACTGGTCGCCGGGCGGCGGCTGTCCGACGACCCCAAGGCCGGCTTCCGGGCGGTCAGCGGACTGGTCCTCGCGCTGTGCGTGACGACGACCGCGGTCGGGGTGATCGACGCGATCGTGCACGAGCGCGGGCTGCCGGGCATCGGCAGGGCCGTACGCGACACCGTCGCCGGCGACCACCGGGCGTTCGTCCACGACCGCTCGGTCGGCACCGTCCCCACCCCGCCGGACAGCCTGCTCGCGGCGCTGCGCGCGGTGCCCGGGGTCGGGGGCGTCCTCGTCGTGCACGCCGATCCGACGGGCGGCAGACGCAGCGCCCCCTACAGCGGCGGCGTCGTGGACTGCGCGCAGCTGGCCGCCACCCCGGTGTACGGAGCCTGCCCGGAGGGAGCCCGGACGGCGTCCTTCAACGCCGATGTCGACAGCTACGGCCTGTTCAGGAACCGGCCGTGGCCGTCGCGCTGGCCGGCCGCCGCGACCACGCCGGACGAGCTGCGGCGCATGCCGGTGATGCAGATCGCCGTCACCACCGACGGCTCGCAGGCCGCCGTCGAGACCGTGCGGACGCTGCTGGCCCGCGCCTACCCGGCGGACACCCCGCCCTACACCGTCGCCGAGGAGCGCAGCGAGCAGTCGGCGAAGCTCGACGGCTACCGGCAGCTGGCGGACATCGTCATCGCGGTGAGCTTCCCGGTGGCCGGGTGCAGCCTCGCGGTCGCGGTGGCGGGCGGGCTCGGCGACCGCAAACGGCCCTTCAGCCTGCTGCGGCTCACCGGGGTGCGGCTGCGGACGCTGCGCCAGGTCGTGCTGCTGGAGAGCGCGGTGCCGATGCTGGCGGTCGCGGTGGTGGCGATCGGCACCGGGTTCCTGGCCGCCCAGCTCTTCCTGAAGGCGCAGCTGGGCTACTCGCTCCAGCCGCCGGGCGGGGAGTACTACGCCATGGTCGCCGGCGGGATCGCCGCCGCGCTCGCCGCGATCGGCGCGACGCTGCCGCTGCTGGCGCGCGTCACGGGGCCGGAGAACGCGCGCAACGAGTGACGGGGGTGCCGCGCGGGAACCGGATCGCGCCATCCGCCGCCCGGCGGGTGGCGCGATCGCGTCCCCGGGCGCGCACGGCACCTCCGGGGCCGTGCTGGGCGGCCGTGCGGGCAGACCGGCCCGCCGGGTGACCGACGTTGTCAGGGTGCCGTCCTGGGGTGTTGCCGACCATTGTGGTGTAGACCAATTCCCGGCAGCCGCACCGAAGTCGGGACGCGCGGCAAGCCGGCGACCAGGAACGACAGGTAAAGGTCCAGACCTTATTGGTCCAGACCCTTGCGCCGGCTTGCGGCGGCTGCCACCGTACTGGGCAACCCCGCTCGGGTGCCGTGCGGAGGAACGGCCGGCCACCGCCGGCGCCCCTCCGCGCCCGCAGGCGTCCGAGCGCCGTACGCGTCGACGAGGCAACAGCGGCCGGTGCAGCGCACCGTGCCGCCGTGCCCCCACCGGCCCGCGGTGCCCGCCGCGGGCCGCACGCCTGCTCGTTCGCGATCGAAGGGATCGACCTCACCATGCGCGCAAAGTTCACCGGGTTCGGCGTCGCCGCCGGCCTCGGCACCGTGGCCCTGCTCGCCGGACTCGCCACCTTCGCCGGTGGCGGTACGGCCTCGGCCGACCCCGACACCACCACCGCCGTCAGTTCCGGCCCGGCCGTCTGGACGCAGGCCACCGCGACCGGCCGGCCCTCCGACTACAGCTCCTCCCTGGAGCGCTGCGCCAACGGCGCCGACCACCCGCTCAGCGGCGCCAACCCCGTTCTCAGCGAGCCGCTGACCACGCAGTTCAGCAGCAACGTCGGACTGTCCGAACACGTCACCTTCTCCGGCAGCCAGTGGTACGGGAACTGGAACTTCGTCTTCACCAACACCTCCTCGCAGACGCTGTCCACCGACTGCGCGGTGCTGGTCTTCCGGGCCCCGTCCGGCTCCGACGACCACAGCTACTCCGCCACCCAGGCGTACGGCCACCCGCAGCAGGACTACCTGGAGGTGCCGCGCGGCGACGGGACGTCGTTCTACGTCGCCCGGCTCGGTTTCCACGACGTCACGCTCGCGGAGCGCCAGATCGCCCCCGGCCAGTCCTTCACGTACACCTTCGGCGGGGTCCCGTCCCCGGCGATCAGCAACGACCGGATCCGCGACTCGCTGAGGTTCACGGCCGACCTGGACCTCAAGGCCAACGAGGCGCTGATCGAGCACTACGGCACCGCCCGCCTCACCAACTGACGGCCGGGGGCTGTTCCGGCAGCCCCCGGCCGGACCCGGGGACGGGCGCCCGGTGCGTGTGGCGCCCGCCCCCGGCTCCCGGCTTCCCGTCCCACGAAAGGAGGGGTGCGCGGTGGTGCGCGTACCGAAACGGTGGGCGGCCCTCGGCGTGGCCGCCGCGGCGGTGGCCGCCGTGGCGGCCGTACGGCCCGGCGCGACGCACGGCGGCAGCGACGCGGACGCCGTCGCCGCGCAGCACGCCTACGCCGTCGCCCGGCAGGAGTTCGGCCGGCTGTCCGGCGGCGACTGGCCGGGCGCCTGGCAGTTGTGGACCCCCGACGCCCAGCGGGCCGTCCCGCAGGCCGAGTTCGTCCGGGCCGGCGCGCGGTGCCGTCCCGCACTGGGCGTCCCGTACGTCCTCGGCGGCGGCTCCCGCACCGGCACGGACACCTTCCGCGTCAGCTGGACCCACGGGGGCACGAGCGGCAGCAGCACCCTCCGCCTCACCGCCGGGCAGTGGCGTTTCGCGCCCGACCCGCAGACCCTGGCCGGCTACCGCCCCGGCGCCGGAAGCGCCGCCCGCCGGCGCGGCGCGCCGTGCCCCTGAGCGGCGGCCGC
The DNA here is from genome assembly GCF_044333485.1 of Streptomyces sp. NPDC020983. Lineage (NCBI taxonomy): Bacteria > Bacillati > Actinomycetota > Actinomycetes > Kitasatosporales > Streptomycetaceae > Streptomyces > Streptomyces sp. NPDC020983. The sequence continues at coordinate 15,399 of NZ_JBIRRA010000023.1, read as the reverse complement.
CGCGGGGCGCGCCCCCGGACGGCGCGGCGGACGGCGGACGGCTCGGCATGCGCGCCCGCCGCGGCCGTCGGGCCGCCCGTGCGGGCCGGGGCGCACCCCGGCCGGGCGCGGGCGTCACCGCCGGCGCGCTCGGCGACGCCGTCCGGCAGGCCGTGGCGGAGCCCGGCTACGCCGCGCGGGCGGCCGAAGTCGGCCGACGGATCGGCGCGGAGGACGCCGTCACGCCCGTCCGCGAAGCCCTGGCCCGGCTGGCCTGACCGCCTCAGCCGGCGAGCGGCAGGAAGCCGCCGCGGGCGGATCCCGCGGCCGTCAGCGCCGCGAGGTCCGGTTCGGCGGGCAACTGCGGCAGCGACAGCACCAGGACGCCGCCGGCGGCTTCGGCGTCGGCGCACCAGCCGTCCATGCCGGCGCCCCCGTCCCCGTGGCCTTCCCGGTACGCGGAGTCGTCCGCCGAGGGCAGTACGGGCGCGGCCGCCGCGGGGATCACGAGCCCGTGCTCGCCCGGCCCGTCGACGACGCACATCGTCAGCCGCGGCAGCACGCTCCATCCCGCGGGCCGCGGTATCTCCCGCCCCACCACCGGGAGGGCGCCGTGCACGGACGCGCCGGCCAGCAGCAGCACGGGCGTCCTCCCGCGGACGAAGAGCGTGTTCTCAGGTGTCAGCAGCATCCCCGCATGGTGGCATCCCGCACCGCCGTCCGGCGGGCCCGGGCAGCCGAAGGGCCCCCGCCCGGCGCGGTGCGCGCCGGGCGGGGGCCGTCTCCGGTGGAGCGTCAGTCGTCGTTCTCCGTGGACGGGATGAACGCGCCGGGCACGTCCTGCGGGGCGAAGATCCTGCTCTCGCCCGGGTACGGCTTCTTCCAGTCGTGCGTCTGGTACCACGTGAAGTGGTTCATCTGCGCGGGGTTGGCGTAGTCGGGTACGGCGGTCGGGCCGGTCAGCCGCTGCTTGGACTTCCAGCTGTCCCACTTGGCGGCCGTGGCCTTCTCGGCGGCCGGGACGACGGCGGAGGGCGCGGGCGCCGCGGCCGGGTCCTGGGCGGCCGGGGTGTCCGCACCGCAGGAGGGCTGGGTGGCCAGGCCGGCGGTCAGCGAGGTGCGGTTGGGCAGCGCCGTGAAGGGCGTGTAGTCAGGCGTCGAGGTGAAGGCACCGGTCATCGGCGTGGCCGCGGTGTCCTTCTGGTTCATCGGCTGGACGCCGAGGATCTGCTCGATCGTGCGGATCAGGGTGATCTGCGAGTAGTAGTGGCTGTCGACCGCGCCGTGCTGCGCCCAGGGGCTGATGATCTGGACCGGGGCGCGGTGGCCGTCGACGTGGTCCAGGCCCGCCTGCGAGTCGTCCTCGACGACGAAGATCGCCGAGTTCTTCCAGTACGTGCTGTGCGAGATGGTGTCGACCATCCGGCCGACCGCGAGGTCGTTGTCGGCGACCTGCGCGGCGGCGTTCGCCGGGCCGCCGGTGTGGTCGCTGGACAGCCAGAACATGTTCAGGTTCGCCGGGCCGTTCGCGGCGAAGTCCTGCTCCCACAGCTGCTCGCGGTAGATGTCCGGCACCGAGGTGTCGAACTTCGGGAAGCCGTGCACCGACACGTCGTTGAGCGACGGGATCGGCGACGAGGAGTCCAGCGGGTACTGGGTCGGCGCGCCCGTGGCGTCCATCGACTTGGCGTCGCAGTACAGGTTCTGCCAGGTGGCCGCGGCCGGCTTGGTCAGGAACTGCTGGAACTCGCCGAAGTCGCGGACGGTGTTGCCGGCCGCCTGCGCGCCGGTCCACAGGAAGCCGCTCTTCTGGTGGCCGAGCGCGTCGTCCTCGGTGTCGTAACTGCGCAGGTACTCACCGGCGGAGGACTCGGTGTACTCCGGGTTGTCGGCCTGCATGAGCCAGTTGTGGCCCTCGGCGGAGTTCGTACCGATGTCGTAGGTGTTGTCGTACAGCCCGAACTGCTGGGTGAGGGCGTGCTGGTTGGGCGTGACGTTCTCGCCGAACTCCGCGAGCGCCGGGTCGCCGTTGCCCTCCGGGATGTCCCCGAAGAGCTGGTCGTACGTCCGGTTCTCCTTGACGATCAGGAAGACGTGCTGGATCGTCGACGGGTCGCCGAGGCGGGCCGGGACGGCCACGGGCTTCCTGCCCTTGTGGTTGCCGGGGGCGTTCTTGACGTTGTCCCCGGTCCAGCCGTTCTGCGTGAAGACCTTCGACGTCTCGGACCGGATCACCTTGTCGCTCGGCAGCGTGAAGGTGGTCAGGCTGGACGTGGTGTCGTGGGTCGCGTGGCCGGCCGCGGTGGTGGGGCGGCGGGCGTCGATGCCGCGGGTGTTGGACACCACGATCTTGTTGCCGACCGTCGCGATCTCGGCCGGGAAGTAGTCCGTCGGGAGCAGGCCGACGTAGCTGACCGGCTCCTGCGCGGAGGTGAAGCGGTAGACGGCGACCGCGTTCGCGCGACCCAGCGTCACCAGCAGGTGGCCGTCGTCCGTCAGCGTCACCGCGTCGGGCTCGTAGCCGACACCGGCCTGCGGCCACGGCTGGGTGGCGATGGTCTGCACGACCTTGCCGCGCACGGTGTCGATGACCGACACGCCGTTGGTGGCGGTGTTGGTCACGAACAGCGTCGTGCCGTGGGCGTGGAGCGCGGTCGGGTGCAGGCCGACGTCGATGCTGCCGACGGCGGCGGCCGGGTCGGCCACGTCGATGACGCTCACGGTGCCGGTCGTGGTGGCGCCGGTCACCGGGCTGGCCGGGACCTGCGTGCCGTAGGAGTTGATGGTGCTCTCGCCCGGCTCGGCGGTGCGGCCGCCCTCGTTGCTCACGTAGAGCTTGCCGCCGACGAGGGCCAGGCCGCGCGGCGCGTTGCCGGTCGCCCAGCTCCGGGTGATCGCGCCGGTGGCGGCGTCGATGGCGACGACGCGGTTCTGGCCGTTGACCGCCGAATAGACGGTGGAGCCGTCCGCGGAGAAGACCGCGGCGGCGGCCAGCGCGTGCTTGCTGCCGTTCGCCGGGATCGGGACGGCGACGGGGCTGGACAGCGTGCCGTCGTCGTTCACCGTGAAGCGGGTGTAGCCGTCCGTCTGGCCGAGCCACAGCTGCTTGCCGTCGGGCGAGTACGTCGGGCCCTCCTGCCCGACGTCGTTGCCCTTGATCCGCAGGTTCGCGGACGCGGAGTTGCCGACGAGCTGCTGGACCTTGCCCGCCTTGAGGTCCACGACCGCCAGCGCCACACCGCCGTCGGTGACCGACGCGGCGAGGTGGGTGCCGTCCGGGCTGACCGTGGACGACATGATCTTGCCGTTGTTGATGACGAGCCGGTCGCCGTACGGGGCGAGGTACTGGTCGCTGGAGACGACGGTGCCGTCCTTGGTGTCCTGCCCGACCTGCTGGGTGCCGAACCCGCTGGTCGTGGCGAACGCCGTTCCCGTGGCGGCGACCGCGAGCGCGGTGACTCCCGCCGTCACCAGGGGCACGCGTTGGCCGACGTGTTTCGAGAGGAATCCCACCCTCTCGACACGCCTGCGGTTGCGCGTTACCTGCATGGGTTTGCCTTTCAGGAGGTGTGGAGCAGATCGACGTTGCCGTCGAACTGCCAGAGCGGGTTCGGTGCGTCACCCTGATGGGTGCGCACCAGGAAGTAGCCGTTCACTTCCTTCGGTCCGTCGCCGTCGGCGACGTACCGCCCGTCCGCGGTGACGTCGAGCTGGTAGATGGCCTGACCAGGGGCTTCGACGCCAGGGAGATGCCAGGTCACGACGCAGCGCCAGTCGTTGCCCGGCCCGTCGGCCGAGACCTGCCCGCCGCCCCGGTTGCAGGCCGCGGTGACCCGCAGCTGCGCTTCCGTGACGGCGGGCCGGTTCAGCTCGGAGGTCTGGATCCGGTAGAGGTGGGCGAAGGCGGTCGCGACCGAGCGCTGGATCTTGTGCTGGTCGATGCCCGAGCCGGTGGAGGGGGTCGCCACGGCGACGGCGCCCACCGTGACACCGCACAGCACCGCGAGCGGCACGAGCCCGCCGGTGACGGCGCGCCGCGCGGACGCGTCGTCGGTGGGGTTGGTGAAGTCGCGGCGCAGGAACAGCCGGTAGGCCAGCAGGGTGCCGGCCACCGCCCAGGCCAGCGACACCGCGACGGCGACGATCAGCGGGGTGAGCTGGGCGGGGCTCGTGAACAGGCCGTTCCAGGCGATGAACGCGTAGCCGGGCAGCGCCGTCCGCACCGCGACCGGCAGCGGCAGCATCTGTGCGAGCTGCATCGCGAGGGCGGCGAGCGCGGGCAGCAGCAGCCCCATCGGGGAGCGGCCGAGCCCGATGGAGCCGATCAGGCCGATCGCGGCGAGCGCGAGGGTCGGGGCGAGCACGCACGCCCAGGCCAGCAGGACGCGCCCGGCGGCGCCGGAGGGCGTGAGCAGATGGCCGTCGAGTCCGACCAGAGCGTGGTTGCCCTCGGCGATCAGGCCGCCGGCGATGCCGGACGCGCACAGCCCGGCGACCATCAGCACGATGACCGTGAGGCTGGCGAGCGCCTTGGCGGCGAAGATGCGCCGCGGTGAGCGCACGGCGACGAGCAGGTGCCGCCAGGTGCCGAGCCGGTCCTCGGAGGCGAAGACGTCGCCGGCGACGACGGCGGTGAGCAGCGGCAGCGCCCAGGTGCCGGAGAAGCCGAGGACGACGAGCGAGCCGGCCCACCCGGTGGCGTGCATCCAGCGGCCGAACAGGGTGTCGGTGGGCAGCGTGCTCTGCCGGCCCACCGCGACGACGAAGAGCGCGGGCACGATCCAGCAGACCGGCACCAGCAGCCGGATGCGCCACTGGGAGGCCAGTTTGACCAGTTCGAAGCGGTAGCCGCGGGTGACCGGTACGCGGCGCGGCGCGGCCGCCTGCCTGCCGGGAGCGGGGGCCGGGGCGGTCGCGGTCATCGGACGGCCTCCTTCTCTTCCTTCGCGGCGTCCCTGTCGTCCTGCGTCCCGGTCAGCGCCAGGAAGGCCGCCTCCAGGGGAGAGACGACGGGGGCGAGTTCGCGGACGGCGACGCCCGCGGACACCACCGCGGCGACCAGTTCGTCCAGGGCGGGGACCGGCGCGCGGACCACCAGCGCCTCGGCGCCACGCCATTCCACGGACTCCTCGACGACGCGGACCCCGGCGACGGCGGCGGCCGCCTCCCGGGTGGCCCGGGCGTCGGAGGTGAGCAGCCGGTAGTCCAGTTCGCGGCTCTCGGCGGCGAGTTTTCTCATGGGACCGGAGAAGACGACCCGGCCGGTGGCGAGGATGGTGACCTCGGAGCACAGCGCCTCCAGGTCGTCCATCCGGTGGCTGGAGACGACGACGCTCGTGCCGGCCTCCGCCAGCCGGGTGAGCACGCCGTGCACGTGCTTCTTGCCCGCCGGGTCCAGGCCGTTGGACGGCTCGTCGAGGACCAGCAGCCGCGGCTGGGTCAGCAGGGCCGCGGCGAGCCCGAGGCGCTGCCGCATGCCGAGGGAGAAGCCGCGGACCCGGTCGTCGGCGACGTCGGTGAGGCCGACCTGGTCGAGCGCGCCGCCGATGGCGGAGCCGCCGCTGCCGGTGCCCGCGCCGCGCAGTGCGGCGAGGGCGGCGAGGTTCTGCCGGGCGGTGAGCGAGGGGTAGAGGCCCGGCCCGTCCACGAAGCCGGCGACGCCGTCGGGGGTGGCGAGCGCCCGCCCGACGGGGGTGCGCAGGATCTCCAGCCGGCCGCTGTCGGCGACGGACAGTCCCAGTAGGAGGCCGAGCAGCGTCGTCTTGCCGGCCCCGTTCGGTCCCACCAGGCCGTGGATCTGCCCCTGCGCCACGTCCAGGTCGACGCCGTCGAGAGCGACGACCTCCCCGAAGCACTTGGTGATCCCGCGGGCCCGGACTGCGGTTGCGTCCATGAGTCCCTTTCTTCCGAAGCCTCAAGGGACCCTAGGGAGGCAACAAGAACACCTGCACCGGCCGGAAGCTGAACGCTTGGGGAACGCGAGGTGACGGTGTGCCATCGCACCCGCCGGCGGGGCGCTTTCCGTTGCACGTCAGGAACCTGACGCAACATCACCGGAACGCGGAATTCCGGTACGGGCGCCGTGCGGCCCGCGGCGGCTCCCCCCGGGGCCGGCCGGTGCGCCGCGACGCCCCCGCGGGGGTGCGGCGGCATGCGCGCGAAAAGCACGCAGCGGTGCCCGCCCCGGTCCGGGGCGGGCACCGCTGCGTGCGGGTGGTGCTGTCGCGCGGCGTGCGCGCGGGTCAGTGCTGGCGGCTGCCGCGGCGGCGGAAGAGCACCGCGCCGCCGACGGCCAGCAGGACCGCGGCGAGGGCCGACAGGCCGATGACCGACGCGCCGGTCTCGGCGAGGCTGCCGGAGTCGCCGGTGCTCTCACCGGACGGCGAGGCGGACGCGGAGGCGCTCGCGGAGGGCGTGCCGGTGGTCGCGCCGGTCGTCGCGGTGCCGGCGGTCGTCCCGCCGGTCGTCGCGGCGCCGCCGGTGGTCGCCCCACCGCTCGTCCCGCCGGTGGTGAGGGTGCCGCCGTCGGTGGTCCCGCCGGCGGTCGTGCCGCCGGCCGCCGAACCGGAGTCGGTGCACGCGACCCAGAAGACCTTCTGCTTGGCCTTGCCGTGCTCGCCCTCGAAGGTCCAGAGCAGCTTGTAGTGGCCGTTCGGCAGGGTCATGTCGCCGGTGCGGCCGTGGCCGGTGGCGTCCAGCGTGATGGTGCCGTCGGCCTCGACCTTGTCCTTGCCGGTCGGCGGCTGGTCGACGATCTGCCAGGAGACCTTCTGGCCGCCGTCCTGCTTGAAGGCGTCCAGGTAGAACGTGCAGACGTGCGGGTTGTTGCTGGTGTCCTCGCCGCCGGTCTTGGCGTCGTGGATCTTGACGGTGCCGTTGTCACCGGGCGCCGCGAGAGCGGCGGGGGCGAACACCACGGTAGCCGCCGCGGCGGCTACCGCGACAGCGACCGAAGGAAGGGCGCGCATAAGGCCTACCAACCTGAAGGGATCGAAAACAGGAGCGTGGGGGGAGAGCACACACATTCGTGTCAAGGTTGCCCTCGCGTCAAGTCGTCGTACATATCGGTCACGTATCGCCCCGGCGGCCCGCCCACGGCCTTGCTCAGGCGGCGGGCGCCCCTGGCGTGACGAGGACGGGGAAGGTGCCGTGACCGCGCAGGACGACACGGTCGCGGCGGGTCGGCGGGGTGGGACCGGGGGCGAGGTCCGGGAAGCGGGACAGCAGGAGGGGGAAGGCGACGGCGGCCTCCAGCCGGGCCAGCCCGTTGCCGATGCAGACGTGCGCGCCGGCGCCGAAGCTGAGCGGGCGGATCGCGGTGCGGGCCGGGTCGAAGCGGCCGGGGTCCGCGTAGCGCGCGGGGTCGCGGTTGGCGGCACCGATCAGCAGCACGAGCTGGGCGCCGCGCGGCAGCGCAACGCCCGCCAGCTCCTGGCCGTCCGCGTGCACGATACGGGTGGTGAGCTGGACGGGCGACTCGTAGCGCAGCACCTCCTCGACGAAGGAGCCGACCGCGATCCGCCCGGAGCGCAGGCCCGCCGCCGCCTCGGGGTGGTCGAAGAGCAGCCGCAGACCGTTGCCGAGCAGGTCGGTGGTGGTCTCGAAACCGGCGACGAGCAGCAGCGTGAGGTTGGCGAGCAGTTCGCCCTCGGACAGCCGGCCGTCGTCGGAGTCGCGGGCGGCCAGCAGGGCGCCGACGAGGTCCTCCGACTCCCGCGGGTGGGCCCGGCGTTCGGCGACGAGGTCGCGGAAGTAGCCGGCGAGCCGGACGGCCGCGGCGTCCGCGGGCAGCAGGGCCGCCGGGTCGGCGACGAACTCCAGCGCGATCGTGAGGTCGGCGGCGAGGGTACGGAAGAGGTGCCGGTCGGCGGCGGGCACGCCGAGCATCTCGCAGATGACGGTGAGCGGCAGCGGTGAGGCGAAGGCGGTCATGAAGTCGACGGGCGCGCCGTCCGCGCCCGACGCGGCGAGGCCGTCGAGGAGTTCGCCGACGACCGCCGCGACCATCGGCTCGTAGGCGGCGACGCGTCGCGGGGTGAAGACGGAGTTCATGAGCGCGCGCATGCGGGTGTGCTCGGGCGGGTCGTTCTCCAGCACGGAGCGGGCCAGCAGGCTGATCGCGTCGTGGGCGTCGCGGTCCTCGGGGGAGGCCTGCGCGCCGGTGACGCCGAAGGCGGGGTTGCGCAGTGCCCTGTTGACGGCGTCGTAGCCGCACACGAGGTAGAGGCCGCCGCCGACGTCGAGGACCGGCCCCGCCTCGAGCGCCCGGGCGTAGAGCGGGTAGGGGTCCTCCCGGCCGCCGGGGGCGAGCATCTCCAGGGCGAGGGCCGCCGGGTCGGGGGTCTGCGCCTGCTGCGGGGCGGCGGTCATCGGCGGTTGCTCCTCGGCATCCGTACGGCACGCGCGACATGGCACGCGAGAGCTTCGGGGACGAGTATCCCGAACCGGAGGTGTATCGCACAACCGTGAGGCGCGGCCGGTTCACGGCACGGCCTCGCGGCGGACGTACCGGGCGCCCCGCGCGCCCCCGTACCCCGACGAACGCCGTGCCCCCCGGACCGTCCGGGCGCGGCCCCGACCCCGGAACCGCGTCCGTGCCGACGGGCCGTCCCCCCGCACGGGCGGCGGGGGGACGGCCCTGTCGTACGGCGAAGGGCTCAGGGGGCCCAGGGCGAGGCGACGGCCCAGCTCGCGTCGTCGGCGTAGGAGGTGCTGGAGTCCCAGGCGTTGGAGCCGCCGTTGGACGCCAGGTAGACCGAGTAGTTGTAGTGGCGGATGTAGTGGTCGGGGTAGTTGACGGACGGGAAGGACAGGCCCTGCCCGTTCAGGCCGCTCTGCGCGCAGAAGGTGGCGTCCTGCTTGAACAGGTCGCTGCCGTCGCTGGACTGGATCTGGAACTTGAAGTTCTGGTGCCGCAGGTACTGGCCGGACTTGTTGGCGGACTCGAAGGACACGCACGCGCTGTTGGCCAGGCCCGCGCGGACGATCCAGGTCGCGTCGCCCTTGTCGGTGGCCGAACTCGACGACGTGACACCCGCGATGACGACGTTGGCGTCGCTGTCGTCGTGCTTGAGGTAGTCGCCGGTGCAGCACGAGGTGGTGGCGCGCAGCGAGGTCTTGCTGCCGACGGTCAGGCCGCCGGTGCCGCCCGTGGAGCCCGCGGTGTAGCCCACGGAGTTGATGTTGGACTGGACGGCGTTCTCGGTGGCGTCCGAGGGGTAGCCCGACGTCATGACGCCCTCGTAGAAGGTGCCCTGGGCGCCGACGCTGTTGTCACCGCCGATGCCGAGGATGATCGCGCCCTGCTTCTTCATCGGGTTGTAGCCCGACACGTTGGGACGCACCCCGCTGTAGAAGGTGGACAGGCCGCCGGACTGGGCGTTGCCGCCGCGGATCGCCCACTGGTTGTGGGTGCCCTTGATGATCGCGGTGGTGAAGCGGTAGTTGACGGTGGGGTCACCGGAGTTGAGGTGCTGGTTGACCCCGGAGAAGAGGCCGTTCTCCAGGTCGGCCATGATCCAGGGCCCGTTGCCGGAGCCGTAGCCCCACACCTTGATGTTGCCGAAGTAGATGGCCTCCATCGTGCCGTTGCCGTCGTCGTGGCTGTCGGTCTCGGCGTTGCCGTAGTCGAAGCAGCAGCCGCCGTTGTAGTGGGTGCCGTCGAGGACCGCGTACATGCCCTCGGGGTTGTCGCCGGTGGCGATCCCGTTGGTGTGGTTGTTGCGGTAGCCGGTGCCGGGGGCGACGAAGACGCCGTAGGCCTTGTGCCCGCCGACCGTGACGGGGGCGGCGGTGGCGCTCGCGAGGTTGTCGTAGCCGCCGGCCGCCGGCCCGTTGAAGCCGCCGGGCGGGGCCTGGGTGAGGTTGTTGCCGCGGCCGGACTGGTCGTAGATGACCGTGATGACGCAACTGGTGCCCGCACAGAAGGAGTCCTGCGCGGCGGCGTTGGCGTAGCCGCCGGCGCTCAGCACGCCGATGTTCAGCGTGGCGTTGTCCGAGGAGCGCCGGACCTGGTAGAGCGAGCCGCTGTACGAGCCGTACAGGGCGCGGGTGGTGCTGTGCGCGGCGACGCACGGGGTGCCGCCCGACTGGTAGATGTCGCAGGGCAGCGAGCCCGCCGCCTGCGAGGCCGGCGAGGTGCCGGCCAGTACGCCGGCGACCAGCGCGGCCGTGGCGCCGAAGGCGAGCGCGATGCTGCGCAGCCGCCCGCGGGCGCGGATCCTTGCGAGTACGGACACGAGGTCCTCCTGTGGGGGGGTGGGGATGGTGCCGGCCGGACGGCCGCCGGTGCGGCCCCGGCACGGTTCCCGGGCGGCCGGGATCGCTCGCGGGTGCGTGCGGGCAGCCCGGAGGGCGGCCCGGCGCCGGTGGGTGCGGCTCCGGACCGGCTCTCCGCCGCGGCATGGGGTCCGCGGCGTCACTCAGCCGCGGCGCGCCACGCTTCTGGCCCGCAGCCGGTCGGCGGTGATCGCCAGCCCGAGGACGCAGCCGAGCACGATGTTGGTGTAGTTGGAGTTGATCTGGAGGGTCGTCAGCCCGTTGTTGATGAGTTCGAGCAGCACCGTGCCCGCGACGATGCCGACGATCCGGCCCTGCCCGCCCACCAGGCTCACCCCGCCGATCACGGCCGCGGCGATGGCCGACAGCTCCCAGCCGACGCCCACGCCGCTCGCGGAGCCGACGCCCATCCGGCCCAGCACCAGGATCCCGGCGAAGGCCGACAGCAGCGAGCTGGTCACGTACATCGAGATGATGCGCCGGTCGCCGCGGATACCGGCGAGCCGGGCGGCCTCCGCGTTGCCGCCGACCGCGTAGACCTGCCGCCCCGTGTAGGTGCGCTCCAGGAAGAACCAGGCCACCAGCGCGACGACCACGAAGAGGATGAGCGGCAGCGGCACCTGGGCCACGTACGTCTGCCCGAGGTCGGAGAACAGCCCGCCGATGCCGGTGATCGAGGTGCCCGAGGTGATCGCGAGCGTGACGCCCTGCGCGACGGTGTACGTCACCAGCGTCACCACGAAGGGCGCCATCTTCAGCCGCGTCACGGCCAGCCCGTGGATCAGCCCGACGGTGCCGCAGATCAGCAGCGTGACGAGGATGGCCAGCACCGGCGGCAGGCCCGCGCGCACGTTGAACCAGGACATCAGGATCACGCTGGTGCCCAGCAGCGCGCCCACCGACAGGTCGATGCCGCCGGTCAGGATGACGAGCGACTCGCCGATCGCGATGAGCCCGTACTGCGCCAGGTCGAAGCCCATGCCCTGGAGGTTGACCGCGCCCGCGAAGGTCGACTTGTCGAGGGCCAGGGCGACGAAGACCACCACGCAGGCCGCGACGACCCCCACCTCCGGCGTCTCGACGAGCCGCCGCAGCAGCGGGGTGCGCCGCTCGGCGGCGGGCGCGCCCGGCCCCGGCTGTGCGGGTACGGCGCCCGCGGCCGCCGCCGCGCTCTCCTTCTTGCGCATGCGGTCCTTCATCGGCGTGCCGTCCTTCATGCGCGTGCCTTCCCTCCGCCGGCCGCGCCGGCTCCCGTACCGCCGCCCGCGGGTCCGGCGCCCGAGCCGGCCGCGGCGGTCATGATCACTTCCTTGCCGAACCGCTCGCGCGGCAGGTCGGCGACGACACGGCCACGCGCCATCACCACGATGCGGTGGCAGATCCAGAGCAGCTCCTCCAGTTCGGAGGAGGCCACGAGCACCGCCAGCCCGTCCTGCGCGGCACTGTCGATGAGGCTGTAGATCTCCGCCTTGGCCCCGACGTCCACCCCGCGCGTCGGCTCGTCGAGCAGCAGCAGCCGCGGCTCGGCGGCGAGCCAGCGGCCGAACACCGCCTTCTGCTGGTTGCCGCCGGACAGCGAGCCGATCTGCTGCTCCTGGGTGCGCAGCCGTACGCCGAGGTCGCGGACGATCCGTGCCGCGTGCTGCTTGTCGGCCCGGGGGCGCAGCAGCCCGTGGCGGCTGATGCGGCGCAGCGTCGCGAGCGTGACGTTCCAGCGCACCGAGTGCGCGGGCAGCAGCGCCTGCACCTTGCGGTCCTCCGGCACCAGCCCGATCCCCGCGGCGACGGAGTCGGCCGGGTGCCGGGGCCGGAAGTCGGCGCCCTCGAAGGCCACCGTCCCGCCGGTACGCGGCTGCGCGCCCATCACGGTGTGCAGCAGCCGGCTGCGGCCCGAGCCCATGAGCCCGGCGACCCCGACGATCTCGCCCGCGTGCACGTCGAGGTCGACCGGGCCGAGGCCGTCCGCGGTCAGCCCGCGGACGCTGAGCGTGGCCACCCGCTCGACGGACGGCGGCGGGGCGAGGTCGGCGCGGGCCAGCTCGGTGCCGACCATCTCGCGGATCATCCGCTCCTCGGTCGCCTCCGCGGGCGTCAGGTCCGCCACCAGCTTGCCGCTGCGCAGCACCACCACCCGGTCGGCGACCGACCGCACCTCGTCGAGGCGGTGCCCGATGAAGAGCACCGCACCGCCGGCCGCCGCGTGCTGCCGGGCCAGTGCCAGCACCCGTTCGGCCTCGACCGGGCCGAGCGAGGACGTCGGCTCGTCGAGGATCAGCACGACGGGGCGGTGGCCCCACGCCTTGGCGATCTCGATCATCTGCCGCACCGGCACCGGGTACCGGCCCACCGGGCGGTCGACGTCCACCCCGCTCACCCCGACCTCGGCGAGCAGCGCCCGCGCCTCCGCGCGGGTGCCGGCGCGGTCGACGACGAACGAGCCGAGGGCGCGGCCGGCCGCCCGCTGCGGACGGCGGCCTAGCAGCAGGTTCTCCGCGACGCTCAGCTGGCCCACGAGCGGGAACTCCTGGGCGACCAGGGCCACGCCCATGTCCCGCGCGTGGTCCGGGCGGCCGGGCTGGAGCGGCCGCCCGGCGATCTCGATCGCGCCGGTCGTCGGGGTGACCGTGCCGGACAGCACGCCCATCAGTGTCGACTTTCCCGCGCCGTTCTCACCGACGACGGCGACGATCTGGCCGCGCGCCAGGTCGAGCCGCGGGATGTCCAGCACCTTCACCGGGCCGTAGGTCTTGCTGACGTCGCGCAGCGAGACGGCGGTGCCGGTCGCGGAGGCCGTCCCGGACTCGGTGGGAGCCGCCGCCATCAGCCGATGCCGAGTTCGGTGAGCTTGGCCTGGTAGTCGCTGAGGTTGGCCTGCGTGACCAGGCCGACGCCGGAGCTCAGCGTCGTGCCGTCGGACTCCAGGTAGGGCTTGACGAGGGCCATCGTGGCGTCCACGCCCAGCACCTTGAGGGCCGTCAGCAGGTAGGCGCCGGTGTAGCCCTGCTGGTAGGGCTGCTGGAGGACGGTCGCCTGGATGACGCCGGACTTGATGAAGTTCAGCGTCTGCGGGTCGCTGTCGTCGGAGATGATCTTGACCTTGCCGGTCTTGCCCGCCGCCTGCACGGCCTGCCCGGCGGACGGCCCGTCGTAGGAGTAGACGCCGTACAGGCCGTTGACGTTCGGGTTGGTCTGGATCGCGGTCTGCGCGTTGGACAGGGCCTTGGAGGCGTCCATGCCGTCGCTGAGCTTCTGCACGACCTTGACGTCCGTGCCCTTGAGGGCGTCCTCGAAGCCCTGGATGCGCTCCACGGCGTTGGACGTCGTCAGCGAGCCGACCAGGACGACGACCTGGCCCTTCCCGCCGAGCGCCTGCTTCATCGCCTCGCCGGCCTTCTGGCCCGCCGTGTAGTTGGGGGTGCCGAGGTAGAGCGCCGCGCCGTCGTCCTTGGGCAGCGGGGAGTCGATGGCGAGGACCGGGATGCCGGCCTTGTTCGCCGAGCTGATCGGCGCCTTGATCGCGGTCGGGTCGATCGCGGACACGCTCAGACCGGTGATGCCCTGGCCGCGCAGCGTCTGGATGATGCTCAGCTGCTGGTCCAGCCGGCCGTTCGCGGGGGCCTGGTAGGTGCCCTTGACGCCGAGGTCCTTCAGGCCCTTGTTGAAGCCGATCTTGCCGGCGTTCCAGTAGTCGACGGCGACGTTCACGACCATCGCCTCGTCCAGCTTCGACAGGTCCTTGCCCTGGAGCGCCTGCTTGAGGGCGGCGTCCAGCTTGGCGAGATTCGTGTCGTTGAAGGTGATGTCGCCCTGGATCGTCACGGCGGGCGCGTCCTTGCCCGTCCCCCCGGCCGAACCGCCGCTGCCGCCCGAGCCGGAGTCCCCCGCGCCGCTCTTGCTGCAGGCCGCCGCGCCCGCCAGCACCGCCAGCACGACGGCGGCGGCCCCGTAACGGCGTACGAGCCCGCGCCGCCTGCCGCCGCTGCGGCCGGCCGCGTCCACCGTGCCCGCCCCGTCGGTCCCGTATGCCGCCCGACCTGCCCGACCACACCGCACTGCACCCATGACAAACATCCCGTCCGGAAAGGCCTCGCAGCCCGTTTGTTGTCTGTTAGCGCTCACATATCGCTTGCGTCGTACGTGTCGTGCACTGGCCCGCACGACCCCATCCCAGGGGTCGGCGCACCCCGTACTCCCACCGGCGGACCCGGCGTCCTCACAGCCAGGAGGCGGTAAGCCCGCCTCTCGGTCCTCATGGGCGCACACGCGCCCCGTGGGGCCCGCCCGCCTCCGCACCTGACGCGGTGTCCGACGTACGGGCGACCCCGCCACCACTCGAATGTTAGCGTTCACTGATTGGGCGTCAAGAGAGTGCGCAGAAAGTTTCGCTGACCGGCCGGCGCGTTCCCGGCGGGGACGGAGGGCGCACCGGAGGCCGGGCGGCAGACCACCGCACCGGGCGTGAACCGCGCCACGCGGCCGGGGACGTGCGGGATCCGCGCAGCCCCGGCGGCCGGGACCGGCGGAGGCGCCGCGGCGACGGCGGAGGCAGGGGAGGCGGAGGCAGGGGCAGATGTGGGGGCGGGGCCGACACCGCCGAGCAGCATCGGGTGCGCGGCCCGCGCCTCTCCGGGACCCGCGAGCCGTGCCGGGCAGGGCCGTCCTCAGGGCGGGGCAGGCCGGTGGAGCCGCGATCGGGTGACCGGCGCCGGCGATGCCCGCGCGGGGCCGTCCTCCCCCGGACGGGGCGCGGGGCGGCGCGGCCGTCCCCGGCAGCGCCACGCCGACGGACGGGGTGTCCGTGACCTCACGAGCCGGGCCGCACGGTACGCCGGGGGACGGGCGGACGCCCGCGGCCCGGCGACGGCGACTGCGGCCCCTCCGCACCGGGGGGGAGGAGGGCCGCTCCGCCAGGGGCGTGCGCCCCCGGAGGGCGCGGGAACCGCGCGCACGGCCGCCGTCCGCCGGTGGTCCGGCGGACGGCGGCGGCCCCTCCGGGCGGTCCCGGGCCTCGCGCCCGCAGGGCGGCACGCGGGCGGTGGGCCGTCCTACAGGCCGCGTGCCAGGCGGTAGTAGGCCTGGTTCCAGCGGATCTCGTTGGCGAACTGCCGCGGGGTGGTAGCGGCGTCGATCAGGAGGAGCTCG
>NZ_JBIRRA010000022.1:0-74325 GCF_044333485.1 Streptomyces sp. NPDC020983 | reverse complement strand
CCTCGTAGTGGGCCTACTCGGACGAGCCCGACAACGTAGCGAGCGTGCGTGCCAGGCGCCGTCTGCCAGGCGGGACTTTGCGGACACGCCCTAGGAGTCGGCACGCCCCGTCACGGCGACCGTCACACCCAGGCCGATCATCGCCAGGCCGCCCGTTCCGCCCACGGCCGCGAGCCGCCGCGGGGACGAGGCGAACCACGTGCGCGCCGCCGACGCGGTCAGCGCCCACATGCTGTCGAAGAGGAGCGCGATGACCGTGAACACGAGGCCGAGCAGCAGCATCTGCTCGTGCACGCGGCCCGCGCCGCGATCCACGAACTGCGGCAGGACGGCGGCGAAGAACACCATCGTCTTCGGGTTCGTGGCGCCCACGACAAAGCCTTCCCACAGCGTACGCACATCGCTGCGGCGCGCCGCCGGGGCCCCCTCCGCGGAGCCGTCCGCGCCCATCGCCCCGGCCAGTGCCCGGCGCTCCCGGAAGGCCTTCACGCCGAGGAACACGAGGTAGGCCGCGCCGACCAGCTTGAGCGCGGCGAACAGCGCGACCGAGCGGGAGACCACCTCGCCCAGGCCGATCGCGACGGTCGCGCTCAGTACGTAGGCGCCGATCGCGTTGCCCAGCACGCTCCCCAGGGCGGTGCGCCGCCCGTGCGCCAGCGCCCGCCCGAGCACGAACAGCACGCTCGGGCCGGGGATCAGAACCAGCACGACCGACATCGCGGCGAAGCCGCCAACCCTTTCGAGGCTCACGCCCCGCACGCTACCCGCACGCCCTTACGGCGCGCGCCCCGTTTTCGCAACAGGGTGCCTCCCGCGGTGGGCCGCGCGACCGCGACCTTCCGCCGGTGGCGGGCTGGGCGCGCGGTTCCCCGCGCCCCGGGTTTGCTGCCCTGTGCGGCAGACGCGAGCCCCCCGGGCGTCGCTTCTGCGAGAGGAGGGTGGGCGTTCTCGGGGGCGCGGGGAACTGTCCGCCCGCCCCAGCGAAAGGGACGGTTCCGGGACGGCGGAAGGCGGCGGCCCGCAGGGGCTCGCGTCCGCCGCGCAGGGCCGGGGCGGCAGCCCGCCGGGCTACGGCAGCAGGCCCGAGCGGCGGGCCGAGGTGACGGCCTCCAGGCGGGTGTGGGCGCCCAGCTTGCGCATGGCCGACCTCAGGTAGGACTTGACCGTCTCCGGCCGCAGCCGCAGCCGCGCGGCGGCCCCCGCGTTGGTGGCGCCGGAGGCGACCGCGGTGAGGACGTCCAGCTCGCGCGCGGTGAGCTGGGCGACCGGCGCGCGCCGCGCCGGAGCCGGCGGCGCCGCCGCGGACGCCAGCCGCGCGCACGCGGCCAGCAGCTCCCGCCGCAGCTGGGGGTCGCCGATGCGGGCGGCGAGACCCCGGAGCTCGCGGTGCGCGTCCCGGACCTCCTCCCAGGCCCGCGGGTTGGCCGTGACGACCGGCGGCTGGCAGGAGGCCAGCAGCCGCCGGGCCTCGTCCCGCACCACGATCGTCTGCTCCAGGTCGCGGGCGACGTCCATGGCGGCGGCGAGCGGCCGGTCGCCGATCATGCAGGCCTCCCGCAGCGCCCCGTAGAGCACCCCGCGGACCTGGCGGTGGACGACGACCGGCACGGCGAGCACCGAGCGCAGCCCCTCGCCGGCGACGGCGGCGTCGTACTCGTGGCTGATGGTGCGCGAGGAGCCGTAGTCGGTGACCGCGTACGGGCGGCGCAGCGCGAGCGTCTTGCCGCCGAGGCCGTTGCCGGTGCGCACCTGGAGCCCGCGCAGCGACTCGGTGTCGGCGCCGGACAGCTCGGTGATCCGGAAGAACGCCGCACCGGGCTGCGCCACCAGCCCGCCGAAAGTCACGGGCAGCATGGCTGACCTGCGCATCCGCAGGAGTGCTGCCCGTACGTCCACGGCTTCTCCGGCGCTGCCGTCCACCGCGTCACCTCCTCACCCCCGTCCGGGGGTAGTGAGACCCACGTCACTCGCGCACGATGCTACCGAGAGCACGTGCATGAGGAGGACACATGGCCGTATCGGACGCGACCGGCGCATTCCGGGCTGCGCGGGACGTTTTGCTGCGGCACCGCGAGGACTACGAAGCGGCCGTGGCGGCTTTCACGTGGCCCGAACTGCCGCAATTCAACTGGGCGCTGGACTGGTTCGACGTGATCGCCGCGGGCAACGACCGGCCGGCGCTGTGGATCGTGGAGGAGGACGGCGGCGAGGCGATGATCTCCTTCCGGGAGATGTCGGACCGCTCCGACCGGGTCGCGACCTGGCTGCGGGCCCGCGGGGTGCGGGCCGGTGACCGGGTGCTGCTGATGCTCGGCAACCAGGCCGAGCAGTGGGAGTGCGCGCTCGCACTGATGAAGCTGCGTGCCGTGATGATCCCGGCCACGCCGCTGCTCGGACCCGCGGACCTGCGCGACCGCATCGCCCGCGGCGGAGTGCGGCACACCGTCGTCCGGGCCGCGGACACCGCGAAGTTCGACGAGGTGCCGGGCGACTACACCCGCATCGCGGTCGGCGGCGCGGCCGGGCCCTGGCTGGCGTACGAGGAGGCGTACGCGGTGCCGCCCGGCTTCACCCCGGACGGGCCGACGGCCGGGTCCGACCCGCTGCTGCTGTACTTCACGTCGGGCACCACCGCGCAGCCCAAGCTCGTCGAGCACACCCACACCTCGTACCCGGCCGGGCACCTGGCCACGATGTACTGGATCGGCCTGCGGCCGGGCGACGTGCACCTGAACATCTCCTCGCCCGGCTGGGCCAAGCACGCGTGGTCCAGCCTGTTCGCGCCGTGGAACGCGGAGGCGACGGTCTTCGTGCACAACTACACGCGCTTCGACCCCGCCCGGCTCATGGCCGAGATGGAGCGCTGCGGTGTGACGAGCTTCTGCGCGCCTCCCACGGTGTGGCGCATGCTCATCCAGGCCGATCTGACCCTGCTCGGTACCCCGCCGCGGGAGGCCGTCGCGGCGGGCGAGCCGCTCAACCCCGAGGTGATCGAGCACGTGCGGCGGCTGTGGGGGGTGCTGATCCGGGACGGCTTCGGCCAGACCGAGACCGCCGTGCAGGTCGCCAACACCCCGGGCCAGCTGGTCAAGGCAGGCTCGATGGGCCGCCCCACCCCCGGCTACACCGTCGCCCTGGTCGACCCGGTGACGGGCGAGGCCGGCGACGAGGGGGAGATCTGCCTCGACCTGCGCTCGCGCCCGGTGGGCCTGATGACGGGCTACGCGGGCGACCCGGAGCGCACCGCGGAGGCGATGGGCGGCGGCTACTACCGCACGGGTGACATCGGCCGCCGGGACGCGGACGGCTACATCACCTACATCGGGCGCTCCGACGACGTCTTCAAGTCCAGCGACTACAAGATCAGCCCGTTCGAGCTGGAGAGCGCGCTGCTGGAGCACGAGGCGGTCGCGGAGGCCGCGGTGGTGCCCGCACCGGACGAACTGCGGCTGTCGGTGCCCAAGGCGTACGTGGTGCTCGCCGAGGGCTGGGAGCCGGACGGCGCGACGGCGAAGGCGATCTTCGCGCACTCCCGCTCGGTGCTCGCGCCGTACAAGCGCATCCGGCGGCTGGAGTTCGCGCCGCTGCCGAAGACGGTGTCCGGCAAGATCCGCCGGATCGAGCTGCGGGAGGCCACGATGCACGACGGCAGTGCCGAATTCCGCGAGGAGGACTTCCGCTGACGGCCGTCCCCGTCCGGCCCGTACGCCACCCGGCGGGGCGGGATACGCCCGCCGGCGGGCCGGGCCGGCGCCGCTGACGCCCGCGCCTCAGGCGGTGCCGGGCTCCGCCGGGCCGGACTGGATGAGCGCGTCGGCCGCCGGGTTGACCGGCTGCGGCGTGCCCGTGAGGTCCATGACGAACAGCGGCACGCCCAGCTGGTCGGCGCGCAGCCGCCCCTCCTGGGAGTAGCCGGCGAGCGAGAAGAACGCGCCGAGCGCGTCCTCGTTGGCGCAGTTGAGCCACAGGCACTCGACGTCGCGCACCGCCGTCGGCTGGGTGCTGGGGTCGACCTGGGCGACCAGGCCCCGGCCGCGCAGGTCGATGCCGTTGGCCGACCGGTCGCCCGCGAGCCGCACGTCGGCGAAGCCGAGCCACTTCAGGTACTGGGCGGCGGCCGTGAGCGCGTCCCGCCCGGTGCGGATGGTGACCGGGCGGAAGGGCGGCCGGGAGGTCGTCGGCGGCGGTACGGTGCCGGCCGGCGCGGGCGCGCTGCCGCCGGGGGAGTGCAGCGGGCCGGGCTCGCCGGCCGCCCCGTCGTCCACCGGGAGCCGGATCAGCGCACCGCAGGAGCAGCCGAGTTCGGGCCGCGGCCACTCGTCGGTGCGCCCGCAGCCGGAGCAGCGCAGTCGCACCCACGACTCGTCCCACGAGCGGTACCGGACCTCGACCGGGTGACCGCCGCGCAGCACCGGCAGGCACAGCGGCGCCCCGCACGGGCACGGGTAGGTCGGCGCCGTGTACGTATGGTCACGGCGGCAGGCCGGGCAGCGCACCGGCACGCTCTCCGCTGCCATGGCGGTCACCACTTCCGATCGGTGTCGTCACCCCCATAGTGCAGGAAGTCCCGCCCCCGGGTGAGCGGTTGGCGGGACTGCGCGTCGACCGGGTGGAACGCTGCGTCACCGGCGCGACCGCCGGACGCTCCCGCTGCCGCCCCCTCCCGGCGGCGGGGGGCGGGCCACGCCCGATGCCGCACGACACCCGTCACGCCGGGCGCAGTAGCCACCCGCATCCCCGAGCGGTGCCGCGCGACGGAAGACGCGCCCGTACCCCGCCCCGGAGGGTCAGAGGGCGTGCCGCACCCACACGTTGGGTTCGACGTAGACGGCGTGGCCGTTCGCCGTGTCGCAGTGGACGGGGGACAGCGCGCCCGGCACGACCACGTCGCCGTCGCGGTCGAAGGGCAGGCCCGTCCAGGCGCGCCACTGGGCGAGCGAGCCGCTGACGGTCATGGACGCCGGGGCGACCTTCTCCACGGTGCCGCCCGCCTTGACGTGGACGCGCAGCCAGGGGTCCTCGGGCAGGCCGTCCTCGCGCGTGCGGCGGATGTACTCGGCCAACGGGACGTGCGGGTGCAGGTGCTTGCCGTTGGGGCGGACGGGTGCCAGGAGCGAGTGGTGGCCCTGCCGGGCGACGGCCCGCCGCATCGCGTCGAGCATCCGGTAGGACAGGCCGCGGCCCAGGTAGTCCTGGTCGAGGGTGATCTCCAGCGCGCTCGCGGCCGTGGTGGGCGTGCCGGTGGCGCGGTCCCGCACCGCCCAGGCCAGCACGCGGTCCCAGCCCTGGTCGGGAAGCTCCTCGCGACCGTCGAGCTCGGCGTTGAAGGGCGCGCTGAAGCCGCGGGCCACCACTCGGTCGCCGTCCGTCGCCACGACGCAGTAGTCCGGGAAGTCGTGCACCACGCGATCCAGCAGCGATCCCGCCAGCAGGTCGTGCCCGGTGAAGACCGGCCAGGTGTCGGCGATCTCGTAGACGCGGGCGGCCAGGTGGGGGCGGTCGGCGATCCGGGTGACGGTGAGGGGGTCGGTGTCGTTCACACCGCCGATCCTGCCAGGGCCCGCGCGGGCGGCCGAACCCGCGGTCGATCCCGTCAGGCCCGTGCGGGCGGCCGAACCCGCCTCCACCTGGGGGAAGCCGCTGCCGTACGGCGTCGCGTAGGGTCTCGCCCGGACACCGCCGACGGAGGAGGGGACCGGTGCGACTGAGGCTGGAGTTCACGACCGAGCCGTTCGACCTGGACGTGCCGCCGCCGCACGCCGTGGCCGCGCGGGAGGTGGTGGAGGGCGGGACGCTGGAGGGTGTCGAGGTGGGGCCGTTCGGCAACACCGCGGAGGGGGCGCCCGAGGAGGTCGTCGCGGCCGTCGCCGAGCTGCTGCACCGCACCCTCGCGGCCGGGGCCACACGGATCTCGCTCCAGGTCAGCGCGCTGCCGGAGGGCGGGGCGTGACAGCGGCGGACCCCCCGGAGCACCCCTTCGCGCGGGCCGTGCGGCCGCTGGTGGACGCGATGGGCGGCGAGCTGCTCGCCCCCGCCGAGGCACGGGCCGAGGACGTCGTGCTGAGCTGGGAGGGCGCGCCGGTCGTCGCCGTACGGCTGCCGCACCTCGCGGACTCCCTCGACCACCTGCTCGCCGACCTGCGCCGCCGCCACGGCCGCCCGCTCGCCGAGCTGGGCCGCAAGGAGAAGCAGCAGGTCGTGCGGCAGCTGGAGGAGCGCGGCGCGTTCGTCGTGCGGCACGGCGTGGAGACCGTCGCGGCGGCGCTGGGCGTCAGCCGCTTCACCGTCTACAACTACCTCAACCGGGAGGGAGCGGCTCCGGCGCCGCCCGCCGGGGGCCGTGAGAGGGAGCCGTAACCGGGAGTTTTCAACAAAACGTTGACGCCCCTTCACGGCGGCTCCTAGCGTGCCCGTGTGACCTCCCGCACCCCGCCGGGGCTCTCCCGGCTCAACCAGGCCGCCGCGGCCGCCGCCGTGTCGCTGCTGCGCGAGGTGTGCGCGAGCACCGCGTGGTGCGCGCAGATGGCCGCGGGGCGGCCGTACGCGGACGCCGGCGAGCTGCTCGCGGCGAGCGACGCGGCCATGTCCCGGCTGAGCGCCGCCGACCTGCGCGAGGCGATGGCCGCGCACCCGCCGATCGGGCGCCCGGCGCCCGGCGACGCGGCCTCGGCCCGCGAGCAGTCGGGAGTCGCGGCGGGGGAGCGTGCGGAGCTGCTGGAGCTGGGCGCGGCCTACCAGCGCGTGCACGGCCACGTCTTCCTGATCTGCGCCACCGGCGCGTCGGCCGCGCACATCCGGGCCGCGCTGCGCGAGCGTACCGGCAACGACGAGGCCACCGAACGCGAGATCGTCCGCACCGAACTGGGGAAGATCAACCGGATCAGACTCGGCAGGCTCGCGGGCACCCCGCAGGAGGACGCACCATGACCGACCAGGAGATCTCCGTCTCCACCCACGTCCTGGACACCGCCGCGGGCCGTCCCGCCGCGGGCGTCCCCGTCGCGCTCGCCGTCCGCGCGGGCGCCGCCGCCCCCTGGACGCAGCTCGGCGGCGCCGCGACCGGCGCGGACGGCCGCTGCACGGGACTTCCCGCGCCGCCCGCGGGCACCACCCATGTCCGGCTCGTCTTCGACACCGCCTCCCACGCGTCCGGCGAGGCCTTCTTCCCCGAGGTCGCGGTGGCCTTCGCCGTCGGCCCGGGCGAGCACTACCACGTACCGCTGCTGCTCAGCCCGTTCGGCTACTCCGTATACCGAGGGAGCTAGCGCCATGACCACGACACTCGGCCAGACCCAGTACGGCAAGGCGCAGACGCGCGTCGTGCGCGTCACCCGCGACGGCGCCACCCACCACCTCAAGGACCTCAACGTCTCGGTCGCGCTGTCCGGGGCGATGGAGGCCGTCCACCTGTCCGGCTCCAACGCCGCCGTGCTGCCCACCGACACGATGAAGAACACCGTGCTGGCCTTCGCCAGGAAGTACGGCATCGCCTCCGCCGAGGACTTCGCCCTGCTGCTGGCCCGGCACTTCGTGACCGCGCAGACCTCCATCCACCGCGCCCGGATACGTGTCGAGGAATACGCCTGGGAGCGCGCGCCGGGGCCCTCCGGCCACTCCTTCGTGCGCCGCGGCGGCGAGGTGCGCACCGCGGAGGTCACCTTCGACGGCGAGCGGTGCGAGGTCGTGGCCGGGCTCACAGGGCTGGTGGTGCTCAACTCCACCGACTCGGAGTTCTGGGGCTTCGCCCGCGATCCGTACACCACCCTCCAGGAGACCCGCGACCGCATCCTCGCCACCGAGGTCGACGCCCGCTGGCGCTACGCCTGGGACGGCACGGACACCCCGGCCCCCGCGTGGGACGACGCCTGGGCCCGTGCCCGCGACAGCCTGCTCGCGGCCTTCGCGGGCACGTACTCGTACTCGCTCCAGCAGACGCTGTACGCGATGGGGACCCGGGTCGTCGAGAGCAGCACGCCGGACGCCGCGGTCGACGAGGTGCGGCTGTCGCTGCCCAACAGACACCACTTCCTCGCCGACCTCACGCCCTTCGGCCTGGACAACGAGGACGAGGTCTACTTCGCCGCCGACCGCCCGTACGGGCTCATCGAGGGCACGGTGCTGCGCGACGGCGCCGAGCCCCGCATCCCGGTCACCGGCTGACCGGCCCGCACGGCGCCACACCACGCACGACGGCCCGCACGACGGTCCGTACGACGGAAGAGGACAGCCCATGA
Organism: Streptomyces sp. NPDC020983; assembly: GCF_044333485.1. Classification (NCBI taxonomy): domain Bacteria; kingdom Bacillati; phylum Actinomycetota; class Actinomycetes; order Kitasatosporales; family Streptomycetaceae; genus Streptomyces; species Streptomyces sp. NPDC020983. The sequence goes on along the minus strand of NZ_JBIRRA010000022.1, from coordinate 66,091 downwards.
CCGCAGCAGAACGCACCGTCATCGAGAACTGCGCCGTCGCCACCGTGGACGCCGCGGGCACCGAGTACGCCGCGGGACACGTCGTCGTCGCGGGCGGCGTGATCGAGGCGGTCGGCGACGGGCCGGCGCCCGCCGGGCTCGCCGCGGGGGCGGCCCGCCGGATCGACGCCGGCGGGCACCTCGTGACGCCCGGGCTGGTGAACACCCACCACCACTTCTACCAGTGGCTCACCCGCGGCATGGCCCAGGACAGCAACCTCTTCGACTGGCTCGTCGAGCTGTACCCGGTGTGGGCGCGGATCGACGAGGACATCGTCCACGCGGGCGCCGCAGGGTCGCTCGCCATGATGGCCCGCGGCGGGGTGACCACCGCGGCGGACCACCACTACGTCTTCCCGCGCGGCGGCGGCGACCTGCTGGGCGCGGAGATCCAGGCCGCCGCGGAGACCGGCGTGCGCTTCACCGCCGCGCGCGGCTCCATGGACCGCGGGACGAGCGACGGCGGCCTGCCCCCGGACTTCGCCGTGGAATCCACCGACGCCGCGCTGAAGGCCACCGAGGCCGCGATCGACGCCCACCACGACCCGTCGTTCGGCTCGATGCTGCACATCGCCGTCGCCCCCTGCTCACCGTTCTCGGTGTCGACCCGGCTGATGACCGAGGCCGCCGAACTGGCCCGCCGCAAGGGCGTACGGCTGCACACGCACGGCAGCGAGACGGTGCAGGAGGAGGAGTTCTGCCACGAGCTGTTCGGCATGGGCCCCACCGACTACTTCGAGTCCACCGGCTGGCTCGGGGCGGACGTGTGGATGGCGCACTGCGTCCACGTGAACGACGCCGACATCGCCGCCTTCGCGCGCACCGGCACCGGCGTCGCGCACTGCCCGTCCTCCAACGCCCGGCTGGCCGCCGGGATCGCCCGGGTGCCCGCGATGCTCGCCGCAGGGGTGCCCGTCGGCCTCGGGGTGGACGGCACCGCCTCCAACGAGTCCGGCGAACTGCACACCGAGCTGCGCAACGCCCTGCTGGCGGCCAGGCTCGGCGCGGGCGAGAAGGCGCTCACCGCCCGCCAGGCACTGCGGCTCGGCACCTACGGCGGGGCCCAGGTGCTGGGCCGCACCGCCGAGATCGGCTCGCTGGAGCCCGGCAAGCTCGCCGACCTGGTGCTGTGGAAGCTGGACGGGCTCGGCCACGCGTCGATCGCCGACCCGGTGGCCGCGCTGGTGCTGGGGCCGCCCGCGCCCGTCACGCTGTCGCTGGTGGGCGGCGAGACCGTCGTCGAGCACGGCAGGCTGACGCGGGTCGACGAGGAGCAGCTCGCCCGGCTGACCCGCGCGCAGGCCCGCCGTCTCGCCGAACGGGCGGGCCTGGCGTAGGGCGGGCCTGGCGTAGGGCGGGCCGGCCGGGAACTCCCGGACACACCCTGGGAGTCCGGCGGGTCAGCCGGTGAGCTGCCGGTAGGCGGGCAGCGTCAGGAACTCGACGTAGTCGCGGTCCAGCGCGAGCCGCAGCAGCAGCTCGTGCGCCTCCTCCCAGCGGCCTGCCGCGAAGGCGTCCTCGCCCAGCTCCGCGCGGATCGCCGCGAGGTCGTCGTCGGCGATGCCGCGCACCAGCTCCGGCGTCACCTTGTGCCCGTCGTCCAGCACCACCCCGGCGTTGACCCACTGCCAGATCTGCGAGCGGGAGATCTCGGCGGTGGCCGCGTCCTCCATCAGGTGGAAGATGGCGACCGCGCCCGAGCCGCGCAGCCACGCCTCGATGTAGCGCACGCCCACCTGCACCGCATTGAGCAGGCCCGCGGCGGTCGGGCGGGCGTCCAGCGACGCGATGTCGATGAGCTGGCCGGCGGTCACGTGCACGTCCTCGCGCAGCCGGTCCTTCTGGTGCGGGCGGTCGCCGAGCACCGCGTCGAAGGAGGCGCGCGCGATCGGCACCAGGTCGGGGTGGGCGACCCACGAGCCGTCGAAGCCGTCGGCGGCCTCCCGGTCCTTGTCGGCCCGGACCTTCTCGAACGCCGTCGCGTTGACCTCCGGGTCGCGCCGCGACGGGATGAACGCCGCCATGCCGCCGATCGCGTGCGCGCCGCGCTTGTGGCAGGTGCGCACCAGCAGCTCGGTGTAGGCGCGCATGAAGGGCGCGGTCATGGTGACCGCCGCCCGGTCCGGCAGCACGAAGCGCTCGCCGCCGTCGCGGAAGTTCTTCACGATCGAGAAGAGGTAGTCCCAGCGGCCCGCGTTGAGCCCGGAGGCGTGATCGCGCAGCTCGTACAGGATCTCCTCCATCTCGTACGCCGCGGTGATCGTCTCGATCAGGACGGTGGCGCGGACGGTGCCGTACGGGATGCCGAGGGCGTCCTGCGCGAAGGCGAACACGTCGTTCCACAGCCGGGCTTCGAGATGCGACTCGGTCTTGGGCAGGTAGAAGTACGGGCCCTTGCCGAGGTCGAGGAGACGCCGGGCGTTGCGGAAGAAATACAGCCCGAAGTCGACGAGCGCGCCCGGCACCGGCTCACCGTCCACGGTCAGGTGCCGCTCGTCCAGGTGCCAGCCGCGCGGCCGCACCACCACCGTGGCCAGCTCGGCCGCCGGGCGCAGCGCGTACGCCTTGCCCTCCGGGGTGGTGAAGTCGATCCGCCGCTCGAAGGCGTCGGTCAGGTTGAGCTGGCCGCCGATGACGTTGGCCCAGGTCGGAGCCGAGGCGTCCTCGAAGTCGGCGAGCCAGATCCGGGCGCCGGAGTTGAGCGCGTTGACCGTCATCCGGCGGTCGGTGGGCCCGGTGATCTCGACCCGGCGGTCCTCCAGCGCGGGCGGCGCGGGGGCCACCCGCCAGCTGTCGTCGGCCCGGATGTGCGCGGTCTGCGGCAGGAAGTCGAGGGTCGCGGTGCGGGCGATCTCCGCGCGGCGGGCGGCGCGCAGCGCCAGCAGCTCGGCGCGGCGCGGGGCGAAACGGCGGTGCAGCTCGCCGAGGAACTCCAGCGCCGCGGGCGTCAGCACCTCCTCCTCGCGCGGCACGGTGTGCCCGGCGGTCCCGGTGACGACGGCGGCGGACGGCGGTGTCGGTGCGGACATGCGGTCGGTTCCTCCTGGACTGGGCCGGTGGGCCGGTGCCGTCGAGCGGCGCGCGGGGACCGGGGTCGGGTGGATCTTCTGCATGGCGAAGCATAGTTTTCGCACTGCGGAAGCTCAATGCCGCCCGGCGGGGGCGTGGGTGCCCCCCGGGGCGGTGCGGCCCCGGGGGTGGTGCCCTCCCGGGGAGGGCTGTGTCGTTGCGGGTGGGGTGCGGTGCGGTGCGGCGGGTGCGCGGTGCGGCGGGGGTGAGCGTGCCCTTGGGGGGGCGAAGTGGTCCCGGGGTCTGCGCCGCGACGGGTGCGGTGCGGTTCGCCGGGGGTGGGGTGTGGTCCGGCGGAGCGTGGCGCGGCCGCCGGGGACGTGGTGCGGCCCGCGGGGTCTGCGCCGCTGCGGGGGCGGTGCGGTCCGGCGGGGGTGGGGTGCGGCGGGAAGCGAGCGTCCCCCCGGGGGCGATGCGGTCCCGGGGGGCGGTGCGGCCGTGGGTCTGCGCCGCGACGGGGGGCGGTGTGTTTCGCCGGGGCTGGGGTGTGGTCCGGCGGGGGGCCGGGGACGGGGCTTGGCGGTCCGGCCGGGCTGGCACCGTCCGGCGGGGTGGCACCGCCTGCCGGCCGCGGCGGGAAGCGGGGGCGGCGGGCGTCTCCTCCGGGGGCCGGTGCTGTGCGGCGGGGGCGCGTCCGGGGACGGCCCCGTGCCGTTCGGGGGTGCGGGGTTCGGCCAACCCGGTGTCTGTGCCGTCCCGCGGCGGGCGGAGGCGGCGCCCACCGGGTTCAGGGTTCCGTGCGGGGCCGGGGCGACTCAAGAAGCCGCAGCTCGGCAGGGGTGTCGACGTCGGCCGGGTCCGCGACGTCCGCGCAGTCGACCAGCAGCGTCTGGCCCGCGTGCTCGCGCAGGTACGCCCGCGCGCCGCTGTCGCCCGCCGCGCTCCCCGCGACCCCCGCCCAGCGAGCCGCCCCGATCAGCACCGGATGGCCGCGCCGCTCCCCGTACACCGCCGAGACCAGCGCCGACAGCAGGTCGTCGCCCGCCCGGGCGGCCGCCACCACGCGGGCGACCGCCGCCGCGCCCACGCCGGGCTGGTCGACCAGCGTGACCACCGCCGCCGCGGGCGCCGGGCGGGCCGCCGCGAGCGAGGCGAGGCCCGCGCGCAGCGACGTGCTCATGCCGTCCGCCCAGTGCGGGTTGTCGACCAGGTCGCAGCCCGGGAGCCGTGCCCCGGCCCGCACCTGCTCCGCCGCCGCGCCCAGCACCACGTGCACCGGCCCACAGCCCCCCGCCCGCAGCGCCGCGGCCGCGTGCTCCACCAGCGGCCGTCCGCGGTGGGACAGCAGCGCCTTGGGGCGGCCGCCGAGCCGCCGCCCGCCACCGGCCGCGAGCAGCAGGCCGGCCACCTCGCCGTGTGTGTCCATGGCTTCTGCATACCGCGTCCGGCGTGCGCCGGAACGGGTTCCGGCCGCCCCGGCCGCGTCCGGTATCGTCTGGCCACGGGCCGGGAGGGGCGGCACCGGCGTCGGTGACCGCACCGCACGGCCCGGCCGGCGCCCGCGGCACCCCCCGCACCCGCGCCGGCGGGCTTGTCCGCGTAGGCCCGAGGAACGGGGACTGATGGGCGCTCAGCACACCGGGGGGCACGCCGCCCCCGGGTACCCCGGCCACCCGGGGCCGCTGTACCACCCGCTCACGCCGGACGACCCGGCCGTGATCGGCGGGCACCGCGTCGCCGCCCGGCTCGGCGTCGGCTCGCTCGGCCCCGTCTACCTCGCGTACGCGCCCGCCGGCCACCCCGTCGCCCTCACCGCGGTCCGGCCCGAACTGGCCGCGCGCGCCGGATTCGCCGCCGCCTTCGAGTACGACGTCCAGGCCGTGCGCCGGGTGAGCGGCCCCTACACCGTGCCGGTGCTCGGCAGCGGGCACGACGGCACGCGCTACTGGCTCGCCGCCGGGTACGTCCCCGCGCTGACGCTGCACGCCGCCGTCAGCGGCACCGGGCGGCCGCTGCCCGTGCCGACCGTGCTGAGGCTGGTCGCCGGGGTCGCGGAGGCGCTGCGCGTGGTCCACCACGCGGGCGTCGTGCACGCCGGGCTCGGCCCCGGGACGGTGCTGCTCGCCGCGGACGGGCCGCGCGTCACCGGCTACGGCGTGACGCGCGCCGCAGCCGACGCGCCCGGCATCCCCGCCTTCTCCTCGCCGGAGCAGGCCGCCGACAAGGCACCCGCGCCCGCCACCGACGTCTTCGCGCTCGGCCAGCTCGCCGCCTACGCCGCGATCGGCACCGCGCCCTTCGACCCGGACACCGGCCGCAAGCTGAGCGAGGAGCCGGACCTCAACGAACTCCCCGGCGAGCTGCGGGAGATCGTCACCCGCTGCCTCATCAAGGACCCGGCGCTGCGGCCCTCGCCCGCGCAGGTCGTCGCGATGTGCACGCAGGCCGGGCACGGCCGCCGCCCCGACCCCTGGCTCCCCGTCCCCCTCCAGACCCTCCTCACCCTCCCCCCGCCCCTGCCGCCCCTGCCCCCGCCGGGGACATGGCCGGCGAGCACGGCGCAGGGTGTGCCGGGCGAGCCGGGTGCCGCGGGTGCGGCTCCGGCCGCGTCGGTGCCTGCGGGCACGGGTGCGCCGCTTCCGCCCGGGGTGCCGGGTGCCACGGGTGCGGCCGTGGGGCTGCCTGTTGCGTCGGGTGTGCCGCTTCCGCCTGGTGCGACGCCTGCCGCGGGGGTGGTTGTGCCGCCGGGGGGCGGTGTGCCGGGTGCGCCCGTGATGCCGGGAACGGCTCCGGCGGCTGCGCCGGTCCCGCCGGGTCCGTCGCCTGCGGGGGCGCAGGGTGCCGCGGGTGCGGCCGTGGGGCTGCCTGTTGCGTCGGGTGTGCCGCTTCCGCCTGGTGCGACGCCTGCCGCGGGGGTGGTTGTGCCGCCGGGGGCCGGTGTGCCGGGTGTGCCCGTGATGCCGGGAACGGTTCCGGCCGCTGCGCCGGGTCCCTCGCCTGCGGGGGTGCCGGGTGCCACGGGTGCGGCTCCGGGGCTGCCTGTTGCGTCGGGTGTGCCGCTTCCGCCTGGTGCGACGCCTGCCGCGGGGGTGGTCGTGCCGCCGGGGGGCGGTGTGCCGGGTGCGCCCGTGATGCCGGGAACGGTTCCGGCGGCTGCGCCGGTCCCGCCGCTGCCGTCCGTACCGCCGGGGGCGACGCCCGCGGGGGGTACGCCGGTGCCGCCGCGGCCGGCCGTGCCCGCGCCCGTACCCGTCGGCGCGACGCCCGCCGGGGGGACGGCCGTGCCGCCGCAGCCGGTGCTGCCGCCGGGGGCGACGCCCGCCCACGGGGTGCCGGTGTTCGTGCCCGCGCCCGCCGCGCCCGTGCCGGCCGGCAGGCGGCGCGGCGGCGGGCCCGTGGTGTGGCTGGCGCTCGCGGCGGCGGTCGCCGGCGGTGTGGTCGTGGCGGGCGGCTTCGACCGGGACGGGTCGGCGGACCACTCGTCGGCCTCCGCCGTACCGCACTCCAGCCCCTCCTCGCCCGCGCCCGGCGGAGGCGCCCCGAACCCGGGCCCCACCCCGACCCCGACCCCCACCCCCACCCCGACCGACGGCGCCCCCGCGCCCGGCGGCGGGCAGCGCGACTACCTCGCGGTCACGCTCCGCGCGGGCCAGGGACTGGACCTCGCCGCCGATCCGCTGCGCCCTCAGGAGGGCGCGGACAGCGGCACGTTCGGCTACGACGCGATGCGCGACGCCCTGGTCGCCGCGCCTTCCCGCGGCTCCCTCGTGCTGCTCTCGCCGCAGGACCCCGGGACGCGCGAGCGGTGCAGCGGTGCGCAGGGGGGCGCGCTGGTCCACGAGATCCCGCGGGCCGGGCTCGTCCAGGAGTCGCGGCTGTGCGTGGTCGCCACGGACGGAACCGTCGCGCTGGTGACCGTCAGAGGCCTGTCGCCGGGCTCCGGCGCGGACGGTTACGCGACCCTCGACCTCTCGGTGTGGCCCGCGCAGCGACTTTGACGCATCTTTCGCCGACCCTGTGGCGCAATTGCGGCTCAGGGCGTTTACTGATCGCCCCCGGTACGCGGGAGAAGGTACCGCTGGGGCACGAGGTACGCACGAGGCAGGGGCGGAATGTTCGTGGGGGAGACGCGTGTGGTCAAAGGAGACCGCAGCGAAGGACCCGTACGGCCGACGGCCGGCGGTGGCGTGTCGTTACGTACCGCGGTGACCCGCCTGGAGCGGGAACTCGCCGGATACCGCCGGTTCTTACCCGATCGGGCGGTTGCGGAGGAGGAGCTGGCCGAGCTGGAACGGCAGGCCTGCGCGGGCACCGCCGCTCCGGAGCAATTGCGCCAGTCGCTGCTGCTGGTCGCGGCGGCCCTCGGTTCGGTGAGCGGGCTCGCCGCAGCGGTGGCGGAGCTGCGCGAGGCGGTGGAGCAGGAGCTGAACCGGCAGCCGCCGCAGCCGGCGACGGTCAGGGCGCGCCTCCCGCGCCGCTGAGCGCCTCGGTGAGCCCGCGCGCCGCCGCGTGCAGGACGGGCACGATCTTCTCCGTCACCGCGTCGGTGACCCGGGCCGCGGGGCCCGAGACGGAGATCGCGGCGGGCGCGGGCGACCCGGGCACGCCGACCGCCAGGCACCGCACCCCGGTCTCCTGCTCGCCGTCGTCCACGGCGTAGCCCGCGGCCCGGACGCGCTCCAGTTCCGCGAGGAAGTCCTCGGGGTCGGTGAGGGTGCGGTCGGTCGCGGCGGGCATGCCGGTACGCGCCAGCAGCGCCCGCACGTCCGCTGCGGGCAGCCCGGCGAGCAGCGCCTTGCCGACGCCCGTGGAGTGCGGCAGCACCCGCCGGCCGACCTCGGTGAACATCCGCATCGAGTGCCGGGAGGGCACCTGGGCGACGTAGACGACCTCGTCGCCGTCCAGCAGCGCCATGTTGGCGGTCTCACCGGTCGCCTCGACCAGCTCGGCGAGGTACGGGCGGGCCCAGGTGCCCAGCAGCCGCGAGGAGGTCTCGCCGAGCCGGATGAGCCGCGGGCCGAGCGCGTAGCGGCGGTTGGGCTGCCGGCGGACGTAGCCTCCGGCGAGCAGCGTGCGCATCAGCCGGTGGATGGTGGGCAGCGGCAGCCCGCTCGCGGCGGACAGCTCGCTCAGGCCGAGTTCGCCGCCCGCGTCGGCCAGCCGCTCCAGCAGGCCGAAGGCCCGTTCGAGGGACTGGACGCCCCCGGTGCGCTCCGCAGGCACGTGCGGTCCCCTCTGGTCGTCGCCGGCGGTGCGGCCGGTCGCGGAAGGCGGTTTTCGCTGTGCGGAATCCTACCGCCCTTGACTCCTGGGCCGGGGGCTCACCACCATGTCCGTCAGCGGAGCCGCCGGGGCCGCCGGCCCCGTGTCCCGGCCCCGCCCCCAACCGCTCGCGAAAGGCCACCTGTTGGACGCCGAGCACGCCGAGCACGCCGAGTACGCCGCACGCGCCGGGGGCCCGGCCCCCGAGATCGTGCTGCGCTCCACCCGTGTCGTCACCCCCGAGGGCGAGCGCCCCGCGTCCGTCGCCGTGCGCGGCGGGGTCGTCACCGGCGTGCTCGCGCACGACGCGCCCGTGCCGCCCGGCGTGCCCGTCACCGATCTCGGCACCGGTGTGCTGCTGCCGGGCCTCGTGGACACCCACGTGCACGTCAACGACCCCGGCCGCAGCGAGTGGGAGGGCTTCGCGACCGCCACCGCGGCCGCCGTCGCCGGCGGTGTCACGACGCTCGTCGACATGCCGCTCAACAGTGTCCCGCCCACCACCACGGCCGCGCACCTGGAGGTCAAACGCGCCGCCGCGCGCGGCCGGGTGCACGCCGACGTCGGCTTCTGGGGCGGCGCGGTCCCCGGCAACACCGCCGATCTGCGCCCCCTGCACGAGGCGGGCGTCTTCGGCTTCAAGTGCTTCCTGCTGCCCTCGGGCGTCGACGAGTTCCCGCCGCTGTCCCCGGCGGAGCTGTCCGCGGCGCTCACGGAGATCGCCGGCTTCGGCGGGCTGCTCGTCGTGCACGCCGAGGATCCGGCGGTGATCGGCGCCGCCCCGCAGCAGCCCGGCCGCCGCTACGCCGACTTCCTCGCCTCCCGGCCGCCCGCCGCGGAGGAGCGCGCGGTGGAGGGGCTGGTGGAGCTGGCCGCGCGGCTCGGTGCGCGCGTGCACGTGCTGCACCTGTCCTCGGCCTCCGCGCTGCCGCTGATCGCGGCGGCACGCCGTGCGGGAGTGCCGCTGACCGCCGAGACCTGTCCGCACTTCCTGACGCTGACGGCCGAGGAGGTCCCGGACGGGGCGACGGAGTTCAAGTGCTGCCCGCCGATCAGGGAGGCCGCCAACCGGGACGCGCTGTGGGCCGCGCTCGCCGACGGCACCATCGGCAGCGTCGTCTCCGACCACTCGCCCTGCACGCTCGCGCTCAAGCGCCGCGACACCGGCGACTTCGCCGAGGCCTGGGGCGGCATCTCCTCGCTGCAGCTGGGCCTGTCCGCGGTGTGGACCGAGGCCCGCAGGCGCGGCCACACCCTCGTCGACGTCGCCCGCTGGATGGCGGCCGGCCCCGCGGCGCTCGCCGGGCTCTCCGCCAAGGGCGCGATCGCCCCCGGCAAGGACGCCGACTTCGCGGTGCTCGACCCGGACGCCGCCTTCACCGTCGACCCCGCCCGGCTGCACCACCGCAACCCCGTCACCGCCTACGCCGGCCGCACCCTGCACGGCGTGGTGCGCGAGACCTGGCTGCGCGGGCGCCGGGTGGCCCGCGACGGCGCCCCCGCCGGGCCGCCGTCCGGGCGGTTGCTGGCCCTGGCAGCGGAAGAGGGGTGACGCACCGGCGGGAAGCCGGTGGCGTCACCCCTCGCGCTGCGCCGGGTCAGGCGGCGCGGCGCGCCCTGCGGTGGTGCGCGGCGATGATCTCCGCGTACCGGCGGCCGCTGCCCTTGACGGTGCGCTTCTGCGTCGCGTAGTCGACGTGGACGAGGCCGAAGCGCTTGTCGTAGCCGTACGCCCACTCGAAGTTGTCCAGCAGCGACCAGGCGTAGTAGCCCGCCAGCGGCACGCCGCGGCGGACCGCGCGGGCGCAGGCCGCGAGGTGCTCCTCCAGGTACTGCGTGCGCTCCGGGTCGTCGACCTGCCCGTCCGCGCCGACCGTGTCGCGGTAGGCGGAGCCGTTCTCGGTGACGTAGATCTTCCCGGCGCCGTACTCCTCGTGCAGCCGGACCAGCAGCTGCTCCAGGCCGTCCGCGTTGACCTCCCAGTCCATCGCCGTGCGGCGCACGCCCGGCAGGTACACCGACGTGGCGTGCGGTGCGGGTCCGGTCGGGTCGTCGGCGACGACGTTGCGGAAGTAGTAGTTCAGGCCCAGCCAGTCCAGGGGCGCCGCGATGGACTCCAGGTCGCCGTCCTTGACCGGCAGTTCGACGCCGTAGTGGTCGACCATGTCCTGCGGGTAGCCGCGGCCGTGGATCGGGTCGAGCCACCAGCGGTTGGTGTGGCCGTCGGCCCGCCGCGCCGCCGCGACGTCCGCCTCCCGGTCGGTGGCCGGCTCGCACGGGCTGAGGTTGTTGACGATGCCGACCTGGACGTCGGAATACGCCGCCCGCAGTGCCTGCACCGCCAGGCCGTGCCCGACGTGCAGGTGGTACGACGCGCGGACCGCCGCGGTCAGGTCCGTCCACCCGGGGGCCATGGTGCCCTCCAGGTGGCCGATCCAGGCCGAGCACAGCGGCTCGTTGAGCGTCGCCCAGTTCTTGACGCGGTCGCCCAGCGCCTGCGCGACCACGGCCGCGTAGTCGCCGTACCGTTCCGCCGTCTCCCGCTCGGGCCAGCCGCCCCGGTCCTGCTGGGCCTGCGGGAGGTCCCAGTGGTAGAGGGTGGCGTTGGGCGTGATGCCCGCCTCCAGCAGGTCGTCGACCAGCTTGTCGTAGAAGGCGAGACCGGCCGCGTTGACCTCGCCGGACCCCTGGGGGATGACCCGGGGCCAGGCGACGGAGAAGCGGTAGGCGTCCAGGCCGAGGGTCTTCATGAGCCCGATGTCCTCGGCCGTGCGGTGGTAGTGGTCGCAGGCGACGTCGCCGGTGTCGCCGCCGTCGACCTTGCCGGGGGTGTGGGAGAAGGTGTCCCAGATGGACGGGGCCCGGCCGTCCTCGTCCGCGGCGCCTTCGATCTGGTAGGCGGCGGTGGCCGCGCCCCAGACGAAATCGGCGGGAAGAGCGCTCAGGTCGTTCACAAGCTGCCTTTCGGGAGGGGTCACTTGACCGCGCCGGCGGTGAGCCCGGCGACCAGGTAACGCTGGAGGAGCAGGAATCCGGCGACCACCGGCACGCTCACCACGATGGAGGCGGCCATGACCTGGTTCCAGTACACGTCGTTCTGGGTGGCGTACTCGCGCAGGCCGACCGCCAGCGTCCTGGTGGACTGGTTGGTCATGACCGACGCGAACAGCACCTCACCCCAGGCCGTCATGAACGCGTACACGCTCACGGCGACGATGCCCGGCACGGCGGCCGGCACGACGACCTGGAACAGCGCACGGATCGGGCCGCAGCCGTCGACCTTCGCGGCCTCGTCGAGGTCGCGCGGGATCGAGTCGAAGTAGCCCGCCAGCATCCAGATGGAGAAGGGCAGCGAGAAGGTGAGGTAGGTGATGACGAGCCCGAGCCGGCTGCCGTTGAGCGTGATCCCGGTCGTGTTGCCGATGTTGACGAAGATCAGGTACAGCGGCAGCAGGAAGAGGATGCCCGGGAACATCTGGGTGGACAGCACCGAGACGGTGAAGATCTTGCGGCCCGCGAAGCGGTAGCGGCTCACCGCGTAGGCGGCGAAGATCGCCAGCAGCACCGAGAAGACGGTCGCGCTCACGCACACGATCAGCGAGTTCACGAAGTAGTGCGCGAGCGGGATGGTCTTCCAGATGTCCACGTACGGCTTGACCGTCAGGCCGTGCGGTATCCACTTGAAGGAACCCTGCACGTCCTGGAGGTTCTTCAGGGACGAGCTGAACATCACGTACACGGGGATGAGCACGAAGGCCAGCAGGAGCGTCAGGACGATGCGCCGGGTCCACACGAAGGACCTCGGCTGCGCCATCGGGGACGGCTGCTCGGAGAACCTAGACATCGTTCTCGCTCCTTCCCCTGGACGTGACCAGCAGGTAGACCGCCGTCACCACGAGCAGGAAGAGCAGCAGGAGCACCGACATGGCGGAACCCGAGCCGAAGTTCCAGTTGATGAACGACGACTGGTAGATGTGGATGGAGATCAGGTCCGCCTGCCGCGGCGGGTTCTGGCCGAACATCACGAACGGCGTGTTGAAGTCGTTGAAGGTCCACAGGAACAGCACCAGCACGATCACCTGGTTGACCGGCCGCAGGGCCGGCATGGTGATCTTGCGGATCTGCTGCCAGACGCCGGCGCCGTCCATGGCGGCGGCCTCGTACAGCTCGCGCGGGATGTTCTGCAGACCGGCCATCAGGGCCAGGAAGGCGAACGGCCAGGACTTCCAGACCGATACGATCACCATCGACCAGAACGCGTTGTCGCCCAGCAGCCAGAAGGACTTGCCGGAGGTGACGTGCAACTGGTCGTGCAGGACGTGGTTCACCAGACCGGTGTCGTGCTGGAACATGAAGGCCCAGGTGATCAGCGCCGCGTACGCCGGGAGCGCGTACGGCACCAGGAAGACCGTGCGGATCAGGCCGCGGCCGCGGAACTTGTCCTGGAGGAGGATCGCGGCGGTGACGCCGAGCAGCCAGGACAGCGAGACCGACAGCAGGGTGTAGGAGAGCGTCACCCAGAACGAGTGCAGCAGCTCCTGGCCGATCGGCTGGTGGATCCTGACGGCGGCCTTGTAGTTGTCGAAGCCGTACCAGGGGGCCCTGTCCCAGTGGTGGATGTAGAACAGGGTGAGGTTCTTGAAGCTGATCAGGATGCCGAAGACCATCGGCACGATGTGGATCAGCAGTTCGACGAGGACGGCGGGGAGCAGGATCAGGTACGGGAGTCCGCCGCGGCGGACGCGTTCGATGACACGCGGCCGGAGCCGGCCGCCGGCAGCGGGTTTCCCGCTGTCGGGGCCGGCTTCGGGCACGCGCCTCGGGGGGGCGGTGGCAGTCATGGAGGAGGGCCGATCCTTAGGACGTCGGCATCTGCTGCTGCGCCTTCTGCAGCGCAGCCTTGACGGTGTCGTCCGTGACGGGCTTGCCGGCGGCGGCGTCGGCGAACAGCCCCTTCACGGCCGGGCCGACGAGGTTCTCGAACTGGCTCTCGTTGGCGACCTGCGGCAGCGGGGCGGCGGACTTCTGGAGGACCTGGGTCAGGACCTTCAGGTCCGGGGTCTGGAAGGCCGGGTCGCTCTGCGCCTCGATGACCGGCGGGATCGAGGCGTACTTGGTGTTGAGCACCTTCTGCTCGTCCGTGCTGGTCATGAACTTCACGAAGGCCTCGGCGGCCTCCTTGTGCTTGGTGTCGTTGAAGACGGCGATGTTGATACCGGCCACCATCGACGTCACACCCGCGTCACCGGTTGCGCCCGCGGTCTGCGTCGGCACCGGCACCACGCCGTAGTCCTCGGGCTTCATGCCGTGCGAGGCGATGCTCGCGGCGGCCGTCTGCCACATCATCATCGCGGCCTTGCCGGTCGCGAAGTCGGTGATCGTCTGGTTCTGGTCGTACTCGGCGTCGCCCTTGGCCGCGACCTTGTTCTTCGCGATGAAGTCGACGTACTGCTTGACGGCGGCGACCTGCTGCGGACCGGTGAAGGTCGCGTTGCCCTTGTCGTCGAACCAGCTCGCGCCGCGCTGCTTGGCGAGCACGAAGATGTGGTGGATGTTCTCCGCGGCGTTCGCGCCCTCGACCGCCAGGCCGTACTTGCCGCCGGTGGTGAGCTTGGTGGCGTCCTGGACCAGCTCGTCCCAGGTGGCGGGCGGGTTCTGGATGCCGGCCGCGGCGAACATCTTCTTGTTGTAGTACAGGCCGTACGCCATCGAGTAGATCGGCACGGCGGCCGGGTCCTTGCCCGCGGCACCCGCCGAGGCGATGGCCGACGGCATGAACCGGTCCTTGCCGCCGATGGTCTGGAAGGCGGCGTCGTCCCACGGCATGAGGGCACCGGTGGCCTGGAGGGAGGCCGACCAGGTGTTGCCGATGTTCAGCACGTCCGGGCCCTGGCCGGAGGTGGCGGCCGCCAGGATGCGGTTGAGCAGGTCCGCCCAGCCGATGACCTCGACCTTGACCTTGATGCCGGTCTGCTGGGTGAACTTGGCCGTCTCGGTGGCCAGGGTCTTCTTGTCGGCGTCGATGCTGGTGCCCTGGTTGCTGGCCCAGTACGTGATGGTCTGGCCCTTGAGGCTGCCGCCCGAGGACTTGCTGTCGCCGCTGTCGTCGTCGCCACCGCCACAGGCGGCGAGCGTGAGACCCAGCGCGGCCACGAGGGCGGTGGCCGCGACGAGTCTGCTGGAGGTGCTGGTGCGCATAACGGTTCCCTCTCAGGGGTGGGATCGCTTCAGGAAGTGAACAGCGCCTGTGCCTTATTTCAGGCCGTGATTTAACTTGTGAGAAAAGGTGGCGTCAAGACCCTGTGCAGCGATAGATTCACGCCGGACCCCCCGGGAGGGAGACTCGATGGCTGAGCGGAGCAAGCGCACCGTGCGTGACCTGCGGCGCGGCAACCGTGCATCGCTTCTGCGTCATTTGTATTTCGAAGGTCCCCTGAGCCGGCAGGAGCTGGGACGCGACACCGGGCTCAGCGCCGGGTCGATCAGCAACGTCGTCGGAGAACTGATCGCCGACGGCATGGTCGAGGAGGCCGGCGCCGTCGAGTCCGACGGCGGACGCCCGCGGACGCTGCTCCAGGTCGCCCCGGGCTACGGCTACGTCGTCGGCGTCGACGTCGGCGAGACCCGGGTCCGGGTCGAGCTGTTCGACCTCGCCCTGACCGAACGGGCCTCCGCCGACATGCCGCTGTCCGACAGCGGGCACGACGTCGACCACGTCGTGCGCCTCGCCCTCCAGGGCATCGCCGGGGTCGTTCGGGAGGCCGGGATCGACGACAGCGAGGTGCTCGGCGTCGGTGTCGGCGTACCCGGCATCGTCGCCCACGACGCGGCCCCCGGCGCCCTCCCCGGCGACGGGGAGGACATCGTCGTGCACGGCCAGACCATCGGCTGGGACGCCGTACCGCTCGGCCGGCTGCTGCGGGCCGGCACCACGCTGCCGCTCTTCATCGACAACGGGGCCAAGACCCTGGGCCAGGCCGAGATGTGGTTCGGCGCCGGACGCGGCTCCGACAACGTGGTGATCGCCCTCATCGGCTCCGGCGTCGGCGCCTGCGTCGTCACCAACGGCAAGCCCTACCACGGCGCCAGCAGCAGCGCGGGGGAGTGGGGCCACACCACCCTGCGGGTCGGCGGGCGCACCTGCCGCTGCGGCTCGCGCGGCTGCCTGGAGGCCTACGTCGGCGCCGAGGCGCTGCTCGGCCGCTGGCCCGCCGCGCCGCGGGACGTCAGTGAGGAGACCGCGCTCGCCGCGCTGCTCGCCGCCGCCGACACCGACCCCGAGGCCGACGCGCTGCTCGCCGAGGCCGCCGAGTACCTGGGCGCGGGCATCGCCGACCTGATCAACCTCTTCAACCCGCACCGCATCGTGCTCGGCGGCTGGGCCGGGCTCATGCTCGGCCCGCGCATCCTGCCCGCCGTCCGGGAGGTCGCCGCCGAGTACGCGCTGCGCCACCCCTGCGCCCAGACCTCCATCGAGCTGGGCCGGCTCGGCACCGACGCCGTCACCGTCGGCGCGGCCACGCTGCCGCTGGCCCGCTTCCTGGACACCGGCGGGGAGCGTACGGTACGGCTGGCGGCCCGGGCGGACACGGAACGGACCGGCGACGCGGCCCTCCCGGCGCGGAACCGGATCGCCCGGGCGGTACGTTGACGGCAGGGGCGTGAACCGTACCGGTTTCGCCCCTTTCCGCATCGTTCGTTTCAAGGAGTCCTGCGGTGACGCTCCAGCAGCAGATCGTCGGCAACGCCATGCAGATGGCCGTCTGCACCCTCAACCCCGGGCAGACGGTCTACTGCGAGGCCGGGAAATTCCTCTTCAAGACCGCCAACGTCTCCATGGAGACCCGGCTCGGCGGACGGCCCGGCGGCGGGGGCCAGCCGGGAGGCGCCGGTGGCGCCGGTGGCGCCGGTGGGGCCGGCGGCATGGGCGGCCTCCTGCGGCAGGCCATGGGCACCGCCATGCAGGTCGGCCAGCGCGCGCTGGCCGGCGAGTCGCTCGCCTTCCAGTACTTCACCGCCTCCGGCGGCGAGGGCACCGTCGGCTTCGCCGGTGTCCTGCCCGGCGAGATGCGCGCCCTGGAGCTGTCCGGATCGCGCGCCTGGTTCGCCGAGAAGGACGCCTTCGTGGCCGCCGAGGACACCGTCCAGTTCGGCATCGCCTTCGTCGGCGGACGGCAGGGCATGAGCGGCGGCGAGGGCTTCATCCTGGAGAAGTTCACCGGCCACGGCACCGTCATCATCGCCGGCGCCGGCAACTTCATCGACCTCAACCCCGCCGACTTCGGCGGCCGCATCGAGGTCGACACCGGCTGCATCGTCGCCTTCGAGGAAGGCATCCAGTACGGCATCCAGCGCATCGGCGGCCTCAACCGCCAGGGCATCATGAACGCCGTCTTCGGCGGGGAGGGCCTCTCGCTCGCCACCCTGGAGGGCAACGGGCGGGTCATCCTCCAGTCCATGACGATCGAGGGCCTCGCCAACGCGCTCAAGAAGGCCCAGGGCGGCGACAAGCAGGGCCCCACGGGGGGCCTCTTCTCCACGCACTCCGGGTGAGGCACCGCCGCGGTGCGGGTGCCGCCGGGGCGGGGGCGGGTGCGGGTGCCGCCGGGGCGGGGGCCGGGCGCGTGGTGCGGTTCGGCTGCGCGCCGGGCGTGGTGGGGGCTCGACTTCGCGCCGGGCATGGTGTTCGTGGTGCGGTTCGGCTTCGCGCCGGGCGTGGTGGGGCTCGGCTGCGCGCCGGGTGCCGCTCGCTGTGCGGCTCAGGTGTGTGCGCCGGGTGCTGTGCGCCGTGCGGCTTGGCTGTTTGTGTCGGGCGTGGTGTTCGTGGTGCGGCTCGGCTGCGCGCCGGGCGGGGTACCGCTCGGCCGCTGGCGTTGCGTGCCCGCGGATGCCCGGCGTTCGTCCTGTCGCCGCTGGCCACCACGGCTCGCGTTACGCGCGAGGATGCTTGCCCCGGCCGTGTCACGGTGCGGTGACAGCTGCGGGAACGCCTGGCGGACGGCCCCCGCCGTGCGGGTAGCGTTCTGCTCGCGCTCTCCCCAACCTGCGCACCTGCACTCCCGTGCACGACCGGGCAGCACCGTTAGGGAAGGACCGAGATCCTCCGTGTACCGCTGGGAGACCACCCGGGCCGCGCTCGCACAACGGGTCTTCGCCACCATCCGCACCGAGACGTACGACCAGGCCGCCGCCACCGCCGACACCCTGCTCTCCGCCGGGCTCACGACCCTGGAGATCTCCCTCACCACGCCCTTCGCGCTCGAAGCGGTCACCACGCTCGTGCGTGAGGTGGGTGACGACGCGATCATCGGGGCCGGGACGGTACTGGACGAGGTGGCCGCACGGCTCGCCATCGAGGCGGGGGCGCGCTTCCTGCTGACGCCCAACCTCGACGAGGGCGTGCTGCGCACCGGGCACCGCTACGGGGTGCCCGTCTTCCCCGGGGTCGCCACCCCGGGCGAGGCGGTGCGCGCGCTCGAACTCGGCGCCGACGCCCTGACCGTCTACCCCGCGGTCTCCCTCACCCCCGAGTGGGTGGCCGAGCTCCGCGCCGTGCTCCCGCAGGCGCCGTTCGTTCCGATCGGCGGTATCTCGCTCGCGGCGGCGCCCGAGTGGATCGCCGCGGGTGCGGTGGCGGTGGGGCTGGGCTCCGCGCTGACCGCCGGGGACCGGCTGACGGTGAGCACGCGCTTGGCGGAGCTTCTGGAGCGGCTCGCCGCGTAGCCCCTCCGGGGGGTGGGCCCAGGGTGGGGGCTGGTGCCGTTCTTTCCGCGTCCGTGCGGTGGGTGGGGGTGCTCCCGGAGTTCCCCGCGGGGCCTCTGCGCTGCGGGGTGCCTGGTGCGGTGCGCCGCGCGATCTTCTGCCGGTGGGGGCTGGTCGCGCCGTTCCCCGCGCCCCCAGGTTGCCCGGCGGGGCATCGCGCTCTTGCTCGGGGGGTGGGGTCGGGTGCCACTCCGGGGGTACCTCCTCGGAATGCGCGTCTGACCTCTCCCTTGTCCGGTGAGCGGCGGGGGTGCGCATTCCTGCGGGGGCACCCCCGGATCGTCCCCCTCCCGGGCCGGTGTGGCGGCTGCCTGCCGGTGGGGGTGAGGTCTTCTCGGGGACTGCGGTTCGCCCCCGACGGCGGCGCACCCCGACGAGAAGGCCGTCAGCCGACGTCGAATCTGCACGGGTGGTGGGGGTGGGAACACCCCGCGCCGCCAGGCGCGGGAAACCCCGGCGGCGGGTCAGCCGCTCACGCACCCCGGGCGGGCACCGCCCGAGTGCGGCGCCGCCAGGCGCGGGAAACCCCCGCGGCGCGAAAGCCGCCCACGTACCGGCAACCGGGCACCGCCCGGAGCGGCGCGCCGCCAGGCGCGGGAAACCCCGGCGGCGGGTCAGCCGTACGCACCCCGGGTGGGCATCGCCCGGGCGCGGCGCCGCCGACCGCGGGCTGAGACGGCGCGGGCGGGGCGGTGGCGGCGCCGTAAGATCGGGGCCGCCGGGGGGAGTGACCCGCCGGGGAGAACGGGAGGCAGTGGTGATCGTCGCCGTACCGGGGTCGAAGTCCGTGACGGCCCGGGCGCTGTTCCTGGCGGCCGCGGCGGGCGGCGAGAGCGTGCTGCGCAGGCCCCTGCTGTCGGACGACACCGACGGCTTCGCGCAGGGCCTGGCGGCGCTGGGGTACGGGGTGGCGCGGGCGGAGGACGCGTGGCGGGTCACCGGCAGCCCGGAGGGGCCGCCCGCGCCTGCGGCGGAGGTCGACTGCCGGGACGCGGGCACTGCGGCCCGTTTCCTGCCCGCGCTCGCTGCCGCCGGGCACCGCGGTGTCTACCGTTTCGACGCCTCCGCGCAGATGCGCCGCCGCCCGGTCGCCCCGCTGACCGGGGCGCTGCGCGCGCTCGGCGTGGACCTGACGCACGACGAGGCCGAGGGCCATCTGCCGCTGACGGTGCGGGCCTCGGGTGTGGAGGGCGGCGAGGTGGTGCTGGACGCGAGCCTGTCGTCGCAGTTCCTGACCGCGCTGCTGATGACCGGCCCGCTCACGCGGGAGGGCCTGCGGATCAAGGTGACGGGCATCGTGTCGGTGCCGTACGTCGAGATCACGCTGGCGATGATGCGGAGTTTCGGTGTCGAGGTGGCGCGTGAGGGCGATACTTTCGTGGTCCCGCCCGGCGGCTACCGGCCGGCCGATTACGCGGTGGAGCCGGACGCGTCGGCGGCCAGTTACGTCTTCGCCGCGGCTGCGCTCGCGGGAAGGACGGCGACGGTGCCGGGCCTGGGGCAGGGCGCCCTGCAGGGCGACCTCCGGTTCGTGGAGGTGCTGCGGGAGATGGGCGCCGACGTGGAGATCGGGGCGGAGGGGACGACGGTCACCGGGACCGGAAGGCTGTCCGGTGTGACGGTCAACATGCGCGACATCTCCGACACGATGCCGACGCTCGCGGCGATCGCCCCGTACGCGGACGGTCCGGTGCGGATCGAGGACGTCTACAACACGCGCGTCAAGGAGTGCGACCGGCTGGACGCGTGCGCGGAGAACCTGCGGGCGCAGGGCATCGAGGTCGCGACCGGCAGGGACTGGATCGAGATCCGCCCGGGTACACCGCGCCCGGTGGAGATCGCCTGCCGGGGCGACCACCGGATGGCGATGAGCTTCGCGGTCGCGGGCCTGCGCAACCCCGGGACGACCTTCGACGACCCGTCGTGCGTGAAGAAGACCTTCCCGGGCTTCCACGAGTTCTTCGCCGGCCTGCGGGCGCGCTGGGACGTCTGAGCCGGCTCCCGTACGGCGCCGGACCGGCGGCCTCCCGCCGCGGCGCTCACACGCGTGCCGGCGCGGGCAGGTAGGGGCTGATGCTGCGCCAGGCGCGGGCGACGTACTCCTCCTTCTCGCCGACCGGCGCCACGTAGTGCAGGGCCTCCTCGGCGGCGGCGGGACCGGCGAGGCGGGCGATGACCCAGCCGGCGAGGTAGGGGGAGGCGAGGCAGCCGCCGGCCGTGGCGAGGGCGCCGTCGGCGTAGAAGGGCTGGTCGAGGACGTCGACACCGGCGGCGACGACCCACGGCCTGGTCGTCAGGTCGGTGCAGGCGGGGATGCCGTCGAGGAGTCCGAGCCGCGCCAGGACGAGCGCGCCGGAGCACTGCGCGCCGATGAGCTGGCGGGAGGGGTCCAGGCCGCGCAGGACACCCATGAGCGCCGGGTCCTCGACGACCTCGCGGGTGGCGATGCCGCTGCCGACGATCACGGCGTCGGCGGCGCACGCTTCCTCGAGGGTCGACATCCCCTCGACGGTCACCCCGTTCATCGACGTGACCCTGGGGCCGGGGGTGGCCAGGGTGACCCGCCAGCCGTCGGCCCGGACGCGGTTCAGGACGCCGAGCGCGATGAGGGAGTCGAGTTCGTTGTAGCCCTCGAACGTGAGGATGGCGATGTGCACGGCGGCTGTCCTTCCCGGTGAGTGGGCTTTGACGGTAGGGATCCGCGGACGGGACAGTCAAAGAATTGTCATGGATACAATCCGGTCCATGGCGGCCTCGCGGTACAAGTCCCTGGTCGACGCCTTCGCGTCGGACATCCGGGCCGGCCGGCTCGCTGCGGGCGAGCGGCTGCCGACACACCGTGCGCTCGCCGCCCGTGAGGGGGTCGCCGTGGTGACCGCGACGCGGGTGTACGCCGAGCTGGAGGCCATGGGCCTGGTCAGCCGGGAGCAGGGCCGCGGCACCTTCGTGCGCGACACCGCGCTGCCCCCCGGCCACGGCATCGACCAACGGGCCGTGGCCAACGGCGCGGCCGACCTCAACTTCAACTACCCGGTGCTGCCCGAGCAGCCCGGCCTCCTGCGCCGGGCGCTGCGGGAGGTCGCCGCCTCCGGCGACCTCGACGCGCTGCTGCGCTACCAGCCGCACCCGGGGCGCCCCCAGGACCGGGCCTGCGTCGCCCGGCACCTCGGGCGCCGGGGGATCACCTGCGACCCGGACCGGATCCTCCTCGTCAGCGGGGCCCAGCACGGCCTGGCCGTCACGGTCATGGCCGCGCTCGCCGCCGGCGACGTCGTGGCGGTGGACGCGCTCACCTACCCGGGCTTCAAGGTGCTCGCGCACGCCTTCCACCTCGACCTGGAGCCGCTCCCGGTCACTGCCGCCGGGCCGGACCTCGACGCCCTGGAGCGGCTGTGCGCCACCCGGCCGGTGCGCGCCGTCTACACGATGCCCACCCTGCACAACCCGCTGGGCTGGGTCGTGCCGGCGGCCGACCGGGTCCGTCTGGCCGGGATCGCCCGGCGCCACGGCGCGCTGGTGATCGAGGACGCCTCGTACGCCTACCTCGCGGAGGACCCGCCACCGCCGCTGGCCGCCACGGCGCCCGACATCACCGTCCACGTCTCGGGGCTGTCCAAGAACGTCGCCACCGGGCTGCGCGTCGGCTTCGTCGTCGCACCGCCGTCCCTGGTGCCGGCGCTCGGACGCGCGGTGCGGGCGACGGTCTGGAACACCCCGGCGCTCAGCACCGCGATCGCCTGCCGCTGGCTCGACGACGGCACGGTGGACCGGCTGGAGGCCGCGAAACGGGAGGACGCCAGGGCCCGGCAGGCGATCGCCCGCGAGGAACTGGCGGGCCTGCCGCTCGTCGGCCACCCCTCGTCGTACTTCGCCTGGCTGCCGCTGCCCGACGACGCCCGCGCCGACCGCCTGGCCGCCACCCTCGCGCGCCGGGGCATCTCGGTGGCCACCGCCGAGCCCTTCTCCACCTCCGCCCACCCGCCGCAGGCGATCCGCCTCGCCCTCGGCTCGACCGGCCCCGACCGGCTCCGCCCGGCACTGCGCACGCTGCGGCGGCTCGTCGCCGAGGACGCCTACGCCTGAACCGCGCCGACCACCGGTTCGCGGTCGAGGGTGATGCCGAAGTGCTCGCGGTAGACGGGCAGGACCTCGCTCGCGGCCAACTCCCTTTCCTCACGGCGCCCTTCGGCGTCGGTACGGACGAGCGTGCGGCCGCTGAGGGTGAGACGGCCCCCGTCGCCGGTCAGACGTGAGCAGACGAGCGACTGCCGGAAGTGCGAGCCGGGCCAGGTGCGCTGGTACCAGCACGTCGCCGCGAAGTCGCCCAGCTCACGCGGGCGCTGCTCCAGCCGGTAGGCGGCCGCACCGTTGTGGAGGACGTCCAGGTCGCCGTGCGGGGCGTCGGCGAGACGGAAGCTGCCGCCGGGGTCCTGCTGCTCGTCGCGGCTCGCGTAGTCGAGCGGGAAGGTGCTGTGCCGTCCGAAGCCGACGTCCGCCAGCCACGGCCCGCCGCCGTCCGCGCCGGTGACCCGCAGCGCCATGTGGTCGTACGGCGGTCCGAGCCGCCCGCCGTCGCCGAACACGCGCGCCGCCAGCAGCTCCACGCCGAAGCCGAGGGAGCGCAACAGGGCGGCGAAAGCGCCGTTGAGTTCGTAGCAGAAACCGCCGCGGCGGGCGGTGACGAGCTTCTCCGTGAGGGCGTCCCCGGTGAGCACGATGTCCTCGCCGAGGTGGATCGACAGGTTCTCGAACGGCACGCTCACCAGGTGGCGGCGGTGCAGCTCGCGCAGCGCCTCCGCGTCGGCGGCCGCCGGGCGGACGGCGCCGATCCGGCGGAGGTAGGCGTCGGTACGGGCGGGGTCCATGCCCTTACCGTACGGACCCGGGCCGGCGTCCGGGCGGTCCGCCCCGGCGGCCTCCGCGACGCGCGGGTCCTCCCAGCGCAGCCGCCAGGGCCGCGGCCCGCCGCGGCCCCCGGAGTGCGGCGCCTCCTCCACGAGGCCGTGCCGGGCCAGTTGCCGCAGGTGGAAGGAGCACAGCCCGGAGCTGTGGCCCAGCCGGGCGGCCGCCTGCGTCGCGGTGACCGTGCCCTCCTCGGCGAGCAGGTCCAGGAGCGCGAGCCGTACCGGGTGGTCCGGCAGCTCCCGCCGGGCGCGGCTCGGCCGGGCCGCCGCCCTCCGCATCTCGTCCTCGGTCATTTGCAAAGAGTGCTACTTTGCAAATCGATTGGCAAGCCGGGGAGTTGCCGGCCGAACGGAGGGGCTGGGGATGAACGAGGACGTGCGCGAGGTGCGGGTGCAGGGGAAGCGCGTGGCGTCGTACCCCGCGCTGCCGCCCGAGGTGGAGCGCGGCACGGTGCGCCGCATCACCGTCGTCGGCGAAGAGGTGCTGCACCGTGCGTGCGCGGACGTCACGGACTTCGGCTCGCCCGAACTGGCCGGGCTCGTCGACGACATGTTCGCCACCAACGCCGTCGCCGAGGGCGCCGCCATCGCCGCCAACCAGATCGGCGTGCCGCTGCGGCTCTTCGTGTGGGACATGGCCGACGAGTGGGGCGTGCGCCACGTCGGCCACATCGCCAACCCCGTCCTCGACGAACTCCCCGCCGACCGGCGCCGTCTGGTCGAGGAGTCCGAGGGCTGCCTGTCCGTACCCGGCCCCCACCGCCCCCTCGCCCGCCCCGACACCGCCGTCGTCCGCGGCCAGGACATGCACGGCAACCCCCTCGTCGTCGAAGGACGCGGCTACTTCGCCCGCTGCCTCCAGCACGAGACCGACCACCTCTCCGGCAGCCTCTACGTCGACCGCCTCTCCGCCCGCGAACGCCGCTCCGTCCTCCGGGAGATGAGCCGCACGCAGGACGAGGTCCAGGCGCGCCGGGTCGCGCGGGCTGCCGGTCTCGGCAAGGAGATGCCCCTGCCCTGACACGCCCTGTCCCCCCGCCCGGCACCCATGACCCGGGGGTGCGCCCTCCACGGCCCCTCCGCGTCGGCCGCGGCCCCGGACGCCGGGTGTGCTGTCCCGGCGGAGGCGTGGGCAGGGCAATTCGAGTCCGGAGAGCCGGGTCGCCGAAAGCCGATCGAGTACGGCGTGGAGGGCCGTAGCGTGACCGGCATGTCGAACGCGAACTCCTCCTCCGCCCCCGCACCGCTCGCGCAACGGCTCAGGGCCGCGCTGCCGGCCGCCGTGCGGGCCCGCGACAAGGCGACGCTGGCCCTGCTCCGCTCCACGCTCGCCGCGATCGAGAACGCCGGGGCCGTCGAAGCGCCCGCCGCGACCGGCGGGGGTCCGGCGATCGAGCAGACCCCCGTGGGGGCGGGTGCGGCCGAGGCGGCCCGGCGGGAGCTGACCGACGCCGACGTGGAGCGGATCGTCCGCGCGGAACTGGCCGAACGGGAGGCCGCGGCCCAGGCCTACGACCAGGCGGGCCGGCCCGCCCAGGCCGAGGAACTCCGCGCCGGGGCCCGCGTTGTCGCCGCGTACCTGGAGCCCGGCGGCCGCTGAGCCCCCGGGGCGCACCCGCACCCGGCGTGCGGCGCCGGAGACTTCACCCCCACCGGCAGGCAGCCGCCCACGAGACACCGGGAGGGGGACGATCCGGGGGTGCCCCCGCAGGAATGCGCACCCCGCCGCCCACCAACTCAGGGAGAGGCCAGACGCGCATTCCGAGGAGGTACCCCCGGAGTGGCACCCGACCCCACCCCCGCACGGACAGCGCGATGCCCCGCCGGGCAACCCGGGGGCGCGGGGAACTGCGCGAGCAACCCCCCACCCACCGCAAGGTCGCGCGGCGCAGCGCACCACCCACCCCGCAGTGCAAGAGGCCCGCGGGGCGAGCCGCGAGCGCCCCCCACCGGCGGCAAGGTCGCGCAGCGCAGCGCACCACCCACCCCGCAGTGCAAGAGGCCCGCGGGGCGAGCCGCGAGCGCCCCCCACCGGCGGCAAGGTCGCGCAGCGCACCGCACCACCCACCCCGTAGCGCATGAGGCCCGCGGGGCGAGCCGCGAGCAGCCCCAGCCCACCGCGAGATCGAGCGAAGCGATCAGCGGGCCCCGCCCGCAGCCAACCGCTCCATCAGCACCGCACTCCGCGCCAGTACCCCCCGCTCCTCCTCCGTGAGTTCGGACTCGATCGCGAGGGCCAGCCACCCCGCCCGGCGGCCGCGTTCGGCTTCCAGGGCGGCCCGCCCGGCGGGGGACAGTTCCACGAGGGACTTGCGCCCGTCCGTGGGGTGGGCGCGGCGCGTGACGAGGCCCTGGTCGAGGAGGAGGCCCACCGCGCGGGCCATCGACTGCGGCCGCACCCGCTGGTCGGCCGCGAGGTCGCTCGTCGTCATCGCCCCGTCGCGGTCGAGCGCGCCGAGCACGGCGATCTGGCCGAGCGGGATGACGTCCTCGCCCTTCACGCGCCGGGTGAGCTTGCCCATCGCGGTACGCAGTTCGGCCGCGACGGTGGCGGCATCCGGGGTCGGCATAGGGCACTTTAACCCGTAACGCAACTATACAGCTGCACTGTACAGATCAGCTGAACAGCAGAACTGAACAGCAATACTGCACAGCCATGCTGTAGAGTTCATCGTGTCAGCCCGAGCGCCAGCGCCGCCGCAGCCGGGCCGCCCCCAGGCGAAGAGGGAAGGACCCCCCATGCCCGCACCCAGCAGCCCCACCACCATCCGCACCGTCACCGCCCGCCCCGTGCTCGACAGCCGCGGCAACCCGACCGTCGAGGTCGACGTCGTCCTCGACGACGGGTCCCTCGGCCGCGCCGCCGTGCCCTCCGGCGCCTCCACCGGAGCCCGCGAGGCGGTGGAGCTGCGCGACGGCGACCCCGGCCGCTGGCACGGCAGGGGCGTGGACCGGGCCGTGGCCCATGTGAAGGGCGAGATCGCCGACGCGGTGACCGGGCGCGACGCCCGCGACCAGGCGGCCCTGGACGCCGCGCTCGTCGCGCTCGACGGCACGCCCGCCAAGGCACGCCTCGGCGCGAACGCGCTGCTCGGGGTGTCCCTCGCGACGGCCAAGGCCGCCGCGGCCTCCCACCGGCAGCCGCTCTACCGCTACGTCGGCGGGGCGGACGCCCGCGTGCTGCCGGTCCCGATGATGAACATCGTCAACGGCGGCGCGCACGCCGACAACCCGCTGGACTTCCAGGAGTTCATGATCGCCCCGGTCGGCGCGGCCACCTTCGCCGAGGCCGTCCGGATGGGCTCCGAGGTCTTCCACACCCTGCGCCGCGACCTGCTGGCCGCCGGCCACTCCACCGGAGTCGGCGACGAGGGCGGCTTCGCACCCGCGCTGCGCACGGCCGAGGAGGCCCTCGACTTCGTCATGGCCGCGATCGAGCGGACCGGCTACCGGCCGGGTGCGGACATCGGGCTCGTCATGGACCCGGCGTCGTCGGAGTTCTACCGGGACGGCGTGTACGCGTACACGGGGGAGGGCGTGCGGCGGACCACGGCCGAGCAGGTCGACTACCTCGCCGGGCTCATCGACGCGTACCCGGTCGTCTCCGTCGAGGACCCGATGGCCGAGGACGACCACGACGGCTGGCGCGAGCTGACCGCCCGGGTCGGCGACCGGTGCCAGCTGACCGGCGACGACGTCTTCTGCACCAACGAGGCGCTGGTGCGCGAGGGCATCCGCACGGGGGTGGGCAACGCCGTCCTGGTCAAGGTCAACCAGATCGGCACGCTGACCGAGGCGCTCGGCACGGTGGCCACGGCCCGCCGCGCCGGATGGAAGGTCGTCATGTCCCACCGCTCCGGCGAGACGGAGGACACGACCATCGCGGACCTGGCCGTCGCGACGGGCTGCGGCCAGATCAAGACCGGCTCCCTTTCCCGCTCCGACCGCACGGCCAAGTACAACCAGCTCATCCGGATCGAGGAGGAGCTGGGCGAGTCCGCGCTGTACGGCCACGCGGCGGCGTAGCGCCCCGCGGGGGTGCGGGGGTGCGGGGAGCGGGCAGGTGCACGGCACCCGGGGCGCGCCCGGCGCATCGTGCGCGCGGGGCGAGCGTCGGTGCCCGGCGAAACGTGCGCACGGGGCGGGCGTCGGCACCTGGTGCACCGTTCGCGCCGGCGCAGCTCCGTACCCCGCGAACGACGGCCCCGGCGAAGCGGGCGCACGCTCAGAGGGTCAGCCGCGCCGCCACCGGCAGGTGATCGCTCGCGGTGGCGGGCAGTACCCACGAGCTGTCCGCCCGCACGCCCCGCACCAGGATCTGGTCGATCCGGACCACCGGGAATTTCGCGGGCCAGGTGAAGCCGAAGCCCATGCCGGCCGCGCTCTGCGCGGAGTGCAGCTGCGCGGTCAGGCCGCTGAACGCGCGGTCGTCCACCGTGCCGTTGAGGTCGCCGAGCAGCACCACCCGCGCGTCACCCTCCGCGGCGACCGCCTCGGTCAGCGCCTTCGCGCCCGCGTCGCGCTGGTCGGTCCAGAAGCCGTTCCGCGGGAAGACGCGCACGGAGCCGAGGTGCGCCACGTACACCGCGACCGGCCCCTCGGGCGTGGTGACCGTGGTGCGCAGCGCACGGGTCGCGTCCGTCGCGGTGGAGGCCGCCGTGCCGGTGTCCTGCGGCGGCGTCCGGTGCACGGCCCCGCGCAGGCCCCCGGGCCCGCGGCCCGGCCCGGAGCCGTACACCTTGACGTCGATCGGCCGGGTGCCGGACAGCGGCAGCCTGCTCCACAGCCCGACCGTGCCCTGCACCGTGTGGTACGGGTACGTGGCCGCGAGCGCCTGCTCGTACGCGGGCCGGGCCTGCGGCGTCAGCTCCACCAGGGCCACCACGTCCGCGCCGGAGGCGGCGAGGCCGCGGGCGGTGCCCGCGGGGTCGGGGTTGGCGTCGCTGACGTTGTGCTCGGCCACGGTGAGGTCGCCGCCCGGGCGGGACTTGTCCTGGAGCGCCCCGCCGAAGAGGTTCAGCCACACGACGGCGGGCAGCAGCAGCGCGACCACCGCTGTGGCGGAGCGCCGCCACAACGCCCCGGCCAGCAGGGCCGGGACGAGCGCGCCGAACCACGGCAGGAAGGTCTCGGCGAGGCTGCCGAGGCCCCCGGCCCCGTTCGGGATCCGCGCGTGGAGCAGCAGGAGCAGGCCGAGCGCGAGCGCGAACCCCGCGAGCACCCGGCCGCGCCTCCAGGGCCCCGGCCGTGAGGCCGCCCGTACCGCCCGCCGGGCGTGCGCGGGCCAGGCCCGGGGCCGCAGCCGCTCGCCCCACACGCGGGCCCTCAGGTTCCGCCGGACGCGCTCGCGCCTGCCCACGGCGCCGGGGGCAGGGCTGCCGTGGCTGCCCTCCTCCGTACCGGCGCGGCGCTCGCGCCTGCCCCCGGCGCCAGGGGCCGGGCGTACGGCACCGGCCCCTGGCGCTTCCGCGGCGGCCTTCCCCGCGTCCGCAACGGTCTTCGTTCGTGCTGGTGGTGCGGTCTCGTGCATGCCGCAAGCCAAGGCGGCACGGTGTTGCCACCGCGTATGCGCTTTTCGATACGCGGACGATATGTACCCGCTTGTAGCATCCGTGCCATGCGCGTGCTGATCGTCGAGGACGAACCCTTCATGGCGGAAGCCATCCGCGACGGCCTGCGCCTCGAAGCGATCGCCGCCGACATCGCCGGGGACGGCGACACCGCGCTGGAGCTGCTGGGCGTCAACACCTACGACATCGCCGTCCTCGACCGCGACATCCCCGGGCCCTCCGGCGACGAGGTCGCCCGCCGTATCGTCGCCTCCGGGAGCGGCATGCCGATCCTCATGCTCACCGCCGCCGACCGGCTCGACGACAAGGCCTCCGGCTTCGGGCTCGGCGCCGACGACTACCTGACCAAGCCCTTCGCCCTCCAGGAACTCGCCCTGCGGCTGCGGGCGCTGGACCGCAGGCGGGCCCACAGCAGGCCGCCCGTACGGGAGATCGCCGGGCTGCGGCTCGACCCCTTCCGTCGTGAGGTCTACCGGGACGGGCGTTTCGTCGCGCTGACCAGGAAGCAGTTCGCGGTGCTGGAGGTCCTGGCAGCAGCCGACGGGGGAGTGGTGAGCGCCGAGGAACTCCTCGAACGCGCGTGGGACGAGAACGCCGACCCGTTCACGAACGCGGTGCGCATCACCGTCTCCGCCCTGCGTAAGAGGCTCGGCGAGCCGTGGGTCATCGCGACGGTGCCGGGCGTCGGCTACCGCATCGACGCCGGGAGGGGCGGAGGAGCCGCCGGGCCGGGGGAAGCCCCCGGAGCACCCCGTGGCTAGACCCCCGGGCATGAGCGTCCGCCTCAAGCTCACCCTCAGCTACGCGGGTTTCCTCATGATCGCGGGCGCCCTGCTGCTCGCCGCCGTGTGGCTGTTCCTCCTCCGGTACGTCCCCGAGCGCGCCCTCATCGTCCCCGGCGGTACCCCCACCAGGCACGGCGTCTTCCCCATCCGCTCCCGGCTGCTGGACGTATTCGCCCCGCGGGCCGCCGCCGTCATGGCGCTCCTGCTGCTCTTCGGCCTGGCAGGCGGATGGTTCCTCGCCGGGCGCATGCTCGCCCCGCTGACCCGGATCACGGAGGCGACCCGTACGGCCACGGGCGGCACCCTCGCGCACCGCATCCGGCTGCCCGGCCGCAACGACGAATTCCGCGAACTGGCCGACGCCTTCGACGCGATGCTCGAACGCCTCGAAGCGCACGTTGCCGAGCAGCGGCGGTTCGCCGCCAACGCCTCGCACGAGCTGCGCACCCCGCTGGCGATCTCCCAGGCCCTCATCGACGTGGCCCGCACCGACCCCGACCGCGACACCGGCGAGATCCTCGACCGCCTCCACACCGTCAACACCCGGGCGATCGATCTCACCGAGGCGCTCCTCCTGCTCAGCCGCGCCGAGCAGCGGTCCTTCACCCCGGAGCCGGTCGACCTGTCGCTGCTCGCGGAGGAGGCCGCCGAGACGCTCCTGCCCCTCGCCGAGCGGCTCGGCGTCACCCTCGAAACCTCCGGCGGGATCGCCACCGCGAGCGGATCGCCCGCACTCCTGCAGCAACTGACCACGAACCTCGTCCACAACGCGATCGTCCACAACCTCCCGGACGGCGGCACCGTCCACGTCACCACGACCGCCACCGCCCACCCCCGGGGCGTCCGCCTCACCGTCGAGAACACCGGTGACCCCCTCCCCCCGCACCTGGTCGCGACCCTCACCGAACCTTTCCGCCGCGCCACCGACCGCGTGCGCAGCGACCACCCGGGCACGGGCCTCGGCCTGGCGATCGCCGAGACCATCACCCGGGTCCACGACGGCACCCTCACCCTCACCCCGCGCCCCGGCGGCGGCCTGCGCGCGACCGTCGAACTGCCCGCGGCGGACGGGCGCTGAGCTGGAGCGAAATGGTGCTGCGAGCAGGCCTTTCGCCTCGTAGCATGCGTCGGGGCCCGCGGGCCGGTGCACGGTCGTGCGCCGCGGCGGGCACGATTGGGGAGGGAAAACATATGAGAAGCTCATGGCGAGCACGTACGCGTGCGGGCGTGGCAGCGGGGGGTGCTCTCGGGCTGGCACTGCTCGCGGCCCCGCAGGCGGTGGCGACCGGCGGGACGCCGACGACACCCACCGAACTCTTCAACGGCTACAGGGCCTGCTCGACCGACCCGGCCGCGCCCGCGTACCTGTCGGGGAACGGGGGCGTCGAGCTGGAGGGCATCCCGGCGCTCATCGGCGACGAGGGCATGCCGACGGTGACCGCCACCGAGGAGTTCCAGGTCCACCCGGTGGCCGACCCGGCGCGGGTCACCAGCCTGATCCTGGGGACAGCTGTCCTCGGCAACGAAGGCTGGGTCACCGTGCCGGTCTCCGCGCTGACCGACGGCCAGGCCTACGCCTGGCAGGCGCGGACCGTGGCGGGAACGGCCGCTTCGGACTGGTCGGCCCCGTGCTACTTCGTCGCCGACAACACCAGGCCGTCCACGCCCCCGGCCGTCACCTCGGACAACTACCCGCAGGACCAGATCTCCGACGGTGGCGACCCCGTCCGGTTCACCTTCGACGCCAACGGCGTGGACGACGTCGAAGGCTACGAGTTCGCCTGGCAGGACCCGCTCCCCGTCCATGTCGTGGGTTTCGGTGAGCATGCAGTCCCGCAGCCGTCGGACCCGTACGCGGACAGCAGGTACTACGTGCGCGCCGACCACCTCGGCGGCTCCGCCACGGTGAGCCTGATCCCGCCGGCCGGCTTCGGTCCGGTGACACTCCACGTGGTGAGCCTGGACCGGGCCGGCACCCGCTCGTTCGACGAGGCCACGTACGGTTTCCGCCTCACCTCGCAGGTGCCGACGGTGACACCGCCGGCCAACCCGGCCTTCGACGAGCCCGCAACCTTCCGGTTCACGCCCAACGCCCAGCTCCAGGCCAAGAGCCCGACCGTGAGCTACACCGTTCGGACCCTGGGCGGGCAGCACGACCAGACCGTCGAGGTGCCCGCGGACGAGGACGGCAGCGCCAGGATCACGCTCAAGCTGGATGGCATCTACGGCGAGGAAGACGTGCTTGTGAGCAGCACGAGCGCCAACGGGTGGGTCAGCGACGAGGGCGGCTGGAGCGGCAGCTTCGACACCGAGACCACCGTGACCTCGGACGTCTACCCCGAGGACGCGTCGGGCGGCGGCGTCGGTGTCCCGGGGGCCTTCACCTTCACCCCGAAGGTCCCGCACGTGGTGAGCTACACGTACTCCTTCAACTACGGCGAGCCCGTCACCGTCAAGGCCGGCCTCGGCCACGCAGCGCGCGTCACCTGGACTCCGGAGGAGAGCGGCTTCACCTCGCTGACCGTCGACGCAACCTTGGCGGACGGTACGCAGCTTGCCACCAGGTACTACTACTTCACCGTCAACTGACACACCCGCACCCGCACTCCAGGGGCGGCCGGCGGCGCGACGAGCGCCGCCGGCCGCCCCTGCCGTTCGAGGCGGCCTCTCCGGAGGCCCTTGACCCTCACGCGGCGTCATGCCGCATGGTCGGGGGCGTGGAAGAACTCCTGACCGTGGGGCGCGTGGCCGGGCTGACCGGAGTCAGCGTGCGCACGTTGCACCACTACGACGAGATCGGGCTCGTGCGGCCGTCCGCCCGGACGGCGGCGGGCTACCGGGCCTACGCGGCGGCGGACGTGGAGCGGCTGCGGGAGGTGCTGGGGTACCGGCGGCTCGGGTTCGGGCTGCGGGAGATCGCCGACCTCGTCGACGACCCCGGCACCGACGCCGTCGCGCATCTGCACCGGCTGCGCGGGCTGCTGCTGGAGCAGCGCGACCGGGCCGCCGCCACCGTCAGGGCCATCGACCGGGAACTGGAGGCACGCGCCATGGGGATCAAGACCACACCGGAGGAGCAACTGCAGGCGTTCGGGGCGCAGTTGTACGAGAGGATCGGGTCCGGCTACCCGGCGACGCGGCGCACCGAGCCGCGGATCGCCGCGCAGATCTGGGAGGCGCTCGGGGACGCCCGGACGGTGCTGAACGTCGGGGCGGGCACGGGCTCCTACGAGCCCGCCGACCGCGAGGTCACGGCCGTGGAGCCGTCCGCCGTCATGCGGGCGCAGCGGCCCGCGGGCGCGGCGCCGTGCGTGGCCGCCGCGGCGGAGAGCCTGCCCTTCGAGGACGGGTCCTTCGACGCGGCGATGGCGGTCAGCACCGTCCACCACTGGCAGGACGCCGTCGCCGGGCTGCGCGAGATGCGGCGCGTCGCCCGCCGGGTGGTGGTGCTCACGTACGACGCGAGCAGCCCCGGCTGGCACGACCGCTTCTGGCTCTCCCGCGACTACCTGCCGGAATTCGCCGACATCCTGGTCCACTGGCCGTCCTTCTCCGAGCTGACCGCCGCGGTCGGCGGCCACGCCGAGCCCGTCCTCGTCCCCTGGGACTGCACCGACGGCTTCTTCGAGGCCTACTGGCGCCGCCCCGAGGCCTACCTGGAGGAGCACGTCCGCCGCGCGGTCTCGGTCTGGGCGCGGGTCGGCCCCGAGGCCGAGCACCGCGCGGTCGAGGCCCTGCGCGCCGACCTCACCTCGGGCCGCTGGGCGGAGCGCAACCGCGACCTGGCGGCGCTGGAGGCGGCGGAACTGGGCCTGCGGCTGCTCGTGGCCTGAGCGGCCCGTGGCAGCCGCCGAACGGGCTGCCGCCGATCCGCCCGCCGGGCCCCGAAGAGCAGCGCCGGAGCGGCATCGCCGCCGGGAGGACCGGCCTCCCGTGAGCGGGGCTCCCGGCGGCAGACGCCCTTGAGGAAGAGGGCGGCGTGCCTGCGCCGCGGGCGATGCGGACGAGGTCCTCGGGGCGCAGGTCCCCACGGAGGAGTCCGGCGTCGAGGGCGCGCGGCACGACGCGCCCGGGGACGGCCGTCATCCGGGCGATCACCTCGACCGTCTCACCGGGCCGGTGCCCGGCGTTGCGCGGCTCCGGCCGGGGCGTCACCAGTTCAGGGCGTCGTCCATCGTCTGCTGCCAGTAGGTGGTCCTGAGGGTGCTGTCGATGTACAGGCCCTTCGCGGGCAGCGGCGGGTGGGCGGCGGCGCCGGTGCTCTCGGTGCCGGACCGGCCGTAGAAGTGGACCGTGAGGGTCTTGGCGGTGTAGCCGTCCTGTCCGCTGCCGTCGGCGGCGGCCAGCGTCACCGAGGCGTAGCCGGACTCTCCGGGGCGGAGGGTCACGACGGCCTGGGGGTGGGAGTCGTCGATGACCGGCGGCACGGCCTGGGCTCCGGTGAACTGGAGCGCCGGGTAGGCGTAGAGGTAGCAGGTCGTGCTGCCGGTGTTGGTGACGGTGAGCAGCATGTGGTTCACGGGGCGGTTCAGTGGTGCCGCGACCGTCCTGGTGTCGGAGCCCTCGCACGTGACCGGCTTGCGGGACGAGGCCGGCGCCTTGGCGGTGGTGCTCTTCGGTGCCGCCTTCGGGGCGGCGGACCCCTGTCGGCCGGGGCTGCCGGGCGCGGTGGTCGGCGTGGCGTCCGCCGTGGAGGGGGAGGCGGACGGGGCCGGGGCGGTGGTGGGCGCCGTGGAGGCGTTCGTCGCCGTCTTCGCCGCGCGCGGGCCCGTTCCGTCGTCGCCGCACGCGGTCAGGGAGAGCGCGGCGACGGCGACGGACGCGGCAGCGGCGGCGAGCCGGACGCGGGAGGTGCGGATGCCGGTCATGGTGCGGACCTCTTTCACTGGTGGCGGTGGTGTGCTGCTCGGATGCCAGGAGCGTGTCCGGTGATCCGTCCCGGTCGCCACGCCCGCCGGGCAGTTGGGGATACTGGAACGGCGAAACGGGCTCTGACCAGGGCGCGTTGGACGAGGTTGGAACGCCGGAACGGGACACGGGGGGACGCTGTCCGATGGAGGAACACGTGGCAGGAGCGGCGGAAGACGGGCCCGCGGAGCGGTTCGCGACGCTGCTGCACGAGCTCAAGGACCGCTCGGGGCTCAGTTACGGGACGCTGGCGAGACGGCTGCACATGAGCACGTCGACGCTGCACCGCTACTGCAACGGCACCGCGTTCCCGAACGACTACGCGCCGGTGGAGCGCCTCGCACGGGTCTGCAAGGCGTCGCCCCGGGAACTGGTGGAGCTGCACCGCCACTGGGTCCTGGCGGACGCGGCCCGGGCGGCGGCGCAGGAGCGGCGCAGGAACCGGGACGGCCGCCCCGGCGCGGTCCTCGCGGCCGGCGGCCCTGAGACGGCCGCTCCCGGCGAGGCACCTGCGGCCACGACCCCGGACGCTCCCGCCGGGCCGGATGCCTCCACGACCCCGGATGCTCCCGCCGGGCCGGACGCCTCTGCCGCGCCCGGCGCAACCGGCGCACCTGCCGGGCCGGACGCGCCGTCCGGCCCGGACGAGCCGGTCGTCGTCAGCGTGACGGGCGGGCCCGCCGCGCCGCGGCGGCGACGCTCGGTGCTGGCCGCCTCCGCCGCCGCGGCCGTGCTGGTGGCCGTCGGGCTCGCGGTGCACCCGCCGTGGGCGGGCGGCGCGGGGAGCGGCGAGCAGGACCCGGGCGACGCGGGGAAGCAGAAGGCGGTCGCGGCCTCCGCCCCGCAAGCGACCCCCACGCCGGAGACGCCGAGTCCACCGACCCGCGGCCCGAGCGCGTCCCCCCACCGGAAGGCGGCCGTCGCCTCCGCCGAGCCGAGCAGCCCGGCCCCGGGCACCTCCGCCGCGCCCGCCGACGGCGGCACCGCGGTACCGATCACCGTCCGCACCCGTGCGTACGTCTACGACAACCCGTGCAGCCAGCACTTCCTCGTCGACAGCGAACCCGCGCAGATGGGGCCGCCCGCCAACGAGGAGAACGCGCCGCGCTGGGCCGCAGCCTACGGGGCCGTCGCCTCCGACGAGCAGCGGGTCGCTCTCACCGTCCAGGGCACCGGCGCGCAGACGGTCGTCCTCGAGGCGCTGCACGTGCGCATCGAGTCCAGGAACGCGCCGCTCGCCTGGAACGACTACGCGATGGGTTCTGGCTGCGGCGGCGACGTCGAGAGCGCGTCCTTCTTCACCGACCTGGACAGCGGCAGCCCCACCGTCACGGTCAGGAACGGCCAGCGCGACTTCCCGTACAGCGTCACCGAGTCCGATCCCGAGGTCTTCTACGTCACCGCCCGCACCAGGGCGCACGACGTCCGCTGGGACCTCACCCTCGACTGGTCGAGCGGCGGGCGGCACGGCACCGTCCGCGTCAGCAACGACGGCACCCCCTTCCGTACCAGCGCCGACGTCAACCGTCCCGGCTACGACTACCCGCCGGGGTACAGCGACTGGATCCCCCGCACGAGCTGAGCGCCGCGTCCGGGACGGGCCGGCTACTCCACCCGCTCCAGCGCCTCGCGTCCCACCGCGTGGAGCAGCGGCTCGCCGCGCAGGTGGCGGGCGATCTCGGCGACCGTGCTGTCGCCCAGAGCCTGGCGGCCCTCGGCCGTCGCCGCCGCCTGGTGCGGGGTCAGCAGCACGTTGGGCAGGGTGCGGAAGGCGTGGTCCGGGGGGAGGGGTTCGGCGTCGAAGACGTCGAGAGCCGCGTCGAGGCGGCCGGTGCGCAGTTCCGCCAGCAGGGCGGCCTCGTCGACGAGCCAGGAGCGGGCCGTGTTCACCAGACCCGCGCCGTCCGGCATCAGGGCGAGTTCGCGGGCGGCCAGCAGGTGGTGGGTCTCCGGGAGGGCGGGAGCGTGGACGGCGACGACGCGGCTGGTCGCCAGCAGGTCGTCCAGGTCCGTGGCGCGTACGCCGAGGGCCCGGGCGTCCTGTGCGGTCAGGTACGGGTCGTAGACGCTCACGTCGGCGCCCAGGGCGCGGGCCAGCGCGACGTACGCGCGGCCCGTGCGGGAGGCGCCGACGACGCCGACCGGGCAGCCGCCGATCTCGTGGCGCTCGGGCGCGGCCGAGGCCTCCTCCCAGGGAAGGCCCGCGTGCAGGGCGTGGGTGAAGCGGTGGACGCGGTGCAGCAGCGCCAGCGTGAAGGTGAGGGCGACCTCGGCGACCGGGCGGGCCATCGCCGCCCCGGCCTGCGTGACGCGCACCCCGCGGTCGAGGACGGCGCCGGTCACGTACGGGCTGACGGCGCCTCCGGTGTGGGCCACCAGCCGCAGCCGCGGGGCCCGTTCGAGCAGGGCGGCGTCCAGCCGGGCGGTGCCCCACGCGGTCACCAGGATCTCGGCGCCGGCGAGGGCGGCGGCGAGCGCGGCCGGGTCGGAGTGGTCCTCGACCACGGTGACGTCGGCCAGCAGCTCCAGCCGGCGCCACGCGGCGGGCGTGAAGAACTGCGCGCGCAGCCGTGCGGGCACCGCGACCACTGCGCGCGGGGCCTCAGCGGAGCCAGTCATCGCGGTGCTCCGCCACGAAGTCGTCGTCGGTGAGCCACGGGTACGCCGCCGCGACGGCGGCGATCTCCTCCGCCTGGCGGGGGGAGAGCCGCTCGTCCGGGTCCAGGCACCAGGTGCCCTCCAGCAGGCCCTGGCGACGCAGCACCTCGTGGACGCCGGGGATGCAGCCGCGGAAGGCGTTGCGGACGTCGAAGACCGCGGCGTTGGCCTGGCTGAGCTGGGGCGCCCGGCGCAGCAGGTCGGTCATCAGGGCGTGGTCGCCGGCCCGCGCCGCCCGTACCTCTTCCAGCAGCGCGACCGCGCCGCGGGTCCACACCGCCCACTGGCCGAGCAGACCGCCCGCGAACCACTTCAGGTCGCCGCCGGGGGTGCGGTACGGGGTGAGCAGGTCGTTCAGGATCGCGTCGTCGTTGCCGGTGTAGAGGGCGACCTCGTCGGCCCGGTCGCTCGCCCCGACCGCGGCGATGACCTCGGCGGTGCGGTAGCGGTCGAAGGGGGCGGTCTTGACGGCGACGACCGAGGGCAGTTCGGCGAAGGCCCGCCAGAAGGCGGGGGAGAGGTAGCGGCCGCCGACGGCGTCCTGGAGGTAGAAGCCGATGACGGGCAGCACCTCGCCGACCGCCCGGGCGCGGTCCAGCAGCCCGGCCTCGTCGGCGCCGGGCACGGCGGGGCTCAGCAGCACCGCGTCGTAGCCCAGTTCGGCGGCGAGGGTGGCCTCGGCGACGGCCTGCGCGGTGTAACCGCAGGCGCCCGCGACCTTCACGACCGGGCGCCCGGCCTCCCGGTCGGCGGTCTCGGCGGCGAGCGCGAGGACGGGGCGCAGCAGGTCGACCCCGGCGTCCCGGACGGCGAACTGCGTGGTGTGGACGCCGACCGCGATGCCGCCGGCGCCGGAGGCCAGGTAGTAGCGGGTCAGCGCGCGCTGGCGGCGTTCGTCGAGGCGGCGCCCGGCGTCCAGCGCGAGGGGGTGGGCGGGGATGACCGTACCGGCGGCGAGCAGTGCCAGCGGGTCGGCGGCCGCTTCGGCGGCGGGGACGGCGGCGGGTGTGGGGAGGGACACGGCGGGTCAGAACCTTCCGTCGCGGACGTGGAATTTGGTCGGGCGGCCGGACAGCGGGAGCCCGCGGCGCAGCCACTCCGCCTGCCAGCCGACGAGGGTGCGCAGGGACACCGGCGGGTAGCCGAAGAGCGCGTGGCAGTGGCTCGCGTCGGACAGCAGCGCGGTGCCGGACTCGGTGCCGGCCGTCACCGCGCCCTCGCGCTCGGCGCCGAACTCCGCGGCGAACAGGCCGGCCAGCCGCCGCACCGAGGCCGTCTCGGGGCCGGTCAGGTTGAGGGTGAAGACCTCCTCGTGGGCGTGCAGCAGTGCGCGCAGCGCGACCTCGTTGGCGTAGCCCTGCCACACGACGTTGACGTGACCGGTCGTCACGTCGACCGGCTCGCCCGCCTGCACGGCCGCGGCGATGTCGGCGAGCACGCCGTAGCGCAGGTCGACGGCGTAGTTCAGCCGCAGCAGCGCGACCCGGGTGTCGTGGACGGCGGCGTGGTAGCCGAAGACGCGCTCGCGGCCCAGGCAGGACATGGCGTACTCGCCGACCGGGCCCACGGGGTCGGTCTCGGCGGAGCCGGCCGAGGCGGTGTCGACCAGGGGGTAGACGTTGCCGGTGGAGAAGGCGGCGATCCGGGCGTCCCGGTAGCGGCGGGCGATCCGGTCCGGCAGTGCGGCGTTGACGGCCCAGGCGTGCGCGGGGTTGCCGGCGGAGCCGAACTTGGCGCCGACCATGAAGACGACGTTGCCGGCCTCGGGCAGGGCGGCCGGGTCGCCGTCGAGCAGATCGGCGGTGACCGGGCGGACGCCGTCGGCGGCGAGCGCCTCGGCGGCGGCGCGGTCCGACCAGCGCGACACCGCGTGCACGGCGAGGTCGGTGCGGCCCGCGGCGTCCAGGGCGCGGCGGGCGAGCCGGGCGAGGCTGGGGCCCATCTTGCCGCCGGCGCCGAGGATCACCAGGTCGCCGTCCAGCCGGGCGGCGTCGGCGACCAGCGCCGGCGAGGGGGTGGCGAGGAGGTCCTCCAACTGCTGCTCGTCCGCGGGGAATGCGGGGGCGGGAGGGAGTGGGGTCGGGTGGGTCATGTGCGGGGTCATCCTTTGACGGCCGAGCCGGTGACGCCTTCGGTGAAGTAGCGCTGGCCCGCGAGGTAGGCGGCGAAGATGGGGACGAAGGCGATCACCGATCCGGCGAGCACCTGGCTGAGCGGCACCTGCTGCTGCTGGAGGGAGGCGATGCCGACGGTGAGGGTGCGCATGTCGCTGCTCTGGCCCATGATGAGCGGCCACAGGAAGTCGTTCCAGTGCCACAGGAAGACGAACGTCCCGAGCGTGGCGAGGATCGGCTTGAGCAGCGGCAGCACGAGGCTGACGAAGATCCGCAGCTCGCCGCAGCCGTCCAGCCGGGCCGCCTCGAACATCTCGTCGGGCAGGTCGCGGATGAACTGCCGCATGAGGAAGACCGCCTGGGCGTTGGCGAGGGTCGGGATGATCAGGCCCCAGTACGTGTCCACACCGCCGAGCTTCGCCATCATGATGAACGTCGGGATCATCGTGACGTGGTAGGGCACCATCACCATCGACAGGAACGACCAGAACATCGTCTCCCGGCCGCGGAAGCGCTTCTTGGCGAAGGCGTAGCCGGCGAGCGACGCCAGGGCGAGCACGCCGACCACCGACACCACCGAGTAGACCAGGGTGTTGAGCAGCCAGCGCGGCACGTCCTGCGCGTCGAGCACCGCGCTGTAGGAGGAGCCGCTCAGGTGCCACGGCAGCAGGCTGCCGGGCAGCTCCACGGCGGCGCCGGGCTTCAGCGACAGCACGATCATCGCGTAGAACGGGAAGACGGTCGCGAGCGAGGCGACGGTCAGCAGCACCGCCCGCACCGCGAGTCCGGTCCTGCCGGGCCGCAGCGCCCGGGGTACGACGTCCTGGAACCTGTCCCGGGCCATGGTCACTTCTCCTTTCCGAGCACCATGCGCTGCACGAGCGCCACGACGACCGTCATGACGAACAGCACGCAGCCGAGCGCGCTCGCGTAGCCGAGGTCGGAGTACTTGAAGCCCGCGTCGTAGAGCTGGTACACGAGGCTGTAGCTGGCGTTGGCGGGTCCGCCGCCGGTCATCACGTACACGGCGTCGAAGATCTGGAAGCTGTTGGTCGTCTCGATCACCGCGAGGAAGAAGAACGCCGGCTTCAGCTGCGGGGCCACGATGTGGCGGAAGCGCTGGAAGGGCCCGGCGCCGTCCATGAGGGCGGCCTCCTCCAGCTCGCGCGGCACGTCCTGGAGCCGCGCGAGCAGGATGAGCATGCCGTAGCCGCAGCGCGACCAGATGCCGACCAGGGCCAGGGCCGGCAGCACGAGGGCGGAGTCGGTGAGCCAGGACTGCTCGGGCAGCCCGAGCAGCCCCATCAGCCCGGACCACGGGCCCTTGGTGGAGAAGATCCAGATGAAGACGGTGGACGCCAGGATCAGGCTGGTGACCACGGGCAGGAAGAAGATGGACCGGAAGAGCCTGGAGCCGCGGAACGCACGCCGCGTGAGCAGCGCGAGCCCCAGCGACGCCGCGATCGTGAACGGCACGGCGATGACGCTGTAGACCACCGTCACCTTCATCGACGACCAGAACAGAGGGTCGTGCACCATCCGCTGGAAGTTGTCCAGGCCGGTGAAGTGGGTGCTGTCCCCGATCGTGTAGTCGGTGAAGCCGAGCACGAGCCCGGCGACGCCCGGCCCGAACCGGAAGGCCAGGAAGAGCAGGAAGCAGGGCAGCACGAACAGCAGCCCGACACGGGCCTCCCGGCGGGCGTGCGGCCCGCGCCGGACGGGCTCCGGCGTGCTGCGGGGGCGGGAACGGGATTCCGCGACTGCGGCCACGGGACCTCCTTCGGGGGGACGGGAGACGGGAGTTCGGGGACGGGCTGCGGGCCGGCGGGACGCTCAGCGCTTGCGGGCGATGATCTGGTCGGCGGCCTGCGCCGCGTCGTCCAGCGCCTTCTTCGGGCTGGTCTTTCCGAGCAGCGCGGCCTGCAGCTGCGGGGCGAGCACGCCCATCACGTCGCGCGAGGCCTTGTTGAGCGGGCCGACGTCGGTGCTCTCCAGCACCTTCTCGGTGGCCTCCTGGTGCTGGTCACCGGGGTAGAGCGGGGCGGCGTCGGTACGCGGCGGGAAGTAGCCGCCGGGCTTCTGGAGCCCCGCCGAGTTCGCCGGCTGGGTGACGTAGGAGATCCACTTGCCGGCCGCGTCCCGGCCCGCGCTCTTGAACATCGCCAGCGTGCCGACGGTGCCGTACGCCGCCGCGGTCGTACCCGTCAGCGCCGGGCCGACCACGATGTTGTCCTTGCCCCAGAACGGCTCGACCTCGGCCGCGGTGTTCTGCCACGTGCAGGCGACCTTGTTCTTCGCCAGGTCCGTCTGCTCGATCTGCGGGGTGGTGGTGATCAGGTCCTTGGGCGTCCAGCCGTTGTCGACGAAGGTCTTGAGCCAGGTCAGCGCCTTGACACCGGCGTCGCTGTTGAAGGCGGCCTTGGTCCCGTCGGAGGAGAAGACGTCGCCGCCGGCCTGCCACAGCAGGGGGTAGAAGGTCATGTTGAGCGTCGCGGTGGTGTCGCCGCTGTAGCTGGTGGCGTAGAAGCCCTTGGCCTTGAGCGCGGGGGCGAGGGCCGCCAGCTGGTCCCAGGTGGTGGGGTAGGAGGTCTCGCCGATCGCGTCGAAGACCTTCTTGTCGCACAGCATCGGGTAGGTCGACATCAGCACGGGCGCCGCGTACGGCTTGCCGTCCACCGTCACGGCCTTGAGCGCGGAGGGGCGCAGGGCCGCCTTGTCCTTCGCCGTCATCCACTGGTCGGCGGGGATCAGGTTGCGCTGGTAGGCGGGCAGCTGGTCGGGGATCAGGTAGGCCACGTCCGGGCCCTTGCCGGCCGCGAGCGCGGTGGTCAGGGCGGTGTCGCGGTTGGCCCAGGGGTAGGTGGAGACCTTCACGGTGATGCCCGGGTTGGCCTTCTCGAAGCCCTTGACCAGGCCGTTCCAGTAGGCGTCGTTGGCCTTCGGGTCGTTGATCACCGGATAGACCCAGGTGGTGACGGTCTTCTTCGAGGACGAGCCGGAGCCGCTGCCGGAGCCGCACCCGGCGAGGGCGGCGGTGGCGCACAGGGCGGCGGCGGTGGCGAGGGCGGCGGTGCTGCGGCGTCTCACGGGGTGTCTCGCTTTCGGGGGAGGGTGGTGCTCGTTCGTGTCCTGGAGGGTGCGCTCACCGGGACGGCACGGTCTCGACGGTGCCGTGGTGCCGGGAGCGCTCCGCGGCGAAGGCCGCGAGGTGGCTGCCGAGCGAGTCGGCGGGGCCGGAGCGGATGTGGGAGCGGTCGCCGGTGGCGAGCGCGGTGACGAAGGCCCCGACGAGGGCGGAGTCGCCGCCGCCGTGGCCGTCCGCGGCGTTGGAGCCGAGGTCGCCGATGTCGCGGACCACCGTGGAGTCGTCCCGGAAGTCGTGGACGACGACGCGCTCGCCGTCGCCGCGCAGCCAGCCGTGGCTGCCGAAGATCCGGGTCTGCCGGTGGGTCTGCTCGGTGAAGGCGGTCATGGTGAAGACGGCGGTGGCACCGCCGGACAGCTTCATCGCGACGACCTGGTTGTCCACCACGTCGTTGTCGCAG
The DNA here is from genome assembly GCF_044333485.1 of Streptomyces sp. NPDC020983. Classification (NCBI taxonomy): domain Bacteria; kingdom Bacillati; phylum Actinomycetota; class Actinomycetes; order Kitasatosporales; family Streptomycetaceae; genus Streptomyces; species Streptomyces sp. NPDC020983. Next base: position 23,535 of record NZ_JBIRRA010000022.1, on the reverse strand, counting down.
GAGTAGACGCAGCGCCCGTAGGGGCCGGTGCGCAGCGCCTCGGTGAGCACGTCCTCGTCGTCCGGGCCGGTGGCGCGGGAGGTGACGTGGTCGATGGGCCAGGCGCCGCCGGTGCGGCGCAGCGCGGGGTAGTAGAGCTTGGGAGCGGAGTAGGGGCAGCCCGGTTCGGCCGCGCAGGACAGGCAGGTGTCGCCGGCGCCCGCGGGGGCGTTCCCGGGCCGGAAGTGCTGGAGCGAGCCGAAGCTCGCGACCGTCTCGATCCGGCGGCCGGTGACGTACGCGATCCAGTCCAGGTCGTGGCAGGACTTGGCGAGGATCATCGGCGACGACAGGTCCTCGCGGCGCCACGGGCCGCGGACGTAGGAGTGCGCGTAGTGCCACCAGCCGACCGGCTCCAGGTGGTCCAGGCCGGTGACCGTGCCCAGCACGCCGCTGTCCACGACGCTTTTCACCAGGTCGGTGTAGGGCGTGTAGCGCATGACGTGGCAGACGGCGAAGGGCACGCCGGTGGCCTCGACGCCCTCCACGATGGCGCGGCACTCGGCCTCGGTGGGGGCGAGCGGCTTCTCGGTCATGATCGCGTAGCCGGCCTCGGCGAGGGCGAGCACCGGTTCGGCGTGGTCGCGGTCCTGGGTGGCCACGATCACGCCGTCGGCCAGCGGTCCGCCGTTCGCCGCGGTGGCGGCGAGCAGCTCGCGCCAGCCGTCGTACCCGGTGGCGCCGGGTACGAGGGCGCGCGCCCCGGGCCGCGGATCGGCGACGGCGGTGACGCGGGCGCGTTCGGGGTGGTCGCGGATCCACGAGGCGTACGTCAGCCCGCGGTTCCCGGCGCCCACCAGGGCGATCCGCACGGGCCGGTCCCCGGCCGGGCCGCCGGTGGCGGCGCTGGTGGCGAAGTCGGTGGCCATGTCTCCCTCACGGTGGTGTGGTGGACGGGCGGGCCCGGGGGCCGGCCCGTGCGGTACGGAAAGAAGGGGGTGGGGCGGTGGGCGGGGCGGTGCGTCAGGCGGGGAGGAGCAGGTTGCCCGCGGTGTGCTGGACGCGGTCGCCCTCGGCCGGCATGGCCGCGCGTGCCACGCCGTCCTCGGTGCAGCCGGTGATCAGCAGGTGGCTGCCGCCCGTGAACGCGGCGGGCGCGAGCCGCAGACTGCCGCCGGTGAAGGCGCTGCCGGTCGCCCGGTAGCGGTTGACGCCGTCGGTCAGCAGGACGTGCGCGGTCTTCGCGTCGGGGGCGCGGAAGTCGGCGCCGTCCAGCTGCCAGGTGACGGTGCGCCCCGCGGTGTCGCGGGCGAGGTAGGCCCCGGCGCTGTTGCCGCCGCTGAAGCGGGCGCCGCCGTCGATCCACAGCCGCTGGTCCTTGGCGGAGTTCAGCCGCAGGCCGGTGCCGGTGAAGGTGCCGCCGTGCACGGCGGTGTCGGCGTGCGCGACGGTGCTGGGCGCCGCGCCGTCCCCCGCGCCGGTGAAGGTGCAGTGGTCCAGCACCAGGCCGCCGGTGCCGTTGAACTGCGCGCCGTCCAGGCCCTTCAGCGTGACGCGCAGCAGGTGCACGTCCGCGCTCACGTTGGCCGCGGTGACCTCGGACGCCTTGCCCTGGGTGAAGGCGGAGTCGGCGATCACCGTGGGCCGCTGCGAGCGGTGCGAGGACTGCGACACCACCAGCGGCCCGGACGCGACGCAGCCGCGCAGCTGGGCGCCGTCGGCGTTGACCCAGATCATCCCGGAGCCGGGCTGGGAGTTGCCGATGACGAGCATGTCCTCCAGCGTCAGGTCGGTGACGTTCGTCCTGGCCACGAACCACGAGCAGGCGTGCCGCCGCACCGTGACGCGCTTGGCCGCGCCGCCCCATGCCGCGCCGGAGTTGGCGAAGGTCATCAGGCCGGAGTTGCCGGTGAAGGTCAGGTCGTGCTCGAACTGCCCGTGCGTGACGAAGGGGCCCTGGTCGTCGCCGTCGCCGTGGCAGTTGGTGACGTAGCCGTAGGCGGAGGCCGTCCAGTCGTTGAGGTGCCGGGCGTTGGCGACGTGGCAGTCCTCGACGTGGCCGTACAGGCAGTAGATCTGCTGGGTGAGGTAGCCCGCGCCGCCGTACGTGACGGAGGCCGGGTTCTTCAGCCGGCACTCGGACGTGCGGAAGTACGTGCACCAGCGGCGCATCACGACCGGCCAGAAGGTGCCGGTGGCGTCGATGCCGGAGACGTCGCAGGAGACGGCGTACTCGTAAGCGACCGGGTGCGAGCCGGTCTCGGTGTCGTTGTCGGCGACGCCGGGCACGCCCTCGAAGACCATGTTGCGGACGTGGACGCGCTCGACGGGCTCGACGCGGGTCCAGGTGAAGGTGCGCCCGGCGGCGAGGTCCCAGCCGATCTTGTAGTTGACCCGGATGTGCGTGCCGTCCACGATCCCGGTGACCTGGACGAGCTTTTGCACCTCCTTCTCGTACAGGCCCGTGCCCGGGGCCGCGTCGATCTCCACGCTCCACCACTGGCCGAGCGCGAAGGCCCGGGAGTCCGGCACCTCGAAGACGTCCGCGAGGTCGGGCATGGCGGCCGACAGCTTCGACTTCACGGTGGTGTCCGTGACCTTGCCGAGGAAGTACAGGACCGCGCCGAAGGGGTTGTTGTAGGCGTTCTTCTCGATCCCGTCGGTGGTGACCCGGTTGCCGCCGAAGTCCAGCTCGATCCGGGAGCGGGAGAAGGTGTGGCGCTTGGTGAAGTTCAGGTCCGTGTGCGCCTCGATCCGGTGCACGGCGGGGTCGCCCATCATGGCGTCGAGCGCGGCGTCGGCCGGGGCGGAGGTGCCGAACAGGCCGAACTGGCGGAAGTCCAGGAGGCCGTCGTGGACCATGAGCCAGCGGCCCTTGCCGGCCGTGCCCGGTGCCAGGACCGTGCCGCCGTTGGCGGCGGCGGTGGAACCGGCGTCCCAGCGGGTGAGCATGCCCCCGCCGTCGCCGGGCGTGCGGTAGCCGGCGACCGCGGCGAGCACGCCGTCGGCGAGCTTGCCCGGGTCGAGGGCGAGCAGCTCGGCGACGGTGCCCGCGCTCAGCGGGGCGCTCTTGGGGGCGCTGTCGGCGTGCGCGGTGCCGGAACCGGCGGCGACCACGGTGCCGGTCGCGGCGGCCAGCAGGCCGCCGATGCCGCCGGCGCGCAGCAGGCTGCGGCGGGAGGAGTCGGGGCGCGGACCGGGGGTGGTGCGGGCCGGGCTGTCGGTGCCCGGCACGGAGCCAGGGGTGGGGTTCACGGGGGGTGCCTCCGCCTTCGGTGGGCCTAAGGGCGAGGACGAATCCCGTGACGCTTGTCGTCGGACGGATGGCCGTACCGGCCGGGTGCGGGGCAAAAGCGCTGACCAGAGGCAGGGTGCGAGCGCGGCACCGGTCGATGAGCGGAGACGTTAGGCCTGCTTGCGCGCTCCGGTCAAGCCCCTCCGCCGGCCGATCACGCTCCGGCGGGGGGCGCGGCGGGGGTGCCGAAGCCGAGGCTGCGGCTGATGTGGTCGGCCACATCCCTTACCTGCAGGCCCAGTTCGCGGAAGCGCCAGCCGGGCAGGTCGAGCTTCAGGCCGGTGATGCTGATCGCGCCCGCGCAGTCGCCGCGGTGGTCCCGGACGACGCTGCCGATGCAGAAGATCCCGTCGGCGTCCTCCTCGTCGTCCAGCGCGTAGCCGGTGGCGCGGACGTCGGCGAGGTGCTGGAAGAGCGTGGCCTCGTCGGTGATGGTGCGCGAGGTGCGGCGCGGCAGTCCGGTGCGGGCGACCAGCTCGCGGGCCTGCGGCTCGGGCATCGCCGCCAGCAGGGCCTTGCCGATGCCGGTGCAGTGCGGCAGCTCGCGGGCCCCCATCCGCAGGTCGAGGCGCAGGCCGCTGCGGGTGTCGACCTGGTCGATGATGACCGCCTGGCCGTCCTGCGGTACGGCGACCCGGGAGGCCATGCCGGTGGCCGCGGTGAGCTCGACCAGCAGTGGGCGTGCGACGTCGCGCAGCGAGACCTGGGCCTGGGCGCGGTCGCCCAGCCGGGCCAGGGCCATGCCGAGGCGGTAGCGGCGGTTCATGCCCTCGCCCTCGTCGGCGACGAGGCCGTAGTGGCGCAGCGTCTGGAGCAGGCCGAAGGCGGCGCTCTTGGAGACCGCGGCCCGCTGGGCGACCTCAGTGACGCTCAGTCCGCCCCCCGGACCGCCGGCGGCCAGCACCTCCAGCACTTCCGCGGCGCGGGCGACCGTCTTGACCAGGTACTTCGGGTCCGGCTCCGGACCTCGTACGGGACCGTCACCGAACCCGCTCTGGGGCGCGTTCGCACCACTGTTCTGCATATCAAAACACTTTAGCACTCAACACCCCTTGACCGGCGCGGTTTCGCGGATCTAGGATCCGTACTGTTCTGATATTCGGAACAGTGTTCTTGAAAATCGTTTCTGCATCGTCTCAGTACCGCAGCGAACGATTCCTGCGACGACTTGCCGGGCGGATGGCCCCGCGGTCCGGGCCGGGCAGGGCCCAGACCGTCACCCACAGCATCGACGCGAGGAGCACCACATGACGCTCGCCGAGCGGGCCCGCCAGGTGATACCGGGCGGAGTCAACAGCGGCCAGCGCAGCATTCCCGGCCTCACCGGTCTGGTCGTCACGCGCACCGAGGGCTCCCGGTTCTGGGACGCGGAAGGCCGGGAGTTCACCGACTACCACGCCGCCTTCGGGCCGCCGCTGCTCGGCCACAACGACCCCGACGTCGCGGCCGCGACCGCCGCGGCCGGCCGCCGCCTGGGCCTGGCCGGCGTGGCCGTCACCGAGGGCGAGGTCCTGCTCGCCGAGCAGCTCGTGGAGCTGATCCCCTCCGTGGAGCAGGTGCTGCTCACCAGCACCGGCAGCGAGGCCACCTTCCACGCCCTGCGGCTGGCCCGCGCGGTGACCGGCCGGCGGCTGGTCGTCAAGTTCCAGGGCTGCTACCACGGCTGGCACGACGCGGTGAGCCTCAACGTCATCTCCGCGCCCGACCGGGTCGGACGGCACGACCCCACGTCCACCGGGATCCTGCCCGAGGTGCTGGACGCCACGCTGGTGCTGCGCTTCAACGACCCGGCCGGGGTGCGGCAGGCGTTCGCCGAGCACGGCGCCGACATCGCCGCGGTCATCGTCGAGCCGGTCCCGCACAACGTCGGGGCGCTCCTGCCCACCGGCGAGTTCCTGCGCACCCTGCGCGAGGAGTGCACCCGGGCCGGCAGCGTCCTGGTCTTCGACGAGGTCATCACCGGCTTCCGGCACGCCCTCGGCGGCTACCAGTCGATCGCCGGCGTCACCCCCGACCTCACCACCCTCGGCAAGGCCATCGCCAACGGCGCCCCGCTCGGCGCGCTGGGCGGACGGGCCGACCTCATGCAGCACTTCAGCAGCCGCCCCGGCGGCCCGGTCTTCTTCGCCGGCACCTACAACGGCCACCCGGCCACCGTCGCCGCCGCGCTCGCGACCCTGCGCAAGCTGCGCGAGGAGCCCGTGCACGAGCACGTCTTCCGCCTCGGCGACCGGGTGCGCACCGAACTCGGCGCGCTCTACCGGCGGCTGGACGTGCCCGCGGTCGTCACCGGCTACGGCTCGGTCTTCGTCAGCTACTTCATGCCGGGACCGGCGCCGCTCACGTACGACGACCTGCTCGCCAACGACACCGCGCTCTTCGTCGGCTACCGCCGCAACCTCGTCGACCACGGCATCTTCGAGCTGCCGCTCAACCTCAAGCGCAGCCACCTGTCCTACGCCCACACCGACGACGACGTGGACCGGCTGCTCGCCGCCACCGAGGCCGCCGTCACCCGCACGCTGCGCGAGGGCGCCCCCGGCGACCTGGCGCACACCAGCACCATGGGCGGCGCCGCCGCGGAAGGGGCGGCGCGCTGATGCTGACCGTCGACACCACCCGCCCGGTCGGCCCCGCGGGCCGCATCAGCCGCGTGGAGACCCTCCAACTGGGCACCGCCTGGCGCGACTTCGGTTACGTCCGGATCCACACCGACGAGGGCCTGACCGGCATCGGCGAGATCACCCACCCTTACCGGGTGGACGAGACGTGCCGGCTGACCGAGGCCATGGCCCACCGCCACCTGCTGGGCGCCGACCCCTTCGACGTCGAGGAGATCTGGCTGCGGATGTACCAGGGCGACTTCCTGCGCGGCGGCGACGTCGGCGGAGTCGTCGTCTCGGGGGTCGACCAGGCCCTGTACGACATCATGGGCAAGGCGCTCGGCGTGCCCGCCTACCGGCTGACCGGCGGTGCCGTCCGGGACCGCGTCCGGGTCTACGCCAACGGCTGGTACACCGGCGAGCGCGTCCCGGAGGAGTTCGCCGCCAAGGCGAAGGAGGCCGTGGCCAGGGGCTTCTCGGCGCTGAAGTTCGACCCCTTCGGCGCGGGCCTGCACGAGCTGGAGCGCCCCGAGCTGAAGCGCTCGCTGGCACTCGTGGAGGCCGTGCGCGAGGCGGTCGGGCCGGACGTCGACCTGTTCATCGAGGGCCACGCCCGCTTCGGCACCGCGACCGCCCGCCGGCTGGTGCACGAACTGGCGCCGTACGACATCGGCTGGTTCGAGGAGCCGATGCCCTGGACGCACATCGAGCGTTACGCCGAGCTGCGCCGTGTCGCGCCCTTCCCGATCTCCGGCGGCGAGCACTTCCACAACCGCTACGAGTACAAGCAGCTCTTCGCCACCGAAGCGGTGGACATCGTGCAGCCCGACCTGTCCATGGCCGGCGGTTTCACCGAGCTGCGGAAGATCGCCGCGCAGGCCGACGCGCACGGCATGCTCGTCGCCCCGCACAACTCCAACTCGCCGCTGTGCACCACGGTGTCGGCGCACGCGGTGCTCGGCCTGACCAACCTGAAGATCCTGGAGACCTTCGACGCGCTCCTGGAGCCGTACGTCTTCGACGCGCTGCGCGGCGTGCTGCCCGTCCAGGACGGGTACGTGCCGCTGCCGACCGCGCCGGGGCTGGGCGTCGAGCTGGTGGACGAGGTCTTCGAGGAGCACCCGCCGAGCCACCGCTTCTGGAACATGTTCGCGGACGGCTGGGAGAAGAGGAACCGCACATGATCACCGACGTGCACTCCCATCTCTTCCGGCACAGCCACGACTTCGACGACACCTTCCGCGCCGAGTCCGCCCGCGCCCACGCCGGCGAGGTCGACCTCACCGTGCGCTACGAGGACTACGCGGCCACCGCCCCCGGGGGCACCCGCACGATCGTCGTCGGCGGCAAGGCCCGCCGCAGCGGCCTGTGGGTCGACGACGCCGCCGTGGCCGCGTACGTGGCGCAGCACCCCGACCGGCTGATCGGCTACCTCTCACTCGACCCGACGCAGCCCGGCTGGCAGGACGAGATGCGGTACGGCCACCAGGAACTGGGCCTGCGCGGCATCAAACTCATGCCGATGTACGCCGGGTTCGCGCCCGCCGACGAGGCCTACGACGAGCTGTACGCCTACGCCGAGCGCAACGGCCTGCCGCTGCTGGTCCACACCGGCACCACCTTCGTCTCCCAGGCGCCGCTGGAGTACGCCATGCCGCGGCACCTGGACTGGGTGGCCATGCGCCACCCCGAGCTGCGGATGGTGCTCGCGCACCTCAGCCACCCCTTCGAGGGCGAGTGCATCGCCGTCGTCCGCAAGCACCGGCACGTCTACGCCGACGTCAGCGCCCTGCACTACCGGCCCTTCCAGCTGTGGCACAGCCTGCGCCTGGTGCAGGACTACGGGGTGTGGGACAAGCTGCTGTTCGGCAGCGACTACCCCTTCACGACCGTCGACGACTCGGTCGAGGGCCTGCGCCGTATCGCCCGCATCCCCGGCATCCCCGGCCTGGACCCGCTCGACCAGGACGCCGTGGAGGCGCTGATCCACCGCCCGTCGCTCGAACTCCTCGGCCTGGAGCAGGGATGAGCCCGCACGGGCCGGGCGCACGCGGCAGCTTCGACCTCACCGGCCGCACCGCGCTGGTCACCGGCGCCGCCGGCGGCCTCGGCCGGGCCTTCGCCGTCGCGCTCGCGCGGGCCGGCGCCGACCTGGTGCTCACCGACCTGCCGGGTGCGGCGGGTCTGGCGGAGACGGCGGAGCTGGTCCGCGGCCTCGGCCGCCGCGCGCACGTGGACGCGCAGGACCTCGCCGACACCGGGGCGCTGCACGGCTTCGCCGACCGGGTACGGGCCGCGGCCGGGCCGCTGCACATCCTCGTCAACAACGCGGGCACCGCGGCCCTGGAGCGCTTCAACGAGATCACCCTTGAGAGCTGGCACCGCGTCATGCGGGTCAACCTCGACGCGGTGTTCTTCCTCACCCAGCGCGTCGCCGAGCACATGGTCGCGGACGCGGTGCCCGGCCGCATCGTGTCCGTCACCTCCAAGAACGCCCTGGTCGCGGAGGCGGGCCTGGCCCACTACAACGCCTCCAAGGCCGCCGTCGACCTGCTCACCCAGACCCTCGCGATCGAACTGGCCCCGCACGGCATCACCGTCAACAGCCTCGCACCCGGCATGGTCGAGACCCCCATCGACGGCGAATTCCCCTTCGACCGGGAGGCGTTCGAGGCCGCCTACCGGGCGCGCATCCCGCTCGGCCGCTACGCGAGCCCCGAGGAGTGCACGGGCGCGCTGCTGCTGCTCGCGAGCGACGAGGGCGCCTACCTGACGGGGAGCCGGATCGTCGTGGACGGCGGAGTGCTCGCCGACCAGATGCCCCGCACCGCCTTCATGCCCCCTTACCGCAGCTCGCTGCGGCCTCCGACGAAGGACGGCACCACACCATGACGTCACCTGCCGGCTTCACCGGCCCGCCCGCCGCCGCGGGCCCCACCAGCCGCAGACACCTGCTGCGGGCCGGCGGCCTGGGCGCCGCGGCCCTCGCCGGCGGCACCCTCGCCGCGACCCCGGCCGCCGCCGCGGACGGCGACGGCCAGGGCGGCAAGGGCGCGTCCGCGCCGCTCGCCGTCCCCACCGTCGCGGCGCTGCTGGGGCTCGCCTCCGCGCCGCTGCGCGACGGCGCCCTCGCCGTCGTCGCCGGCTACCGCACGCCGGGGGACGGCGGCGGCATGCTGACCCGCTGGGACGCCCGGTCGACGGCCGAGGCCAACGGCGGCACCGTGCTGCGGCCCGCCGACCGCCCCGCCCGCGGCCGCTGGCTGCGGGTGCACGAGGGCGTCCTGGACTTCCGGGGCTTCGGCCACTTCGACGCCTCCGCCCCCGCCGACGACGCGCTCGACGCGATGGTGAACGACCCGTCCGTGCACCGCGTCGAGGCCCACACCGACCTGCTCTTCCGGCGCCGCCACACCTACCACCGCTCCCACCTCGTCCTCGACTTCGGCGGGCGCACCGTCCACACCGGCGGCATCGAGCGCAACACCCACGACAACCCGTTCGGCGCCGTGCTGTTCTTCCAGGGCACCGTCACCTCCGACACCGTGAGCCACGAACTCCCCGCCGAGGTCATCGAGCGCACCGACGCCTTCCCGGTGCCCGACTCCCGGGCCTTCCGGGTCGGCCAGTGGTGGGCGGTGCAGAGCGACGAGGTCGCGGGCGGCGGCAGCGACGAGCGCGAGCTGCAGAAGATGGTCGAGGTCACCGAGATCGTCGACGGCACGCACATACGCGTCGGCTACCTCAACGGCTGGCCGCTCGCCGCCGGCCGCACCGTGACCTGGCGCCGGGTCGAGCCCGTCGTCGGGGTCGAGGTGCACGACATGGCCTTCCTCGGCGCCGGCCAGGACACCGGAGCCGTCGACGACGAGTACACCGGCTCGCACCCGGTGGCCTACGAGTACGCCGTCGACTGCCACGTCTCCGGCATCCAGGCCACCGGCACCTTCTGGCCGGTGATCATGCGCCGCTGGTGCACCCGCTACCGCACCACCGGCTGCGGCCTGAAGAACCCGCCCACGGTGATGTACGGCGGCGCGGGCTACCTCACCCAGCAGATCTACTGCCTCTACGGCCACGTCGCCGACTGCACCACCAGCAACGTCCGGCACCTCAACGACCTGACGGCGTCCGCCTACTGCCAGGTCGTCAACTGCCACGGCGACGGCGACGACGAGGGCGGCAACCCCTTCACCACGCACGGCCAGTACGAGCACGACCTGCTCTTCGACGGCAACTCCGGCCTCATGGACATCGCCAACTCCGGCGCCCAGTGGGGAAACGCCGCCAAGCGCATCACCGTGCGCAACCACGTCTGCTCGTGGTTCACGGCCAACACCCTCATCACCGACCTCACGCTGGAGAACGTGCACGTCGTCCCGCGGCCCACCTTCGACCCCTCCGGGACGCTGGTGGTCAACGCCGACGGCGCCCAGCTCCGCGGCTGCACCGCCTCGCTGTTCGCCGTGGCCCAGCGCTCCGCGCGCTCCGCGCGGCCGACGACCGTCACCGACTGCGCCTTCGACCTCCCCGCCGGGCAGGTGCTCGTGCAGACCCCGGTCACCACGCCCGTGCACTTCGTGCGGACGACCTTCAAGGGCCTCGACGGCGCGGTGCTGCGCGGCAGCGGACCGGTCCGCTTCACCGACTGCACGCTCGTCGGTGCCCCCGGGGCGGCGCCGGTCTCGGTCGGCGCCGCCGAGGTCGTGGTCGACGGCGGCAGCCTCACGAACACCGGCATCGCACTCAGCGCCGTACGCGACCAGCGGCTCGCGGTCGGCGGCGACGCCGTCCTGAGCGGCACCAACTCCGCGGGGGCGCTGCTCTCCCGGGCCGCCGGAGGCACCGCAACCGTCACCTGGGACCTCGGCCCCCTGCGCAGCACCGCCGCCGGCGACACCGCGCACGTCCGCGTCACGGACGGCACCAACCGCTACACCGCGGTCGGCGCCCGCCTCACCGGCGGCCGGCTGGCCCTCGCCGCCGCGGCCTTCACCGGTGCCTCCTCCCTGCTGCACACCTCCTGCACCGAGGAGGACGTCACCCGGGAGGGACTGCCGCCGGACGGCGCGCGGGTCAGCGCCGCCACCGGCAACCTGGTGCTCTGAGCCGCAACCCCGCCGAAGCCGGAGCCGGAGCCGGGGCCGCTCAGCAGCGGAGAACCAGAGCACCCGAGAAGCAGAGCACCACAGGAGAAGAGAAGGGGAAGGCCGCCGCATGCCGCGCTACCGCACCGCCACCCCGGCGGACGAACCGGCCCTGCACGCCCTGTGGGCGGCGGCCTTCCCGGACAGCGCCGGCACCGTCGCGCTGCTGTGGGGCCGGGACCCCGGCCGGCACGCCCGCACGTTCCTCGCCGAGGACGGCGGGCGGCCGGTGTCCGTGCTCCACTACCAGCCGCGCCCGATCCGCTCGGCCACCGGCGCCCCGCAGCGCGTCGGCTGCCTCGGCAGCGTCGCCACGCACCCCGACGCGCGCGGCCGCGGGCACGTCCGCCGCCTGCTCACCGCGGTGACCGAGGCGATGACGGCGGACGCGTGCGCCTGGTCGCTGCTGTTCACCGGCACCCCCGACGTCTACCGCGGCGCCGGCTGGCACTCCTTCACCGCCCCGGTCCTGACCGGCCCGCTCGCCGCACCGCGGCCCGGTGACGCCGGTGTGGCCGTGCGGCGGGCCACCCCCGCCGACGTGCCGGCCCTGCGGGCGCTGCGCGACGCATTCGACGCCACCCGGCCGCTCACCACCGTGCGCAGCGCGGCGGACTGGCGACGGCGGATCCCGGTCTGGTACGGCCCCCCGGCGGCGATCCTGCTCGCGCAGGAGACCACGGGCGGCGGGGAGGGCGCGGTGCTGGGGTTCGTCGCGGTGCGCCCGGACGGTCCCGCCGGAGCCGCGGTCGCGGAGATCGCCCTGGCCCGCGGCCGGGAGCCGGAAGCCGCCGCGGCCCTGCTGCGCGCCGCCGCCGGCCACGCCCGGGCCGGGGGTGCGAGGGCGGCGAGCGTCCACCTGCCCGCGGAGCCCGCCGTCGTGGCCGCGCTGCCGTGGCTGCTCGCCGACGCCACGGCGGGCACCACCGCCTACGGCATGGCGCGTCCGCTGCTCGCCTCCCCGGCCGAGGTGGCGGCGACGGTCACCGCGCCGGGGGCCGTCCACTGGTACGGCGATTCCTTCTGACGGGCCCCGGCCGCCGGACGGTGCGGCTAGGGTCCTGCCGTGGACGAACTGAGCTTCAGGGGGAAGGACCGGTATCGGATGGGGTGGCCCCACGGTGCCGGTGCGGGGACGGTTCTCCTGGCCGAGGCGGCCGGGGCGTACTCCCAACTGGGATGGGCGGGAGTGTGCTGGCTGTGCGGCGGGACGCTGCTGATCGTCGCCGTCTGCGCCTTCATGGCCAAGCGCTGCACGACCGGCGTCGGGGCGGACGGGATAACCGTCAGCTGGGGCTTCGGGGACGGGCGGACGTACCCCTGGCACGACATCCGCTGGCTCTACGTCTACCGGGGCAACGGCGGGCAGCTCGACGGGCGCACGGCCCGGATGGTCCTCGCGGACGGGCGGCACCGCTCGCTCCCGGCGCTCGCGACGAGCAGCGCCTACCCCGGCTCCACCTTCGACAGCGACTTCCGCCGTGTCGTCCGGTGGTGGGAGGCGAGCACCGACCCGGCCGAGCGGTTCCTGCCGCCGCCCACGCTGCGGCAGCGGATACCCCCGCAGTGGTGGGGCGTGATCGCCACCCTGGTCGTCACGGCCGGCCTCGTCGTCGGGGTCGTGGTGACCAACGCGTGACCGGCGCGGGTGCCGGGCGGCCGCCGCCCGGCACCCGCGACCGTCTCAGCCCTCGTCGCGCAGGCTGGAGGCCAGCGACTTCAGCGGCGCCGCCGCCTCCTCGTGGCCCAGCTCCGTCAGGCGGGCGATCGCCGGGTCGAGCGAGCGCAGGGCCTTCTCGGGGCGCTTGAGGTAGGCGCCCTCCACGACCCCCTTCAGACGCACCGCCTCCGCCCACTCCCCGGCGATCGCCGGGTCCTCGCCGGGCGCGCCGAGGTGGAGCAGCGATTCCTCCAGGGCCGCGAGCGACTCCTCGTACCGCCCGGCGTAGGCGTTGACGCGCCCGTGCTCGTACGCCAGCGCGGCGTCCAGCGGGCGGCCCTCGGCCTGGTAGCCCTCCGAGCGGGCCTCGTCGGCGATCCGGGCGGCGTCGGCGAGCACGGCGCGGGCGTCGTCGAGGCCGTCCGGACCCTGCTGCTGGGCCTGGAGCCGGGCGACCTCCCGCAGGCAGCCGCTCAGCTGCTCGTAGCGCGGCGCCGACGCGTGCGCGGCGAGCGCCTGGCCGAGCGCCTCGCGGGCGCGGGCGAACTCGCCCGTCTCGGCGAGCAGTACGGCCGTCTCCGCGGCGATCATCGCGTGCGAGCCCGGGTCGTCCTCCCACGCCGCCGACTCCGCGGCCAGCTCCAGGAATTCGGCCAGCGCCGCCTTGGTGTCGTCACCGGCGCGCAGCGCCCGCGCCCGGGTCAGGCGCAGCTGGGCGACCAGCCGGTCGTCCAACTCCCGGGAGGTGACGTCCGGTTCGGCGAGCAGCGAGTCCAGCAGCGCGATGCAGTCCTCGACGCGGCCCATCTCCAGGCCCAGCCGGGCCGCGTTGCTGTACGTGCAGAAGGCGTCCACCCGGCTGCCGTGCCGCATGTCCACCTCCGCCGAGCGCGTCAGGTGGCGCAGCGCCTCGTCGTGGCGGCCCAGCCCCATGCAGGCCCGGGCCAGCTCGCCGTGCAGGGTCCCGGAGTAGGCGGTGTAGGCCGGCCACCGGCGGGCCTCCCGCAGCGCCTCCGACAGGTGCGCGTGGGCCGCTTCCGCGTCGCGCAGGCCCAGGCGGATGCGGCCGCGCAGGCCCAGCGCGTGCGGCAGGTGCCAGTCGGGCCCCTCCGCCCGCAGCCGGGCCAGCAGCCCGTCCAGTTCGCGCTCGGCCGTGGCGAGGTCGCCGCCGATCGCGTACGTGCTGGCGCGCAGCAGCAGCGCCCGGCAGACCTGGCCGGGCAGGTCGTGCGCGGCGGCGAAGTCGTGCAGCAGCCCGACCTCGGCGAAAGCGGCCGCGGTGTGCTCCTGCGTCGGCTGGGCCTCCAGCCGCATCCCCAGCGCGGTCGACCGCAGCCGCAGCAGCCGGGCCTCCTGGTGGGGCGCGAGACCGGGCGCTTCGGCCTGGAGGCGGGTCAGCGCGGCGTGGGCCGCGGTCATCGCGGCGGCCCTCGCCTCGGCCGCGGCCTCCTGGGACGGCGGGTCCGCCGGGTCCCGGTCCTCCGCGGGCCCGGGTGCCTCCGCGGCCGCGAGCAGCGCGCAGGCGCGGGCCACCGCGGCGTGCGCGGGCAGCCCGGCCTCTGCGTAGAGCTCCGCGGACTCCGTGTAGCGCGCGGCGGCCCCGGCCAGGTCGTCCTTCTCGCGGGCCGCGGCGCCCTCCTCGTCCAGCAGGTCCGCGCGCAGCTGTGCGAGCGGGCCCACGGCCGGGTCCTCGGGGTGGACGTAGCCGGGCCCGGCCACGAGCTCCGCGAGCCGCGCCCAGCACGCCTCCGCGTCGGGGTGGCCCACCTCGTCCAGCTCCCGGGCCCGCAGGACGAGGCCGGTGACCGACTCGGGCAGCGCGGCCGCCGCCGGCCGGGGCGCGGCGGCGGGGGAAGTCGCCGGCGCCACGTCGTCGAGGGTGCGCGGGCGCAGCGTCAGTTCCAGCGACTCCAGCAGCGGGGCGCGCTCCAGCCGGATCCTGCGGCGGTCGGTGTGCGCCGGCGTGCCGTTGCGGGCGTCGAAGCGGGCGGCCAGGTCGTCGGCGCGGCCCGCCACCTCGGCACGCAGGGCGGCGACCGTCCACGTCCGGCCGGGGAAGCCGGCCGCGGGCAGTTCTCCGTGGCCCAGCGACTCCACGCGCTGGAGCAGCACCTCCACGCCGGTGAGGAAGGCGAGCATGTCGCTCGGCGAATCCACCTCGGAGAACAGCGTGCGGTTCTCGGCGAGCAGTTCGAGGCCGCGCGCCTCGTTGCCGGTCAGCGCGCAGAACTCCAGGTGCCGGCCGACGTCCGGCGCCATCGACGGGTTGCGGCGGCAGCCGCGGTAGCCGAACAGGTGCGCCTCGCGGGCGTCGTCCGTACGGCCGGTGCGGACCAGCGGCAGCAGGGCGTGGGAGATCGAGGTGGCGGGCTCCTCCTGGCAGGACTCCTTGCCCGTCAGCACCGGGTGCCAGATGTCGAGCGCGCGCTCGTCGTCGCCCGCGGCGAGGTGGTGGAGGGCGCGGCCGCGGATCTCGCACGCCTCGCAGTCGCTGTACTGGGTGCGCGCCCGCCCCGCCCACAGCTCGTACGCCAGCGCGGTGGCCTCGGCGCTCTCGCCGACGTGCGCGGCCAGGTGGTAGGCCTGCCCGTAGTACGGCTGGAGTCCGAGACCCGCCTTCTCGTACCGGTCGCGCATCTCCGCCAGCCACTGGCGCAGGCTGGTCAGCGGCATCTCGGGCACCGAGAGCAGGGCGCCCGCCACCCACTTGAAACGCCAGTACATGTGGTGCCGCAGCCGCTCGTCGAAGACGTCCGGCTGCTCGTCGAAGAGCTGGAGCAGCCGCGCGAAGACGACGGGCGACTTGCGGGGCTCCGAGCCGTACGTGTACGCCTCCTGGAGTTCGAGCAGTGCGTCGACGAGCGGGGCGGGCTCGGCGAACTGCTCGGCCGCGTCGACCAGTTCCTCGGCGATGACGGTACGGGCACGGCCGTAGGGGCGCTCGTCGTTCTCCTGGAGCGCCGCGTACAGCTCGTCGGTGGTCTGGGGTGCGGTCGGCATCGTCAGCTGTCCTTGCGGAGGGCGTGGGCGAGGAGGCCGAGGAAGGAGCGGTTGATCAGGCTCGACTCGGCGGGCCGCAGCGGGCGCCGGGACAGCAGCGCGGCCTGCCCGTAGAGGGCTTCGGCGCTGGTGCGGGCCAGCTCCGGCTCGGTGATGGCGACGGCCGCGCGCACCAGGGGGTTGAGCTGGTTCAGGATCAGCTGGGCCTTGGGGGCCTCCTGGCGCAGCGCGCCGAGGATGTCGCCCCACAGGCCGCCGTCCTGCTCGCGGGCGAGCTGGGAGCGGGTGCGCTCGTGCCGCGCCTCGCGGCTGTCGAGCAGCAGCGCGGGCGCGGAGGCCGGCTGGAAGGTGCGCAGCGCCACGTCGCAGTCGAAGACGGCGAGCGCGTCGCGGGCCAGCGTGAGGTAGGAGGCGGCGGACAGCTCCGTCTCCCGGTCCACCGGGTCCAGGTGCGCGGTGAGCGTCGCCGGGTCCAGGTCGGCGACGCTCGCCTCCGGCCGGATCTCCGGCAGCCGGTGCACGAGCGCCCGGTCGTAGGTGTAGCCGCCGTTGACGACACCGAGGCCGGCCGCCGAGGCGATCGCCGCGACCTGCCGGAACTCCTCCACGCTGGAGGTCACCAGCACGGTGGCGTGGGTACGGGCGAACTCGTCGAGCGTCGTGTGGCCGTCGGTGGTCTCGAACGGCAGCCAGGGCAGCAGCATCCGCAGGATCTCGTCGTCGTGCACCGCGAGCGACTTGACCGCCAGGTGGTGGGCCTGGAGGAAGCGGCCCAGCAGCTCCGGGTCGCTCGCCGCGGCCCGCGCCATCCACGCGCGCAGCCGCTCGGCGAGCGCGTCCCGTACGGCCGCGAGCGTGTCGTCCTCGTACAGCGACTCGCGCGACGCCGTGGGGCGCAGACTCTCGGCGTCCACGACGCAGCGGACGAAGAAGGCCCACTCCGGGAGGATCTCCTCGGCCTGCTCCGACAGCAGCATCCCCTTGACGTGCACCCGGTGGCCGTGCCGCCGCCCGGCGGGCACCGCCTCCGGCAGCACGCACGCGATGCCCTTCAGGCCCACCGCCGGGAGGTCCAGCTCGATCGTGTCCAGCGGAGTGAAGCCGAAGACGTCCGCGCCGTACGCGGCGAGTGCGCGCTGCCGGGCGCCCGGCGTCGGGTAGGACCTCGCCCAGGGCGCGGGCTCGGGGTTGACGGGTGCGGGCTCGCCGCCGTCCGAGAAGGTGACCGGGTGCCGCAGCAGGGAGCCGAAGTGCCGGGCCAGCGACCGGACCTCGGCCGGCCTGGTCCATTCGCCGGTGTCGGTGCGCGGGGTCAGCGACACCGTCGTGCCCGGCTGCGGGCGGGCGGAGGCGGGCAGGGTGCGCACCGAGTAGCTGCCGTCGCCCCGCCCGCGCCACTCCACGGCGGGCGCGTCGGGCGTACGGGCGGAGCGGCTGACGACGAGGATCTCGTCCGCGACCAGGAAGCAGGACAGCAGGCCGATGCCGAACTGGCCGATGAAGTCGGCCCGCTGCTCGGCGATCCGCTCGGCCCGCTTGCTGCTGCGGCCGATCGTGGCCAGGAAGGCGTGCACGTCCGCCTCGGTGAGGCCGACGCCGTCGTCCTCGACGCGGACCACCGAGCCGTCGGCGTACAGCCGGATACCGAAGGCGTCCGCGGGCGCGCCGGGTTCGAGGGCGCGCCGGGCGGTCAGCGCGTCCACCGCGTTCTGGAGCAGTTCGCGCAGGTAGACCCGGGGGCTGGAGTAGAGGTGGTGGGACAGGAGGTCGACGAGGCCGCGCAGATCCACCTGGAAGGTGCGGTCGGCGGCGCCGGCGTTCGCGGTGTCGTGCTGGGTCATCGGGCAGTCCGGAAGTCAGGGAGCGGGCAGGGCGGAAGGGGCCGGGGGAGTGGCGGCGGTGCGGGAGGGGCGGCGGTGCGCACGCGGCGGGCCGGGCCTCAGGCGCGGCTCTGGTAGCGGGCGAACTGCGCGGCCGGGTCCGGCAGGTAGTCCCAGGGCCGCCGCGTGTACGCGCCGTCGAGCGCCTGGAAGACGCGGCGGGCCGTGGGGCCCTCGCCGGCCAGCGACAGCGCCATCGCGAACAGGTTGAACTCGTACTGCCAGCCAGGCCGGCGCTCGTACCCGGGGTGCAGCACACTGCACTCGGCCGCCTCGCGCAGCTCGTCGCGGACCGCGGGGCGGTCGAGGCGGTCCGTGCCCTCCGCCTCCACCCAGTCCTCGATGTGCGCGAAGGCGATGACGCAGCCCAGCCGCTGCCCCAGCGGGGCGCGCGCGAACGCGTCCCGCGCGAAGGCCAGCGCCTCGCCGGGCTCGCCGCCCCACCGCGTCTGCAGCTGCGTCACCCACTCCAGATGGGTCTCCAGATCCAGCGGGTCGCGGCGCAGCGCGGCATCCCGCCGCGCCTCGCCCACCGGGCGGCCCAGTGACATGCCGCGCCCGGACATCAGGAGGCGGCGCCACGGGGCGATCCACTCCGGCCGCAGTTCGGCGGCCCGCAGCAGCTGCTCCTCGGCGACGGTCAGCCGCTCGCGGAAGGTCCGCCACTGCTCCTGCGACACCTGCGAGGCCGCGGCCCTGGTGCGGGCCTGCCAGCCCCAGCTGATGTACCGCGCGCCGGAGACCAGCAGCGCCGTCGCGCGGCCCTCGGTGCCGTCCGCCTCGTTCCCGACGGCCCCGCCGATCCACTCCTCGACGCCCTCGGTGTCCGCGATCTCGCTCAGGACGCGGTGGTCGCGGTCCAGGTCGAAGGGGGCGGCGGCCTGCCGCAGCGCCGCCCAGTCACCGGCGCGGGCGGCGGCGGTGAGGGCGAGCACGCGCGCGTCGTCCAGCCCCTGGACCTCGTGCACGCCCTTCTTCGGCCGGCGGCCGGCCGGCCGGGCGGGCGCGTCCGCCGCCCGGTCCCCCGCACCCCTGGTGAACAGCTTGCCGAACATGCCGCGCCCTCCCCTGGTCCGCGTGATCACGGGTGCAGGATAGGGGGTCCCACCGACACGGCCTCCACAGGGTTTTCACCCCGCGCCCACCGCCTCCCCGCCCCGGCGCGGCAGGACGGGGCGCGGTGCCGCCCGGCCGGTCCGCCGCGAGGGCGCCCGCCGCCCGCCGCACGGTCCTGCCGCCCTGCCGGACAGCCCGTCAGGCGGTGTGCGCCGCCAGCGCCTCGACCAGCACGGGCCACAGCTCGCGCGGCCGGTCGTGGCCCATGTCCGGGACGAGCAGCAGCTTCGCGCCCGGTACCAGCTCCGCCGTCCGCTCGCCGCCGCTGGGGGCGATGAGCGTGTCGTCCAGGCCGTGGATCACGAGCGTCGGCACGGTCAGCTTCCGCAGGGCGTCGGCCCGCGAGCCGGCGAGGACCATCGCCCCGAGCTGCCGCCCGATCCCCGCCGGGTAGTACGCACGGTCGTAGGAGCGCCCGGCGAGGTCCCGCAGCACCGCCGCGTCCCCGTACCGCCGTGACGCCCACACCAGGTCCCGCTCGGCCGCCGCGACATGGCCCTCGCGGTCGGCGGGCCGGCCGCGGAAGAGGACCGCCTGCGCCTCCCGCGTCGCCTGTCCGTACTCCTGCTCACCGGTCGAGGACATCATCGAGGTCAGGGTCAGCACCCGCTCCGGGTGGGCGATCGCCATGAGCTGCGCGATCATCCCGCCCATCGAGGCCCCGACGACGTGTGCCCGCTCGATCCCCAGCGCGGTGAGCAGCCCCATCCCGTCCTCGGCCATGTCCGCCAGCGAGTACGGCACCATGGCGAGCGCCCGGTCGACGTCGCCCGAGCTGACCGCCGCGACGAAGCGCAGCAGGTCGACGGGCCGGTCGTCGAAGCGGGTGGACAGCCCGCAGTCCCGGTTGTCGTACCGGATGACGTACCGCCCGCGGTCGGCGAGCGCCTGGCAGAAGCCCTCCTCCCACGCGAGCAGTTGCGCCCCGAAGCCCATGACGAGCAGCACGGGCGGATCCCCCGGGTCCCCGAAGGTGTCGTAGGCGAGGCGTACGTCGGGCGGCACGTCGGCAATCGGCATGCCCGGATCCTGCCAGCCCGCCGGGCGGGCGCGCACACGGGATCCCGCCGCGTGGGAGGCTGCCCTCATGGGAGCGACGGACGCGCAGCACGGGGTGGCCGTACGGATCGCGGGGCAGGCCGAACGGGAGGCCGTCGGCAGGCTGTGGGTGATGTTCGGGCACGACATGTCGGAGTTCACGGGGGAACTGCCCGGCGCGGACGGGGCCTTCCGCGGCGAGCGGCTCGCGGCGGCCTTCTCCGCGGACGGCTGGGTGCCGTACCTCTTCACGTGCGCCGGGCGGCCGGCCGGCTTCGCCTTCGTGCGCGGGGTGGGCGGGGCGGCACGGGTCGTCAGCAGCTGCTTCGTCGTACGCGGTGCGCGGCGCGGAGGGATCGGACTGCGGGCCGTGCGGCAGGTCGTGGGACGGCACCCGGGGCCGTGGGAGATCCCGTTCCAGGACGCCAACGCCGGCGCGTGCGCCTTCTGGCGGCGGGTCGCCGAGGATCTCGCCCCCGGCGCGTGGCGGGAGGAGCGGCGGGCGGTGCCCGGGCGGCCGGACGTGCCGCCCGACGTCTGGATCTCCTTCGACACCTCCGTGTGACGCCGCCGTTCAGGCCGGGGCATCGGCGTACCGGGCGGGCGGGACGCGCCACAGGCAGACCGAGGTGCCCTTGGCGACGGCGAGGACCGTGCCGTCCGGACTGAACGCCGTCGCGCGGACCGCCGCCAGCGGTTCGACGGTCCAGGACGTCACCGCCCTTCCCGTCCGCGCGTCCTGCAGGGCGACCGGGCGGGTGCGGCCGCCGCTCGCGAGCAGCGTGCCGTCCCGGCTGAAGGCGAGGGCCTCGACCCGGCCCTTCGTACCGGGCCAGGCCGGCAGCGGGGCGTGCGTGGCGGCGTCGAGGACCCGGAGGCCGAACTTCTTGCCGCCCACCGCCAGGACGGTGCCGTCCGGGCTGTACGCGAGCGTCCGCACCTTGCCCCCCAGGCCCGCCACGGTCCGGATCCGCTCCGCGGACGCCAGGTCCCAGACGCGCACCTCCCGGCCGCCGCCCGCCGCGAGGGTCCGCCCGTCCGGGCCGAAGGCGATCGCGCGCACCCAGCCCGGGTGGCCGGGCAGCGTGGCCAGCTGCGCGCCGGTGGCCGGATCCCACAGCCGTACGGTCTTGTCGTCGCCCGCGGTGGCGAGCGTGCGGCCGTCCGGGCCGAAGGCGATCGCGCGGACCCAGTCGGTGTGCTCCGCCAGCGTCCTGACGGTGCGGCCGGTCGCGGCGTCCCACAGCCGTACCGTCCGGTCGTAGCCCCCGGTGGCGATCAGCGTGCCGTCCGGGCTCCAGGCCACCGCCTCGTTGGCCCCGCGGTGCCCGGTCAGTTCGGTGCAGGTGCCCCGACCGGAGGTGAGGTCCCACAGCCGGACGGTCCTGTCGCCGCCCACGCCGGCCAGGACGGTGCCCTCCGGGCCGAACGCCAGGCCGTGGACGTCGGCCGGCGTGCGCAGCAGGAACGGGCCGGGCAGCCGCGCCGTCGCCGTCGCAGCGTGGCGGAGGGCCGGGCCGGCCGCCGGCGCGTGCCCGGGCACCGCCGCCGCCACGGGGGCGGGCCCGGGCGGCGGTGCGCCGTACGGCCCCGGCGCCGGCACCAGGGCCAGCGCCTCGCGGGCGCTCGGCCGGCGCGCGGGGTCGCGGGCGAGGAGCGCGGTGAGCAGCGGCGCCAGGCGGCCCGCACGGACCGGCGGGACAAGATCGGCGGACACCGCCGCGAAGGGGTCCGCCGGGTCGAAGGGGAGGCGGCCCTCGACCGCCTGGTAGAGCGTCACGCCGAGCGCGAAGAGGTCGGCGGCCGCACCGTCCGCGGTCCCGTCGCCGTGCGCGGCCGCGACGCCCTCGGGCGCGACGTGGCCCGGCGGGCCGGTGGGCGCGCCGGGCCGTGCGGGCTCCGGGCCCCGCGAGCCGCCGGGAGCGCACACGTCCGCCAGCAGGATCCCGCCGTCCGCGGCGAGCAGCACGTTCGACGGCTTGACGCCGAGACCGGTGAGGTCGGCGGTGCGGGCCGCGTCCATCGCCGAGAGCAGCGCGCGGGCGACGTCCGCGGCGCGCGCCACCGACAGCGGGCCGTACGCGTCGAGGTGGTCGGCCAGCGAGCGGCCCTCCACCAGGTGCGACACCGTCCACGGGGTGCCGCCGCCGTCCACGACGACGTCGTGCAGCGTGACCACGTGCGGGTGCCCGCGCAGCCGCGCCGCGGCCCCCGCCCGGAGCGCGGCCCGCGCCCGCAGCTGCGCCGCGTCGGCGACGCCGTCGCCCGGTGCGGACGGCGGCAGCACGCGCTTGACGGCCACCTCCACGCGCAGCCACTCGTCATGGGCCCGCCAGGCGTTGCCCCCCGGGCCCGCCCCCAGCCTTCCCCCCAGCCGGTACCTGCCGCCGAGCACGTGCCGCTGCGCTGCGTCCGTCACCTGAGTCCCCCTCACGGCTGCCCCGAGCAGCGTACGCACCCGCCCCGCCGCGCCGGGCCCGTACGCCCGGGCCTGCGCGGCCGTTCAGGCCGGCGGCGCGGGCACCGTGCGGAAGCGGTCGGTTGCCGCCACGACGGCCTCGGTGGTGGAGCTGCCGGACAGGCCGTGGCCCTCGCCGCCGATGAGCTGCAGCTCCGCGTCCGGCCAGGCCTGCGCGAGCTGCCAGGCGACGTCCGGCGGGCTGCTGATGTCGAGCCGCCCGTGGACCAGGACACCGGGGATGCCCGCGAGCCGGTCCGCGCCGCGCAGCAGCGCGCCGTCCGGCAGGAAGCCGGCGTGCCGCCAGTAGTGCGTGACGAGGCGGGCGAAGCGCATCCGGAAGCGCGGGTCGTCGTAGCGCGGGTCGGGCCGGTGGCCCGCGTAGGTGGAGACGTGCACGTCCTCCCACCGGCACCACGCGCGCGCGGCCCGGTCCCGCACGTCCGGATCCGGGTCGGCGAGCATCCGGGCGTAGGCGGCGGCGAGGTCCCCGTCGCGCTCGTCCTCCGGCACGGTGTCGCGGAAGGCGGCCCACTCCTCGGGGAAGACCCGGCCCATGTCCCGCGTCACCCACTCCACTTCGCGCCGGGTGGTGTTCGTGACGCTGAAGAGCACCAGCCCGCTGACGCTGCCCGGGTGCTCCTCGGCGTACGCGAGTGCGAGGGTCACACCCCAGGAGCCGCCGAGCACGAGCCAGGTGCCGACGCCCAGGTGACGGCGCAGCAGCTCGATGTCGGCGATCAGGTGCTGCGTGGTGTTGACGGCGAGCGAGGTGCCCGGGTCGGCGGCGTCGGGCGTGCTGAGCCCGCAGCCGCGCTGGTCGAGGAGGACGACGCGGTAGGCCGCCGGGTCGAACAGCCGCGCCCAGTACGGCCCCGCGCCCGAGCCGGGCCCGCCGTGCAGGACGAGCGCGGGTCTGCCGGCGGGATTGCCGTACGTCTGCCAGTGGACGCGGTTGCCGTCGCCGACGTCGAGCATGCCGTGCGCGTACGGCTCGGCGGCGGGATAGAGCTGGGGCATGCGGGGCGCGCCTTCCTCGCCGGGCCAGATATGACAGTGCTGTCAGATTAGCAGCCGGGAGCGCGGCGGCGGCCGTTCGGGGCGCGGCCGGGCGGCCGGGGCCGGCGGCCCGGTCCGTGAGCCGCCGCCCGCCCCGGCGCCGGGCACCGCTTCCGGGCGCGGCACCGTACCGCCGCCCCGCGGGGCCGGGGTTCCGGGCCCGGCCCGGGGCGTTGTCGGAGGCTGCCCCCAGGGCGTGTCCGCGAAGTCCCGTCGTCCGCCCGGAGGGCGGGGCAGACGGTGTCTGGTGCGTGCGATCGCAAGGCGGAGGGTCGTCCTCGTAGTGGGCCTACTCGGACG
>NZ_JBIRRA010000021.1:93199-94128 GCF_044333485.1 Streptomyces sp. NPDC020983 | reverse complement strand
ACGCCCGGTTACATTCCGAACCCGGAAGCTAAGCCTTTCAGCGCCGATGGTACTGCAGGGGGGACCCTGTGGGAGAGTAGGACACCGCCGAACAATCTTTCCAGACCCCTGGTCCTGGCCTACGTGCTGGGACCAGGGGTTTTTTGCATGCACTCACGCAGCGCGGTGTCCCCGTGAATACGGGAGACTTGTACTACAGCAGCACGATTCGAGGAGTCACGTCGATGTCCAACTCGCCTGAAGACCGGCCCGAGCGTCCCGAACGCCGGGACTCGCGCCCGAACGGCGGTGGCGACCGTGGGGGTTACCGCAGCGGCGGCCCGCGGCGGGACGGTGACCGCCCGAGCGGTGGCGGCTACCGCCGCGACGACCGACGTGACGACCGCCCCCGCGGTGACCGTCCTCGTGATGACCGGCCTCGTGATGATCGTCCGCGTTTCGACGACCGCAGGGACGACCGTCCTCGTGGGCCGCGCCGCGAGGGTGACCGCCCGGGTGGTGGTTTCCGTCGTGATGATCGTCCGCGTTCGGACCGTCCGTACGGTGGTGGTGGCGGTGGTTTCCGTCGTGACGACCGGCCGCGTGACGACCGCCCTCGTGATGACCGTCCGCGCTACGACCGTCCCCGTGACGACCGCCCGCGTGATGACCGGCCTCGTGATGACCGTCCGCGTTTCGACGACCGCAGGGACGACCGTCCTCGTGGGCCGCGCCGTGACGGTGACCGCCCCGGTGGTGGTTTCCGACGTGACGACCGTCCCCGTTCGGACCGTCCGTACGGTGGTGGTGGCGGTGGTTTCCGTCGTGACGACCGGCCGCGTGACGACCGCCCTCGTGATGACCGTCCGCGCTACGACCGTCCCCGTGACGACCGCCCGCGTGATGACCGGCCTCGTGATGACCGTCCGCGTTTCGACGACCGCAGGGAC